>NZ_JBVJAB010000049.1:0-38729 GCF_055591025.1 Streptomyces sp. NPDC041784
GAGACAAACCGGACCATCCCCCCCCCCCCCCCCCCCCCCCCCCCCCCCCCCCCCCCCCCCCCCCCCCCCCCCCCCCCGACTGCTACTTCTTCTTGCCGCGCTTCTCGCGCACCCGCACCGAGATGTGGATCGGGGTGCCGTCGAAGCCGAACTCCTCGCGCAGCCGGCGCTCGATGAAGCGCCGGTAGCCCGCCTCGATGAAGCCGGAGGCGAAGAGCACGAACCGCGGCGGCTTGGTGCCGGCCTGGGTGCCGAAGAGGATGCGCGGCTGCTTGCCGCCCCGGATCGGGTGCGGGTGGGCGGCGACCAGCTCGCCGAGGAAGGCGTTGAGACGGCCCGTCGGGACCCGGGTCTCCCAGCCGGCCAGGGCGGCCTCGATCGCCGGGACCAGCTTCTCCATGTGCCGGCCGGTGTACGCCGAGACGTTCACCCGGGGCGCCCAGGCGACCTGACCGAACTCGGTCTCGATCTCCCGCTCCAGGTAGTAGCGGCGCTCCTCGTCGAGGGTGTCCCACTTGTTGTAGGCGATGACCAGGGCACGGCCGGCGTCGACGGCCATGGTGACGATCCGCTGGTCCTGCACCGAGATGGACTCGGAGGCGTCGATCAGGATGACCGCCACCTCGGCCTTCTCGACGGCCGCCGCGGTGCGCAGCGAGGCGTAGTAGTCGGCGCCCTGCTGGAGGTGGACCCGCTTGCGGATACCGGCCGTGTCGACGAACTTCCAGGTGACACCGCCGAGTTCGATCAGCTCGTCGACCGGGTCGCGGGTGGTGCCGGCCATCTCGTTGACGACGACCCGCTCCTCGCCCGCCACCTTGTTCAGCAGCGAGGACTTGCCGACGTTCGGGCGGCCGATGAGGGCGATCCGGCGCGGACCGCCGACCGCCGTGCCGAAGGTCTGCGCGGGGGCGTCCGGCAGCACCTCCAGGACGGCGTCCAGCATGTCGCCGGTGCCGCGGCCGTGCAGCGCGGACACCGGGTGCGGCTCGCCGAGGCCCAGGGACCACAGATAGGCCGCGTCGGCCTCACCGCTCTGGCCGTCGACCTTGTTGGCGGCCAGCACCACGGGCTTGCCGGCCTTGCGCAGCAGCCGTACGACCGCCTCGTCGGTGTCGGTGGCGCCGACCTTGGCGTCGACGACGAAGACGACGGCGTCGGCGGCCTCGATCGCGTACTCGGCCTGGGCGGCCACGGAGGCGTCGATGCCGAGGACGTCCTGCTCCCAGCCGCCGGTGTCGACGACCTTGAAGCGGCGGCCTGCCCACTCGGCCTCGTAGGTGACGCGGTCGCGGGTGACGCCGGGCTTGTCCTCGACGACCGCCTCGCGGCGGCCGATGATCCGGTTGACCAGCGTCGACTTGCCGACGTTCGGCCGGCCGACGACGGCGAGCACCGGAAGCGGGCCGTGGCCGGCCTCCTCGATGGCGCCCTCGACGTCCTCGAGGTCGAAGCCCTCTTCCGCGGCGAGCTCCATGAACTGCGCGTACTCGGCGTCGCCAAGCGCTCCGTGGTCGTGCTCGATCGAGCCCTCGGAGTGGATGTCGTCGTTCATGAAGTCCGTACCTCGTTCATCGTGGTGATCGGTGGATGCCCGTTTTCCCCGGGTTGATCCACTACTCAGTCAGTGTCGCCTGGCGGCCGGTCAGGCGCCTGGCGTTTTCCAGGTGGGCGGCCAGCTGCTTCTGGATGCGCTCGGTCGCCTCGTCCAGTGCCTTGCGGGTCCGCCGGCCGCTGCCGTCGCCCGCGTCGAAGGGGTCGCCGAAGACGACGTCGACACGGGAGCGCAGCGGAGGCAGCCCCTTTATCAACCGTCCGCGCCGCTCGGAACTTCCCAGGACGGCGACGGGGACGATCGGCGCGCCGCTGCGTACGGCGAAGTAGGCGAGTCCGGCGCGCAGGGCGGCGAAGTCGCCCTCGCCACGGGTGCCCTCCGGGAAGATACCGAGGACGCCGCCGTTCTCCAGCACGCCGAGCGCGCGGGTGATCGCCGTGCGGTCCGTGGTGTCCCGGTCGACCTTGATCTGGCCGACACGGGTCATGAACGGGCCGAGCAGGCCGACGAACGCCTCTTTCTTGACCAGGAAGTGCGACGCCCGGGGCGCCACGCCGATGACCATCGGGCCGTCGATGTTGTGCGAGTGGTTGACGGCGAAGATCACCGGACCGGTGGCGGGCACCCGCCAGGAGCCCAGCACACGCGGCTTCCACAGCCCGTACATCAGACCGACGCCGATGCGCCGCCCGACCTCGGCCCCCTTCATGGAGGGCAAATCGCTCACTTCGCGGCCCGCTTCTCCTCGACGAGGGTGACGACGCACTCGATGACCTGGGCCAGCGTGAGCGCGGTGGTGTCGACCTCGACGGCGTCGTCCGCCTTGGCGAGGGGGGAGGTCTTGCGGGAGGAGTCGGCCGCGTCCCGCTTGATCAGCGCCTCGCGGGTGGCCTGCACGTCCGCGCCCTTCAGCTCGCCGCTGCGGCGGGCGGCGCGGGCCTCGGCGGAGGCGGTGAGGAAGATCTTCAGGTCGGCGTCGGGCAGCACGGTCGTGCCGATGTCCCGGCCCTCGACGACGATGCCCCGCTCGGCGGAGGCGGCCAGCGACCGCTGGAGCTCGGTGATCCGGGTCCGCACCTCGGGTACGGCGCTCACGGCGCTGACCTGGGAGGTGACCTCCTGGGTGCGGATCGGGCCGGCCACATCGATGCCGTCGACCATGATCGTGGGCTCGGCCGGGTCGGTGCCGGAGATGATCTCCGGCTTGCCGGCGACGGCGGCGATCGCCGAGGGGTCCTCGATGTCGATGCCGTTGGTCACCATCCACCACGTGATCGCCCGGTACTGGGCGCCGGTGTCCAGGTAGCTCAGCCCGAGCTGGGCGGCCACGGCCTTGGACGTGCTCGACTTGCCCGTGCCGGAGGGGCCGTCGATGGCGACAATCACGGGCTGGGCGGCGCCGTTTTCCACGGGGGGACACCTTCCTGGTGCGAGGCGGTGGATGTGCGGGGCGCGAACACGCCCCGCACAAGGTTACCGGCCACAGGTCACTCGTCCGGCCGAGGTCCGCGCCACAGGGCCGAGGCCTGCGCCACCCGGGCGAGGTCCGCACGGACGAGGTCCGCACGGACGCCGGGTGCCTACTGCCGGATCGCCCAGCCCCGCTCCCGCAGCGCCGCCGAGAGAACCGGCGCCGACTTCGGCTCCACCATCAGCTGCACCAGACCCGCCTGCTGCCCCGTCGCGTGCTCGATGCGGACGTCCTCGATGTTGACGCCCGCCCGCCCGGCGTCCGCGAAGATGCGGGCCAGCTGGCCCGGCTGGTCGTCGATGAGCACCGCGACGACCTCGTACGTGCGCGGCGCTGCCCCGTGCTTGCCGGGGACCCGGACCTGCCCGGCGTTCCCCCGGCGCAGCACGTCCTCGATGCCGCCCACGCCCTCACGGCGCTTGACGTCGTCGGCGGACTGCAGGGCACGCAGCGCCCGTACCGTCTCGTCCAGGTCGGCGGCGACATCGGTGAGCAGGTCGGCGACCGGCCCGGGGTTCGCGGAGAGGATGTCGATCCACATCCCGGGGTCGGAGGCGGCGATCCGGGTCACGTCCCGGATGCCCTGCCCGCACAGCCGTACGGCGGCCTCGTCCGCGTTCTCCAGGCGCGCGGCGACCATGCTGGAGACCAGATGGGGCATGTGGGAGACCAGCGCCACCGCGCGGTCGTGGGCGTCGGCGTCCATCACGACCGGCACGGCCCGGCAGTGCGAGACCAGTTCCAGGGCGAGGTTCAGGACCTCGGTGTCGGTGTCCCGGGTCGGGGTCAGCACCCAGGGGCGGCCCTCGAAGAGGTCGCCGGTCGCGGCCAGCGGGCCGGACTTCTCCCGGCCGGACATGGGATGCGTGCCGAGGTACGCCGCCAGGTCGAGGCCGAGCGCCTCCAGCTCACGGCGCGGCCCGCCCTTGACGCTGGCCACGTCGAGGTAGCCGCGGGCCACGCCGCGCCGCATGGCGTCGGCGAGCACGGCGGCCACATGGGCGGGCGGTGCGGCGACGACCGCGAGGTCGACGGGCCCCTCGGGCGCCTCGTCCGTGCCGGCGCCCAGCGCGGCGGCCGTACGGGCCTGCTCGGGGTCGTGGTCCTCCAGGTGGACGACGACACCCCGCTGGGCCAGGGCCAGGGCGACGGACGTACCGATGAGCCCGGTTCCGATGACGAGCGCGGTTCTCACTGGGCGATGTCCTTGCGCAGGGCGGCGGCGGCGCCGAGGTAGACATGGCTGATCTCGGCGCGGGGCCGGTCGGACTCGATGTGCGCGAGGATCCGCACGACGCGCGGCATGGCGCCCTCGATGTCGAGTTCCTGCGCGCAGATCAGCGGCACGTCGACGATCCCCAGCTTGCGGGCGGCGGCCGCCGGGAAGTCGCTGTGCAGATCGGGCGTGGCCGTGAACCAGATGCTGATCAGGTCGTCGACGCCGAGGGAGTTGCGCTCCAGGAGGGCGGTGAGCAGCGCCCCGACCTGTTCGTCCATGTGCCCGGCCTCGTCGCGTTCGAGTTGGACGGCTCCCCTGACCGCTCGTACCGCCACGGCGCTGCTCCTTGCTGATGTGCTGATGCCGATGTACGGCTCTTGGCGCATCCAGCCTAGTCAGCCCGCGCCGGACCGGGTGCGCGCCGACCGCCCGCTGAGACGGGAACACCCCCATACGCCCTTTACGCCGGTTGCGGCCTGCGCTCTCATGTGAGGTTGACGGCAGGACACCCGTTTCGGGGAAGGACCGACATGAAGCGTCCAGGGCCCCTGCTCACCCTTCTCGCGGGACTGGTGCTCGGCCTGTTCCTGCTGGCCCTCAACGTGACGGCGGGGACGAAGAACGCCTCGTCCTCCTCCGAGCCGGCGCCGAGCCCGGCAGCCACCCGAAGCGCCGCTTCCCCCACGCCCAGCGCCAGCCCCACCCCCAGCCCGACGCCCACACCTCCGGCGGACGCCGAGTACGCCGGCCGTACCGACGACGACTCCGCCGCGATCGCCGTCACCGTGCGCGACGGGAAGGCGATCGCGTACTTCTGCGACGGCCGGACGAAGGAGGCGTGGCTGAAGGGGGACGTCGAGGACGGCGGCACCCTGCGGCTCACCGGGAAGCACGGCGCAAAGCTGGACGGCACGCTGGAGGACGACGAGCTGATCCGCGGCACGGTCGACGTGGCCGGCGGGCACCAGGCGTTCACCGCGGAGCGCGCCGAGAAGCCCTCGGGGCTGTACCGGACGACGGCCACCGTGCGCTCCGCGACGATCGACGCCGGCTGGATCGTCCTGAAGGACGGCACCCAGGTCGGCGTCCTCACCCGTGACGGCGGCGAGCCGTCCCCCGCGCCCCGGATCGACCCGGAGACCGGCGCGGTGACGATCGACGGACGGCAGCTCACGGCCCGTCCCGCGACCCCCTGACCGCCTTCTCCAGGGAGCCACCACCATGACCGTCGACCCGAACGCCGCCACCCAGGGCTTCCCCTGCCCCGACCCCGTCCGCCCGCACCCGGCCCGCTATCTGGTCCCGGCCCTCGCGGGGGCCGCCGTGGCGGTCGCGCTGGGGGCGTACGGCAGGATCCACGACCCGGCCGGCACGTCGTTCAATCTCGCCGGGTTCGACAGCACGGGCGCGGTGAAGTCGTGGCTGGCGACGGCGGCGCTGTTCTTCGCGCTGGTCCAGGTCGCCTCGGCCCTGATGCTCTACGGCAGGCTGCCGGGCCCGCGCTGGTCGGGGGCGCTGCACCGGTGGTCCGGACGGGCGGCCTTCCTGCTCGCGGTGCCGGTCGCTGTGCACTGTCTGTACGCTCTGGGATATCAAACATACGAAACGCGTGTTTTCTGGCACTCCCTCCTGGGTTGCTTCTTCTTCGGTGCTTTCAGTGCCAAAATGCTGCTGCTCCGCTCGGAGCGGCTCCCGGGATGGCTGCTGCCGATCCTCGGCGGACTCGTCTTCACCGTGCTCACGATCATCTGGCTGACCTCTGCCCTCTGGTTCTTCCGCACCTTCGGAGTGACGACATGACCTTCCCCGCGACCCGGCGCACGGTTCTCCTCGTGACGGGCGGCGCGACAGCGGCGCTCGTGGCGGGATGCAGCGACTACGGCGACGACAACGGCTCGGCCACCTCGCCCTCCGAGCGGTCCCCCGGTGACTCGGGCGAGGCCCCGGGCGGTACGGAGTTGGCGAAGACGTCCGAGATCCCCGTCGGCGGCGGCAAGATCTTCACGGACGAGAAGGTCGTCGTCACCCAGCCCACGAAGGACGACTTCAAGGCCTTCTCCGCGGTCTGCACCCACCAGGGCTGCACGGTCGGCACCGTCGCCGACGGCACGATCAACTGTCCGTGCCACAAGAGCGAGTTCCGGATCACCGACGGCTCGGTGGCGGGCGGCCCGGCGCCGAGGCCACTGCCGGCGAAGCAGATCACCGTGCAGGACGGTTCCATCACGCTGACGTGATCACTGGTCCCAGAGCGCCCCGAGCGTCACCAGCTCGCCCTGGTACTCGATCCGGTCCGCCCACTCCGTCGGCCATGCCTCGGCCCCGGCGTAGGCGCCCGCGAAGGCGCCGGCCAGACAGGCGATGGAGTCGGAGTCGCCGGAGGAGCAGGCGGCCCGGCGCAGTGCGGTGACCGGCTCGTCGGGGAAGAGCAGGAAGCACAGCAGCCCGGTGGCCAGGGCCTCCTCCGCGATCCACCCCTCGCCCGTGGCCAGGCACGGGTCGCTCTCGGGCGCGGGCGCGCGCAGCGCCTCGGCCAGCCGGTCCAGCATCGCCAGGCACTCGTCCCAGCCGCGCGCGATGAAGTGCTCCGGGGTCGGGTCCTGGCTGCGGGTCCACAGGTCGCCGAGCCAGCGGTGGTGGTACCGGGAGCGGCTGGCCTCGGCGTACGACCGCAGCAGCCCGACCAGCCCCGACGGTTCGGCGCCCTGCGCGAGCAGCCGTACGGCGTGGGCGGTGAGGTCGGAGGCGGCGAGCGCGGTGGGATGCCCGTGGGTGAGGGCGGACTGGAGCTGGGCGGCCCCGGCGCGCTGCTCCTCGCTGAGCCCGGGCGCGAGACCGACGGGGGCGACGCGCATGTTGGCGCCGCAGCCCTTGGATCCGATCTGGCTGGCGTCCTGCCACAGCCGCTTCTCGTCCTCGAGCCGGCCACAGGCGGTCAGACAGGTCCTGCCCGGCGCCCGGTTGTTCTCCGGCGACCGGTACCAGTCCACGAACTCCTCGCGCAGCGGCCGCTCCAGCCGCGTGGGCACGAGCAGCCCCCGGTCCATGGCGGTGCGCAGGGCCCGCCCCACGGCGAGCGTCATCTGCGTGTCGTCGGAGACGAAGGCGCGCTTGGGCAGCTCCATCTCCCGCCAGGGCCCGCACTTGGCGAGGATCGACGGAACGTCGTTGAACTCGGTCGGAAACCCGAGCGCGTCCCCCAGCGCGAGCCCCAGCAGGGACCCCGTGGCGCGCTTCCGGGCGGTGGTCGTGGCGGTCATGCGGGACGTCCTTCCGGGGGCGGGCGGAGCAGGGGCGGGTGGAGCGTGGTGGCGGTGCCCGCGCGGTAGAGGGCGGCCGGTTTGCCGCGGCCGCCGGTCAGCCGGGCGGCGCCGCCGGGGACGGGCTCGACGAAGCCCGGCGTGGTGAGGACCTTGCGGCGGAAGTTGGGGCGGTCGAGGCTGGTCCCCCACACCGTCTCGTAGACCCGCTGGAGCTCCCCGAGGGTGAACTCGGGCGGGCAGAAGGCGGTGGCGAGGCAGGTGTACTCGAGCTTGGCGCCGACCCGGTCGTGGGCGTCGGCCAGGATCCGGTCGTGGTCGAAGGCGAGCGGTCCGGCACCGTCGTACGGCAGCCAGCGGGCCTGGGCCGCGTCGCCGCCGCCGTGCGGCTCGGGCGCGTGCGGCAGCAGGGCGGCGAAGGCGACGGAGACGACCCGCATCCGGGGGTCGCGGCCGGGCTCGCTGTAGGTGCGCAGCTGCTCCAGGTGCAGTCCGGTGACGTCGGCGAGGCCGGTCTCCTCGGCGAGTTCGCGCCGGGCGGCCGTCTCGGCGGACTCCTCCGGCAGCACGAAGCCCCCGGGCAGCGCCCACCTCCCGGCGTACGGCTCCTGGCCGCGCTCGACGAGCAGCACGTGCAGCGCGCCCGCGCGCAGCGTGAGGACGGCGAGATCGACGGTGACGGCGAAGGGTTCGTAGGCGTACTTGTCGTAGCCCTGCACACCCTCACCCCCTGGTGATCGGCTTTATGGTCGACATGACTAATGGTCGCTACGACTATAAAGAGGGCCGCCCCGTCGACACAAGCCCTCAGCGCCTCCCTGAGCGCCTCGCGCGCAAAGGAAAGCGGCCGAGCACCGGGAAACCCGGTACCGGCCGCCACAGCCCCGCTGGGGACGCTCCTAGAGGTCGACCTCCTTCATCAGCATCCCGACCTCCGTGTTGGACAGCCGCCGCAGCCAGCCCGACTTCTGGTCGCCCAGGGTGATCGGGCCGAAGGCGACGCGCACCAGCTTGTCGACCGGGAAGCCGGCCTCGGCGAGCATGCGGCGCACGATGTGCTTGCGGCCCTCGTGGAGGGTGACCTCGACGAGGTAGTTCTTGCCGGTCTGCTCGACGACCCGGAAGTGGTCCGCCTTCGCGTAACCGTCCTCCAGCTGGATGCCGTTCTTGAGCTGCTTGCCCAGGTCGCGCGGGATCGGGCCCACGATGTGCGCGAGGTAGACCTTCTTCACGCCGTACTTGGGGTGGGTCAGCCGGTGCGCCAGCTCGCCGTGGTTGGTGAGCAGGATGACGCCCTCGGTCTCGGTGTCCAGCCGCCCGACGTGGAACAGCCGCGTCTCGCGGTTGGTCACGTAGTCGCCGAGGCACTGCCGGCCCTCGTTGTCCTCCATCGTGGAGACGACGCCGGCCGGCTTGTTCAGCGAGAAGAACTGGTACGACTGCGTGGCGACGGTCAGGCCGTCGACCTTGACCTCGTCCTTCTCCGGGTCGACGCGCTTGCCCTGCTCCAGGACGATCTCGCCGTTGACCTCGACCCGCGCCTGCTCGATCAGCTCCTCGCAGGCCCGCCGGGAGCCGTAGCCGGCGCGCGCGAGGATCTTCTGGAGCCGCTCGCCCTCCTGCTCGGCGCCGGGGAAGGTCTTGGGCAGCTTGACGTCCTTCTTGCCCGCGTACCGCTCGCGGTTGCGCTCCTCGGCCCGCGCCTCGTACTCGCGGGAGGTCGCCGGGACCGAACGGCCGCGCCCGGTGCCCTGGCCCTGCTTGGGCCCGCCCTTGGCACCGCCGCGCGCGGAGGCGCCGCGCCCGGACTTCGGGCCCTCATGGGTCCCGCTCGGCCCTACGTCGTAGCGGCGCTCCTCGGGGCGGGGCTTGCGGGGACGGCCCTGACCCTGGCCCTGGCCCTGCTTCTGGTCCCTGCCGTTCCCGGCCCCGCGGTAGTTACCGCGCCCGCCGCTCTTGCCGCTTCCGCTACCGCTGCCACTGCTTCGCATCAAAGTTCCGTCGTCGTCGTGTTCGTCGGGGGACCGTCGTCCGCGTCCGGGGCATCCGGATCGAACGACGGTACGCCTTCCTGTGTCTCGGCCTCGATCGCCTCCGCCTCCGGAAGGAAGGGCGCGAGCTCCGGGAGCTCGTCCAGACCGCGCAGGCCCATCCGCTCCAGGAAGTAGTTCGTCGTCCTGTACAGGATCGCACCTGATTCGGGTTCCGTGCCCGCCTCCTCCACGAGACCGCGCTGGAGGAGGGTGCGCATCACGCCGTCGCAGTTGACTCCGCGCACGGCCGAGACCCGGCTGCGGCTGACCGGCTGCCGGTAGGCGACCACGGCCAGCGTCTCCAGGGCGGCCTGGGTGAGCCGGGCCTGCTGCCCGTCCAGGACGAACCGCTCGACGGCCGGCGCGTACGCGGCCCGGGTGTAGAACCGCCAGCCGCCCGCGACGAACCGCAGCTCGAAGCCGCGCCCCTGCACGGTGTACTCGTCGGCCAGCTCCCGCAGCGCGTCCGCGATCCGCCGCCGGGGCCGGTCCAGGATCTTCGCGAGATGCTCCTCGGTCGCGGGCTCGTCCACGACCATCAGGACGGCCTCCAGGGCCGGCTTGAGGTCGAGTTCGGCGACGGTCTCCTCGCTCGTCACGGCTTCCTCTCCTTCTCGGGCTCCTCGGGCGGCCGGTCGAACTCGTCGGTGACCGTCGGCGTCTCGTCGCCCTCCCCGCCGGTCCAACGCACGAGCAGCTCCCCGAGCGCGGTCTCCTGGTCCAGGGCCACGGCCTTCTCCCGGTACAGCTCCAGCAGCGCCAGGAACCGGGCGACGACGGTGAGGGTGTCGTCGGTGTCCTCCACCAGCACCCGGAAGCTGGCCTCCCCCAGTTCCCGCAGCCGCGCGACCACGATCCCCGCCTGCTCCTGCACGCTCACCAGCGGCGCGTGGATGTGGTCGACGTACACCTGCGGCTTGGGCCGGGGCTGCATCGCCTTGACCGCCAGCCTGGCGAACCCTTCCGCGCCGATGCTGATGACCACGTCGGGCAGCAGCTCGGCGTGGTGCGGTTCGAGGCCGACGGTACGGGGGTAGCGCCGGGCCTCCACGTCGAGCCGGTGCGTGAAGATGTCGGCGACCTGTTTGTACGCGCGGTACTGGAGCAGCCGGGCGAAGAGCAGGTCCCGTGCTTCCAGCAGCGCGAGGTCCGCCTCGTCCTCGACCTCGGCGGCGGGCAGCAGCCGGGCCGCCTTCAGATCGAGCAGCGTGGCGGCGACGACGAGGAACTCGGTCGTCTGGTCCAGGTCCCAGTCCGGCCCCATCGCCCTGATGTGGGCCATGAACTCGTCGGTCACCTTCGACAGCGCGACCTCGGTGACGTCCAGCTTGTGCTTGGAGATCAGCTGGAGCAGCAGGTCGAAGGGCCCCTCGAAGTTGGCCAGCCGGACCTTGAAGACACCGTCGGGGACTTCCGGCGGCCCCTCGGGGCGCGGTGTAACCGGAACCTCCTGGGGAACCGGCGCCTCCACAGGCGTGTCCGGCACCTCCGGCGTGTCCGGCACATCCAGTGCATCCGGGGCGTCCGGCGGCTCCAGCCGCGGAGCGCCCGGTCCCCGCCCCAGCGCACGCCGACGGCCGCCGGTCGCACCGGAGCCGGGGACGGGGACGTCGTTCGAGGTCATAGCCCTCGCAGGCTACCGCTACCGCCCGCGCAGCCGTCGTACGAGGATGCTCGCATCCCCGCGGGTCTCCAGATCGGCCAGCACCACGGCGACCGCCTCGCGCACGATCCGGCCCCGGTCCACGGCCAGCCCGTGCTCCCCACGGAGCACCAGCCGGGCGTGCTCCAGGTCCATCAGCTCCTCGGCAGACACATACACGGTGATCTTCTCGTCGTGGCGCTCCCGCCCACTGGGTCGACGGGCCGCCGCCCGCCCCCGCTTGCGCGACTGCCCGTCGTCGGAGGCACCAGCACCCGCGGCAGAACCTTCCTGCGCCGGTGTCCCCTGCCGACGCGGGGACCGCTCCGTGCCCCGGCTGCGGGACTCGGCGTCGTTCTGCTCCGGGTCGGCCGCCACATGCTCCGCGCCCTCGCCGTCCCCGCCCTGGGCGGGCACGGCCTGCGGCGCGTCCTCGCCCGAGGCGGCGGCCACCCCGTCGCTCTCGCCCGCCGGCGCCGGCACCCGGGCCTCGCCGCCTGGCTGGCGCCGGGGTGCGGACGACTGAAGCGCCATTCCCCCTGTCGTACGGAAGAGTTCGTCGGCCCCCGGCAGACTCACTCGGCGTGACACCGGGCGAGCACCTCCCTGGCGAGCTGGCGATAGGCGGCGGCACCGACGGAGTTGGAGGCGTACGTGGTGATCGGCTCACCGGCGACCGTGGTCTCCGGGAAGCGGACGGTACGCCCGATGACCGTGTGGTAGACGTGATCGTCGAACGCCTCGACCACGCGCGCGAGCACCTCACGGCTGTGCACCGTGCGGGAGTCGTACATCGTGGCGAGGATGCCGTCCAGCTCCAGCTCGGGGTTGAGCCGCTCCTGGACCTTCTCGATCGTCTCGGTCAGCAGCGCCACACCGCGCAGCGCGAAGAACTCGCACTCCAGCGGCACGATCACCTTGTGCGCGGCCGTCAGCGCGTTCACGGTCAGCAGACCGAGCGAGGGCTGGCAGTCGATGACGATGTAGTCGTAGTCGTCCATCAGCGGCTTCAGCGCCCGCTGGAGGGTCGACTCGCGCGCGACCTCGGAGACCAGCTGGACCTCGGCGGCCGACAGGTCGATGTTGCTCGGCAGCAGGTCCATGTTGGGGACCGCCGTCTTCAGGAGCACCTCGTCGGCCGACATGCCCCGCTCCATGAGCAGGTTGTAGACCGTGAGGTCCAGCTCCATCGGATTGACACCGAGGCCGACCGACAGCGCGCCCTGCGGGTCGAAGTCCACGAGCAGCACCCGGCGTCCGTACTCCGCGAGCGCGGCACCCAGGTTGATGGTCGACGTGGTCTTGCCGACGCCGCCCTTCTGGTTGCACATCGCGATGATCGTCGCGGGACCGTGATTGGTGAGCGGTCCCGGGATCGGGAAGTACGGCAGCGGGCGCCCGGTCGGACCGATGCGCTCACGGCGCTGCCGTGCCGCGTCGGGCGCGAGCGTGGCCGCGTACTCCGGATCGGGCTCGTACTCGGCGTCGGGATCGTAGAAGTGCCCTTCGGGCAGTTCGTCGTAGTCGGCGAAATGGTTGTGGGGCGCGCCACTTCCGTCGCCGGCCATGGCGTTCACGTGATGACCGTCCATGCTCTGGTGTGCTGACAGAGCCATGTGGGGGCTGGTCTGGCTCTGGTGGGCTGCGAAGGTTCGGACAGCGACGGAGCCGACAGCCTCGAGCCCCGCGGAACCCGGGCCCCGCGTACGCATTCCTGGTTGACCACCCCCGGGAGCAAATGTCGACTCATTCACAAGTCGTCTTACCTCCTTGGTGACCAGGAAACTTCTAGACAAGGTCAGCGTGGCACCATGCCGACGGTTGGCGACTCTATGGCGTGTCGGGCGTCCGCAGCAACACAATCCGCCGGACCCGGCCCGATGTGTCGGCAATGAAACATCCCGCTGTCAAGGGCGTACGGCCGTCGCACGGCAGGTTTCACCGGTGTGCGAATCGGTCCAAGGGTTACGTTCGAGGCGAGTTGACCGAGTGCCGCAAAGTGACCATACACACATCCGGCCGGACCTTGTGGGGCAAGGTCCGGCCGGTCGTGCGCGATTGACGCGTCGAGTTGACGTATCGCCTTTACGAAAAGGTGACTTAGCCGGGAGGGTCAGTCGAGGAGCGAGTTCAGCTCGACGTGCTCCAGACCGTGCGCCTCGGCGACCTCGCGGTAAACGACCTTGCCGTCATGGGTGTTGAGACCCTTGGCCAGCGCGGCGTCCCGGCGCAGCGCCTCGACCCAGCCCTTGTTCGCGAGTTCGACGATGTACGGCAGCGTGGCGTTGGTCAGCGCGTACGTCGAGGTGTTGGGCACCGCGCCCGGCATGTTGGCGACGCAGTAGAAGACCGAGTTGTGGACCTGGAAGGTCGGCTCGGCGTGGGTGGTCGGACGGGAGTCCTCGAAGCATCCGCCCTGGTCGATCGCGATGTCGACAAGGACACTTCCCGGCTTCATCCGGGACACCAGCTCGTTGGTGACCAGCTTCGGGGCCTTGGCACCCGGGATCAGCACGGCGCCGATGACGAGGTCGGCCTCCAGGCAGGCCTTCTCCAGCTCGAAGGCGTTGGAGACGACCGTCTGGATCTTCGTACCGAAGACCTTGTCCGCCTCCTTGAGCTTGTTGATGTCCCGGTCGAGCAGGGTCACGTGGAAGCCCATGCCGATGGCGATCTGCGCCGCGTTCCAGCCGGAGACACCGCCGCCGATGACCACGGCCCGGCCGGCCAGCACGCCCGGGACACCGCCGGGCAGCACACCGCGGCCGCCGTTGGCGCGCATCAGGTGGTAGGCGCCGACCTGCGGGGCGAGCCGGCCCGCGACCTCGGACATGGGCGCGAGCAGCGGGAGCGCGCGGCTCGGCAGCTCGACGGTCTCGTAGGCGATCGCGGTCGTGCCGGACTCCAGGAGGGCGTCCGTGCACTCCTTGGAAGCGGCCAGGTGCAGGTAGGTGAAGAGCGTCTGGTCCTTGCGGAGGCGGTGGTACTCCTCGGCGATGGGCTCCTTGACCTTCAGCAGCAGGTCGGCGGCGGCCCACACCTCGTCGGCCGTCTCCAGGATCCGGGCACCGGCGGCCACGTACTCCTCGTCCGTGATGGACGAGCCGACACCGGCGTTGCGTTCGACGAGGACCTGGTGGCCGTGGCGCACCAGCTCGTGCACACCGGCGGGGGTGATGGCCACCCGGAACTCGTTGTTCTTGACCTCGCGGGGGATGCCGACCTTCACGTCGATCACGGTCCTTGGCTCAGAGGGTGTGGTGCACAGCAAGAGAAACCCGGATGTAGCGGGCACACCGGGATACACCGCAGGAGAAGGTGCGGCAGAGCCAGTCTAATGAAGGTGTTCCCGCTGTCTAGCCTTCCAATGCATCAATCTTCAGCGGATGTACTGCGGATTTCGCAGGCGTTAGCGTCATGTTCCAGCTGTTCTGGCTCAGGAACGCCCTCCGGAGCCCGCTTCCGAAGCCGCTCCGCGTCGGGCACCTGGACCGGCTCGGCGTCGCGCTTCGGCTCGCGTTCCATGGCGCGCCCCGGCTCACGTCCCGCACGTTCCAGCTCACGGCCCGGCTCGTGATCCGGCCCCTGGTCCGGCTCCTGGTCCGGCTTCTGGTCCGGCTCTTGGTCCGACGTGCGATCCGGTTCGTGATCGTGCCTCTCGGCCGGACGCTCCTCCCCCAGGATGCGCTCGGCCGCGCCGCGGTGCAGCCGGGCGGCGGTCGGGTCGCCCAGGTGCTCCAGGGTGTCGGCCAGCCTGAGCTGCACCGCCGCCTGGAGCCGGGCATCCTCGGCGCGCCGGGCCCACTCCACCGCCTCCTGGCAGGTGCGCAGCGACTCCTCGGGCCGGCCCGCGTACTCCTGGACCCGGGCCAGCTCGCTCAGCGCCCGCGCGTGCGCGGCCACATCACCGTTCTTGCGGTGCCCCGAGGCGGCGGCCCGCCAGTTGCGCTGGGCCTCTCCGTAGCGTCCCGCGTAGGTGTGCGCGGTGGCGATCCGGCCGTAGAGGCGGGCGGCGTCCGCGCGCTCGTCACGGGCCAGCCGCTGGGCGAGGGCCCGGCCGAACCAGTCGGCGGCCCGCTCGTAGTCCCCGAGCTCCAGATGCGCCCCGCCTACGGATTCCATCGCGCGGCCGGTCGCATACGGGTCGTTCGCCTCCCGTCCGGCGTCCAGCGCCGCCCGGTAACGGGCCAGGGCCTCCGCGGTGCGCCCGGTCCGGGCGTCCACGTCGGCCAGGTTCAGCAGGGCCGCGGCCCGCTCCCGGGGCAGGTCGCGGCGCTCGGCCACATCGAGGACGAGCTGGTGGATCCGGTACAGGTCGGGCGCCACGGCCTGGGTGCCGAAATGCGCGACCATCGCCCTGACCAGCTGGGACATCAGCCGGCGGGCCAGGGTGTCCAGCTCCCCGTCGGCCACGGCGGCCCGGGCGGCGGCGAGCAGGGCGGGCCGGCGGATGCGCAGCCAGTCGGCGGCCGCACGGGGGCCGGGGAAGCGCAGGGCGCGGGGGGTGCCCTGGAGCTTCTCGCGGGCCTGCGGGTTGTCGGTCTCGGCGATGGCCCGGCAGGACTGGAGCAGCCGGACCGTCCGCTCCAGCATGCGGGCGCGGGCCAGCTGGAGCTCGGCCGGGCGCTCCTGGGTCTCGGCGGCGGCCCGCAGCAGGGGGTGCAGACAGCCGGGGACCTCGTACTGGGGCAGCGGTGAGGCCACCACCCGCAGCAGGCCGAGGGCGGCGAGGTCGTCCAGGGTGGTGTGGGCGGCGCCCACCGAGCAGCCGGCGAGCGCGGACGCCGTGTGGGGATCGACCAGGCCCGCCGGGGCGAGGGAGAGCAGCCGCAGTATCCGGGCGGCGGGGGCGGGCAGCGAGGCGTGCACGAGCCGCAGGATCCGGCTGAGCGGGGTGCCCTCGTCGCCCTCGGCATGCAGCTGCTTGGCGAGGTCGGCGACGGCAGCCTGGGGCCGGGCGGCGAGCCAGCCGCCGGCCAGGATCAGCGCGGCGGGCTGCCCTTGGCAGGCCTCGACGAGCGCCTCGGCGGACCGGGGGTCGACGGTGATGCGGACCGAGCCGGTGTAGCGGGTGAGCAGTTCGAGGGCGGACTTGGTGTCCAGGCCGCCCAGGGTGCAGGGGCGGACGTCCGAGATGCCGGTGAGCGGGCCCGCGGAGACGGCGACCAGCAGACACTCCGGGGTGTCCGGCAGCAGCGCGTCGACCTGCTCGGCGCCGGCCGCGTCGTCCAGCAGGAGCAGGACGCGCCGGTCGGCGAGGGCCTCGCGCAGGGTGGCCGAGAGGTCGTCCGCGTCGGCGCCGGCCGGGGCCGGCACGCCGAGGGCGGCGAGCAGTTCGCGGGCGGCGCGTTCGACGGGGACGGGGGTGCCGTCGGGCTCGGCGAGGCGGGCGCGCAGGACGCCGTCGCGGTAACGCTCGGCGACCTGCCGGACCAGTTCCTCGGCGAGCGCGGTGCGCCCGGAGCCGGGCCGGCCGGCGATGAGGAGCACGCGCGCGCGGGGCACCTTCCGCCCGGCGATGGTGTCCAGTCCCGCGCGCTCGATGTCGGCGCGCAGTTCCTTCAACTCCCGGGTACGGCCCAGGAAATGGCCCTCTGTCGCAGCGTGTCCGGACAGCTGCACGCCGCCTGTGTCCACTGCCTGATCCGCCACGGGCCACTCTCCCGTCCCACGCACGTGCTGGACCCGCCGGGACTCCGGATCGGGCCGTTCCAGAGCCTAGTTCACGCTCTGCGACGTTCCTGGCGGAGGACGGCGGGGCACGGCCGGGACATCCCCCGATCGGATCAGGCGATCGTCACACCGGAGGTGTCACACGGGGGCGCCCAGGACGAGGTCACGCCTCGACCACGGGGGCCGAGGAAGAAGTCACGCCTGGAACGGCCGGGCCGGCCACGGCGCCTCCGCCGGGCGCAGCGCGTCGACGCCGTCCCCGGCGCGCACGGCGGCCAGCGACAGGACGCCGACGACCAGGCAGTTGTTGTGCACATCGCCGGCGAGCACCGCCCGGACGAGGTCACCGACGGGCACACGCGCGTACTCCATGTCGGCCTCCTCGTCCTCGACCTCGAAGCGCTGCCCGTCGGCCTCGGACAGCCCGCGCGCCAGGAAGATCCGTACGGACTCGTCGCAGCCGCCGGGGGTCGTGTACACGTCGGTCAGGACCCGCCAGTCCTCGGCCTTGACGTGCGCCTCCTCGTACAGCTCGCGCTGGGCGGCGTGCAGCGGGTTCTCGCCGGGCACGTCGAGCAGCCCGGCCGGGATCTCCCACAGCCTCTGCCGTACGGGGTGGCGGTACTGCTTGATGAGCAGGACCCGGTCCTCGGCGTCGAGGGCGAGGACGGCCACCGAGCCGGGGTGGACCTGGTAGTCGCGGCGGACCACCGAGCCGCCGGGCATGACCACCTCGTCCGTGCGGACGGAGGTCTTGTTGCCCACGAAGGGGGTCTCCGTGGACCGGATCTCCCATGCCTCGGGGGTGTCCTTGATCGTCATGCCTTGCCCTTCCCACACGTGCTCACCGAAGACCGGCGGAAGACCGGTAGCGGACCGGCAGAAAAAAACCGGGGTGCCCACCTTTGAAGGTATGCACCCCGGCCACCGTACAACTGGTGTGTTACTTCGAATTCTTCCGCTCGACAGCCGCCTTCACGAGGCCGGCGAAGAGCGGGTGCGGACGGGTCGGCCGCGAGCGCAGCTCGGGGTGGGCCTGGGTGGCGACCAGGTAGGGGTGGACGTCGCGCGGGTACTCGACGTACTCGACGAGCTTGCCGTCCGGGGAGGTGCCGGAGAACAGGATGCCGGCCTTCTTCTCCAGCTCCGCGCGGTAGGTGTTGTTCACCTCGTAGCGGTGCCGGTGGCGCTCCTCGACGTACTCCTTGCCGTCGTAGACCTCGCGCACGATGGAGCCCTCGGCCAGCTTCGCCGGGTACATGCCCAGGCGCATGGTGCCGCCCATGTCGCCCTCGCCGGCGACGATGTCGAGCTGCTCGGCCATGGTGGAGATGACCGGGTGGCTGGTGGCCGCGTCGAACTCGGTGGAGTTCGCGTCCGTGATGCCGGCGAGGTTGCGGGCCGCCTCGATCACGATGCACTGCAGGCCCAGGCACAGGCCCAGCAGCGGGATCCGGTTCTCGCGGGCGTAGCGGATCGCGCCGACCTTGCCGAGCACACCGCGGTCGCCGAAGCCGCCCGGGATGCAGATGCCGTCGACGTCGGCGAGCTGCGCCGCGGCACCGGCCGGGGTCTTGCAGTCGTCCGAGGTGACCCACTTGATCTTCACGCGGGCCCGGTTGGCGAACCCGCCGGCGCGCAGCGCCTCGGTGACCGAGAGGTAGGCGTCGGGCAGGTCGATGTACTTGCCGACCAGGGCCAGGGTGATCTCGTGGTCGGGCTTGTGGACGCGGTCGAGCAGGTCGTCCCAGGTCGTCCAGTCCACGTCGCGGAACGGCAGGTCCAGCTTGCGGACGACATAGGCGTCCAGGCCCTCGCCGTGCACGGTCTTGGGGATGTCGTAGATCGAGCGGGCGTCGGGGCAGGCCACCACGGCGGCCTCGTCGACGTCGCACATCAGCGAGATCTTCCGCTTGATCGCGGTCGGCACCTCGCGGTCGCAGCGCAGCACGATCGCGTCCGGCTGGATACCGATGTTGCGCAGCGCGGCCACCGAGTGCTG
Source organism: Streptomyces sp. NPDC041784 (assembly GCF_055591025.1). Taxonomy (NCBI): domain Bacteria; kingdom Bacillati; phylum Actinomycetota; class Actinomycetes; order Kitasatosporales; family Streptomycetaceae; genus Streptomyces; species Streptomyces sp. NPDC041784. The sequence goes on from NZ_JBVJAB010000049.1 coordinate 18,856, forward strand.
GGTCGGCTTGGTCTTCAGCTCGCCCGACGGGCCGATGTACGGCAGCAGGGAGATGTGCACGACGAAGACGTTGTCCCGGCCGACCTCGTGGCGGACCTGGCGGACGGTCTCCAGGAACGGCAGCGACTCGATGTCGCCGACCGTGCCGCCGACCTCCGTGATCACGACGTCCACCTCGTCCGTCGCCATGCGGCGGATGCGGTGCTTGATCTCGTTGGTGATGTGCGGGATGACCTGCACGGTGTCGCCCAGGTACTCGCCGCGCCGCTCCTTGGCGATCACCGTCGAGTAGACCTGGCCGGTGGTGACGTTGGCCGAGCCGTCGAGGTCGCGGTCGAGGAAACGCTCGTAGTGGCCGATGTCCAGGTCGGTCTCGGCGCCGTCGTTGGTGACGAACACCTCACCGTGCTGGAAGGGGTTCATCGTGCCCGGGTCGACGTTCAGGTAAGGGTCGAGCTTCTGCATCACGACGCGCAGGCCCCGCGCCTTGAGCAGCATGCCGAGGCTGGAGGCGGTCAGCCCCTTGCCGAGCGAGGAGGCGACACCCCCGGTGACGAAGATGTGCTTGGTCGTCGTAGCGGTGCTGCGTCGAAAAGCAGCCGGCGGCATGGCCAAGAGGGGGCTCCCGTGGTCGCGGTCTGGGGATGCGGTACGGCACTGCGGCCGGAGGTTTCCGGGGGTGCCGTCGCTGCGGTTCGGGGGTTTCGAGCCCTCCGGTCCACGGGCTACCAGGGTATCAGCGCCTCGGAGAGATGGCTTCCGCCCACGCTCCGTGCGCACACCGACACGGCACGTACGCGTTCCGGACGTCAGGGCTGGCCGAAAACAGGTCGGACGGGCATGGACGCGACCCCACTGGGCACACGCGCACCAGTGCCCACCAGGCTCTCACCCATTGCTCACCCGTTCGGCCCACCCACGTTGCCCGGAGCAGCACGCAGATCATCTACGTGCGTCGTATCCTGCTCGGACACTCGCTGCCGAGCCCGCCGGCCGAACACGGCACCACCCCCGTCCGTATCCACCGGAACAACGAGAGCTCGTCAGTTCGTTGAGCAAAGAATTGGCGTTTTGCCCATACGGCTGAGCGGCTGCTTTGCTTCATCGCTCAACGACGCATTACAACGACCCCTTGACCGCACTAGCGACAGCCCCCGTTCCGCATGGGGGTAACGTGGCCGTTCGACTGGAGTTGCACGTGGCCGGGCGCATCGAAGACTACGCACTCATCGGAGACATGCAGACCGCTGCCCTGGTCTGCCGTGACGGGACAGTGGACTGGCTGTGCCTGCCCCGCTTCGACTCGCACGCGATCTTCGCCGGTCTGCTCGGCACCGAGGAACACGGCTTCTGGCGGCTGGGCCCGGCGCACGCGTCCGACACGCAGCCACCGCGCGCGGCCCGGCGCACCTACCGGGGCGACTCGCTGATCCTGGAGTCCGAGTGGGACACCCCGCGCGGCACGGTCCGGGTCACCGACTTCATGCCCCCTCGCGACGGCGCGCCCCAGCTGATCCGCATCGTCGAGGGCGTCACGGGCCGCGTCCCCATGCGCTCCACCCTGCGCATGCGCTTCTCCTACGGCCGGGTGGTCCCCTGGGTGCACAAGCACGACGGCCGCACGGTCGCCGTCGCGGGCCCGGACTCGGTGTGGTTCGACACCACCGCCGAGACCTACGGAAAGTCGCTGACCACCTACGCGGACTTCACCGTCGCCCCGGGCGACCGGATCGCCTTCACGATCTCCTGGCAGCCCTCGCACAAGGAACCGCCGGCGCTGCCGGAGCCGGAGCAGTCGCTGGAGGCGACGGAGGAGTTCTGGCGCGAGTGGGTCGAGCACTGTACGTACCACGGCCCCTACCGTGAGGCCGTGATCCGCTCGTTGATCACGCTCAAGGCCCTGACGTACGCCCCCACCGGCGGCATCGTCGCCGCGCCCACCACCTCGCTCCCCGAGGACATCGGCGGCGTCCGCAACTGGGACTACCGCTACACCTGGCTGCGGGACGCGGCGATCACCCTCTCCTCCCTGCTGCGCACCGGCTACCGCGAGGAGGCCCGCGCCTGGCGCGAGTGGCTGCTGCGCGCGGTCGCCGGCGACCCCGAGAACCTCCAGATCATGTACGGCATCGCCGGCGAGCGCGAGCTCGGCGAGGCCGAACTGGACTGGCTGCCCGGCTACGAGAACTCCGCCCCGGTCCGGGTGGGCAACGGCGCCGCGCACCAGCTCCAGCTGGACGTCTACGGCGAGGTCACCGAGGCCCTCCACCTGGGCCACATGACCGGCCTCGCCCGCAACGACTACGCGTCCCTCCTCCAGCTGAAGCTGATCCGCTACCTGGAGGACCACTGGGACGAGCCGGACGAGGGCATCTGGGAGGTGCGCGGCCCGCGCCGCCACTTCGTGCACTCCAAGGTCATGGCCTGGGTCGCGGTGGACCGCACGATCAAGCTGATCGAGTCCGGGGACGCGGACGGCCCGCTGGAGAAGTGGCGCACGCTGCGCGACGACATCCACCGGGACGTCTGCGAGAAGGGCTACGACAAAGAGCGCAACACCTTCACCCAGTCCTACGGCTCCCGGGAGCTGGACGCGTCCCTGCTGCTCATCCCGCAGATGGGCTTCCTGCCGCCGGACGACAAGCGGGTGATCGGCACCATCGAGGCGATCCAGCGCGAGCTGTCCACCCCGGACGGCTTCATCCTGCGCTACCCGACGCAGGGCGACCACGAGGGCGTGGACGGCCTCCCCGGCGACGAGGGCGCCTTCCTGGCCTGCTCGTTCTGGATGGCGGACGACCTCGCGATGATCGGCCGGGTCGACGAGGCCCGCCGGCTCTTCGAGAAGCTGCTCTCCCTGCGCAACGACCTCGGTCTGCTCGCCGAGGAGTGGGACCCACGCCTGCAGCGCCAGGTCGGCAACTTCCCGCAGGCCTTCAGCCACGTCCCGCTGATCGACACGGCCCTGCGCCTGACCGCGTCGGGCGCGTACGGCGGCTGACCTCCCCGGCCGGGGTCCTACGGCCCGGTGACGTCCGGCGGTCGAACAGGACCGCCGGACCCCGCCCGCCTACCCTGGAGCCAACAGCCCCTGCACGGAAGGGGGCGCCTCATGGCCTCCCCATCGAAGGCGGGCGCGGCCCTCACCGCGCTGCGCGAGGACCTGGTCGGCGACGTGTTCGCCCCGGGAGATCCGGGCTACGACGACGCCCGGACCGTCTTCAACGCGATGATCGACCGGCGTCCGTCGGTGATCGCCCAGTGTGTGGACGAGGCCGACGTCGTACGGTCGGTGCGGTTCGCCCGTGATCTGGACCTGCCCATCGCGGTGCGCGGCGGCGGGCACAGCGTGGCCGGCAGCGCGCTGGGCGACGGGGCCGTGGTGGTCGATCTGCGGCACATGCGCGCGGTCACCGTCGACCCGGCGGCCGAGGCGGTACGGATCGCCGGCGGCGCCACGATGAGCGACCTGGACCGCGCCTGCGAGCCGTACGCCCTCGCCACGACCGGCGGGCGGGCCTCCACCACCGGGGTCGGCGGTTTCGTCCTCGGCGGCGGCACCGGCTGGCTGGACCGCAGCTGTGGGCTGGCGGTCGACAACCTGCTCGGCGTGGAGCTGGTCACCGCTGACGGCCGCCAGGTGCACGCCAGCGCGGACGACAACACCGACCTGTTCTGGGCCCTGCACGGCGGCGGCGGAAACTTCGGCATCGCCACTTCCCTCACCCTGAAGCTGTACGAGCTGCCCGAGTTCTCCATCGCCCTGCTGCTGTACCTCCCGGAGTTCGGCCGGGAGGCCACCCGCACCTACCGCGACCTGATCGCGAACGCCCCGGACGAGGCGAGCGGCGCCGTGCTCTACCTGACCGGCCCGCCCGAGGAGTTCGTCCCGCCGCACCTGGTCGGCTCCCTGCTGTGCGGGGTGCTGCTGACGTACGCCGGATCCGAGACGGACCTGCGCAAGGTGGCCGAACCGCTGCTGGCGCTGCCGCACGAGGGCGAGGTCGTCGGCGCGATGCCGTACGCGGACGTGCAGTGCATGCTCGACGACCCGCCGGGGATGCGGAACTACTGGTCGGCGGAGTACCTCACGGGCGCGCCCGACGACTACGTGGAGGCCTTCTGCGCCCGCGGCGAGGCCATGCCCGTGCCGACGGGCACCCTGCACGCGCTGTTCCCGCAGGGCGGGGCGATCGCCGCCGGACCGCACGAGTACCCGGTGCCGTACCGGGACGCGCCGTGGGGTGTGCACCCCTTCGGGCTCTGGGAGGACCCGGCCGACGACGAGCGCTGCGTCCAGTGGGTCCGGGACGTCCGCGCCGACGCGCAGCCGTGGAGCACGGGTGCGGTCTACCTCAACTTCATCGGCGACGAGGGCGCCGACCGGGTCGTGGCCGGAGTGGGCCCCGAGAACGCCCGGCGGCTCGCCCAGGTGAAGCGGGAGTACGACCCCGACAACGTCTTCCGCTTCAACCACAACATCAGGCCGGCCTGAGCATCCTCGGCGTCCGCTCCCCCACCAGATCGCCCGCCGGCATCGACGGGTCCCCGAAGATGCTGCCGGAACGTCCGCGCGGGTAGCGTCCGCTGCATGGACAGCCGCACGGACCACCGACTCGACAGCCAGGGCGCCGGCATCACCGTCCGGCGCGCCCTGGAGCTGCCCGGCCTGCGCAGCGGGCTCCCCGAGATCCTCGCGGGCGGCGACCGGCTGGGGCGGACCGTGCGCTGGGTGCACGCGGGCGAGGTCCCGAACATCGCCTCGCTGCTCAAGGGCGGCGAGCTGCTGCTGACCACCGGCTACGGCCTGGGCACCCGTCCGGCCGAACAGCGGGCGTTCGTCCGCACGCTGGCCGAGCGGGGCATCGCGGCGCTGGTGATCGAGCTGGGCCCGCGCTTCACCCGGCTGCCCGCGGCCCTGGTGGAGACGGCACGGTCGTCCGGGCTGCCGCTGGTCCAACTGCACCGCGAGGTGCCGTTCGTGGCGGTGACGGAGGAGATCCACACCGAGATCGTCAACGGCCACTACGCCCTGCTCCAGCGGGCGGAGGAGGTGCACCGCCGCTGCACGGAGGCGCTGCTGGGCGGCGGCGGGATCCCACAGGTGCTGGGCATCCTGGCTGACTTCAGCGGCAACCCGGTGTTCCTTGAGACGACGGACGGCCAACTGCTGTACGCCGCCGGTGAGGGCCCGGAGGGGGCGGATCCGCTCCAGGTGTGGGAGGGGATGCGCGGCCCGCACAAGGACGCGCCGCCGCCCGCCGGTTCGGTGCTGGTGGACGTGCCCGGCGGCGGACCGGGGGCGGGTTCGGTACGGGCCCGGCTCGTGCTGCTGCCCGTGCGCGCCCCGCTCGCACCCGTGCACCGGATCGCCGCCGAGCGGGCCGCCGGGATCCTGGCCGTGGTGCTGATGCAGGCCCGCCAGGAGGAGGAGCTGGCGGCGCGCGGCCGGGGCGACTTCCTCACGGACCTCGCCGAGGGCCGGATCGCGCCGGACGACGCCCCGGCGCAGGCGCGCGTCCTCGGTTTCAAGCCGGGCACCGGCCCGCTGCTGCCGGTCGTGATGCGGCTCGGCGACACGCTCTCGCCCGGCGGAGGCTGGGCGGTGCTGGCGCGGGCGGTCGCGGAGGAACTGGCGTCGGTGGGCGTGCCGGTGCTGCTCGGTGTGCGGCCGGTGGAGGGCCGGGTGCCGCTGCTGCTCGGCCTGCGCTCGGAGTCGGAGCGCTCGGCGGTGGCCGACCGGGTCGCGGCGGCGCTGCGGGCCGGGGTGGAGCGGGCCGGGATGCAGCGGCCGGGCGCCCCGCCGCCGGTGGTGGTGGTCGGGGTCGCGGGCGGCTGGGCGGCGGCCTCGGCGGGCCTGCGGCACGCGGCGGAGACGGCGACCGCCGCCCAGGGCCTGACGGACCGCCCCTGGTACGACGCCCGCCGGCTCGACATCGACCTGCTGCTGTGGCGGCTGCGCGACCATCCCGACCTCGCGGCGTTCGTGGACCGTGCGATCGGCCCGGTCCGCGACCACGACGTCCGCTCCAAGCCGCCGCTGCTGCCCACCCTGGAGACCTATCTGGCGCATGCGGGCCGCAAGGCGGAGACGGCCCGCGAGCTGCACCTCAACCGGCAGACGCTCTACAACCGGCTGGCCCGCATCGGGGAGTTGCTGGGCACGGACCTCGACGACCCGCAGACCGTCCTGGCGTTGAGCCTGGCCCTGCGGGCGCGCCGGCACGTGCCGTGAGCCGGCTCAGATCATCGGCCGGGGCTGCGTCAACTCGTCGTAGACGCTGAGGACCTGGGCGACGGTCTCGTCCTCGGTGGGCCAGGTGGCCGTCTGCCGGCTGCCCAGGTCCCGCAGCGCCTCGCACCGTTCGGGGTCGGCGAGCAGCCGGAGGACGGCGTCGGAGAAGGCGTCCGCGTCGTCGGCCGGCACCAGTTCGGCCGCGTCGCCGACGAGTTCGCGGATCCCGCCGGCCAGGACGGCGACGAGCGGCACGCGCGCGTGGAGCGCCTCCTGCGCCAGGACCGACCGGGACTCCCCGCGGCCGGGCAGCAGCGCGAGATCGGCGGCGGCCAGCAGTTCACCGACGTCGTCCCGCCGCCCGATCAGCCGGACGGGCAGTTCCTCGTCCTCGATCCGGCCCTGGAGCGCCGGCCGCAGCGGCCCCTCGCCCGCGACGACGACCAGCGGCGCGGGATCGAGGCCACGCCAGGCGCGGGCGGCGTCCAGCAGCAGGTCGTAGCCGCGGTGGCGGTCCAGGGAGCCGACGGCCATGAGCAACGGGCGGCCGATCGCGCCGAGTTCGGCCCGCACCTTGGGGTGCGGCGGCTCGGCGTCCTCGCCGCCCTCGGTGACCCGGGGGCCGGGCAGCGCCACGGCCGCCAGCCGCGCGTCCCGGGCGCCGGTACGGCGGGCCCGGTCCACGAGTTCGGAGGTCGTCCCGAGCACCACGGCCGCCGCCCTCGCCACCCTGCGCTCGAGAAGCCGCAGCAGATGCGCCCGGGCGCCTTCGGCGTGCGCGCGGTTGTGCCAGGTCACGATGAGCGGGGTGGGGCGCCCGCTGAGCGCGAGGACGGCCCGGAAGGAGGCGTGCAGCCCGTGCGCGTGGACCAGGTCGGCGTCCGTGCAGGCCGCTCGCAGCGCCGCCACGGACCCGGGGTCGCTGCTGCGCGGCACGTGCACGTGTTCGGCGCCGGCGCCCGTGAAGTCGTAGGTGTGATCGGCGTCCGATGGGGCGCACACCGTGACCCGCACGCCCCGTGCGACGAGCCCCGCGGCCAGGGAGCGCACGTGCGCGCTGCTGGCGGCGTTGCCGCCGCCCAGCACCTGTACGGTGCGCAGCGACGACTGGCCGTGCGGTGAGTGGCTGCTCACGTGGCCGGGGCTCCTGGTTCGGCGTCGGACGGTCACGAAGAAAGTACCGAAGGACCGGGCGGAGGGGTGGACCGCTCAGCTTCCTCCACGAACTACGCCCAAGGATGCCAGCACGCACGGGTGTTCCGTGCCGCCGAGCGGCCCGGCATCCGGCGACACGGCGGCACAGGTCACCCACACGAGTGAGGAAAGTCGGGGTTCCGTTCGATTACCGGACCAGCCTCTGCACCTGCACCTGCCTCCGCACCCGCACCCGCACCCGCACCCGCACCCGCACCCGCACGGACAACGCGAGCGGGGCGGGACGGAACCCGTGGGTCCCCTCCCGCCCCGCACCGGAAGCGTCGTATGCGTCGTCGCGCGGCTACGCGTCCGCCCGTGCCGCCGCCAGCAGCTCCTCCGCGTGCGCCCGCGCCGTCTCCGAGTCCTCCTGACCGGCGAGCATCCGGGACAGCTCCCGGATCCGCTCCTCGCCCTCCAGGACCTTCACACCGGACCGGGTGACCGACCCGTCGTTGGTCTTCTCGACCAGCAACTGCCGATCGGCGAACGCGGCGACCTGCGGAAGGTGGGTGACGACCACGACCTGCGCGCTCTTCGCGAGCTTCGCGAGCCGCCGCCCGATCTCCACCGCCGCCTTGCCGCCGACACCGGCGTCGACCTCGTCGAAGAGGTACGTCGGCACCGGGTCCGTCCCCGCGAACACGACCTCGACGGCGAGCATCACGCGCGACAGCTCACCGCCGGACGCGCCCTTGGCGATCGGCCGCGGCGGCGCCCCCGGATGCGGGGCGAGCAGCAGCTCGACCTCGTCGACACCCGACGGCCCGTACCCGACCGCACGCCCGCCGACCTCGACACCCTCCGGGTCCTCGGTCTGCCGGATGGCGAACGACACACGCGCGTGCGGCATCGCCAGCGACGCCAGCTCGGCGGTCACCGCGGCGGCGAACCGCTCGGCGGCCTCCGTGCGCGCGTCCGACAGCGCCTGCGCGAGACCGCCCAGTTCGGTCCGCAGCGCGTCCCGCTCGGCGGTCAGCTCGTCGATCCGCTCGTCGTCGCCGTCCAGCTCGGAGAGGCGCCCGGCGCCCTGCTCGGCCCACTCCAGGACGGCGTCCACGTCCTGCCCGTACTTCCGGGTGAGCCCGGTCAGCGCGGCCCGCCGCTCCTCCACGGCCGCCAGCCGCCGCGGATCGGCGTCCAGGTCGTCGGCGTACCCCGCCAGCTCCCCCGCCACATCGCCGAGCAGGATCGCGATCTCCCCGATCCGGTCGGCGAGCGCGGCCAGCGCCGGATCGTGCGACCTGACGGCCTCCAGGGCCCGCTGGGCGACCGCGACGAGCGTCGCCGCGTCGATGCCCTCGGGATCCTCGGGATTGCCCGCGAGAGCCGCGTGAGCGGCCGTGGCGGCCGAGGACAGCGCCTCCGCGTGCCCGAGCCGCTCCGCCTCCTCCGACAGCTCCGTGTCCTCCCCGGCGCGCGGCTCGACGCCCGCGATCTCGTCGAGCCCGAAGCGCAGCATGTCGGCCTCCTGGGCCCGCTCACGCGCGCGCGTGACGATCTCGTCCAGCTCCACGGCCACGGCCCGCAGCCGCCGGTAGGCCTCGGTGTACTTGGCCAGCGGCACGGCGACGGCGTCCCCGGCGTACCGGTCCAGCGCCTGCCGCTGCCGGGACAGCTTCAGCAGCCCCTGCTGGTCGGTCTGCCCGTGCACGGCGACCAGCTCGTCCGCCAGCTCGGCCAGCACCCCCACCGGCACGCTCCGTCCGCCGACGTGCGCCCGTGAGCGCCCCTCGGCGGAAACGGTACGGCTGATGAGCAGCGCCCCGTCGTCCAGCTCGGCCCCGGCCTCCTCTGCCCGTACGACCACCGAGGCACCCGCGGGCAGGGAGATCCGTCCCTCCACGACCGCCCGCTCGGCGCCGATCCGCACGAGCGCGGCATCGGCACGCCCGCCCAGCAGCAGCCCGAGGCTGGTGACCACCATGGTCTTGCCCGCACCCGTCTCACCGGTGACGGCGGTGAAGCCGGGCGACAGTTCGACGACAGCGTCGTCGATGACTCCGAGCGACCGTATCCGCATCTCCTCCAACACGGAGAAGACCTTACGAGGTCCGACCGGAGAAGTGCGAGGCACCCTGTCACCCGGGCGAGTGGACGACCCTAATGCCGAGCCCCTCGCCACCCCGAAACGGGCAGCGCGAACTTCGCCACCAGCCGGTCGGTGAACGACGCGTGATGCAGTCGCGCCAACCGCACCGGCACGGCCCCCCGCCGCACCTCCACCCGGGCACCCGGCGGCAGCTCGAAGGTCCGCCGCCCGTCGCACCACAGGACGCCCGGCGGGATGTGGGGCAGCAGCTCCACGGCGAGCACCGAGTTCGGCGAGGTCACGAGCGGCTTCGCGAACAGCGCGTGCGCGCTGATCGGCACCATCAGCAGCGCCTCGACCTCGGGCCACACCACCGGCCCGCCGGCGGAGAACGCGTAGGCGGTGGACCCGGTGGGCGTCGACAGGACGATCCCGTCGCACCCGAACCCGGTCACCGGCCGGCCGTCGATCTCCAGCACGACCTCAAGCAGCTTCTCGGCGCCCGCCTTCTGCACGGCCGCCTCGTTCAGCGCCCAGTCCGTGTGCACGATGTCCCCGTTGCGGTGCACGACGACATCGACGGTCATCCGCTCCTCGACCTCGTACGCCTTGGAGACGACGCGGTCGACGACCTTGTCGAGATCGTCCCGCTCGGCCTCGGCGAGGAACCCGACACTGCCCAGGTTGACGCCGAGCATCGGCACCCCGGACGCCCGCGCGAACTCCGCGCCGCGCAGCAGCGTGCCGTCACCGCCCAGGACGATGAGCAGCTCGCACCCCTCCAGGCACTGCGGCGTGGCCTCGGAGACCAGCTCCACCTCGTCGGGCACATGCAGGTCGGCGGCCTCGTACTCGAGGACGCGCACCCCGATGCCCTCGCGCAGCAACCCCTTCACCACCAGTTCCGCGCTGCGGATCGCGGCGGGCCGGCCCGTGTGGGCGAGCAGGAAAACAGTACGAGCTCGGTTCTGTGTCAACGCGGCCCCTCCGCAACTGCACGGTCAACGTCGGTCGGGTCGAGGGCAGGCGCCCCGGCCCGGAGCCACAGAAAGTACTCGACATTGCCCGAGGGCCCGGGCAGCGGGCTGGCGGTGACACCCTTCACCCCGAGTCCCAGGTCCCACGCCTTCCCGGCGACGCCGCGCACCGCCTCGGCCCGCAGCTGCGGACTGCGTACGACGCCCCCGCTGCCGAGCCGTTCCTTCCCCACCTCGAACTGCGGCTTGACCATCATCACCAGATCCGCGTCCGGCCCGGTGCACCGCGCCAGGGCCGGCAGCACCAGCCCGAGCGGAATGAAGGACAAGTCCCCCACGACAAGATCCACAGGCTCCCCATCGATCGCTTCAAGCGTCAACTCGCGTACGTTCGTACGGTCCTTGACGGTGACGCGTTCATCGCTCTGAAGAGACCAGGCGAGTTGTCCGTATCCGACGTCCACGGCGACGACGTGCGCGGCCCCCGCCCGCAGCAGCACGTCCGTGAACCCGCCGGTGGACGCGCCGGCATCCAGCGCCCGCCGCCCCGCCACCAGGAGCCCCTGCGGCACGAAGACCGCGAGCGCCCCGGCGAGCTTGTGCCCGCCCCGGGAGACGTAGTCGGGGTCGTCGTCGTCGACGGCGACGACGATCGCGGCGGCTGTCTCCACCTGGGTGGCCGGCTTGGTCGCGACGGTCTTGCCGACGGTGACCCGCCCGGCGGCGATCAGCTGCCCGGCGTGCTCACGCGAGCGCGCGAGCTTCCGGCGGACCAGCTCCGCGTCCAGACGACGACGTGCGACTCCTGCCACGTTCGGTTCAGCTCCTACGGCTTGTAAGACGATCTAAAGGTGTGACCCGAAGGGTCTCATCAAGGGGTGGTGGTCGGGTCTCATCAAGGGGTGGTGGTCGGGTCAAGGGGTGGTGGTCGGGTGACGGGCGGGAGCCGTAGGTCCCGGGCGGGCGTCGAGCGCGGTGAGCGCGTCGCGCAGCCCCCGGTGTACATCCTCGTACACCTCGACATGTCCGTCCGTGGCGAGGTGGTCGGCGTCGGCCAGCCGGTCCAGCTGGGCGTCGACCTCGGCGTGGCCGGTGGGGGTGCGCGGGACGGCCAGCGGGGCGGGCGCGGCGGGTTCGTACTCCCGTTCCACCGGCGCGGCCTCCGGCTCGGGCACGGTCTCCGGCACTGTGTCGCTCATGCCCAGACGCTACCCCGAACCGCTGGGGTACCGTCGGTCACGATGGCGACGATCGAGGAGTGCCGTGCGGCACTCGAGAAGCTCTCGGACAACATGGGCAACGCCGAAGGGGACGTCCGCACGGCCGCGTCCCTGGACCGCTCGGTGAGCTGCCGGATCACCGACCTGGACGTCACGTTCGTCGGCCGGATGACCGGCGGCCGGATCGTGGTGCAGGACACCCTTCAGGGCCCTCCCCCGCAGAAGGCCGAGATCAGGCTGACGATGACCGGCGACGACCTGGTCGCGCTGGTCGACGGCGAGCTGAACTTCGCGAAGGCCTGGGGTTCGGGCCGGGTACGGCTCGAGGCGGGCCTGCGCGATCTGTTCCAGCTCAGGAAGCTTCTGTAGCGGCCGCCTGCCCGGCCCGCGCCCGCGCCTTGCGGGCCGCCGGCACCACCAGCGGCGTCCCCGTCTCCGGGTCGTCGATGACCTGGCAGCTCAGCCCGAAGACCCGCTCGACCAGCTCGGCCGTGACGATGTCGTTCGGCGCGCCCTGCGCGATGACCTCGCCGCCCTTCAGCGCGATCAGATGGGTGGCGTACCGGGCCGCGTGGTTGAGGTCGTGCAGCACGGCGACGAGCGTGCGGCCCTGCTCCTCGTGCAGTTCGGCGCACAGGTCGAGAACATCGATCTGGTGCTGGATGTCGAGGTAGGTGGTCGGCTCGTCGAGCAGCAGCAGCGGGGTCTGCTGGGCGAGCGCCATCGCGATCCACACCCGCTGCCGCTGGCCGCCGGACAGCTCGTCGACATACCGGTCGGCGAGTTCGGCGACCCCGGTCTGCGCCATGGACTCCCGCACGACCCGCTCGTCCTCGGCCGACCACTGGCGCAGGATGCCCTGGTGCGGGTAGCGGCCGCGGCCCACCAGGTCGGCGACGGTGATCCCGTCCGGCGCGATGGACGACTGCGGCAGCAGCCCGAGCGTGCGCGCGACCTTCTTCGCGGGCATCGACTGGATCACCTGCCCGTCGAGCAGCACCCGCCCCTCGGAGGGCTTCAGCATCCGCGACAGCGCCCGCAGGAGCGTCGACTTGCCGCACGCGTTGGGGCCGACGATCACGGTGAAGGAGTTGTCGGGTATCTCCACCGACAACTGTTCGGCGATGACCCGCTGGTCGTAGGCGAGGGTGACGTTCTCGGCGGACAGGCGGTTCACGATGCTCCTCGAGTTGTTCAGATCTGCCGCCGGGCGGCTCTTCACGTCTGCCGAGCCGCTCATATCCGGCCCGCCTTGCGCTCGGTGACAAGGAGCCACAACAGGTAGACGCCGCCCAGCACACCGGTGACCACACCCACCGGCAGCTGCCCGTCGCCGAAGAGGCGCTGCGCGGCCCAGTCGGCGGTGACCAGCAGGGCGGCGCCCATGCACAGCGACGGCACGAGGTTGGGGCCCGGCGAGCGGGTCAGGCGCCGGGCGAGCTGCGGCGCGGTCAGCGCCACGAAGCTGACGGGGCCCGCGGCGGCGGTGGCGGCGGCCGTGAGCAGGACGGCGCAGACCAGCAGCAGCATCCGTACGCGCTCCACGCGCACCCCGAGGGCATGGGAGACGTCGTCGCCCATCTCCATCATCCGAAGGCCCCGCGCGTTGGCGAGGACCAGCGGGACGAGCAGACAGCACAGCCACAGCAGCGGCCAGACCTGCTTCCAGTCCCGGCCGTCGAGCGTCCCGGTCATCCACACGACCGCACGGGCCGCGTCGACGAAGTCGGCCTTGGTGAGCAGATAGCCGTTGACCGCCGTGGCCACGGCCGAGACGCCGATGCCGACGAGCACCAGCCGATAGCCGTGCACTCCCTGCTTCCAGGCCAGCAGGTAGATCAGCGCTCCGGTCACCAGCCCGCCGACCAGCGCGCCGATCGTGACCTGGGCGGCGCTCCCGGAGAACAGCACGATCATCACGAGCGCGCCGGCCGTCGCCCCCTGCCCGAGCCCCAGCACGTCCGGACTGCCCAGCGGATTGCGGGAGACGGCCTGGAACAGCGCGCCGCCGAGCCCCAGCGAGGCCCCGACCAGCAGCCCGACCAGGACGCGGGGCAGTCGCAGGTCGTTGACGATGAACTCCTGGGCCGCGGTGCCCTCGCCGAGCAGCGTGCGCACCACGTCCCCGGACGAGATCGGGAAGTCGCCGGTGCCGATCAGCACTACGCTCGCGGCGAGCGCGGCCGCCACCAGCAGCACGACGACGACCAGCGCCCGCACGTCCAGCCGCACGGACAGCCCGCCCGGGCCGCGCACCGCACGCACACCGCCCCCGCCTGCCACGCTCTTCACGGCGTTCTTCGCCCTTGCGGTCCTCACAGCTGGGCCGTCCTCCGGCGTCGTACGAGAAAGATGAAGACCGGCCCGCCGATGAGCGCGGTGATGATGCCGACCTGGACCTCCGCCGGGCGGGCGACGACCCGGCCGAGCACATCGGAGCCGAGCAGCAGAACCGGCGACAGGATCGCCGCGTACGGCATGATCCAGCGCAGGTCGGGGCCGGTGAAGGAGCGGACGACGTGCGGGACCATCAGCCCGACGAACACGATCGGCCCGCACGCGGCGGTCGCCGCACCGCACAGCACCGTGGCGGCGAGCATCGACAGCGCCCGGGTGCGGGTGAGGTTGGCGCCCAGCGCCTTGGCCGTGTCGTCGCCCATGGCCACCGCGTTCAGCGGCCGGGCGAGGGCCAGCGCGAGCAGCGTGCCGACGACCAGGAACGGCAGCACCTGCCAGATGGTCTCGTCGGTCGCCGAGGACAACGAACCCACCGTCCAGAACCGCATCCTGGCGAGCGCCGCGTCGTCCAGGATCATCACGGCCTGGAGATAGCCGTAGAGCGCGGCGCTGATCGCCGTACCGGCCAGCGCGAGCCGCACCGGGGTGGCGCCCCGGCTGCCGCCGAGGAACCAGACGAGCGCGCCGACCGCGGCCGCGCCGAAGAAGGCGAACCACACATAGCCGCTCAGGCTGGTCACACCGAAGTACGTGATGGCCGTGACGACCGCCGCCGAGGCACCCGCGTTCAGGCCCAACAACCCCGGGTCGGCCAGCGGGTTGCGGGTGAGCGCCTGGAGCACCGACCCGGACAGCCCCAGCGCCGCTCCGGCGAGCAGCCCCAGCACGGTCCGCGACAACCGCTCGTCGACGACGACGTCCGCGTACGTCCCCGAGTCCGCGAACAGCCCGTGCCAGACCTGCGCCACGGACAACTCCTTGGCGCCGACGGCGATGCTCGCCACCGCCACCAGCAGCAGGACCGCCACGGAGACGAGCAGACCCGCGGAGCGGATCACCCGGCGCTTCGGGGGCGCGGGGGCGGCTTCCGCGCGCTGTTCGGGAACACTGTCGACCAACACGCAGTTAGGTTAGCCTACCCTCCCCGCCGGGCTCGATGCCTGGTCACGGGCCCGGCGGGGTTCACAGGTTCAGCGCACCGGGGACCGTCTCACAGCCCCAGCCGCGCCAGCGCCTTGCCGCCGTCCAGCGCACAACTCCCTTCCCCCGCCGCCGTCCAGGCCGCCGCGCACAACGCCCGCAGCCCGTCCAGCGCGTCGCCGTCCCCTTCCAGCTCCAGGCGCTCCGCACCCGCGGTCGCCGTCCACCCTCCGCACCGGAACCCGGACCCTGCTGCGGCCACCTCCGGCTGCCCGATGAGCAGCCCGCGCAGATCGGCGTCCACGAACGTGGGCCGGTGCCGCGGCGGCGCGGCCAGCAGCTGCGCGCCGTCCGTCACCCCGGTGAGCACCAGCAGCGAGTCGACCTCCCCGTTGAACGCCCCCTCGATGTCCGTGTCCAGCCGGTCCCCGACCACCAACGGCCGCTCCGCGCCCGTCCGCAGGATCGTCTCCCGGTGCATCGGAGGCAACGGCTTCCCCGCGACCTGCGGCTCGGCCCCGGTCGCGATCCGCACGACCTCCACCGCCGCCCCGTTCCCCGGCGCGATGCCCCGCCCGCTCGGAATCGTCAGATCGGTGTTGGACGCGAACCACGGCACCCCGCGCGCCACGGCGTAGGACGCCTCCGCGAACCGCCCCCACGGCAGATCGGGCCCGCCGAACCCCTGCACCACGGCCGCCGGATCGTCGTCCGCCGACTCCACCGGCACCAGCCCCCGCTCCCGCAACGCGACCCGCAGCCCCTCCCCTCCGATCACCAGCACCCGCGACCCCGCCGGCACCTGCTCGCTGATCAGCCGCGCCACCGCCTGCGCCGACGTGATGACCTCACCGGCCGCCGTCGGTATCCCCAGCTCCGTCAGATGCCCGGCCACGGCATCCGGCGTCCGCAGCGCGTTGTTGGTGACGTACGCCAGCCGCATCCCGCCCGCCCGCGCCGTGGCCAGCGACTCGACGGCGTGCACGATCGCGTTGCCACCCGCGTACACCACCCCGTCCAGATCGAGCAGCGCCGTGTCGTACGCCTCGCTCAGGGCCTGCCCACTGCCCTCGGGCCTCGTCCTGACGCTCTGGCTCATTCCACATCGCTCCTCGTTCGCTCGCCTTTCCCCGATCATCCCGCATGCCACCGACACACGTACGATGCCGGGATGAACACAGCAGGTCACTCGGAAGCAACGGCGCCCCGAGGCCTGGAACTCACCCCGTTCCGAGGCCTGCGCTACGACCCCGACCGGGTCGGCAGCCTTGCCGCCGTCACCTCTCCGCCGTACGACGTCGTCGTCCGCCCCGACGGCCTGCACCACCTCCAGGACGCGGACCCCCACAACATCGTCCGGCTGATCCTCCCCCAGGCCACCACCCCCGCCGCGCGCAACGAGCAAGCCGCCGACACCCTCCGCCGCTGGCTCGCCGAGGGCGTCCTCACCACCGACCCCGAGCCCGCCCTGTACATCTACGAGCAGCGGCACGCGGACGGCATGATCCAGCGCGGCATCATCGGCACCCTGCGCGTCTCCGACCCGGCGGAGGGCATCGTCCTGCCCCACGAGGACGTCATGCCGCACGTCGTCGCGGACCGCGCGGCCCTCATGCGCGCCACCCACGCCAACCTCGAACCGCTGCTGCTCACCTACCGCGGCAACGGCGCGACGGCGGAGATCGTGGACCGCACCGCCGAGCGCCCCCCGCTCCTGTGCACCACCACCGAGGACGGCTACAGCCACCGTCTGTGGGCCGTCACCGACCCCACCGACACGGCCCGCGTCCAGGCGGACCTCGCCCGCCACCAGGCCCTCATCGCCGACGGCCACCACCGCTGGGCGACCTACCGCCGGCTCCACGCCGAGCACCCCTCCCCCAGCCCCTGGGACCACGGCCTGGTCCTGCTGGTCGACACCGCCCGCTACCCGCTGCGCGTCCGCGCCATCCACCGCCTCCTGCACGGCCTCCCGGTCGCCGACGCCCTGGCCGCCGTGGACGGCCTGTTCCACGTCCAGCACCTGACGGTCCCTCTCCCGCAGGCCCTCGACGCCCTGGCGGACGCGGCCTGCGCGGGCAACGCGTTCCTGCTGGCGGGCGACGGCGCCTTCCACCTCCTGGACCGCCCCGACCCCGCGCTCCTGGCCCGCACGGTCCCCCAGGACCGCCCCGCGGCCTGGCGCACTCTGGACGCCACGGTCCTTCACGCCGCCCTCCTCGACCACGTCTGGCACATCCCGGAGGACGACCCGACCCGCATCGCCTACATCCACGACACGGCCGCCACGGTCAGAAAGGCGGAACGCGACGGCGGTACGGCGGTCCTGCTGCACCCCGTCCGCGAGGAGGTCGTCCGCGACCTCGCCCGCCAGGGCGTCACGATGCCCCGCAAATCGACGTCGTTCGGCCCGAAGCCGGCGTCCGGCCTGGTCCTGCGCGCACTGGACCTGTGAACGCGAGAAGGGGCGGGCCCCCGGCCACCGCCGGAGTCCCGCCCCTTCCGTGTCACGGGTGACGGACGTCAGTCCTTGTCACCTTCGTCTTCCTCGTCTTCCTCGTCCTCGTCCTCATCGTCTTCCTCCGCCTTCACCGGCTCGACGACGGTCCGCTCGGGCTCGGAGCCGACCTCGGAGCCGACCTCGGAGCCGACCTCGGAGCCGACCTCGGAGTCGACCTCGGAGTCGACCTCGGAGTGGGGCTCCGCGACGGGCTGCGCGAGGGGCTCGGAGCCGGCCTCGTCAAGCGCGTCGACGAACTCCACCCCGTCCATCTCGGCGAGCCGGTCGGAGGCGTCCGTGGTGCCGTCCCGGTCCGCCTCGAGGGCCTTGGCGAACCACTCCCGGGCCTCGGCCTCACGCCCGGCCGCCAGCAGCGCGTCGGCGTAGGCGTACCGCAGCCGCGCGGTCCACGGCTGGACGGAGTTCGACGCCAGCTCGGGGCTCTGGAGCGTCACGATGGCCGCGTCGAGCTGGTCCATGTCACGCCGGGCCCCGGCAGCGACGAGCCGCATCTCCACCTGGCCGGCCTTGTCGAGCTTGTTGACCTCGGGGGCACCGGCCATGTCCAGCGCCTTCTCCGGCCGCCCGAGCCCACGCTCGCAGTCGGCCATCACCGGCCACAGCTCCACCGACCCGGTCATCCGCCGCGCGGCCCGGAACTCGGCGAGCGCCTCGCTGTACTTCTGGGTGGCGTACGCCGCGAACCCGGCCGCCTCACGCACCGCGGCGACCCGCGACGCCAGCCGCAGCGCCACCTTGGAGTACCCGTACGCGCCCTCGGGGTCCTCGTCGATCAGCCGCGCGACCATCACGAGGTTGCGGGCGACGTCATCGGCGAGCGTCTTCGGCAGACTCTGAAGCTCCTGCCGTACGTCCTTGTCGATCTCCTCGCCGGTGACGTCCTCCGGGATCGGCAGCCGCTTGATCGGCTCACGGTCACGGTCCCGCTCGTCACGGAAGCGGCTGCCGCCACGACGGTCGTCGCCGCGCCGGTCGTCCCGACGGTCGTCACGCCGGTCGTCACGTCCCCGGAACCCACCGGGCCTGCCGCCACGGTCGTCACGGCGGAAGGCCGGGCGGTCACCGCGGTCGTCACGACGCGGCCCACGGTCCCGGTCGTCACGCCGGAAGCCGCCACGCTCACCACGGTCCCGGTCGTCGCGCCGGTCGTCCCGACGGTCATCACGGCGGTCGTCGCGCCGGAAGCCGCCACGGTCGTCGCCACGCCGGTCGTCGCGGCGGTCATCCCGTCGATCGTCACGGCGGTCGTCCCGACGGAAACCGCCCCGGTCGCCTCGGTCGTCACGGCGGTCGTCCCGACGGTCGTCGCGCCTGTCGTCACGGCGGAAGCCACCACGGTCACCGCGGTCGTCGCCACGGAAGCCGCCGCGGTCGCCACGGTCGTCACGGCGGTCGTCGCGCCGGAAGCCGCCACGGTTGTCGTCACGGCGGAAGGCCGGGCGGTCACCGCGGTCGTCACGGCGGTCGTCACGGCGGTCGTCGCGGCGGAAGCCGCCACGGTCGTCACCTCGTCGGTCGTCGCGCCGGTCGTCCCGGCGGTCGTCACGGCGGTCGTCACGGCGGCCGTAGCCGCCACGGTCCCGGTCGCCGAACCCACCGCGGTTGTCGTCGCGTCGGAAGCCCGGGCGGTCACCGCGGTCGTCCCGCCGGGGCCCACGGTCCCGGTCGTCCCGACGCGGGCCACGGTCGTCACGCTGGAACGCCGGACGGGAACCGCCTCGATCGCCCTCGCGCCGGTCGTCTCGGCGGCCGTACCCACCGCCACCGCGGTTGTCGTCTCGTCGGAAGCCCGGGCGGTCACCGCGGTCGTCTCGACGCGGCCCACGGTCCCGGTCGTCCCGACGCGGGCCACGGTCGTCACGCTGGAACGCCGGACGCGAGCCGCCGCGGTCGCGGTCGCCGTGACCACCACGGCTGTCGTCACGCCGGCCATGACCGCCACGGTTGTCGTCCCGGCGGTCGTTGTCGCGGCGGAAGCCACCGCGATCGCCGCGATCGCCGCGGTCACGGTCGCCGCGGTAGCCGCCGCGGTCGCCCCGGTCCCCACTGTCCCGTCGCCGCTGGTCGCGCTCCGGTCGATCGTCGGGAGAGTTGGTGGACATGGTGACTCCTGTCTTCGGTACCGCAGTCATTCTCGCGCAGTCGGGAACCCCGCGCGCTCCGGAAAAAACAAAAAGGACCCCTGGTCCCAGCTGAACGCTGGGACCAGGGGTCCTTCCAAAGATTGTTCGGCGGTGTCCTACTCTCCCACAGGGTCCCCCCTGCAGTACCATCGGCGCTGTAAGGCTTAGCTTCCGGGTTCGGAATGTAACCGGGC
>NZ_JBVJAB010000050.1:0-36907 GCF_055591025.1 Streptomyces sp. NPDC041784
CGCCTCACCGGTGAAACCACAGTCTCCTGGCGCGACCCGACACCACCGGACCAAAACCGCATCACGGGATGAAACAACGGGAGAAAACGACCTCTCAGGGACACCACCGGAACTCGAAGATGTTCATGGCGAGACGCCGACGTATCAATCGGGTAGGAGGGCCGGGCGACCGGCCCTCCTACCCGATTGATGCTCCGTCAGAAGAGCAGCTCAGGCTCAACTTCCGAGAAGCATCCTCCGCGGTTACCTACAGCGAGGCCCCCGGGGACGACCGTCGGCGACTCCCAGTCGGCGAAGAGCACGACGACACAGACGGCCTGTGCTGACCTGAGCGCACACACGGAGACGCCCCGGTGAGCGTCAGGGAGTCGCAGGGGTCGTCTGGGCCTCGCCGGGCGATTGTCCGCGGGCTGGTTCCGCGCGGCCTGTACGGGCCGGTGCAGGACTACCTCGACGGCGCCTTGGGCGACTGACGCGTTCCTGAAGTGTGGCTGCTGCTGGTGCGTCGGTTACAGGCGCTTCGCTGTGCGGTCGCGCAGCAGCAGCCACTGACTCGCGTCGGCGCCGCCTGAGCGCGCAGCCGGTCCATGCAGCAGCACGGCGTAAGCCGTCCTCTCCGCTTTGCTCGGGGCGGCATACTGGCCTGGCGCCTCCGGGGTCGGGAAGGACCTTGTCATGCCTTTCCCAAACACCTGCGCCAGGCTGACCAGCGTGTTCACCGCCTGGTCGCGCGCGTCCTCGGCCAGACTGATCATGACCGCACCGCCGGACGAGACGTCCTCCGGCCGGACAGACGGCCCCGGGCCTGAGCCGGAGCGCGGACACGTAGACGACGTGATCCTCAGCATGGCTGCGGCGGGCGTGACCGTCCGCCGCATCGCGCAGGAGGTGGGCCTGGCCAAGTCGACCGTGCACGACCGGCTGTCGCTCCTGCTCCGCACCCGCACGCAGCGGGCCTCGGACGAGTTCATCGCCATGCGGGAGGTCCGGCTGGAGGATCTGTACCGCCGGGCATACGGCTCCCTCACGCGGATGGAGAAGGACTCGGACGCCTGGGGCCGGGCGTGGGACAGGTGCCTGCGGGCGGAGGAGTCCCTGCGCAAGCTCAAGGGCGCGGACGCCCCGGAGGCCATGACCATCGCCCTGGAGCGCCGGGCGGAGTCGGAGGCGGAGATGACCGTGACCGCGATTCTCGCGGCAGTGGACGCCGTCTCCCTGCCGGACGACCGGCGCGCGTATGCACTGGAGGCCGCCTCCGCCCGCCTGCACGCCATCGAGGGCGACTTCACCGGCCGGAGCCCCTGCCGCCGCTGGGTGCTGCACCCACGCCCTACCAGGCCGACGACGGGCAGTTGTACATCGACGGCCCCGAGGGGCTGCGGTACCGGGTGACGGCTGTGGAGCCTCAGCCCGCGCCCACCGTCGACCGGCCCGCCCTCCCGCCGGGCCCGGCGGGAGGGCGGGAGCGGGACGGCGCGGAGGCCGTACTGGCCGAAGTAGCGAAATTCGAGGCGGAGTTCGGACCGCTCGGAGAGGACGAGGAGGATGATGAACCCGAAGATGATCCAGCGGCGCCTGCGTGAGCTGGCGGCCAAACCCGGCCGTCCCGGCGCGCGGGAGAAGGCGCAGCGGCTGCGCGGCGAGGCCGCCCGCCTCAAGCAGGCCGGACGGCCTCCGGAGGCCGTACTCCGCCCGTAGCGCGAGCCCGAGCCGCCCGCCGACCCCGACGCGGAGGCGATCGCCACGTGGCCCTCAGAGCTGCGCGCCCGGCTGTCCCGGTCCTCGCTCAGCCGGTCGATCGACCGGGGCTCCGAGCGGCACGATCCCCGCGGCTGGGGTGCCAAAAATGACCTGCGCCGCCGGGGTACCCGGGGCGCTGTCGGTTCAGGACCGGGCGCGGTCGGTCAGGACGGCCGGCGGGCGGCCAGCACGCAGAACTCGTTCCCCTCCGGATCGGCCAGCGTGACCCACGGCTGCTCGCCCTGGCCCACGTCCGCGTGCCGGGCACCCAGGGACAGCAGCCGGGACACCTCGGCGGCCTGGTCGGCCGGGCGGAAGTCCGGATGGAGGCGGTTCTTGACCTGCTTGCCCTCCGGGACCGGGACGAAGAGCAGGCCGGGGAGGCGGTCCTTGGCCGGCCGGATCTCGTACTCGTCGGACGCGTCGTTGACGACGACCCAGCCGAGGGCCGAGGCCCACCAGCGCCCCAGCGCCACCGGGTCGGCCGCGTCGACGACCATTTGTTCCCATTCCAGCGTCATACCGGGCAGCGTAGTGAAGACTGGCCGGGAACGAAGTGATCATCGACGGAGAGGCAGCGGGATGACGGGCCCGATCACGGCAGGGGTCGACGGGACGGACGAGAGCCTCGCGGCGCTCGCCTGGGCGGCCAGGGAGGCCGTCCGGCGGGATCTGGAGCTGCGGGTGGTGCACGCATGGCGGTTCCAGCCGGAGGCGGCGGCCGACGTGGCGGACCGGGAGGCACAGGAACGGTGGGTGCGGGACGCGGCGCGGCAGGCCGTCGCGACGGTCGCCGAGCGCCACCCCGGGCTCGCCGTGACCACCGACGTCGTGGAGGGCCGGCCCGTCGAGGCGCTGGTCGCGGCCGCGGCGGAGGCGGACACGCTGGTCCTCGGCTCCCGCGGACACGGGGCGGTCGTCGGGTTCCTGGTGGGCTCCGTCGGCCAGCAGGTGATCGCCGAGGCGGCGTGCCCGGTCGTCCTGGTCCGGGCGGGCGACAAGGCGTCCACGGAGGTGGCCGGGCACGAGATCGTCGTGGGCCAGCAGGGCGAGCCGGAGGACAGCGCCCCCGCGCTGCGGTTCGCGTTCGAGACCGCCGCCGCGCGCGGTGCGACCGTCCGGGCCGTACGGGCCTGGACGCTGCCGCCGGTGTACGCCTACAGCCCCGCCTCGCTCAAGCTCCTCGACGACGCCGGCGGCCTGGAGCCCTACGAGAAGAAGGCGCTGGCCGACGCCCTGCGGCCCTGGCGGGAGCGGTACCCGGACGTGCACGTGGTGGAGCACGTGGAGATGGGCAGCGCGGGACAGGTGCTGCTGTCGGTCGCCGGACGGGCGCAGCTGATGGTGGTCGGCCGCCGCGCCCACCGGACGGCCGTGGGCGCCCGGATCGGCTCCGTGGCGCACGGCGTGCTGCACCACGCGGACTGCCCCGTGGCCGTCGTCCCCCACGACTGACGCACGCACCGCCCGCTCACTCGGGCACGGTGGGCTCCAGGGTCTCCCGTGCCGTGGGCAGGATGTTCACGATGTAGTCGTCCACCGCCGTGTCCAGGCCGATGTCCTGCTGCGCGCGCTCCGACAGGTACCAGCGGTGCTCCAGCAGCTCGTGGTAGATCTCCGCGGCGTCCATGGAGCCGCGCAGTTCGAACGGCACGGAACGCACGGTCGGCCGGAACACGTCCCGCACCCACCGGTGCGCCAGCACCTCGGGCCGCGCGGCGAGGGGGTCGCCCGGCGCGTAGTCGTCCTGGGTCGCCATCCAGCTCTCCAGGTCGTTCAGCAGCCGCCGGGCCTGGTTCTCCTCGGTGTCCAGGCCGGTCAGCCGCAGCAGCTGGCGCTGGTGGTGGCCCGCGTCGACGACCTTCGGCACGAAGGTGACCGTGTCGCCGTTGGAGGAGTGCTCGATCTGCATCTCGGCGACGTCGAAGCCGAGGTCGTTGAGGCGGCGGATGCGGCGCTCGATGTAGTGGTACTTGCCCGCCGGGTACACCGAGGTGCGGGTCAGCTCCTCCCACAGCGCGCCGTAGCGGGCGCAGATCTCCATGCCGAACTCGATCGGGTCCACCGACGGGTGCAGCGCCCCGGACGCCTCCAGGTCGAGCA
Organism: Streptomyces sp. NPDC041784; assembly: GCF_055591025.1. NCBI lineage: Bacteria > Bacillati > Actinomycetota > Actinomycetes > Kitasatosporales > Streptomycetaceae > Streptomyces > Streptomyces sp. NPDC041784. The sequence continues at coordinate 3,844 of NZ_JBVJAB010000050.1, forward strand.
GTTCGCCGCTGATGTTCACCCGGGCCAGATCGAGGTCGTACTCCCGCTGGCCGGGGCTGAGCTGCGCGTGCAGATCGCCGGTCTCGGCGTCGACGAGGTAGGCGGCGTAGGCGCCCGCGTCCCGCCGGAACAGCGTGTTGGACAGCGAGCAGTCGCCCCAGGCGAACCCGGCGAGGTGCAGCCGCACCAGCAGCACGGCGAGGGCGTCCATCAGCCGGTGCATGGTCGCCGGCCGCATGGTCGTCTCGAACATCGAGCGGTACGGCATCGAGCCGCCGAGATGCCGGGTGACCAGCACCGGCTCCAGTGGATCACCGGCGTCGTCGGTGCGGCCGGTGATCACGGCGAGCGGGTCCACGGCGGGGATGCCGATCCGGTCCAGGTCGCGCAGCAGCTCGTACTCGCGCAGCGCGGGCCGCTGCGCGAGCTCCTTGACGGCGATCACCTCGTCGCCGGCCCGGGCGTAGCGCACCACGTGGCGGGAGATACCGCGCGGCAGTGGGACGAGGACCTCCTCGGGCCACCGCTCCAGGGGCAGGTGCCAGGGCAGTTCCAGCAGGAGTGCCGGGTGCTCCGGGGTGGTGGCGCTGATCTGCAAAGCCATGGCCCGAACATTACGGCTTTGGCCCGCGTCGTCTCAGGGCCCGTTCAGGGGCCGAGACGCCCGGGGCCCCGGCCGGCCGTCGGCGGTCAGCCAGTCCAGCAGGGCGCGGGAGACGGCGCCGTCGGCGCGGACGTCGTAACCCTCGTAGCAGGGCATGGAGTTGGCCTCCAGGAAGTACCAGTCGCCGGTGCTCTCCTCGATCTTGAAGTCCACGCCGAGGAAGGGCACCCCGGTGTCGGCGACCAGCCGTCGGCAGCCCTCCAGCACGGTGGGCGGCAGGTCGGCCGGGCGGTAGCGGTTGGCACCGTGGACCGTGCGGTAGTCGAGTTCCGGTGAGTGGATCAGCTCGGCGAACGCCCGGTCGGCGACGACATGGACGCGTACGTCGGGGCCCGCGATCCGCTCCTGGAAGAGGGTCGGATGGCGGCGGACGCGCGGCAGGAGCCGTTCGTGCTCGCTCCGGAACAGCGTGGCCCAGGTCTTGGCCGCGCCGGCGCCCTTGAAGATCGCGCCTCGGGGGCAGGAGCGGACGAAATCGAGGGCGGTGGCGGGGTCGTCGGTGAGACAGGACCGGGGGATCCGCCAGCCGGCGACGGGCGCGAGCGTGACGGCGTGCAGCACCTTCGTGGCGTTGGACGCCTCACGCCACGGCGGGTTGAGCACGGGCAGGTCGACGGCTTCCAGCAGGCGGCACAGCGCCTGGTACTGGCCGTCCGCACGGTGGGCCGTGCCGGTATCGGGGGCGGCGGCCGAGACGTTCAGCGGCCGGCACCACACCGCGGTGACGTCGGCGAGGCAGACCTCCGCCGCGCCGTCACCGGTGCGGACGCGGGTGGCCCGCGGATCGTCCAGCGGGATGGTGAGGTCGCCGTACAGGGCGAGGGTGGGCAGATCGACCACCTCGTACGGGAGCGCCGCCCCGGCGATGGCGCGCAGCCCGTGCAGGAACGTGGGATCGGCGGCGAGGCCGACACACAGGATCACGACGGCCCGTCCAGCAGCCGGTCCAGCAGTGCCTGGAAGACCCGGTGGCGCACGGGGGCGAACTGGTGGTGCATCGGCTGACAGCAGACGTCGAGAAGCCGGAGCCCCTCGGCCGACGGTTCCACGACCAGCAGACAGAAGGACACGCCGAGCGAGCGCAGCCGGTCCAGGAGGGGCGCCGGCGCGGTACGGGCCGCGGCCACCGGCGCGCCGGTGGCCGCGGACAGATCGAAGACCTCGTCCCCGGCGAGCAGGAGATGCCGGGTCCGGTCCGGGGCGAAACAGGTGAACCGGAGGATCTCGTCCGCGCCCCGGGGTATCGCCTCCGCCCCGTGCCCGAGGAACACTCCGTCACGCTCGCGGTGGACGTTGAGGCGCTCGCCGGGCGCCGGGGCGTACCGGGACCGGCCGCCGATCGAGGACGGCGGGAGCGTGATCCCCGGCAGGCGCGCCAGCATGAGGGGGTCCAGCCGGGGCAGAAAGCCGTGGCGGGTCGGCCGGTTGATCACCGGCCCGCGCCAGAGCGCGAGCGCGGACCACCAGACGGCGAGGGACTCGGCGTGGACGAACTCCGCCTCGGCGTCACCCTCGCTTTCCATGGGCGGCCCGATCCCCCGGTGCAGCACGCCCCGGACCGGCTCGCCCGTCACCCGGAGGTCCACCTCGACCGATGCGTCCCGCCCGGCCGTCACCGTGACGGTCAGATCGTCGAACGCCTGCCGCACGACCGCCCTGTGCCCCGCCTCCACCGCGAACGCGGAGAACAGAAGCGCGGTCTCGTCATCGGGCGGGGCGAGCACCAGAATCGTCATCGCGTTCCCCCGACGCGCCCCGGGCACCGCCGTCGGCGGCCCGCAGCGCGTGCAGCGCCTGGGCCAACTGCCAGGCCCGGCGGGCGGGTTCAGTCGTCACATCGGGACGGGCCGTGGCCGGCAGAAAGGGCCCGTCCGGCTCACCGTCGGTGTTCCCGTCGGTCTCCCCGTACGTCTCCCGGTCGGTTTCCCCGTCCGTCGTCAGTCCCGGCGGACCGGCGATGCCAGGGGACCCCATTCACCCTGCGGCACCGGCCGCGAGCCCGTGGCGTACGAGGAGGGAGTGCTCCGCTCGCCGAACTCGCTTCCCTCGCTGAATTCACTGCGCTCGGAGTTCTCGCTGTTCTCGCTCGACTCGCTGGTCTCGCTTCCCTCGCTCCCCTCCTTCATCCGGGTGAGCCCCGGCACGTCCGTCCCCTCGACGACACCGGCCCGCAGCCGCGCGTAGCGAAGGGCCGCGCGCCGGACCTCGGCGGGAAAGGACTCGAACACTGGAAGGGAGGGCATGCGCGTCATGGTTTCCCCCAGAACTGCGGCCACGTCGAACCATCACCGTAACCGCGCCGCCCGCCCCTCCGAAGGGGGCGCTCGAAGCACTGGGCGCGTCCGTCCGCGCGCCGTCCGGGAGCTATCCCGCCCGCTCCTGCGCCAGGTGTGCCGCCTCCCGTACCGAGCCCTGGTGGACGGGGCCGTGGCCGGGCAGCAGGACGTCCGCGTTGAGGCCGGCGATCACGTCGAGGGAGGCCACCGCGCGGGCGCGTTCGTGGTGGAACATGTCGGGCAGCAGTTGCGGGCCCCGGACGCGCGAGGTCCGGTGGCCGCTCACCAGGGCGTCGCCGGAGACGACGATCCCGGCGTCCGGGAGGTGGAAGACGGCGTGGCCGCTCGTGTGGCCCGGGGTGGGCACGGGGACCGGGCGGCCGGGGAGGTCCAGGGGGCCGTCGGCTGCCGGGAACGCCTCGGGCGCGGTGACCGGGTGCTGTTCGGTGCCGCCGGAGCGCAGCACGTGCACCATCCAAGGCACCACACCGGGACGCCACGCGTTGCGCAACACCTCCGGGACGGACACCTGCTGGAGGAACTCCCGCCGGGCGTGCGGCACTTCGGCCTCGTGGAGGTACACCGGGGTGCCGTACGTCGCCCGCAGGTGCTCGGCGGAGCCCAGGTGGTCGTTGTGGGCGTGGGTGATGAGGACGGCGGTGACCGCCTCGGGCGAACCGCCCACCGAGGCGAGGGAGTCCAGGACCTGCTGCCGGTCTCCCGGGTAGCCGGTGTCGATGAGCGTGATCGCGTCCCCGTCGGTGAGTATCACCCAGTTCGTGTGAGAGCCGTGCACCAGATACGTGCCGTCCGCGATGTGCCGTACGTCCGCGCCCATGGTGGTCGTCCCGTGTGGTGAGGAGGCTGTCCGACCGGCACAGCAAAGCAGATCAGGAGGGGCGCACCGGCGGCGGGGCCGCGCGTCGGCCGAAGAGCGACCCCGGAGCGACCCCGAGGCGGAGGGCCTCAATGGGCCTCACTGCACTCCGCGCGGCCGGAACTGGATGCTGATGCGCGGCCCGGCGGCGCGCGCCGACTTCGGGACGCAGTGCTCCCAGGTCCGCTGGCAGGAGCCGCCCATCACGATCATGTCGCCGTGTCCCAGCGGACGCCGTACCGTCCCGCCGCCGCCCAGCGGACGCAGCAGCAGGTCGCGGGGTGTGCCGACGGAGAGGATGGCGACCATGGTGTCCTCGCGGGCGCCCCGGCCGATCCGGTCGCCGTGCCAGGCGACGCTGTCCCGCCCGTCCCGGTAGTGGCAGAGGCCGGCGGTGACGAAGGGCTCGCCCAGCTCGTCGGCGTAGTGCGCGGACAGCGCCGCGCGGGCTTCCTCCAGGACCGGGTGCGGCAGCGCCTCGCCCGCCCCGTAGAACGCCAGCAGGCGCGGTACGTCGACCACGCTGTCGTACATCGCGCGGCGCTCGGCGCGCCACGGGACCTCGGCCGCGAGGTGTTCGAACAGGGCGTCCGAGCCGCTCAGCCAGCCCGGCAGCACGTCGATCCAGGCGCCGGAGCCGAGCGTGGTCCGGTCGATCCCGGCGAGGGGGCCGAGGCGCAGGTCGTCGGTCTGGTCGAAGAGGGAGCCCTGGAGGTGGTGCGCGGTCATGGGTTCAGGGTACGCCGTATTCGAAAATATGTTCGCTGATCAGGTGCGTGCACCCGGTGTCTCGGTGTGGCCGAACCCTTTCGATACATAGATGTATCCGATACATTCGCGTATCGAACGGAGGTTCCAACACCATGGCCGCGCAGCAGACGCCGCATCAGCCGACGACGGGACGCGTCACCCGGCGCCGGGTCCGCACGCGGGCCAACCTGCTCGACGCCGCCTTCGCCGTGTTCGCGGCCAAGGGCTTCGGACGGGTCTCCATCGAGGAGGTCTGTGACGCCGCCGGCTACAGCCGGGGCGCCTTCTACTCCAACTTCGACAGCCTGGACGAGCTGTTCTTCGCGCTCTACCGCGAGCGCGCCGACCTGATCGCCCAGCAGGTCGCCGACGCCCTCGCCGGGGACGGACCGGACCTCGACGTGCCGGCCTCCGTGGACCGCGTCACCGAGGTCCTCCTGCTCGACCTCGACTGGCTGCTGGTGAAGACGGACTTCCTGGTGCACGCGGCCCGCGACCCGGCCGTCGCGCAGTCCCTGCTCGGCCACCGGGCCCGGCTGCACCGCGCGATCGCCGACCGGCTCGCCCGCGCCCGCGGCCACACCCCCCTGCCCCCGGTTCTCGGCGACACCGACTCCGCCGCCCACGCCGTGGTCGCCGCGTACGACGGCGTCACCACCCAACTGCTGCTGGACAAGGACGTGGACCACGCCCGTGCCTGGCTCAAGCAACTGCTCACCGCGCTGCTGACCGACGGCAGCGCCCCTTCCCCTGAGTCCCCATGAGAAAGGCAACGGTCGCCATGGACGCGGACGTCATCGTCGTCGGAGCGGGCCTCGCGGGCCTCGTCGCGGCGCACGAACTCACCAGCAGGGGCCGGCGGGTCGCCCTGGTCGACCAGGAGAACGCCGCCAACCTCGGCGGCCAGGCGTTCTGGTCCTTCGGCGGGCTCTTCCTCGTCGACTCCCCGGAACAGCGCCGGCTCGGCATCAAGGACTCCCTCGACCTCGCCTGGAACGACTGGCAGGGCAGCGCGCAGTTCGACCGCGTCGACGACGAGGACTCCTGGGCGGTGCGCTGGGCGCGCGCCTACGTCGAGTGGGCGGCGGGGGAGAAGCGGACCTGGCTCACCGGGCACGGGATCTCCTTCGTGCCGACCGTCGGCTGGGCCGAACGCGGCGATCTGCGCGCCGACGGGCACGGCAACTCCGTACCCCGCTTCCATGTCGCCTGGGGCACCGGCACCGGTGTCGTCGAGCCGTTCGTCCGGTACGCCAAGCAGGCCGCGAAGGACGGGCTGCTGACCTTCCACCACCGCCACCGCGTCGACGCGCTGGTCCTGGACGGCGGGGCCGCCCGGGGCGTGCGCGGCACGGTCCTGGCCGCCGACGACTCCCCGCGCGGAGTCGCCTCCAGCCGCGAGGCGATCGGCGACTTCGAGCTGACCGCCCAGGCCGTCGTCGTCACCAGCGGCGGCATCGGCGCCGACCACGAGATCGTCCGCCGCTACTGGCCCGAACGCCTGGGCACCCCGCCCGCCGAGATGGTCACCGGCGTCCCCGCCTACGTCGACGGCCGGATGCTCGACATCAGCGCCGAGGCCGGCGTCCGGCTGGTCAACCGCGACCGCATGTGGCACTACACCGAGGGCATCCAGAACTGGGACCCCATCTGGCCCGGCCACGGCATCCGCATCCTGCCCGGCCCGTCCTCGATGTGGTTCGACGCCCTCGGCCGCCGGCTGCCCGACCCGTGCCTGCCGGGGTACGACACCCTCAGCACGCTCAAGTACCTGCGCACCACCGAGGACATCGCCGGGTACGACCACTCCTGGTTCGTCCTCAGCCGGAAGATCGTCGAGAAGGAGTTCGCGCTCTCGGGCTCCGAGCAGAACCCCGACATCACCGCCAAGGACCGGGGGGCGGTGCTGCGCGACCGGATCCTCGGCAAGGGCGCCCCCGCGCCCGTGCAGGCCTTCCTCGACCACGGCGCCGACTTCGTCGTCGCGGACACCCTCGACCGGCTCGTCGAGAAGATGAACGCGCTGACCGACAAGCCGCTGCTCGACGCGGACGAACTCCGCCGGCAGATCCGGGCCCGGGACCTCCAGATCGAGAACCCGTACAGCAAGGACGCCCAGGTCCAGGGCATCCGCAACGCCCGCCGCTACATCGGCGACCGCCTCGGCCGGGTCGCCACCCCGCACCGGATCCTCGACCCCCAGGCGGGCCCGCTCATCGCCGTCAAGCTGCACGTCCTCACCCGCAAGACGCTCGGCGGCATCCAGACCGACCTCGACTCGCGCGCCCTCGGCGCCGACGGCCGGCCGGTCGAGGGCCTGTACGCGGCGGGCGAGGTGGCCGGCTTCGGCGGCGGCGGGGTCCACGGCTACAACGCCCTCGAAGGCACCTTCCTCGGCGGCTGCCTGTTCTCGGGGCGGGCCGCGGGACGGGCGGCGGCGCGGCAGACGGGCTGAGGGATCAGCCCAGAAGACGGGCGAGCACGGCAGCGTGGCTCTCCTCGGGAGCCTTCGCGGCCGTCACCAGCGTCACCGCCCCCGCACGAGCCAACACCCGGACGTGATCGAGGAGTTCGGCCGCCTCCGGGGCGGCCAGCTCCGCCTCGTAACGGCGCGCGAACTCCTCGTACGACCCCTCGCCCGCGTGGTACCAGCGGCGCAGCTCGTTCGACGGGGTCATGGCCTTCGGCCACTCGTCGACGCCCGCCGCCTCCTTGGACACGCCCCGCGGCCACAGCCGGTCGACCAGGACCCGCACCCCGTCTGCGGACTCGGGCGGTTCGTAGACGCGACGCACGCGGACACTCACGGGCGGGCCTCTCCTCGGGACGGCGGGTGCTGTCGAGCGTAGCCCGGGGACGGCGGGGCCCGCCGCGTGGCGTGACCTGAACGAGGGGATCGCGGGGGCCCCGCTGCCTAGTCTGAGGACGTCTGATCACACGCCACCCCCCAGGAGCGCAAGTGACGCACCCCCGCAGACGCCCCACACTCCTCCACCGCCCCCGCAGAAGCCCCGCCCTCCTCCACGGCCGCGCCGTCGCCGTCACCGTGCCCGTCGCCGTGGCGGCCCTGCTCACGATGGCCGGACCCGCCACCGCGGCCGGCTCGGTGGGCGCGCCCGGCGTCGGCGACCCCTACTTCCCGCTCGCCGGCAACGGCGGCTACCACGTGTCCCACTACGGCCTGACCCTGCGCTACGACCCGGGCACCGGTCACCTCGACGGCAAGGCGGTCCTCACCGCCCGCGCCACCCAGCGGCTGACCCGCTTCGACCTCGATCTCACCGGCCTGAAGGTCACCGGCCTGACGGTCGACCACGTCAAGGCCGCCCACCGGCGCGACGGCCAGGAACTGGTCGTCACCCCGGACCGGCCGCTGCGCAAGGGCCGACTCTTCCGCGTCACGGTCACCTACAGCGGCAAGCCGGGCCCGGTCACCGACCCCGACGGCTCCCTCGACGGCTGGATCCCCACCGACGACGGCGCCTTCGTGGTCGGCGAGCCGCAGGGCGCCATGACCTGGTTCCCGGCCAACAACCACCCCCTGGACAAGTCCTCCTACGACTTCACGATCACCGTCCCCAAGGGCCGCACCGCCGTCGCCAACGGCCTCCTCCTCGGGCAGAGCACCAAGAACGGCAAGACCACGTTCCGCTGGCGTCAGACGGAACCCATGGCCGCCTACCTCGCCACCGCCACCGTGGGGACGTTCCAGGTCAAGCAGTACACGACCCGCGACGGCACCAAGGTGTACGACGCCGTCGACCCGCGCGAGGCCACGGCCGCCGCACCCGTCCTGAAGAAGCTGCCGTCCGTGCTGGAGTGGGGCAGCAAGCTGTTCGGCCCGTACCCGTACCGCGCCGCCGGCTCCATCGTCGACCACGCGCCGAACGTGGGATACGCCCTGGAGACCCAGACCCGGCCCGTCTACGACAGCGCGCCCGACCTGAGCACCCTCGTCCACGAGAGCGCCCACCAGTGGTTCGGCGACTCCGTCTCCCTCACCTCCTGGAAGGAGATCTGGCTCAACGAGGGCTTCGCGACCTACGCCGAGTGGCTCTACGCCGAGCAGCACGGCGGCGACAGCGCGCAGAAGACGTTCGACGCCCTGTACGCGACCCCCGCGAACGACCCCCTGTGGGAGTTCCCGCCGGGCGACCCCGGCAGCGGCGCCAACATCTTCGCCACCCCCGTCTACGCCCGCGGCGCCATGACCCTGCACGCCCTGCGCACTGCCGTCGGCGACCGCGTCTTCCAGCGTGTGCTGCGCGCCTGGGCGGCCGAGCACCGCCACGGCCACGGCACCACCGCCCAGCTCGAACGCCTGGCGGAGCGGGAGTCGGGCCAGGACCTCACGGCGCTGTTCCGGACCTGGCTGTACACCCCGGGCAAGCCCGCCACGCCATGACCGTCGAAAGTGCCCGCGAAACCTGACGAGTTCCACACACCTGTCGGTCATGGTCGACCCATGATCACGTACCGCCCCCGTGCCGCGCTGCTCGCCGCCTCCCTCCTGCTCACCGGGTGTGGCGGCGGCGCCGCGGCCTCCTCCGGACCCGAGTCCGCCGTGACCGTGACGACCCCGCGCACGCCGAACACCCCCGCCCCCGTCGCCTCGGTGCCGGCGCCACCGAGGCAGATAGCCGGCCTGGGGCCGAAGACCTGGTCCCAGGTGCCGGACGACGCACGGCAGGCGGTCGTGGTCACCGGGCGCGGCAAGGACTCCCCGCTGTCCACCGCGGTCCTCTATACCCGCACCGCCGAGGGCGGCTGGCAGGCCGGGGAGAGCTGGCCCGCGCACAACGCGCTGCGCGGCTGGAGCGATCACCACATGGGGGGTGACCTGCGCTCGCCCATCGGCGTCTACGGCCTCACCGACGCCGGCGGGCTCCTGGCCGACCCGGGCACCGAGCTGACCTACGACCAGGGCGTCGGCTTCACCTCGCCCGGCACCGGGTTCGAGGGTGAATCGCTGGAAGGCTCCTTCGACTATGTGATCGCCATCAACTACAACCGCGAGCCCGGCACGACGCCGCTCGACTGGACCCGCCCGATGGGCGCGAAACGCGGCGGCGGGATCTGGCTGCACGTCGACCACGGCGGGCCCACCCAAGGATGCGTGAGCCTCGCCGAGCGGCACATGAAGTACCTGCTGCGCACCCTCGACCCCGCCCTCCACCCGGTCGTCGTCATGGGCGACCATGCCTCTCTGGCCCGCTGACGGCATCCTTGACGACATTCCCGACCAGATCCTGACCGTCGCCGGGCACAACCCGGCCACAACCCGACCGCATTTCCGACCGCATTCCCGACCGAGGGGGGAACCGCCCGTGTGCGCACATGTCCTGGTCGCCGAGGACGACGCGATGCAGGCCGAGCTGATCCGGCGCTCCCTGCTCGCCGAGGGCCACACCGCCACCGTCGTCCACGACGGACCCGCCGCCGTCGACGCGGCCCGGCGGCTCGGCCCCGACCTCGTCGTGCTGGACCTGATGCTGCCGGTCCTCGACGGGATAGCGGTCTGCCGCGCGCTGCGCCGCGAGGACGACATCCCCGTCCTGATGCTCACCGCCCGTGCTGCCGAGGAGGACGTCCTGCTCGGCCTGGAGGTCGGCGCCGACGACTACATGACCAAGCCGTACAGCCCGCGCGAGCTGATGGCCCGGATCCGCACCGTGCTGCGGCGCGGCGGCCGCTCCGCCGGCCGACGGGAGGAGCCGGTGGTGCGGGCCGCCGGGATCGCGGTCGACCCGGTGCGGCACGAGGTGCACTGCGACGGGGTGCCCGTGGAGTGCACGCCCGCCGAGTTCCAGATCCTGCTCGCCCTCGTCGGCGAACCCGAACGCGTCTTCTCCCGGCGGCAGTTGCTCCAGTGCACCCGCGGCTACGACCGCTCCTCCACCGAACGGGCCGTCGATGTGCACATCATGAACCTGCGCCGGAAGATCGAGGCCGACCCGCGCAGACCCGTCCGGCTTCTGACCGTCTTCGGCGTCGGCTACAAGCTCAGCGGCGGCCGCGGGTGAACCGCATCCCCCTGCGCAAGCGGCTGCTGGTACGGCTGCTCTTCGCCTCCGTCCTCATCGCCGTGTGCTCCGTGGCCGCCACCGCCTGGCTGGCCGTGGCCACCACCACCCGCGCCCTGCGCGAGGAACAGGGCCAGGCCCTCGCCGACGACATGGACATCCTCGCCGAGCTGAGCGGGTACGCCGCCACCCACCCGGACTGGACGGGCGTCGAGGCCGTGGTGCGGTCCCTGTCCACGAAGACCGGCCGGCGCATCGCCCTGACCACCACCGACCGCGTGCCGATCGCCGACTCCGCCCCGCGGGGCACCTCCCTGCCCCCGCGCGCCGCCGCCGGCGTCGACCCGCTGCGCACCGACACCTACACCGAGCACGGCGCCCAGCTCGGCGGCATCGACCCCCGCGTGGTCGGCCCCTACCGGCTCACCGCGGCCGAACGCGAGAAGCTGGACCACTACGCCGAGGCCGAGCGGAGCTGCTACACGCGCCTGGGCTACGACCCGACCGTCATCCGCATCCCCAGCGGCCGGCCGCTCCTCACCGACGACGAGGGCATCCTCGACTCCGACTACGCGCGCGAGATGTGCGACAGGGGCCGGCTCGCCGCGCCGACCCCCACCGAGGAGAAGGCGCTGCAAGCGCTCGAGACGCGCGCCCGGCCCTGTCTGAGCCGCGCGGGCTTCGAGGGCGAGGCCCCGTTCGGCCTGATCGTCGACGGCCGAGACGGCAGCCTCGCGCCCCCGACCATCTCGAAGTACTACTCCAAGATCGGCGGCAGCAAGTCCCAGCGCGCCGCGCAGACCTGCATCGACGACGCCCGCCGCGTCCAGCTCGACCCGTACGTCGCCCCGGCCGCCGAACTCTTCCTCGGCGGCGGGGACAACCGCGCGACGCCCCGGTGGAACCTGTCCCCGGCCAACAAGGCGAAGGTCGTCGGCACGGCCGGACTGGTGCTCGCCGTCACCGTCGCCGTGACGGCGGTCGTCGCCACCCGTCTGGTCCGGCCGCTGCGCGCGCTCACCGAAGCCGCCCAGCAGCCCCCGGACCGGCATGCGCGCGTGCCCGTCACCACCCGCGACGAGACCGGGATCCTCGCCGAGGCCTTCAACGACCTCGCCGAACGGCGCGAACGCCTGGAGGCCCAGCGCAAGGCCCTCGTCGCCGACGTCGCCCACGAACTGCGCAGCCCGCTCACCAACATCCGAGGGTGGCTGGAGGTCACCCGGGACGGCCTGGTCGACCCCGACCCCGAACTCCTCGGCGCGCTGCACGAGGAGGCCCTGCTGCTCCAGCAGGTCATCGACGACCTGCGCGACCTCGCGGCCGCCGACGCCGGCACTCTGCGGCTGCACCGCGAACCCGTGCTCGCCGACGAACTGCTCGCCCAGGTCGCCGCCGCCCACCGGGTCGCCGCCGACACCGCCGGGGTCGCCCTGCGCACCGCGACCGAGGACAGCACGTGGCTGGACGCCGACCCGGTGCGCCTGCGCCAGGCACTCGGCAACCTCGTCACCAACGCCGTACGGCACACCCCGAAGGGCGGCACGGTCACCCTGAGCGCCCGGCGCGCCGGCGACGACGTCGTCCTGGCGGTCGCCGACACCGGCGCCGGTATCTCCGCCGAGGACCTGCCGCACGTCTTCGAACGGTTCTGGCGCGCCGAGAAGTCCCGCAGCCGGCGCACCGGAGGCAGCGGCCTCGGCCTGAACATCGTCCGCCACCTGGTCGCCGCCCACGGCGGCACGGCCGAGGCGACGAGCACACCCGGCAGCGGCAGCGTCTTCACCCTGCGGCTGCCGGCCGCGGCGGCTCCGCAGGACGGCTGAGCGCCGCGCGGCCGGCAGCCGCCGCCGGTCCGGGGCAGCCGTCCCGGTTCACTGCTCGCGCAGGCCCCACGGGGAGCCGTACGCCGTCAGCAGGTCGAGGAAGGGGAGGGCCGGGAAGGCCTCCGGGCCCAGCACGCCCGTGCCGGACCAGGCGCCGGTGGCGAGGAGTTCGAGGGCGACGACAGGGTTGACGGCCGTCTGCCAGACCACGGCCTGGCTGCCGTACTCGGCCATCGACCACTGGTTGTCGACCACGTGGTACAGGTACACCTCGCGCGGCGCCCCGTCCTTCACGCCCCGCACCCAGGTGCCCGCGCACGTCTTGCCGTGCATGCGCTCGCCCAGGGTCGCCGGGTCGGGCAGACAGGCGGCGACCACGTCCCTGGGGGAGACCGGCACCGGGCCCGCCGCGCTCGGCACGGTCACCGGGGTGGTGCGGTCCAGCTCCAGCTTGTGCAGCGTCTTCAGCGTGTCGACGAACTCCCGGCCCAGGCCGTACTTGAAGGTGACCCGGCGCGCGTCCACCCAGCGCGGCACCAGGAGCACCTCCTCGTGCTCCACGTTCACGCACTCCACCGGGCCGATGCCCTCCGGGAAGTCGAACACCTCGGGCTCGCTGAACGGCTCGGTGGTGTACCAGCCGCGGTCGGACTGGTAGACCACGGGCGGGTTCAGGCACTCCTCGATCGTGGTCCAGATGCTGAACGAGGGCGCGAAGTCGAGGCCGTCCACGGTGAGGTTGGCGCCGTCCCGGATGCCGATCTCGTCGATCTCGTCGAAGAGTTCGTCGGCGGCGTACCGGGCGAAGACGTCCGACAGGCCCGGCTCCACGCCCATCCCGACGAGGGCGAGACCGCCCGCCTGCTCCCACTCCCGCGCCTGTGCGAACTGTGCGTCGCCGAGCTTGACCCCGCACTCCTCGTACGGCTTCTCCGGGTGCGGCCGGGACAGCGACATCGCCATGTCGACATAGGTGGCCCCGGCGGTGCGCGCCGCGCCGAACAGCGGCATCACGAAGCGCGGGTCGGTGGCGTTGAGCAGCACGTCGCAGCGGTGGCGGGTGAGCAACTCCGTCACCGCCGCCTCGTCGCCGGCGTCGACGCGCGCGGCGTGGAAGCGGTCGTCCCCGTCGAGCGCGGCGACGGCCGCCTCGGCGCGGGCCGGGTCGTAGTCGGCGACGACCATCGCCTCGAAGAACGGACGCCGGGCGGCGATCCGGGTGAGGGCGGTACCGACACCGCCGGCGCCCACAAGCAGGACACGCATGACGAGAACTCCCTCGGTCGAGGCTGGAGAAGGGTGCGCGAATGATGTGCGAAAAGAGTGCGAAAACTGTGCGAACGTGCGCGAATCCTTACGCAGGCGAGCGAAAGGTGTGCGAAGGGGCCCTGCCGGAGATACAACGCCCCGGACCAACGTAAGGTCAATGGCGTTGGCATAAGGACCGGGGACACGGGAGGGGTCATGCCGAAGGCGGTCGTACCGGAGGAGAAGCGGCGCCGGCGCCGGCCCACCCGGAGCGGCACCGTGCTGTCCGAGCGGCTGATCGTCGAGGCCGCGCTGCGCCTGCTGCGCGAGCACGGGAGCACCGGGCTCACCGCCCGCCGCCTGGGCCTCGCCCTCGACTGCGACCCGAGCACCCTGTACCGGTACTTCCGGGGCATGGACGAACTGACCCTGGCCATCGGCGACGCGCTCATCGGCGAGGCGTTGCGCGGCTGGGCGCCGACGGGCCGGTGGCGGGCGGACCTGCACGCGATCGGGCTGCGCATCCACGCCGCGTACGTCGCCCATCCGCAGGCCGCCCAGCTCACCGCGAGCCGGGTCACCGGCCGGGCCAACGAGCTGGCCGCCGACGAGGCCGTCCTGGACGTGCTGCGCACCGCCGGGTTCCCGCTGCGCGAGACGGTCCGCGTCTACCACGCCTTCATCGACCAGACGCTGGCCTTCGCCGCCCTCGACGCCGCGTCCCTGGCCCTGCCCCGGGCCTCGCAGCGCGCCGACGACGCGGTGTGGCGTTCGACGTACGCCCGGCTGCCCGCCGCCACCCACCCCCGGATCGCGGAGGCGGCCCCGCTGCTGTCGAGCCACATGGTCACCAGCGCCTATCCGACGGCACTGGAGATGCTGCTGGACAGCGCGGAGGCGACGCTGGCGGGGCTCGGCTCCTGAGGACCTCGGCTCCTGGAGGCCTCAGCGCCTGAGTGCCTGGGCCGCTTCCGCCGTCACCGCGTCCGCGACCGCCGCCAGCGCGGGCGAGTCGAGCTTCCACTGCTGCCAGTACAGCGGGACGTCCAGGGGCCGGCGCGGCGCCAGGGAGATCAGGGCGCCCGAGCGCAGCAGGGCGTCGGCCTGGACCTGCGGGACCATGCCCCAGCCGAAGCCGGCGGCGACCGAGGCCACGAAACCCTCCGAGGTCGGCACGGCGTGCCGTACGCCGCTCGCCTGCCCGGCGCCCCGGCTCAGCCCGCGCACGAACCCGTCCTGGAGGTCGTCGCTGCGGTCGAAGGTCATCACCGGGGCCCGGGCCAGGGCCTCGGCGAGGGGACGGCCGTCCAGATGCCGGGCGACGAACTCCGGGCTCGCGGCGGCCAGATAGCGCATCGTGCCCAGCGCCCGCACGGAACAGCCGGCCACCGGGTCGGGCGACGAGGTGACCGCGGCCATGACCAGCCCCTCCCGCAGCAGCTCCGCCGTCCGTGTCTCGTCCTCCCGATGCAGCTCGAAGCGGAGCTGCGGCTCCCGCGGCACGCGGGACAGGGCCGCCAGGAACCACGTCGCCAGAGAGTCCGCGTTCACCGCGACGGTCACCCGGGCCGGCTCACCGGCATCGCTCATGCCCAGCTCGGACCGCGTGTCGCGCTCCAGCCGGGCCAGCTGTCGGGCGAACCGCACCACGATCTCCCCGGACTCCGTCGGCCGCACCGGCTTGGTGCGCAGCAGCAGCACCCGGCCCGTGCGCTGCTCCAGCGCCTTGACCCGCTGGCTGACCGCCGACGGCGTCACGTGCAGGGCGGCGGCGGCCGCGTCGAACGTGCCCTCGTCCACCACCGCGAGCAGGGTCCGTACGAGATCGAGGGGCAGGTCGGTCATCACGAGGTCATCACGAACGCTAAGGATACGTAAGAATCTTTAGCTGTACCTCCAGTGATCGTCTGCCTAGCGTGGAGGCATGTCCACCGCACTCGCCGCCGCGGCCGCAGGCTTCGGCACCGGTCTCTCGCTCATCGTCGCCATCGGCGCCCAGAACGCCTTCGTCCTGCGCCAGGGGATCCGCCGGGACGCCGTCCTGGCCGTCGTCGGGATCTGCGCCCTGTCCGACGCCCTCCTCATCACCCTCGGTGTCGGCGGGGTGGGCGCCCTGGTGGTGGCCTGGCCGGACGCGCTCACCGTGGTCGGCTGGATCGGCGGCGCGTTCCTGCTGGGCTACGGACTCCTCGCGGCCCGCCGGGTGATCAGGCCCGGCACGGACGCCCTGCGCACGGACGGCGAGGCCGCGGGCTCACGCCGCCGGGCCGTGCTCACCTGCCTCGCGCTGACCTGGCTCAACCCGCACGTCTACCTCGACACCGTCTTCCTGCTCGGCTCGATCGCCGCCGACCGCGGCTCGCTGCGCTGGACCTTCGGGCTCGGCGCCGCGCTCGCCAGCCTCTGCTGGTTCGCCGCCCTGGGCTTCGGCGCCCGTCTGCTCGGCCGCTTCCTCACCCGCCCCGCCGCCTGGCGCGTCCTGGACGGCCTGGTCGCCGCCACGATGATCACCCTCGGGGTGCTGCTCATCGCCGGAGCCTGATGTCCGGAATCTGAGACCGGATGTCCATCAGGGCCGCGAAACCACAGGAGTTGCTGGGATAGTGACCCCCGGACCAGAAAGATGTAACGAGCAACCAGGGAACGCGTGGACACCAGCGAGAGCAGCACCGCACCCGAGGCCGGCACCGACGACGGCCCGAGTCCGCCGGACGGCCCCGGCCCCCGGCGCGGCTGGCGCCGCTGGGCCATGGACACCCGCCCGCTGCGCCGCCCCGCCTACCGGCGACTGTGGTGCTCCACCATCGTCACGGCCGTGGGCAGCCAGCTCACCGCCGTCGCCGTCCCCAAGCAGATCTACGACATCACCGGCTCCTCGGCCTGGGTCGGCTACGCCGGCCTCGCCGGACTGCTGCCCATGGTGCTGTTCGCCCTGTGGGGCGGCGCGGTCGCCGACACCATGGACCGGCGCAAGCTGCTGCTGATCACCAACACCGGTGTCGCCGTCACCTCGGTGCTGTTCTGGCTCCAGGCCGCCTCGGGGCTGGACTCGGTGGCCCTGCTCATGGTGCTGCTCGCCGCCCAGCAGGCGTTCTTCGGCCTCAACGCGCCCGCCCGCAACGCCTCCATCGCCCGGCTGGTCCCGCCGGAGGAACTGGCCGCCGCCAACGCCCTCGGCTCCACCGTCATGCAGACAGGCCTGGTCGCGGGCCCGCTGCTGGCCGGTGCACTCATACCTGTGATCGGTCTGCCCGAGCTGTACCTCATCGACGCGCTCGCCCTGTGCGCGACCCTGTGGGCCGTCGCCCGGCTGCCCGCGCTGCCGCCGCTCGCGGGTGCCGGCGCCCGGCGCGCCGGGGTGCGCGAGATCGCCGAGGGCTTCCGGTACATCTCCCGGCACAAGGTGCTGCTGCTGTCCTTCCTCGCCGACATCATCGCCATGGTCTTCGGCATGCCCCGCGCCCTGTTCCCGCAGCTCGCCGCCGAGACCTACGCCTCCTACGGCGAAGGGCTCGCCCTGGGCCTGCTGTTCGCGGCGATCCCCATCGGCGCGGTGCTGGGCGGGCTGTTCTCCGGCACGTTCTCCCGGGCGCGGCGGCACGGCTGGATGGTCATCGGGGCGGTCGTCGCCTGGGGGGCGGCGGTCGCCGGGTTCGGGCTGAGCGGCAGTCTGTGGCTCGCGGTGGCGTTCCTGGCCGTCGCCGGGGTCGCCGACATGGTGTCCATGGTCTTCCGCGGGGCGATCCTGCTGTCCGCCGCCACCGACGAGATGCGTGGCCGGATGCAGGGCGTCTTCACGGTCGTCGTGGCGGGCGGCCCGCGCCTCGCCGACGTGCTGCACGGTACGGCGGGCGCGGCCTTCGGCCCCCGCACCGCGGTCGCGGGCGGCGGCCTGCTGGTCGTCGCTCTGATGCTGTCGCTGGCGGCGGCGGTTCCGGCGCTACGCCGGTACCGGATCTGAGGGGCCCCGCCCCGGCACCGGCGTCCGCCCCCGGCGTCCGGCCCGCGGCTACAGCACCCCGCGCCGATGCGTCCCGTACTGCTCCATGAGCCGGTTGCGGGTCATCTCCAGCCGGTGGGCGAGGATCTCGGCCACGATCCGCACCAGCGTCATCCCGAGCGCCGGATCCTCCTCGCAGAGCTTCTGCACCGGCTGCGCCTGGAACTCGTAGGCGCGGACCGGGCTGAAGGCCTCCGCGCCGAAGTCCCACCGGTACGGCGGGAACAGCCAGGACCAGCCGAGCAGGTCGCCCGCACCGAGGCTGGCGACGGTGACCCGCTGCACCGACGTCACCTGCTGGACCAGGGAGACCGCGCCGGAGCGGACGACCCAGAAACGGTCGGCCGTGCCGCCCGCCTCGAAGATCCGGGTGTCCTCCGGGAACGAGACCTCCCGGGCCAGTTCCATCAGGCGCTGGCGCTGAGGCGGGGGAAGGGCGGTCAGGAGTTTGGTCGCTTTGGTCATGGCGCGGTGCTCCTCGCCGGAGATCGGTCGCGGTGCTTTCTCCACAGCCCATTTCAGCCGCTGTGCGCGTCGCGGGCACCTCGGCGGAGTCGACTTTCCGCGCGAGGGCAAAGAAAAGCCCTGGCTGGACGGGGGAGGCCAGCCAGGGCAGTCAAGGGTGGTGCCGGGAGGAGAAGTGCCATCCGTCCCGCTCACCACGTATGTATGAACGGTAAACCATCCCCAGAGGTTTCGCGTAACCGAAACCCGGCCGCGTGACCTGTTTCACTTCGCGCCGCCCGCGCGAGGCCGGGCCAGGACGTGCCGTACGCCAGGTTTGGACCCGGCAGCGGCGGTCAGGCGAACCATGAGGGCCGCACCACTCATGGGGAGTGAAGGGATGCCTGTCAACGACACGACGGACCGTGGGGACATGTCCGACGGCTCGAGCGGGGTGACGGGGCCCTACCGGCCCTCCGACGTCCGAGGAGCGATACGGGCTGCGGTGGCCGTGCGGTGCGCGGCCAACGGACGCCCGTACGACGAACAGGCCCTGACCGACGCCCTGCTCGTCGCCTCCGAACTGGCCACCAACGCCATCCTGCACGGCGGCGGGCTCACCGGCTTCGACGTCGAGGCCGGCGAACGGGCCGTCCGCGTCTCCGTGAGCGACCGCAGCGACCGGCTGCCGACGGTGACCGAACCGCTCCACGAGCCCGGTCGGTACCGCACCGGCGGACGCGGCTGGCCCATCGTCCGTCGGCTCGCCCGGGACGTCCGGGTGGCCGGGCTCCCGGACGGCGGCAAGTGCATCACCGCGATCGTGGCCGTCGTCTGAGCCCGCTGTGGGCGTCGTCCGACCCCGCCCGCCGTGAACGTCGTTCCGGCGGACGGAGTTTGTTCCTCCGGGCGCCGGGCAGACGGAGTTCGTGCTTCGGACCGGAGGCGCGCCGGCGGGAGCGGTATGCCCCCTCCAGGACGCTCCGGCGCCCCGGACGGCAGCGCCTCCCGCGGTCATTCCCTGAACCCTTCTTCAGGAGCGATTCCGCATGCCCATCGAGATGTCGACAAGCCGTGCCGCAGCATCCACCCGCACCACCGCACCGGCACGCCGTACCCACGACGACGCCCCCGACACCGCCCTCCCCTTCGCCCGGCTGGCCGCCCTGCCGGACGGGCCCGAGCGGGACGCCGTGCGCGGCGAGATCGTCACCGCCTGGCTGCCCATGGCCCACCGCATCGCCGGACGCTTCCGCGACCGCGGCGAGGCCGTCGAGGACCTGCGCCAGGTGGCGGCCCTCGGGCTGGTGAAGGCCGTGGACCGCTACGAGCCCGAGCGCGGCGCCTTCGAGAGCTACGCCGTGCCCACCATCACCGGCGAGATCAAGCGCCACTTCCGGGACCGCATGTGGGCGCTGCGCGTGCCCCGCCGGGTCCAGGAACTCCGCAACAAGGTGCGCGTCGCCCGCCGCGAACTCGCCGAGACCCCAGGCAGCTCCGAGCCCTCCGTCCGCGACCTCGCCGCCCGCACGGGCCTCACCGAGGACGAGGTCACGACGGGACTGGAGGCCATGGAGAGCTTCAGCACCCTGTCGCTGGACGCCGAACTCCGCGCCGGCGACGACGCGTACAGCCTCGCCGACACCCTCGGCGGCCCCGACTCCTCCTACGACGTGGTCGTGGACCGCGAGTCCGCCAGGCAGGGCCTGCGCAGCCTCCCGGAACGCGAGCGCGCCATCCTCTACATGCGCTTCTTCGAGGACATGACACAGAGCCGGATCGCCGACCGGCTCGGCATCTCGCAGATGCACGTCTCCCGGCTCATCAGCCGCAGCTGCGCCCGGGTCCGCCAGGAGGCCCTGGGCCGGCGCGCGCCCGACAGCTGAGCCGCCCGCACGGGCGGGCCGGGTGTAGGCCCAGGGGTCCTGGGCAGGCGAGCCGTAGCGGCCACGACGAGGCGGCTGCCAGGACGGCGACCGGACGGAGGTTCCATGACCGCGGCGGTACCCGAAGCGGCGGACGAGACGCCGGAGCCCGGCGAGATGGCCCGGCTGCGCGCCGAGGTGCGCGCACTGCGGGCCCGGGCCCGGGCGTACCCGCTGATCTCCCAGGCGCAGGGCATGCTCCAGGAGCGCTACGACCTGCCCGGCGCGGACGACGCGTTCACCCTCATGCGCCGCTCCTCGCAGCGGTACAACGTCAAGATGCGCACGCTGGCCGGGGCCCTGGTGACCACACCGCGTCCGGACGAGCGGACGGCGGTGTGGTTCCCCCGGCGGATCCGCCACCCCGAGCCCGCCCTGAGCTTCCTGCCGCCGGGGACGGAGGGCGCCCGCAGCAGGGGCGCGGTGCTGGGCGCCGTCCTGGACCGGACGCTCGCCGTGGTCGGCACCGAGATGGGCAACGTCCAGACCGTCGACCGGGTCAGGGGAGGGCTGCGCATCGAACGGCACACCGGGCTGACGGAGGAGTTCCTCGACTTCTTCGAGCACGTCGGCGAGGACGGCACGTCCTGCGCCAGGGCCGCCCGCGACGTCAGCCAGGTCACCGTCCGGGACGTGGAGAGCGACCCGGTGTTCAGCGAGCCCGCCCGCGAGGCCGTCCTCGCCGCCGGCAGCCGGGCCTGCCACAGCGTGCCCCTGACCACGGCGGCCGGACTCTGCGTCGGCATGGTCTCGGCCCACGCCGACGGCCCTCTCCCCGAACTGGACCGCACCCGGCTCAAGGCCCTGGACGTCCTCGGCGCCCAGGCGGGCCGCTGGCTCGCCTGGCACGAACGCACGGTCCTCCTGGACGCGCTGGAGTACCTGCACGCCCTCGGCCGCGCGGAACGCGATTCCCACCACCCACGGCACTGACCACCCACCGGAGACCGACGGACACACCTCGTCCCGGCCGCGGGTCCCTGCCCCGGTCGTGTCGTACGTCCCTCACCCCGCCCGGCACGGCACGGCCCCTCACCGCGGCCGCGCCACCGCCACCCCCAGCGGCCGTGCCAGGCCCAGTACCGCCTCGTCCAGCCGCTGGAGATGCCGCAGCACCCGGTCGGTGACCTGCCCGTAGCGGGGCGTTCCCGGCACCCCCGGCTTCAGCAGGGCGGCGATGCTCGGCCCGGTCACCACCTCGGCCTCGCCGGGCTCCTCGGCGACCCGCGCCGCGATCGCCCGGATGTTGTGCAGGATGCGCTGTCCGGCCCCGCGCAGCCGGGGATCCGCCGCGATCGACGGATGCGTGGGCAGCAGTTCGGCCGTGGCCGCCAGGGACCGCGCGTGGTACGCGCACGTCTCCAGGAGCGCGACGACATAGCGGGCGGTGTCCCGCCGGCTGCGCAGCGGCGTGACCGGATGCGTCAGCGGCTGGGTCGCCGCCCGCAGGTCCGCCAGCGCCTGGTCCAGGTCCCGGGCCAGGTCCAGCAGCTCGGCCGGCGGACCGCCGCTCAGCTGGTCGACGGCCGCCTCCGTGACGTCGGTCAGCCGGTCCAGCACGGTCACCAGCAGCTCGTTCGTCCGCCGGTCGGTGCGCACTGGCAGCACCAGCGCCGCCGCCACCACCCCGCAGGCCGCCCCCAGCGCCGTCTCCTCGATCCGCAGCACCAGCACCGACAGGCTGTAGGTGTGCAGCAGCGTGTACAGCACGCCCAACGCGGCCGTCACGAAGAACGACATCAGCGTGTACGACAGCGGTGCCGTGTAGAACATCGCGAACACGCACAGCAACACCACCGCGAACGCCGTCCACGTGTGGTGTCCGACGGCCCCCGCGAGCCCGATGCCCGCGACCACCCCGAGCACGGTCCCCAGCAGCCGTCGGTAGCCCTTGACCAGGATCTCGCCGGTCGAGGCGGTGTTGAGGAACACGATCCAGCAGGTCAGCACCGCCCAGTACCACCGGTGCTCGGACAGCAGCTCGCCGCCCACGATGGCCAGCGACGACCCGACCGCGACCTGCACCGCGGCCCGCGTGGTCGGCCGCCGCAGCCCGGTGTCGTGTTCCTCCTCCTCGGCGCCGATGGCCGCGTCCTCCGCGTCCAGCTCCTCCCGGGAGCGGGCCGTCTCCGCACTGTCGTCGGACTCGTCCTGCGGCCCGTCCAGCGCGATCCGCAGCCCCAGCACCGCCCGCGCCGCCTCACCGACCCCCCGGAACACGTCCTGCACGGCCGGCGACGCCTTCGGCAGGTTCTCCTCGTCCCGGTACCCGAGCAGCCGGTTGCGCACCTGCGCCGTGCCCGCGCCCTCCGCACCGGCCACGACGGGATGCCGTACGAGCATCCGCAGCGCCGTCAGGTCCCGGCGCAGGGTGTCGAGCGCCTCGTCCCGCACCGGCAGACGGCCGCCCTCCGGCACGGGCGCGCCCGGCAGATGCAGGGTCAGGGTGTCGGCCCGCTCGGCGCTGCGCGCGGTCAGCAGGAGCAGGCCCAGCCGTTCCGCGGTGATCTCGGCGTCCGCGACGCGCCGCTGCACCAGCCCGGCCACCGAGGCGTCCGGCGTGCCCTCCTCCAGCCGGCCCTGGATCATCATCGCGGTCTCGTGCAGCCGGGCGGTGCCCTCGCGCACATGGTCGAGGGCCTTCTCCACGTCGTCGGGACCGGCGTCGAGCAGCTCCAGCTGGGCGGCGATGAGCTGCGCCAATCGGGCCCGGAACGCCTCCCGCAGCCGGTCGAGGACCCCCGCAGGAGACTGGGGCACCAGCACGAACCGCGCCAGCGCGCTGCACCCGAACGCGACGGCGATCACTCCCCACAACCCCGCGAGGTTCCCGGTGGTGGCCCCGACGAACAGGGACAGGAAGTAGACCTGGAAGCCGATCAGCCCCAGCGCCGTGCCCCGGTCGCCGAACCGGCGGCCGTACACCGCGAAGAAGATGAGCACGACGAAGAAGAGGTCGCCGATGACCACCCGCGAGCTGAGCAGCGCCGCCAGCGACACCGAGGCCAGCGCCACCGGCAGCCCCAGCGCCAGGGTGACGGCCTGCGCACCCGGCTGCTTCTCCCGGATGGCGAAGGTCGCGACCATCGCCGCGATGGCCCCCGCCACGAGATGCTCGACGTCCGCGCCCAGCAGCGACAGCAGGGCCAGCGTGAGCGAGATGGCCCCCACCGTCCGCAGTCCGGCCGCCAGGCGCAGCAGCCCGGGGTCGGACGCGGCGATCCGGTCCTTCCACCGGGCCACCGCCCGCGCCCCCGTGCCGGTCACCCGGACCCGGTACCCGTGCCCTCGACGTGCGCCCGTACCTGCTCGGGCGTCATGTAGGCGTCCGTGTACTCGAAGTCCTTGAGTTTGTTGGCCCGGCGGGTCTGGAAGCCGGTGCGGACGAAATCGTCGCCCGCGACGGCGTTGAGCGTCCAGTTCGTCAGCACCCGCGCCTTGGCCACGCCCGTGCGCAGCGCCGACCAGTGGTAGCCGCGCGCCACGGCCTGCGCCGGCAGCCCCCGCAGCTCGATGCCGAGCGGCTTGGAGACGGCGTCTGTGCCGCCCAGGTCGACCACCAGACCGAGGTCCTTGTGCACGTACGGCCGCATCTCCTGGCCGCGCAGGGTCGCGATGACGTTGTCGGCGACGACCTTGCCCTGGCGCATCGCGTGCTGGGCGGTGGGCGGGCAGACCGCGCCCTCCTCACCCTTGGCGGCCTTGGCCTCGTCCGGCACGGCGGCGGCGTCGCCGAGCGCGAACACCCCGTCGTGACCGGGCAGGTTCATCTTCGAGGTGACCGCGAGCCGGCCGCGGACCGTCTCCGCGCCGAGCGTGGCGATCAGCGGGCTCGCCACCACCCCGGCGGTCCAGATCAGCGTGCGGGTCGGGATCACCCGGCCGTCGGTGAAGGTGACCTCCTCCGGGCCCGCCTTGGCGATGGACACGCCCAGCGAGATCTCGATGCCGCGTTTGCGCAGCACCTCCTGCGCGCTGCGGCCTAGCTTGTCGCCCAGCTCCGGCATCAGCTTGGGGGCGATGTCGATCAGATGCCACTTGATGAGGCCAGGGTCCAGCCGCGGGTAGCGCTTGACCGCGTTGTGCGTGAGCAACTGGAGACAGGCGGCGGTCTCGGTGCCCGCGTAGCCGCCGCCCACGACCACGAACTGGAGCCGCGACGCCCGCTCGGCGGGGTCCGGGCTGGCGTCGGCGAGGTCGAGCTGGGTGATGACGTGGTCGCGGATGTACGCGGCCTCCGCGAGCGTCTTCATCCCGAAGGCGTGGTCGGTCAGCCCCGGGATGTCGAAGGTACGAGTGATGCTGCCGGGAGCCAGCACGATGTAGTCGTAGGGCTCGTCGACGATCTCGTCGGTGATGGTGCGGATGACGCAGACCTTCGAGGTGAGGTCCACGCCGACGGCGCCGCCCGGGATGATCCGGGTGCGGTACTTGCTGCTGCGGCGCAGGGACAGGGCGATCGACTGGGGCGTCAGCACCCCCGAGGCGACCTGCGGCAGCAGCGGCAGATAGAGCTGGTAGGCGAACGGCGTCACCAGGGTGATCTCGGCCTCGTCCGGGGAGAGTTTGCGTTCCAGACGCCGAACGCACCCCACTCCCGCGAAGCCCGCGCCCACCACCAGGATCCTGGGTCGTGTCACGATGTCCATCCCTTTCTGCGGCTCCAGGCGGTCTGCCCGACGTCATGCGCGTGCCCGCCCGCAGGCGCCTCGCACCTCATCGATCCCACCGCGCCCGGCCGGGTTGCGCCAGCCGGGCGAGGCATGCAGACGAACGTTTCTCCTGAGGCCCCGGTCGTACCCGCCGGGGCCCCCGTTCAGTCCCGGTGCGAGGCACCGGTGGAACGCGTCCCTCCGCCCGCTTCCCGAATGCGGGCGGAGGGACGCGGGCGGAGGTCCGCCCGCTTCCCGAATGCGGGCGCCCCCGAGGGGTATGGGGGAGCTGTGGAGTGCGAGGAGGGGGAACACCGTGACCATCGACGACGGAATATGGTCGTACGCGCCGGGCAGCGGTCATGCCGAGGGACAGGATCTCACCGGGTACGCCGTCGTGGCGTCCGACGGCACGCTCGGGCAGGTGGAACGCGAGGCCGCGCCGCACGGCCTGCGCCATCTCGTCGTCGACACCGGCCTGTGGCTGTTCGGGCGGAGCGCCGTCGTCCCGGTGGGCGTGGTGGCGTCCGTCGACCCGGCGGCCCGGAAGGTCACCCTGTCCTGCACCCGGGACGAGGCCAAGAAGGCCCCCCGCTTCCGCACCGACAGCGAGACACGGGACCCCGCGTACCTCGCCGGCGTCGGCGCCCACTACCGCCGCCCGACCTCGCGCGGCACCACTCCGGCCTGAGGCGGCCGGCCCGGTCACCAGGGCAGGAAGACATGGACGTCCTTGCCCGCCCCGGTCGACACCACGCTGACCTGGTCGCACAGCGCGTGGACCAGATGCCAGCCGATGCCGCCGCCCCCGCTGTCCGGCCGGAACGGACGCGGCTCGGGCACGGCCGGGCTGGTGTCGGCCACCACGACGTGCACCCCGTCGAAGGTGGGGCGCAGCCGCAGCTCGAACGGGCCCGGCGCGTACTGCACGGCGTTGGCGGCCAGCTCCGTCACGACCAGCACGATGTCGTACCGGCACTCGGGGGCCGAGGGCGGTGAGACCCGCGCCAGCTCACGGAGGAACTCCTCCGTGGCCAGCCGTGCCCCCGTCACGTCCCGTGGCTCGCCCGCGAACCGGGCGCTGCGCGCGCGGAACGCCCAGGAAGTCGATGAGTCGTTGCCGCGCGGCTCGGTTGCCATGATCATGTGCGGTCCCACGGCCCTCGGGGACCGTCGTCCTTTCTCGTACGGCTCTGTCGCGTCGCCCCTTTCAGGGTTCCCGTGCGCACGTCGGCTACGCGTACGATCCAGACTCACCTCAGCGGAACACGTCGTCCGCGTCGTCCCAGCTCAGTACCTCCTCCAGGGGACTCTGCCGGGGCAGCCGCGCCCGGGCCTGGTACATCGCCTCGATCTCCGCCGCGTAGTGCGCCACGATCGAGTCCCGGCGCAGTTTCATCGACGGGGTCAGCAGACCGTTGGACTGGTCGAACGGCTGGGGCAGGATACGGAAGGCGCGGATGGACTCCGAGCGGGACACGGTGCTGTTGGCCGCGGCCACCGCGCGCGCGATCTCCTCCCGCAGCGCGTTCTCCTCGCGCGCCTCCCGGCTCGGCGTGTCGCCGTGCAGCGTCAGACTGCCCCGCCAGTGCGCCAGGAATTCGGGGTCCAGGGTGATCAGCGCCCCCACACAGGGCCGGTTGTCGCCCACGACCACCGCCTGGTGGACCAGCGGATGCATCCGCAGTCGCTGCTCCAGCGCGGTCGGCGCCACGCTCTTGCCGCTGCTGGTGATGATGACGTCCTTCTTGCGCCCGGTGATCGTGAGATAGCCGTCGGAGTCCAGGAACCCGAGGTCCCCGGTGGCCAGCCAGCCGCCGCGCAGCGCGGCCCGGGTCGCGTGCTCGTCGTTGACGTATCCCTGGAACACCGACGGGCCGCGCACCAGGATCTCCCCGTCGTCCGCCACCCGCAGGTCGGTGCCCGGCAGGGTCTGCCCGACCGTGCCGGACTTCTCCCGGCCCAGCGGCTGCATGGTGACCCCGCCGCCGGTCTCCGTCAGACCGTAGCCGTCGTGGACGTAGATGCCGATGCCCTCGTAGAACAGCGACAGGTCACGGGTCAGCGGGGAGCCGCCCGAGGTGGCGCGCTGGACACGGCCGCCGAGCGCGGCCCGCAGCTTGCGGTAGACCGTCCGCTCGAACAGGGCGTGCTGGAGCCGCAGATCGAAACCGGGCCCGGAGCCCCGGCCCAGCCGGTGGCGCTCCACGGCCGCCGCGAAGTCCCGGGCCGTATCCGCCGCCCGCTCGAACAGCGACCCCCGGCCGGTCTCCTGGGCGGCCCGCAGAAAGTTCTTGTAGATCTTCTCGAAGACCGACGGGACCGCGTAGAGATACGTCGGGCGGAAGGACAGCAGCGCCTCCGAGAGCGCCGCCGCGCTCAGGTCCGGCTCGTGGCCCATCAGGATGCCGCCGCGGATGCACAGGCCCTGGATCATCAGTCCGTACACATGCGAGAAGGGAAGGAAGGCGAGCACGCTCGCCTGCTCGCCAGGGGGCGCCGCCGTCTGCCCCCAGCCGTCCAGCAGGGTGTCGCAGTTGCTGGCCAGACCGGCGTGGCTGAGCGCGCAGCCGAGCGGCCGGCCCGAGGTACCGGAGGTGTAGGCGATCACGGCGGTGGAGTCGGGCAGCACGATCCGGCGCAGCGAGTCCACCGTGGTCAGCGGCACCAGTTCGCCGCGCCGCGTGAGGTCCTCGAACGCGCCCGCGTCCAGCTGCCACACATGGCGCAGCGTGCGGAGCGTCGCGCACACCGAGCCGACGGTCATGACGCTCTGCTCGTCCTCGACGACCACGCCCACACAGCCGGAGTCCCGCAGGATCCACTCGACCTGCTCGCGCGAGGACGTCGGGTACACGGGTACGACCTCGGCACCCACCGCCCACAGCGCGTAGCTGAGAACGGTCCACTCGTACCGGGTGCGCGCCATGATCGCGACGCGGTGGCCGGGCGAGATCCCGGACGCGACGAACCCCTTGGCCAGGTCGACGACCTCGTCGCGCAGCTCGACAGCCGTCACCTCGTCCCAGGCGGCGGCGTCGGGGGTGCGGCGGCGGGCCAGTACCGGGAGCGTCGGGGTACGGGCCGCTGTCTCGAAGACGCTGTCGGCGAGCCCTCCGGTCAGGGGCGAAACGGCTGGGGGAGCGAGAGCGAAGTCGCGCATACGCTGCTCCTGACATGTACGAAGGGTGACTCCGTCGACGAGAACTGTTATCGACCGTGGCGAATGTAGCCCAGGTGGGACCGGTTGTGTCCGGTAACTGAGTAAGTAAAGCGCCTTGATGATCTCGGCGGCCGCCGGAGCATCATGCCTGCGTGTGCCGCACGCAGGTGGTGACGACCTCGCGCAGACTGCCCGTGCGCTCCCACACCTCGCGCTGCACCTGAGACCCGTTGCCGTCCCGCAGCAACGCCGCACAGGACGCACGGGCCCGCTCCAGATCCCCGCTGTCCGCCAGCGCGTCCGCCACATGCTCCAGCAGATCCCGTACGACGCTCTCGGCGGACGCGTGCCGCATGGTCAGCGGATGGACCAGGTCCCCCGTCAGCCCGGAGCGGGCCGCCTGCCAGTCGGCCAGCCGCAGCAGGCTGATGCTGTGGTCCACCGGCTTCTTCCCGGCCGCCCAGGCCCGGGCCGCCGTCTCCACGAGCCCGCGCACCAGCGTGGCCACCAGCACCGCGGTGTCCGCGTGCAGACAGACGTCCGCCACCCGCACCTCCACCGTCGGATAGCGCGCCGACAGCCGGGCGTCGAAGTAGACCATCGCCTCGTCGAGGATCGTGCCGGTGGCCACCATGTCCGCCACCCGCCGGTGGTACTCCTCGGCCGGCCCGAACAGCTCGGTCGGACCGGCCGACGGCCAGCGCAGCCACACCCGGCGCCGATAGCTGCTGTACCCCGTCTCCCGCCCCTGCCAGAAGGGCGAGTTGGCGCTCAATGCCATCAGCACCGGCAGCCACGGCCGGATCCGGTCGAGGACCGCGACGCCCTCCTCGTCCGACTCCACCGAGACATGGACGTGACAGCCGCACACGATCTGCTCACGCGTCGCGATGCGGTACTGGTCCGCCATCCACCGGTAGCGCTCACCGATGCTCACCGAGGGGCGCACCGCCAGCGGCGAGGTGGCCAGCGCGGCGACCGCGCACCCCGCCTCCCGGGCGTGCCGCGCCGCCTCCCCGCGGATCCGGACCAGATCCCCGGCCAGCTCACCCATCCTCGACTGCGGATGGGTGGCGAACTCGACCATCTGGTTGTGCAGTTCCTTCTGGAAGACGGGCTCCTGCTCCGCCGGCTCGCACCGTGCGGCGCGGGCGAGGACCGCGGCGGACAGCGCCTGCGGCTCCCCGGTCTCCGGGTCCACCAGGAGGAGTTCCTCCTCCACTCCGACGGTGCGCACGGGATGCGGCCTTTCTCTGGCGGTTGGTACGCCCCCGACTGCCCAGCCTGGGTGCGTTCACACGGCGGACGGCGTCAGCCACACGGTGGCCAGGGGCGGCAGCGTGAGGTGGATCTCCCCGTTCGCCGCCTTGACCGGGTCGGGGTGCCCGACCCCGCCGCCGCCGTAGTGGCCGGCGTCGGTGTTGAGGACCTCCGCCCACGCCGGGGCCTCGGCGGGCACCGCCAGCCGGTAGTCGTGTCGGACCACCGGCGAGAAGTTGCTGACGGAGAGCAGCGGGGCGCCGTCGGCGCCGTACCGGAGGAAGGCGAAGACGTTGTCGTCGGCGGCGTCCCCGACCACCCACCGGAAACCGGCCGGGTCGGTGTCGCGCTCCCACAGCGCCGGCGTCGCCCGGTACACGGTGTTGAGATCCCGGACCAGGTCCCGCACCCCCCGGTGGTCGCCCGCGGACGCGTACCCGGGGTCGAGCAGCCACCACTCGGGCCCGTGCGCCTCGGACCACTCGGCGCCCTGCGCGAACTCCTGCCCCATGAAGAGCAGCTGCTTGCCCGGATGCGCCCACATGAAGCCCAGGTACGCGCGGTGGTTGGCGCGCCGCTGCCACCAGTCGCCGGGCATCTTGGAGACCAGCGCCTGCTTGCCGTGCACCACCTCGTCGTGGGAGATGGGCAGGACGTAGTTCTCGCTGTAGGCGTACACCATCGAGAAGGTCATCTCGTTGTGGTGGTACTTGCGGTGCACGGGCTCCTTGGCGATGTACTGGAGCGAGTCGTGCATCCAGCCCATGTTCCACTTCAGCCCGAACCCCAGCCCGCCGCTGTCCGTCGGCCGGGTCACGCCGTCCCAGGCGGTGGACTCCTCCGCGATGGTCACGACCCCCGGGTTGCGCCGGTAGACGGTCGCGTTCATCTCCTGGAGGAACGCCATCGCGGCCAGGTCCTCCCGGCCCCCGAACACGTTCGGCTCCCACTGCCCGGAGTCCCGCGAGTAGTCGAGGTAGAGCATCGAGGCGACGGCGTCCACCCGCAGCCCGTCGATATGGAACTCCTCGCACCAGTACGTGGCGTTGGCGACGAGGAAGTTGCGCACCTCCACCCGCCCGTAGTCGAACTCGAACGTTCCCCAGTCCGGGTGCTCGGCCCGCCGCGCGTCCCCGGGCTCGTACAGCGGATCCCCGTCGAACCGGGCCAGCGCCCAGTCGTCCTTCGGGAAGTGCGCCGGCACCCAGTCCACGATCACCCCGATGCCCGCCCGGTGCAGCGCGTCGATCAGGTGCTTGAGGTCGTCGGGGGTGCCGAGCCGGGCCGTGGGCGCGTAGAAACCGGTGACCTGGTAGCCCCAGGAACCCGAGAAGGGGTGGTGCGCGACCGGCATGAACTCCACGTGCGTGAAGCCGAGGTCGGCGACGTACGCCGGCAGCTCCTCGGCCAGCTGACGGTAGGTCGCCCCCGGGCGCCAGGAGGGCAGATGGACCTCGTACACCGAGAACGGCGCCACGTGCACGGGCACGTCGCCCCGGTGGGCCATCCACGCGTCGTCCCCCCACGCGTAGTGCGAGGTGTGCACGATCGACGCCGTGTCCGGCGGGACCTCCGCGCGCCGCGCCATCGGGTCCGCCTTGAGGAAACGGCCACCGTGGCGCGAGGTGATCTCGAACTTGTACCGTGCCCCCTCGCCGATGTCCGGCAGGAACAGCTCCCACACCCCGGACGCGCCGAGCGAGCGCATCGGGAACGCGGTCCCGTCCCAGCAGCAGAAGTCGCCCGCGACCCGCACGCCCCGCGCGTTCGGCGCCCACACCGTGAAGCGGGTTCCGGTCACCGCCTGGTGCGTCATCGGCTCCGCGCCGAGCGCCCGCCACAGCTCCTCGTGCCGCCCCTCCCGGATGAGATGCAGATCCAGGTCACCGAGCGCCGGCAGGAACCGGTAGGGGTCCTCCACCTCCCGCTCGTCCCCGGCGTACGACACCCGCAGCGTGTACCCGGGCACCGCGTCGAGCGGCAGGACTACGGCGAAGAGGCCGTCCTCCTCCGAGACGAGCGGGGTGGACGCGCCGTCGACCACGACACTCACGGAGTCGGCGAAGGGCCGCAGGGCCCGGAACAGGACCCCCTCCGGCACCGGATGCGCGCCCAGCAGGGAGTGCGGGTCGTGATGCGCTCCCGCCAGCAGACGCGCGCGGTCGGCGGGGTCGAGCGCGGGCGCCGCGAGCGGCCGGGGACCGGCCGCCTCGGGGAGGGCGGTGTCGCGCAGGGCCATGGGTCAGCCTCCTCGGACGGCGAGTCGTTCGATCGCCGCCATGGGTACGGGTAGCCAGTCGGGCCGATTGCGGGCCTCGTACAGCACTTCGTAAACGGCTCGATCCGTCTCGTAGGCACGCAAAAGGGCGTGTTTCTTCCGTGGATCCCAACCGGCCCGGGCCGCGTAGCCCGCGCAGTAGGCCTCCCGGCAGCGGCGCGCCCACTCCGGACGCCACGGGCGGCGCTGCCGGGCGGCGTAGTCGAAGGAGCGCAGCATGCCCGCGATGTCCCGCACCGGGGAGTGCGCGAGGCGCCGCTCCGCCAGCGGACGGGACGGCTCGCCCTCGAAGTCGATGACGAACCAGTCGCGTCCGGCCCGCAGCACCTGCCCGAGGTGCAGATCGCCGTGGATGCGCTGGGCCGGCGGACCCTGGTCGCACACGGCGAGCGCGGCGAACGCCGTGGTGAGCCCCGGCACGAACGGCCGCAGCGCCGGCACATGGTGCGCGGCCGCCTCCAGCCGCTCGGTCATCGCCGCCGCCGTACGCCCGTCCTCGGCGTCCGGCCCGGCCGGGAGGGCCGTGGCCAGCGCCAGATGGACGTCCGCCGTGGCCCGGCCCAGCTCCGCCGCCTCGGCCGTGAAGTCCTCGCCGCGGGCCAGCGCCTGGAGCGCCAGCGTCCAGCCGTCCGAGGCATCCGGCAGGAACGGCTGGAGCACACCGAGCGTCGCCTCCTGCGGATGCGTCGTCCGGAACCAGGCCACGGGCGCGGGCACCCGCCCGCAGCCCTGCCCGGCCAGCGCGACGGGCACCTCCAGATCGGGGTTCACCCCGGCCTGGATCCGCCGGAAGATCTTCAGGATGAACGCGTCGCCGTACACCAGCGACGTGTTGGACTGCTCGGCCTCCAGCAGCCGCGGCGCGAGTCCGGCCGGCACCGGAACCGACGGGTCCGACTCGAAGCACAGCGGCCCCAGCGTGCCGGGATGGCGCATCCGCTCCAGGAGCAGATGCGCCGACCGCGGATCCTGCAGGGCGTCGTGGACCGTCAGCCCGGCCAGCGGGCCCTCCTCCACCCTGCCGATCAGAGCCCGGCCCAGCCGTGGTGACAGATGCTCCTGGAGACCGAGGAGCAGCTGGTAGCAGTCACCGGCCGGGGGAGTGTTCCCCGGCGTCGGAACGCCCGACTGCCCCGCGTGCAGGAGGAGATGCAGACAGCCCGGATACAGCTCCGTCATCGACAGCATGCGCAGATCGGTGAGGGGCCGGTCCTTGCCGGCGAACCAGCGCTGCCGCGGCAGCCACTCCCGCAGGAGGGTGGCCAGCGGCCCGACCGAGCGGACACCGCTCGCGGTGCTCGGTCGCAGGGGGGCGGTCTTCGTCACGGTGACCCATCCTTTCCTCGGCGCACGCTCACAGGCGTCGGCCGACCCGGGCCGCGGCTCGGGTGAGCCGGAACCAGTAGAAGCCGTGGCCCGCGAGCGTGAGCAGGTAGGGCAGCTCGCCGATGGCGGGGAAGCGCACCCCGCCGAACAGCTCGACGGGGTGACGCCCGTCGAACCGGCGCAGGTCGAGTTCGGTGGGCTGTGCGAAGCGGGAGAAGTTGTGCACGCACAGCACCAGGTCGTCCTCGTACTCGCGGAGGAAGGCGAGGACGGCGGGGTTGGAGGACTGGAGTTCGGTGTAGGTGCCCAGTCCGAAGGCGGGGTTCTGTTTGCGGATCTCGATCATGCGGCG
>NZ_JBVJAB010000051.1:0-20263 GCF_055591025.1 Streptomyces sp. NPDC041784
GATGACGAGCCGGTCGAAGGTGCAGTGTCCGGCCCAGTGGGCGTTGACGACTAGAGCGGTGGCCGGGGGTCGCCCCGATGCCTGGGATGGTGTGGCGGCCTGCGTGTACGTCCCGGCGCCGCGTCGATCGGAGCCCTTCGCCGGCACCTTGGACAAGCCCCTGGCGGGACGCCGGGTATTGGTGCTCGGCGGCGTCCATGTCGATGCGGCGGCAGCTCGTACCCGCGTCGTCGAGCTGGGCGGATCCGCGGCGATCAACCTGTCCGCCAGCGTCACTGACGTCGTGCTCCTGCCGGGAGAAGAAGGCGACCGACGCATGAAGCGCATCACCGCCCTTGAACTCCCCGTGCACGACCTGCACTGGCTCGCCTCTCCGAGCACAACGGACCAGACTGCGGCGGTTCTTCGGCCTCAGGAGCCGCACGTGATGCCGAGGGGCGGCGTCATCGACCTGCCCATGCCGCACGGCGGACCCGCGCCGGAGTGGTACGTCACTGCCGGCTGGGCCCCGCAGTCCGACTGTGAGATCGACGTGGTCGCCTTCCTCCTTGACGAGGACGAACAGGTCAGCTCGGAGGAGGGCTTCATCTTCTACGGAGCCCCGGAGAGCCCCGCCGGGACGGCGCGCCTGCTGACCGGCGGCCCTGCCGAACAGTCCATCGCCGTCGACTTGGCATCCCTGCCACCTGCGACGCGAAAGATCGTCGTCGCTGCGGCCATCGACGGCGTCGCTACCTTCGGGAGTGTCGGCGCGATCCAGATCGGTGCGGCCCCCGGCAGCAGCGGGGCACCTCTCGCCCGGGCCACCCTGGACGCCGCCACCACCGAACGCACGATGCTGCTCGTGGAGATCTACCGCAGGGGTCCGCTCTGGCGTCTACGTACCGTCGGCCAGGGCTACGACCACGGCCTGGACGCCCTTGCACGCAGCTACGGGGTCGACATCGCCGACTGAACGACGGCGCCGATTCGGAGGTCCCTGCATCCCTTGGATGAGTCGGAACCGGCCGGGGGTCCCCTGTTCACCGGGACGGCGCCGCCTCGGGCGGGGTCCTCAACGGTGGGCGTGAGGTGCTGCGTTCCCTCGCCGAAACCACCCGGCAGGCCGCCCGCCCAGGACTTCGGCGTGGTCGGGTGGCGCCCGACGTGTGTTCAGGTGAGGCCGGTTTCGACAAGATCAAGACTCGCGCAACCGTCATGCCATGAGAGGCGGCGACGTCCCGCCATCGTGCGGAACGCCCGCCCACCCTCCGCCCCGCCCTTGTCTGCCCTATCGAGTCTCGATAGATTTCCATCGCGATTCGATGGAAGGGTGAGTCATGGGAAAGCTGACGGTGCGTGCGCTGCGCGCCCTGCTCGTGGTGCTGCTCGCTGGCACCGTGTTCGTGCAGGCCTTGATGGTTTGGACATTGGTCAGCGGGAGCGACCCGGAGGACGGGTCGCTCCCGCTGACCGCGCTGCGCGTGATCACGGTCCTGGGCTTGGTGTCGGTCCAGGTCGCCCTGATCTGCGTAGCGCAGCTGGTGACGATGGTGCGACGCGGCACCGTGTTCTCCCACGCCGCCTTCCGGTACGTGGACGGCGTGATCGGCGCGATCGTGGCGGCGGCCCTCGTGTGGTTCGCGGTCACGGGCATCAACGCCCCGGGCCAGCGGGACGACCCGGGCGTGACCGTCATCATGGGCGGGGTCGGCTTGGCCATCCTGGGGGTCGCGCTCATCGTGCTCGTGCTGCGGATGCTGCTCGCCCAGGCCGTCGCGCGCGACGTCGAAGCGGCCCGGATGCAGGCCGAGTTGGACGAGGTGATCTGATGCCGATCGCCGTCGACATCGACGTGATGCTGGCGAGGCGGAAGATGTCCGTGGGCGAGCTCGCGGACCGCGTGGGGATCACTCCCGCCAACCTGGCGGTACTCAAGAACGGCCGTGCCAAGGCGGTGCGCTTCGCGACGCTCGCCGCGCTCTGCGAGGTGCTCGAGTGCCAGCCGGGCGACCTGCTGCGCTGGGAGGCTGAGGACGCCGCAGGCGAATGACGTGCCCTCCCAAGATCATGGAGTTCTCGGCGCCCTGATCCGGGTGGAAGACCGTGTCGTGGGGAGATCCACTGGCTGCTGCTGCAGCGGCGGAGGCCGGCAGGGAGAGCCGCGGTTCGGGGCGGGCCCGTGTCGCTGTTCGTCGGGTAGATGGGGTCGGTTCCGTGGGGGTGGTCCGCTACGGTCTGGGCATGGCGGGCGAGCAGGTGGGTGGTGTCGTCGTCGCGGTGGTCACGGTCGTGCTGTGCGTGGTGTTCGCGTTCGGGGCTCTGAGCCGTTTCCGGCTGAGGGTGCGCGGTGTCAGTGCTACCGCCGAGCTGGTCAGGTTCCGCACCGCGGTCGCGGAGGACGGCGAGTTGCTGTACTACCCGGTGGTGGCCTTCACGTTGCCGGACGGCGTGGAGAACGAGGCGGAGGGGGAAGGCATGGCCCATCCGCCTCGCGGCACGCAGGAGGGCGACCGCACCGAGGTCGTCTATGACCCGGCAGTACCGAGCAGCATCGCCCTTCCTTCTCTTCTGCCAGGCAGGCTCAAGGTGAGAGAGATCCTGGCGTGGTGCGCCGCATCGGTC
Organism: Streptomyces sp. NPDC041784; assembly: GCF_055591025.1. NCBI lineage: Bacteria > Bacillati > Actinomycetota > Actinomycetes > Kitasatosporales > Streptomycetaceae > Streptomyces > Streptomyces sp. NPDC041784. The sequence goes on from NZ_JBVJAB010000051.1 coordinate 2,605, forward strand.
TGTCTGGGGCTCATGACCTATCAGGTCCTCGTCGATACGTTCTGACAACGGCTGACGCCGTGACCTGAACCGGTACGGCGTTGTGGTCCCGCCGACGCGGGTCGCCCGCCGGTGTCGACGATGACCTCGGTGTGCGAGGCGCCGTGGCAGATGCCGAGCACCCGGATCGCCTCGACAGCCTCCACCGGCGTTGCCGATGGCGGGGGCGTGTGCAGGAACCGCCCAGGAGGACCTGGCGGCGCTCCGTGTACGGCCGCGGCCGCAGGTCGGGGAGGTCCGCCGCTGGGTGGGTTGGGAAGCCTGATCTGCCGTCAACGCGACGTGCAGAGGCGGCTTGAACGATGGAGCCCGCCCGCTGACCTTGCCTTGGGTCCGCTCGGAAGTCCGGCCTGGCATCCCGCCGCCGGCCTCGGGCGGCGGGTCGGTGTGCCCGCTGCCTGAGGTGTCTGCGGTGTCTGCGGTGTCTGCGGTGTCATGCGGTGCGGTTCGGGGGCAGGTGTCGGGTGAGCCAGTCGCTGCGGGTTCGGCGGGCCGTGGCTGAAATGCGCGCCTGCGGGTACAGGACGTCGAAGCCGTGGAAGCCACCCGCCCAGACGTGGAGTTCGGCTTGGCCGCCGGCCGCCCAGATGCGCGTGGCGTAGTCGGTGTCCTCGTCGCGGAAGACTTCGGCGGAGCCGGTGTCGATGTAGGTGGTCGGCAGGCCGGAGAGATCGTCGGCCAGCGCGGGTGAGACGTACTCGGGTACCTCCTGGTCGGTGAAGTCACCGAGGACGGCACGCCATCCGAACTCGTTCATCTCGCGGGTCCAGACGCCGGGCTCGCCGGAGTACTGGCGGCTGGAGGTGCTGGTGTTGCGGTGGTCGAGCATGGGGCAGATCAGCATCTGCGCCGCGATGGCCGGGGTGCCGAGGTCGCGGGCCAGCAGGGTGACCCCGGCGGCGAGGCCGCCGCCCGCGCTGGCGCCGGCGACGACGATCCGGGCGGGGTCGATGCCGAGTTCCTCGGAGTGTTCGGCGGTCCAGAGCAGTCCCTGGTAGCAGTCGTCGACCAGGGTCGTACCGGTGGCCTCGGGTGCCAGCCGGTAGTCCACGGAGACCACGACCGCGCCGAAGGTGTCGAGCCACTCCAGCGGGATGTCGATCTGCGAGAAGCGGTCGCCCATGACCATCCCGCCGCCGTGCATCCAGTAGACGCAGGGTGCGGAGGCGGTGGTGCGGTCGGTGTTCGCGGGGCTGAAGACCGACAGGGGGATCGGGGCACCGTCCCTGGCGGGCACGGTGATCTCGCGCCGGTCGACTGGCCGGTGTGCGAGCAGGGACTCGATGGGCGTCGAGGGGAGCTGACGCAGTTGTGCGAGCGTTTCCGGGCTGAGCTGAGACATCAGCGGCATGTCGGCCAGCAGCTCACGCAGTTCGGGGTCCAGGGCGGGTCGTGCCGTGGTCATGGGCGTGGGCCTTTCGTGGGATGGTGCCGGACGGTCGGACGAAGAGGGGGGCCGCCTCGGCGGGCGCCGAGGCGTCAGGAGGGCGGGGATCGATCCGGGGCTCTAGAAGGCGGCCTTGCCGCGGACCGGGACGTAGTCGGTGTACTCGGACTCCTTGGCCAGCAGACCGTCGATCTGCGCCACGATGGCCTGGGCGGCCTCGCCGGCGAAGATCCGGTGGTGGTCCTCCTCGCTGGTCCACCCCTCGGTGACGTGGACGACGTCGGAGTCGGACGCGGAACGGGAGACGAGGTAGACGACGCAGAATGTGCTCGCGCCGGGGCTGCCCTCGCTCAGGCCGGTCAGCAGCAGGTCAACAAGTTGGTCGCCCATTCCGGGCTTGGCGGTCAGGGTCGCGTGGAAGCCGTAGTTGGCGATCATGGCTACCTTTTTCTCGGTGATGGAGTGAGGTGATTCCATTCAACCGAGCTGACCTGCGAAAACGTTAGACCGATGCTCGCTTGTACTTGCACGATCCTCGCGGACGCAGGAGCCACAGCGCGGAATGGTGCTGCAATGGACGCATGCACCTCGAAGAGCTCCGCACCCTGCTGGCCCGGCACGCCCGCCCCGACTGGACCACGGCCGTCGACGGCGTCCTCATCTCGAGGGTCGACCGGCCGGATCCGCCGGCGCCCTCCACGTCCGGCACGGTGCTCGCGGTCATCGCCCAGGGCGCCAAACGCCTTGCCCTGGGCGATCGCGTCTACGAGTACGGCGCCGGGCAGTACCTGGTCGCATCCGTCGACCTGCCCGTCACCGGACAGTTCATCCAGGCCGACCCCGAGCAGCCGGCGCTCGGATTCGGGCTCACGCTGGAGCCGTCGGCCGTCGCCGAACTGCTGCTGCAGGCCGGGCCCGGAGTCACCCCCCGCGCCGGCGGAGGCCCGCCGTCGGGGATCGCGGTCAGCGACGCCCCGCCCGCGCTGCTCGACGCGGTCGTCCGGCTGCTGCGCCTGCTGGACGAACCTCGCGATCGGGCCGTTCTGGCCCCGCTGGTCAAACGAGAGATCCTGTGGCGCCTGATCACCGGCGAGCAGGGCGAGGCCGTGCGCCAGCTCGGCCTCGCCGACAGCGGCCTCAGCCACGTCTCACGGGCCGTGCGCTGGATCCGCGGCCACTACGCCGAGCCCTTCCGGGTCGAAGACGTGGCCCGCATGTCCGGCATGAGCGTCTCCGCCTTCTACCGCAACTTCCAGGCGGTGACCGCGATGAGCCCCATCCAGTTCCAGAAACAGATCCGGCTCCAGGAAGCCCGGCTGCTGCTCGCCACCCACCCGGGCGACGTCACCGGGGTCGGCCACCGCGTCGGCTACGACAACCCGTCACAGTTCAGCCGCGAGTACCGCCGGCAGTTCGGCGTACCCCCCAGTAAGGACGCCGCGCGCCTGCGGAACACCGTACGCGCCCCCGCAGGCGTCCTGCCCTGAGCGGGGCGGGACGACGAAGGAGGATCGTGCAAGAGGAAGCGAGGATAGTTCTACTATTTCCGCAGGTCAGAGCGATTCAATGGGATCACCGGTTCTCCCGCGGAGCAGGAAGAAGCCTGTCCGTCCGCGGATCCCACCACATCGCAAGGGCCATCCCATGAAGACCATTCTGATCACTGGAGCCTCCTCCGGATACGGGCGGGAAACCGCCCTCCACTTCCACTCGCAGGGGTGGAACGTCATCGCCACGATGCGCACCCCGCGTGCGGGCGTCCTTCCCGAGTCGGACCGGCTCCGCGTCGTCGAGCTCGACGTGACCGAGCCCGAGTCCATCACCGCCGCGTTCGAGGCAGCGGGGCCCATCGACGCCCTGGTCAACAACGCGGGCGTCCCCTCCATCGGTGTGTTCGAGGGCACCCCCATGGCCCGAGTGCGGGAGGTCTTCGAGACCAACACGTTCGGCGTGATGGCGACGACCCAGGCGGTGCTGCCCCAGTTCCGCGAGCGCGGCTCCGGCGTGGTGGTCAACGTGACCTCCAGCGTGGTGCTGGGACACATGCCGCTCTCGGCCGTCTACAAGGCGAGCAAGATGGCCATCGAGGGGTTCACCGCATCCCTCGCGCTCGAACTCGCGCCCTTCGGCGTACGAGCGAAGACAGTCGAACCGGGTGCCTGCCTGACGACGAACTTCGCAGCCAGGGCGACGAACGGCGCCTCGCCGGACGAGCTGGTCCCGGCGCCCTACTCACCATGGGCGAAGAAGGCCATGGCCGACTTCACGGGCCAGGACCTGTTCACCAAGGAGAGCGACGTCGCCGAGACGGTGTGGCGAGCCGTGCACGACACGACCGGCCAGCTGCGATTCCCGGCCGGCCCCGACGCGGTCTGGCTCGCCCAGGCGAAGTGACCGCGGGACGCACCAGCGTCACCCGACTGCACGGCGAACGGGCTGTGCCGTCAGCCGGATGCCTGCCGTGCGGTGGTGCGCGCATTCGAGCAGGTCGGGCGATGCGCCGGACGGCCAGTTGACGGGCAGCGGCGTGCAGGAAGGAGAGGTAGACCCCGTAGCGGTGGGGCGACCAGTTCCCGTCCGCCCAGACCCAGCCGGCGATGGAGCCGTCCGGGTCGTGGCCGCTGGCCCGGCCCACCGCGGCGGCCATCCGCCGCACGCGCCTGGACAGGACACGGTCGAGGCGCTCGGGCACTGGGCGTGGACGACTTCGCCTTCCGAAAGGGCCGGACCTGCGGCACCATCCTGGTCGACGTCGATACCTCGACGGTGATCGACCTGCTTCCCGACCGTTCGTCCGACACACTCGCCGCGTGGCTGACCGAGTACCCCGGCGCCGAGGTCATCTGCCGTGACCGAGACAGCAGTTACAGCCGCGCCGCGACCAAGGCCTGCCCGGACACGGTGCAAAGTTGCCGATCGATGGCACCTGCTCCAGAGCCTGTCCCGGGCGGTCGAGCAGGTCTGCCACCAGCACCGAGGCTGCCTGAAGAAGCACGCCGAGCGGATGGGGTGCGACTTGCGTGTCCAGACATCACCGCAGCCTGCGACTGCGCTCGCGCGTTCACCGACCTGCTCCGCCACCGCCGCCTGGATACGCCAGGCAGAGCAAACCGCATCCCCGCCGATCAAGGGCTTCGCGGGGTTCCTGTGCCAGGACCTCGATGCGGTACTGGCCGGAGTGACCCTGGACTACGGCTCCGGCGTCGTCGCAGGGCACGTCAACCGACTCAAGACGCTGAAGCGGCAGATGTTCAACCGGGCCGAACTCCCATTGCTGCGCAAGCACGTTCTTCTACCTTGTCTCCCGGACTCTTGTCAGTAGCGTCGTCTACCGTCTCGCGCCATGGGCTACGACATCCACATCACCCGGCGTGAAGACTGGTGGGACGAAGATGGACCGGAGATCGCCACGCATGAATGGGAGGCACTCGTTGAGAGTGACGCCGGCCTGTCCATGATTCCTCCACCGTCTGAATGGAGCGGGCCCTCTCAATGGTCTGCAGTGATGACCACACATCCTGACGAAGAGCGGCTCGGAACCGCCTTGCACTGGGCGTCGGGAGAGATCAGCGCCAAGAACCCGAGCGACATTCTGATCGCGAAGATGCGCCAGGTCGCGAAAGCTCTCAACGCGCGGGTCCAGGGCGACGACGGCGAATACTACGACGAGTGACATCCGGACGACGTCACAGCCCGTGAACCGTTCACGAAAATCTTGCCTGAACCCTGAAAACGGCCACCCCACGATCGGGAGTCACCCCATACCCGCTCGATGGATCTCTCCAGTCATGGGACACCTGACCTGCCGCCGGGCGCCGCATGGGAGAGGCCGCCATGGGCAGCCGGTTCCCCCCGGGGGGGCATCCAGGGTGGCCTATGGCCGGCGTGTAAGGCCGCCGTAGGCGCCGGAGCCGTGCGGGCAGCGCCGACGACTACGGCCCGCTGGTGGCCTTCTTGCCCCCAAGGACGCGTGCTGGCTCACCAGGGACGCCATCCCCGTCTCCGGCGGCATGGGCTGACGCCACGCGGTCTTCGCCGCTGCCCCGGAACCAGCCGGAGTCGTTGGTCAAGGTCAGCGAGGCGTGAGGAGACAGAACTCGTTGCCTTCCGGGTCGGCTAGAACCGTCCAGGAGATTGCGGACTGATCGATATCAGGGTCGGTGGCGCCCAGGGCGCGCAGTCGGGCTGCCTCTGCGGCCAGGTCGTCACCGGGGTAGGGGCAGACGTCGAGATGGACGCGGTTCCACACGCTCTTGGTGTCGGGGGTGCGGAGGAACTCCAGGTAGGGCCCGACGCCTTTGGCGGAGCGCATGGTCGCGTGGTCGTCGGTGACCTCGTGCAGCGTCCAGTCCATCGCCTCGCCCCAGAACCGGGCCATCCCTCGTGGGTCGGTGCAGTCGACCACCACCGCGGCGATCGGCCCGGTGTCCTGGTAGATCGGACGGGGCTCCAGGACGCAGAACTCGTTGCCTTCCGGGTCGGCCATGACCGTCCAGGGGACGTCGCCCTGACCCACGTCGGCGAGCGTCGCGCCGAGATCCCTCAAGCGCGCGACCAACTTCGCTTGATGGGCAGTCGAGGTGGTGGCCAGATCAAGGTGCACGCGGTTCTTGACCGTTTTGGGTTCCGGGCGGGCGACGATGTCGATGCAAACGGCCACGGGGTCGGGGTAGGCGAAGCCCACGGGTTCGAGGTTGGTCACGCCGGGTCCCTCGCTGTCGACACCCCAACCGAGTGCCTCCGCCCAGAACCGGCCGAGCGCGGAGTCATCATGGGCCTTCATGTTGATCTGCACGAGTCGTGTTGCCATGCCGCAGATCCTAGAAGCTCCGCCAGCCCAGGCCGCCGCGAACAGACATGCGCTCGACCAGGTGCTGACTGTGGTCGCGCTTGCCGAGACTTCCGACCGGGACGAGTCCTTGTGAACGAAGGCAAGCCCCGACGCCGACGCCACTGACCGATCGAATGCTGCTCAGGCCTGCGCTGGCCGACTCGGCCCGCACGCTCTACGAGCGGGCGACGCCAGCCGACAACACGCGCGACGCTGGCTGAAGCTACCCACTCCGTTGAACTCCGGACCAAGTGGGGCGACGAGTGGCCTTGGCCGTTTTCCGGGCTCTGGCCGGAGTTCCGTGATTGAACTTGGTAGAAGCCGCAGTTGCTGCTGTCGAAAGGTGTGGCCAAACGTCGTCACACGCGCTCGTCCTCAGAGGCCGTGATGACGGGATCAGAGCCGGTGGGTAGGAGTTCAAGCACCAGAGTCACAGCCTCTTCGGCGGTGTCAACTTCGCCGATGACGGCGAAGGGATTGCGTCGGTTAACGGGGGGCTCGCCGTCGGCGACGGGTGCGTCCTCCAGCTTGCCCGCGCGTTCCACCATGGCATCGACACCACCGTGTCCGGGTCGCACTTCAGCGGGGGCGGCCGCCCGTGCGAGCAACGCGTGCAGCGACTGCCGCTCGGCCGGCAGCAGCAGGGGCTGAGCCGTCAGCTTGTCGACCAGAGCCGTGAACGCCTCCAGCTCGACGCTGCTGGAGCCGAGCGTCTCCAGAGCCGTACTCAGGGTGCGCAGGCCGTTTGTGAATCGTGCGCAGGTGATCACCAACGTGATGAGCTGGGCACGCAGGCTCGGGGTCCTAGGCAGGGACGCGGCTATGTCCGGCGGGATGAGCTGGACCAACAGGTCGAAGGTCGCCGGGCTGCGCAGGGCCGTGACGCCCAGGAGCGCCTCGGACAGCGCACCCGTCTCGCTGGGCCTCAGGCTGCGTCGGTCATCGCGCAGGCGCCCCACCGGAACGTGGTCCAATGCGTCCTGCACCGGCAGCATCCATCCCACGGCCCGGGAATCGCCCCGGCCAGCCGCCAGAAGCACCCCGACGACCGCGCCGGTGTCGCTGTCGATCACCGGGCCGCCGCTCATCCCGGGCCGGGGCTCCCCGTGTGTGAACTCGAGCCGTGTTCACTGCGCCGATCCTTCAGCAGGCGTGTGCCGGACGACGCCGCTCCACCGCCGTAGGCCCGCGCGCTCGTCGTACTCGTACATGCGGACGGCCGCTCCGGGCCGGGCGCGCTTGAAATATGAGGGCGGCATCGAATGCGCGGCAGGCCCGAGGAGGCTGAGGACGGCCAGGTCCCCCTGCCGGTCGTCCCCCAGCGGCAACCAGCCGCCGGCCATGACCTCCGCTCGAAGATCCGTCAGCAGGGCCGGTAAGCCGACCCGGATCTCGCCTCGCGGGCGCTCACCGGACGATGAGGTGCCGAGGGCGTCGGCGACCACATGCGCGCACGTCAGCACGAGATTGCGGGTCAGCAGGAATCCGGACCCGGTTACCCGGCCCGTGGTGTCCTTGATGACGGCGCTCTGAACGCGGGACTGCTCATCGGCCACAACGCCCCCCGTTCAAGTCGTGGGTGTCGATTACGCACTTCCGCTGTGGTGCTGTCAGCGGAACGCGGGGTCGTCATGTCACAGATCATGCCAGTACCGGGCGTCTGACGGTGTTCCGTCCGGTTCCCGACCTGTTGCCGAGGACGGCGCCAATGTGGACGCGGGCCGGGTGGTACTGCGGTTGCATCCGGCAGTGTTCGGCCCAATGCGCGGGACTACGAGACCCGCCCCGAACACCCCGAAGCGATGCTCACCCTCGCCGCCATCACCCTGATGACACGTCGCCTCACCCGCCAGACTGCCTCCCCCCACATCGGCAGCTCCCCGACCGTCAGGAACCGTTCAAGCCGCGTGATCAGTCACGCGGGCTCTCAGGCAGCGCAGTCCATTTCGTGCTGTCCCGCTGCGTGTTTGGTTTTCGAACCGGAGCTTCACCGGTTGACCAGGGTACGGTCGAGCAGGGGCAACAGGCGGTCCCAGTGGAGCTGCAGCGCGGTGGGGTTGAAGGCGTCGGTGTCGGACATGGTGAAGCCGTGGACGGTGCCGGGGTAGATCTCGGAGGTGTAGCCGACCCCCGCGGCGTCGAGGGCCTGGTTGAGCTCGCCGAGGACCTCAAGCGTCAGGTCGCTTTCGGCGTGGCCGAGGTGGACCTGGGCGGTCAGCTTGGCGAGGCTGTCGGGCCCGTCGGCGCCCACGGGGCCGTGGAATGCGGCGACGGCGGCCACCTGACCTGGGTGGGCTGCGGCGGTGCGTATCGCCAGGAGACCGCCTATGCAGTAGCCGGTCACCGCGACCGGTCCGGCGGCGACTTCGGGCTGGGTGGTGAGGAACCTGAGGTAAGCGTCGGCGTCGCTCAGGACACGTTCGGCGGTGTGCGCCTCGATCAAGGGCATGAGCTGGGCGAAGATCGCAGGCCGAACCCCTTCTCCGATGTGCTCGGGAAGTTCGATCACCGGTGCCGGGCCGTGCCGGTAGAAGAAGTTGGGAACGAGCACGTAATACCCGTGCCGGGCCAGTTTGCTGGCCATCTCCCGCAGCACGGGCCGGATGCCAAAGCCGTCCGCGTACATCAGCACCCCTGGGTGCCGCTCACCACCGTCGGGGAAGGCGGCAAAAGCGTCGGCCTGGCCGTCCGCGGTGGGAATGTGCAGCGTCTTGATGGGCATGAGTTCTCCTGTCGTGGTTGACGTGTTGAGCTGTGATCAACACGACAGGAGGCGGAGCCCGCGCCGCAGCGCCAGATACTCGATCCAACAGCGGGCCAGCACCGGCCCGTTCGACGCTCAGAGGAGCGCCGGGTCACCAATCCGTGTGTGGCGCAATGCCGTCCCGGTAGTCATCGTCACACAACGTAGCCCACCGGACAGGATCGACGCCAGCCTCCAAGTCCACAGGGCTGTTCGCGAGAACGATCTCGGCCAGCACCTCGGATGCTGAACTCGGTCGACGCGCTGCCCGTGACAGCGATAGCGATCTCGTGTCTGCACGGTCCTCACCACACTTCGAAGCCCCCGTTTCGCACTCTGAACTGGGAAACCGCTCACCAGGGATCAAAAACAGGCTCTGGAGGGTGTTTTCGCTAAAATCGCGGTGTTTTAGATTGATATCGGTGTCGGATCGAGTGGGGTCGATGAGGTTGATGTGACCTGAGCTGCAGAAGAGGTGATCGAGCGGGCGTCTTGTTCTGGATACTCCTGTTTCATCCCGAGGCGCCGGATTGAGCGCCGTGTGCTTCGAGCGCCGGCACGAGCGCCCCGGCCTGGCGGGTGGTCCAGGGTCATGCCTGAACGCCGCCGTTACCCGAGCGATCTGTCCGATGCCCGGTGGAAACTGGTCGAGCCGGTCCTGACCGCCTCGCGGGCCGAGCGCCGCGGCTGCGGACTGGACATCGGTCGGCCGCCGGACCATGACCTGCGCAGCCTGCTCGGTGCCGTCCTCTACGTGAACCGCACCGGGATCCCCTGGCGCTACCTCCCGCACGACTACCCGCACTGGAACACCGTCTACGCCTACTTCGCCCGCTGGAAGGAAGAAGGCGTCTTCGACCAGCTCAACAGCCTTCTGCGCCGCCAAGTCCGACAGGCAGGAAGGCCGAGAGGCCGAACCAACCTCCTGCGTCATCGACTCGCACAACACACCTTCACTGATCATTACTTGGGCCGTCACAGGACCCCTGTCAACTGCCGGACACTGAGCTACGGAGCGTAGCGAACTCGATGCGGACACTCGACGGAAACCAGCACCCGTCGTTTCCTGGGAGTCCTGCGGTGAGCTGGACTCGTTGCGCAACCGCAGCACGGCCTCGTCCGCCCCAGCCGGTACGGCCATGTAACACGCCCAGCGTGCTCAACCCGCACGACCAGGTTCACTGTCATGAAAGCCGAAATGGCTGATTTTGGTGTGAAACAACTCGATTGGGCGGCAAAGGGCGTGGGGCGGTGGTCAACTTCCTCACAGCGGTAGGACTGACGCAGGGGTGTTTCGTGGTGTTTCGTCCCCTCAAGCTGCTCATTTCGTCAGTTCCCCAAGCTGTGCGGGGATGCCGGAGGCCCATGATCGCCTCGCCCCCCGTTGCCCGCCTGTTCGGGAGGAGGAGTTGCTGCGCGCCGGGGGGTGCCCCTATGTCTTTGGTCAAGGGAAACGGGGTGCGTCGGGTCAGGGAGCCGGGCAGCATGGCGGGGTGGCTGATCTGCTGTGGGATGACGTGAGTTGTTTATTCGACCCGGACTTGCCCCAGCGCACTGGTGTAGTGGCCGACGGGGTCCAAGTCGGGTCTTTGATCAAGACCAGGGCTGCGTCGTCACGGTCGCCCGGCTCTCCGCGCCAGACCACCACTCCGCCACAGCGGGGCGCCTGAGCCAGCTTGAACAGTCGCATGTCAGTGCCCACAACGCCGACAACATGCGCCGAGGTCAGCACCGGACACGGCGCGATTTCATACCCCGATCCAGGCGACGAAGGGCCCTCGACCCCTACCACCCGCTGCCGGTGTGTACGCCCTCGTGCCACGCTGCCCTCGACATCACCGGAGATCACATATGCCCTGAAGCCGAACCGCGCCTTGACATCCTGACGAAGCTCCACCGCACACTCGAGCTCGATCGGCCCTACCAGAAATGAGATCTCCTGGTTCTCCGCTTCGAGCAGCAGCTTCCAACAACTCGTCGCGGATGCCCGATACTGCATCCGCCAACTGAATCTCCACGGCGGTCACTGTCCCTTCAGTCGAAGGGCGGGCCCTTGAACGTGCGAAGCGACACGGGCCCATCTGTCGCGCTGTCTCTCGTCCTGTCAGGAGAGACCAGCTCAGCGTACGAATGGCGTGGCCAACCGACGACGCGGAGCGAGCAGATGGGTGAGCGGTAGAAGCCGCACAGCGGCGTACTCAGCGACGGCGGGCATGAACGTCGCAGCTACTCCCGGGCTCGAGGTGATTATGGACAGGGCTTGGCCGGGCCGAGGAACCCGAGGCGGAGGCGCGGCGGGCGACGCGACCGAGCAGAACCGCCGCTGGTTCCGCGCGAACCCGAATGGCGCGGACGCCGTCGTGGCTGCGACGAAAGCCGCCGGAGCCGCCCGGGAGCGCACCGCCGGATACCTGCTCACGGAGCGGCTGGAGCGTTGCGCGACCATGTCGCGTCCCCCGACGAGATGGCCCCGCCGATGCCCTGGTCGGACCGATTGACCGAGCTTGCCGCCCGGTCTCTCACCGGCGGCCGAGCGTCGGTGATTGCGTGAGTGCCGAGCTGAGCGGAGTCGGTCTCGCGGACCGAGCCCTGGTTGTGGCGCGGGCGGCAGTGACGAGTCGTGCCTGGGTGCCTGGACCTCGTTCGCGTTGAAACGCCGACGCCTGGAAGGCCGAGCGGCCGGGCCGGGAACAGCCGTCCGGCCGGCGCGGTTGCATCGATCGAGGGCCCGGAGCCGCACGGGCGGGGAACAAGGAGGCCACAGGTCGTCCGCCCCGACAGGATCCGGGCCCCAGGATCGCGGTACGCCCGCCGCCCTCCTGGACCAAGACGTATTTCTGCAGGAGGTCTGATTCATGACTGACCGGCCCTTGACGCTCATGGCCGTACACGCCCATCCCGACGACGAGGCCACCGGAACCGGAGGGGTCCTCGCGCGGTACGCGGCGGAAGGCATCCGCACGGTTCTTGTGACGTGTACCGACGGTGGTTGCGGTGACGGACCGGGGGGTGTCAAGCCCGGCGATCCCGGGCACGATCCGGCGGCGGTCGCCTTGATGCGCCGTCAAGAACTCGAGGCGAGCTGTGAGGTCCTGAAGGTCAGCGATCTGGAGATGCTGGACTATGCCGACTCCGGGATGATGGGCTGGCCGAGCAACGAGGCCCCCGGATCCTTCTGGCAGACCCCCGTGCAGGAAGGCGCCGCCCGACTCGCGGAACTCATGCGGCACTACCGGCCCGATGTGGTTGTCACCTACGACGAGAACGGCTTCTACGGCCACCCCGACCACATCCAGGCCCACCGCATCACGATGGCGGCGCTGGAGATGACCGCGCTGACACCGAAGGTGTACTGGACCACGATGCCCCGCTCGATGATGCAGCGGTTCGGCGAGATCATGCGCGAGTTTCATCCGGACATGCCGGAGCCGGATCCCGCCGAGGCCGCCGCGATGGCAGAGATCGGCCTCCCCGACGATGAGATCACCACGTGGGTGGACACCACCGCGTTCAGCGGTCAGAAGTTCGACGCGCTGGCCGCGCACGCCAGTCAGGGCGAGAACATCTTCTTCCTCAAGATGGGCAAGGAGAGGTTCGGCGAGTTGATGGGCATGGAGACCTTCGTACGCGTCCAGGACGCCACCGGCGCGACCGTACCCGAGAACGATCTCTTCGCCGGACTGCGCTGATCCGCCCGTCCGACCGGCCGGGAAAGCGCATCGACCGCACGGAGCGATCGAGCGGGTCGCACATCCGAAGGCTTGTTCACGCGAGTTCCGCTCCGGCAGCCCGCGTCCAGGCCCTCGCCGTCGGCGTCGACGCGTGCCCGCACTTCCGACCCGACACCGGGCTTGCCCCAAACCACCTGACAACCGCACAGGTGGGAGACCTGCGGGCTGCTGACTCGGAAGACCGAGGTCGATGAGCCCGCTCTGGCCGTGCTGGACACGAGCGGGGGCGGTCTGCTGGCTGTGGCGGGCAGGCGCGCGAAGGGTGGCCCGTTCCACGGGTCCGGTTTCAACCGGGCCCGCACGGTCCGGCTGCTGTGGGAGGGCGGCCCGAACGGAGCCCTCCCTTTCCCCTTGAGGCCGCAGCCAAGATTGATCTGCCCGACGCTTACGGGACTCCCGTCTCGCACCTGCAGGTGTCCCTGGAAGTCAGGGCGGGCTTCCACCATGCCCTGGGAAGCCGACATGCCCTGTCCGTTGCCCGACTGCACGAGCTGGTCGACGCCCTGGCTGCCTCCCTGGTCGATGAGGAGGTCGTCAGTGCGCTCTCAGCTCTGGCCGGAGTTGACTCTCTCTCGGTGCCCCAGCCCCTTGGGCTGGACTTCCTCAGCGGCATCGACGTGCCGGACCTGCTCGCCGGGAACGGCCTGACCGCCGTGCGGGACGCCGGGACCTCCCGCGGAGCCAATCTGCTCGCCGACCCCGGCATCGACCAGCGCGTAGGCGGCCAGGTAGGCCAGGGCGCCGCCGCGGCCGTAGGTGTGATTGACGCGCATCGCCCGGGCCTGGCCGGGCGCAAGGGTGGGGTGGCAGCGGCAGCGGGCCTGGATGGAGGTCTTCTCGTCGGCGCTGATGACGAACTCGTCCGGGCCCAGCGGCCGGCCTTGCCAGGTGCCGGCGTAGAGGTCCAGGACACGGGCAGCCTTGGCGCGGAAGTCGGGATCGCTGATGAAGATCCAGGAGCGATGCTGCCAGGGCTTGATCGCGTCCTGGTGCAGCCACCGGCGCACGGTGGAGGCCGAAAGGGCCGGGGCGATCCGGCGGGCGACGGCCTCGCGGGCCAGTTCCGGGCACGACCACTGCGACAGGGGCGTGCGGGTCTCTGCAGGCAGTTGGCAGGCCAGGGCTTCGACCTGCGCGGTCTGAAGCGCGGTGAAGGAGGCGGGTCGGCCCGGGCGCTTGCGGTCGGCGAGCCCGGGCAGGCCCTGTTCGGCGAACCGGCCCCGCCAGGTCCGCACGGTGTCCACGTGGACCGCGGTCTCACGGGCGATGCGCGCGTTGGCTCGCCCTTGTGCCGCCAACAGCACGATGCGTGCGCGTATCCGGGACTGATGGGGTGTCTTGTGACCCCAGGCTGCCTTCTTCAACCGGTGCCGCTGGGAGGCGGTCAGGGATATCGGACAGGCGGCGGCAACAGGCACGGCGGACAGGCCGATCAGCAGAAGTGGATTACGTTGGGCGACGGCCTGCTGCTGACCGGTGGACAGGCCAACGCGAATCCTTCGGGCATTTTGACGCGACTCAGCAGGCGGCGGGCGCCCGGGCTCTCTGCCTGTCCGGGATCGCCGTCCGCTGAGCCGGGGCATCCGGGTGGCATCGCTGGTGGAGGTCCCTGGGTAACCCCGGCCGGGGCCGGCAGCGCAGGTGCCGCTCTTACCGGAAGGCGGCGATGTGACGCTGAACCCAGTCGGCGAAGGTGCGGGGCTCGCGGCCGAGGACCCGCTCGATGTCGGGGCTGATCCGCTGCTCGGCGGGGTTGGGCTCGCCGATGGCATCGAGGGTGGTCTCGACCACGGGCTCGGGCATGAACCGCACCATATGCGCGTGCGCCTCGTCGCGGGTCTGCTCGATGAACTGGATGGGCTCGCCGAGCGCGTCGCCGATCGCCTCGGCCCGTTGCCGGGGTGTGTTGAGGGCGGGCCCGGTCAACTCGTAGAACTGCCCGGCGTGACCGTCCTCGCGCAGGGCTGTGGCGGCGACCTCGGCAATGTCGGCCGGGTCGACGGTCGGCAGGCCGACGTCACCGAACGGTGCGGCGACCGTCCGCTGTGCGCGGACCGACTCGGCCCACGCGTACGCGTTGGAGTTGAAGCCACCGGGCCGCAGGATCGTCCAGTCCATGCCCGACTGCCGGACGCCGTCCTCGATGGACCGCATCATGCCTCCATGGGAGGACGACTGCGGTCGGGTGGCGACTCCTATGGAGGACAGCAGCACGATACGTCCGACTCCGCCGGCTTTCGCGACGTCGACGATGTCCCGTGGGTTCAACAGAGCGGCACTGCCGCCGCCGTCGTGCAGGAACAGGGCGTCAGCGCTGTCGAGGACGGGCCGAAGGCTCTCCGGGGCGGTCAGGTCAGCCTGCCGGTGCCGGACGCCCTTCGGCACGACTGCGTCCGAGACCCCTCGGGATACTGCCGTCACCTGCTCACCGGCCGCCGCGAGCGCCTGTACGAGCGGTCGGCCAACGTTGCCGGTCGCTCCCATCACTACGATCACGAACAACTCCCGTGTCACTTCACTGTGTTCTTCACGCCCGAGCGGGCGAGAACATCGCAGGCCAGGGGGCCTCGTCGCGACCCGGCGAGGCTAACACCGTCGGTATAGTAAGTACCTACAGGAAAGTGACTATGTATTAGGGAGCCAAGTGGCCGACCATGCGACCTGGACGGCACTCGCGCCCACCGACGCCGAACATGCTTGTCCGATCGGCCCGGTCGTGGACATCGTGTTCAGCCGGTGGACCACGCCGATCCTGTGGACCCTCAACATGCACGGTCGGCAACGGTTTGTAGAGCTGCAACGACGGGTCACCACCATCACACCGAAGGTGTTGACTCAGCGGCTGCGGCAACTCGAACGCGACGGCATGATCGTGCGCACCTACCACCCAGAGGTCCCACCGCGGGTCGAGTATGAGATCAGCGAACTCGGCCGCAGCCTCGCGCCGCTGTTCGCTCGTCTCGCTGAATGGGCCGCCACCAACCTGGACAAGGTCGAGCGGGCCCGGGACGACTACGACACCGATTCGGCGCGGTAGTCGACTGCCCCGCC
Source organism: Streptomyces sp. NPDC041784 (assembly GCF_055591025.1). NCBI lineage: Bacteria > Bacillati > Actinomycetota > Actinomycetes > Kitasatosporales > Streptomycetaceae > Streptomyces > Streptomyces sp. NPDC041784. Next base: position 18,387 of record NZ_JBVJAB010000051.1, read on the forward strand.
CAGCTCCACCTTGCCGCCCCTCGACACCTGACAACACACATGCCCACGACCGGCTCCGGAGTCAACCCCCGAAGGACTTCCGGAGCCGACCACTTAGCCCAGCTTCCCGACGATGTCAGCTACCCGTCCGGGCATGGACAGGAACGGCGAATGAGAGGAGTCGAGCGCCACGACTGAGGTCGGGTTGTCCGGGAAGGCGGTGTCTGCGTCGCTGATGAACTTCTGCTGCAGATTCGGTCGGATCGCCATGTCCCGAGCGCAGGTGACATAGGTGCGGGGCACCGAGCCCCAACCGTCGCGGGTCAGCGTGGTGGCACCGAGCGCAATACCAGCCGGAGCGTCGGGCGTCAGCAGTCCGAGGGTGGCGTCGGCGATGGCCGGATCGACATCGCCGAAGAACGCATTCCGAAGTTGCTGACGATAGTCGAGGTCATCGGACGCGAGGTCGAGCCGCAGTGCGCCGATCGCAGCGGGGTCAGCCCGAACGGACGGTGCAACCAGTTCGCCGGCGTTCTCGAGCATCTGCACGTAGGCGATGGCCGGAACGTCCGAGGCCGGCATGAAAGCGGTCAGATACACCGCGTGCGCCACGTGCTCGGGTGCCAGTTGCGCCGCCCGTGTCAGCACGGCGCCGCCCATGCTGTGGGCCACCACCGTCACCGGGCCACCACGGCCGACCTCTCTGACCTGCGAGACAAGCAGGTCGCCTGCCTGGTCGAGGTCCACTCCCGCCACCGGCGATACCTCTGTGGCCAGAGCCTCAGCATCGAACGGACGTCTGGTGAGGCACTGTGGCCGACCGGCACGAAGCCCGTGCCCCGCCATGTCCACCGCGACGGCCGGGCGGCCCATACCTGCCACGCGGGCGATGACCTCACTCCAACACCAGGATCCGTGCCAGTAGCCGTGCAGGAACAGCACTGGGGTCGAGCCAGCGGACATGATCACTCCCTTGTGATGGCCGGCCGCGAATGCCAGCTTCCTTCATCCGTCTCGAGCAGATGTCCACGCCTCGCGAGGGACGGATGCGGAGGAGTGCAGCAGATCAGGAGGAGCTCGAACAAGAGGCCTTCCGTAGGGCGGAAGGACTTCGGTCAGCTCTTACCCCCGCGGCTGCCTGATGGCTGCGGGGCTGCGTTTGCCCGCCGATTCTGCCCTCATGCTGCAAATCAACCAGCCGGGAACCCGCGTTCGACCGCCACCGCTCAAGACGGAAAGACAACAGCGTCTCACCCCGTCACGAAAATCTTGACTGAGCCCATCGAGAAGCCGACCTCCTCTCCGAAGCACAGCCAGGCCCCGAGCGCCGCCACGGCGCTTCCACCCGGGGCCAGGTCTCCTTCACCCATCCGGTGACAGCTGCCTCGTTGCGCTCGGTCGCGCGGCGGGCGGGGACCTGGAGACTGAAGCCATGCCGGTGCAGCATCTGCGCGATGGCCGACAGCGTCACGCTCTTGCGGAACCGGCGCCCGATCAGCGTCTTGATCCGCGCCAGAGTCCAGGTCTGGTCCGGCCAGCCGTGCGCCACCGGCCCCCTGGGCCAGCTCCTGCTCCAGTACCTCGATCAGTGCCTCGCTCAGCTTGGGCAGCGACACCGGCGCCGCCGACCGAAGACCGACCGTGCCCGCGTCCTGCCAGCGCCGGCGCCGAACCGTTCGGCGGCCTCCATCCGGATCCGCTCACGAAACGCCTGCCGTTCAGGCGTCAGCCCACCACCCTGCGGATACCTCATACAAACGGCATACCGCGAAGTTCACACGCCGTCAGCCCCCAACGTCGCCAGCGCACTCCAGCGGCACAGGCGTGGGGGGGGGGGGGGGGGGGGGGGGGGGGGGGGAGGAGGGGGGGGAGGGGGGGGGGGGGGGGGGGGGGGAGAC
>NZ_JBVJAB010000051.1:20273-35685 GCF_055591025.1 Streptomyces sp. NPDC041784
AAACAAACGCAGTACGGAGAGTTCCAAACGCCTCCACCCCCCACCTCCACCACCACCTCCCGACGACACAGGCGGGGGCCCCTCCCCGCGCGGGGGGGGTGTCCCCACGCAGACGCAGCCGGGCGAGATGGGCCTCGCGCAGTCACAGGAACGCAGCGCACGGAACCGGCTCCGCACACCCCCATCTCTCAGCTCACGGATGCACCGCCGCCGTGGCTGGCGTCCTCCATACCTGCCACGCCACCTGCCCGTACAAAACCCCGAGAGCTGCCAGGGCCAGGCCGGAGACCAGCCCCTGGGCCACGAAAAGGACCACGTTGGCGACGATCACGGTCGGCGGCAGCCATACCGGTACGGCGCGTGCCCGCCAGAGCGCAACGGCCAGCAGCAACTGGGCCAGCGTCATCACCAGGAACCCGGGAACGACCACGCCGAGCCCCGGACCACCTTCTTCGTTGACGTAGTCGATCAGCCCTTGCCCTGCCGCCGCGGGAAGCGCGTCGGACTCCGTCGCGTACATGCCCAGCAGGCCGAACGAAACGGAACCCGCCGAGAACACCAGGGCGCCGAGCACGGCCAGGGCGGCTCCGACGGTCGCCCAGCGGGCGCCGCGGGCCTGGACGAGGAAGCAGACCGCGAAGGCCAGGCCGATCATGACCAGCGCGGTGCCGAGCCCGTCCAGCAGGTGCCAGGTCAGCCAGCCGTCGCGGTGCGAACGGACCCCCTCGAACGGGAGGTCGTCGCCGGTCCGCAGCTCATCGACGGGCGTCCACACGCCCACTACGATCCAGGCGGCGGCCCCGAGGGCCAGCGCGGCGGCGAGCAGTCGGATACGGGCTGTTTGGGGCCGCACTGCCGGCGCGTCGCCGCTCTCGGCGAGGTCGTCCGTCGTCCGGGTCGTGTCTTCTGCCATGGCTCCTCCGTGGGGCCTGTGGACGCGCGGACCGCGTCGCACGCCAGAGTGCCGCCCGCAAGGTTGTCCGCTCATCAGGGCCAGCCCTGGATTCTCCGCACTGAAACCAGGGCTGGCCCGGAATGTATCCGCCCGGCGGCGGGGCACGCTGTCGCGGTCGGAGGAGATCGGCATGGGCGGTGGCGTGGTCCCGGGGCGCACTTGTGCTGACTGCCGTGTTCACACCCCTGCTGCAGGCGGGGCGCCTGATCGCGAGGAGCCTGGACCACCGGGTGGTCCCTGGCGATGGACCTGCTGGTGGGCCTCGCGTTCGCAGCCACCCCGCCCGACGCGGGCCGCTGGCGCAGCCCGCGTTGCTCATGGCCGTGGGGCCGGCCTGGCTGTTGTGGAACCACACGGAACACCCGCTCGGTCAGGCCCGCATCCGTGGTGGCAAGTCGCAGCACCGCGTCCGGCTACCGGTTTGCGGGCATTGCGCGGAAGTGGTGCGGGCTGAGTTGGGGGCGAATGGACGCGATGCAGCGGCTGCTCGGTGTCGATGGCCGCAATGAGCTGACGTCTACTCATGTCCGCTTGGTGACACGGGCGTTGGGGAAGTCCGAGCGGACGGTGTGGCGGTGGCTGTCGGCAGGGGCAGGGGCAGGGTCAGCGTCCAGCGGGTGCCGTCGGCGCCGGGAGTGGTCAGGGTGCCCGCCAGCGTCGTGACGCGGTCTGCCAGGTCTGCCAGGTCCGGCTGGACGGAGCCGTCCGTGCACACCGTGACGACCAGCCGTTCGCCCTCGACCTCGACGTCCACGGTGGCCGGCTGCCGCTCGGTCACGCGGTCGACGAAACTGTACGCCGTGGACTGCGTCACGTCTGGGAAGCGGCCCGATGGTGCCCGAACCAGCCGCAGGCTGCGCTCCTCCGTGAGGGCGTCGAGGGCTGCCGCCAAGCCCGCGTCCTTCAGCAGGACGGGATAGATGCCCCGCGCGAGCCGTCGCAGCCCGTTGATCGCCGCCCGTACCTCGTCCTCCGCCGCCTGCAGCCGGGCCGCATGGCCGGGGGCGCGCGTGCGCAGTCCACGCAGGCCCAGTACGAGCCCGACCAGACGCTGCTGTGCTCCGTCGTGCAGATCCCGTTCCAGTCGGCGGCGCTCCTCGTCGCCGACCGCGACGATGCGTGCCCCGGACGCGCGCAGGTCCGTGAGCTGGTCCAGGAGTTCCGCGTGGAGTCGTGCGTGCTCCAGGCCCAGGTGTACGGCCGAGACGAGATCGTCTACGGCGCCGGGGCGGTCGAGGAGGCCCGGACGGTGGATCAGGGTGGCGAGCTCCATGTCTCCGTGACGCAGAGGCGTTGCCGCCGTGCCCTCGGGCGGGGTGAGGGGGAGCGGGCGGGCGTTCACGTCGACATGCCGGCCGCCGCCGACCGCGTAGGCGATGTCGAGTGCGGGATCTCCGAGTCGCCGGCCGATCGCTTCGCGCAGCTGCGATGGGCTCGTCGCGCCGCCCAGCTCGATCACCAGGCGGGTCAACCGCTGGTGTGTGCGTCGGGCCTGCAGCAGCCCGGCCAGGACCGCGAGCGAGAGCAGGCTGAGAGCCAGGGCCTGGAGCAGCCAGAGGCGGCCGTCTCGGGAGTCCGAGCCGAGGAATCCCCGGTCGAGGCTGTACGCGTAGGACGCGCCGACTGCCGCCAGACAGGCGCCCGCGCAGAGGGTGACTGGGGCGATCGCCCGGCGCCGGGCCGCGCTCGCGCGCAGCAGACCCCAGGCCAGGGCGCACAGCACCAGCGCGGTCCAGGCGGCGCCGCCGCGTACACCCAGCAGTTCCATGGCCGCGGAGCGGTCAGGATCGTCGGCCAGCACCCACCAGTTGGGTGGGCAGCCCGTGCAGCCGCGGGCCGCCGGATCGACGAAGACGGCTGTTCCCACGCCCTGAAGACCGACAGTCACGGCAAAGCCCGTTGCGGCCAAGGCCCGTCGCGGCCAGGACCGCAGGTGCCCGGTGGGGAAGGAAAGCGCCGCATGGGCCAGGACCGCGGGCCAGACCGCGTACAGGGCGAGGCCCAGGGAGAAGGCCCAGCCGGCAGCAGCCCCCGGGGTGTCCCACTCGGCAAGGAACCATCCGCAGCCCGCGAGGAACAGCAGGCCCGCGGAGCGGCCGGCCGAGCGGCGCTGGGCGAGAGCGAGGGCCGCGAGCATCAGCGCCCAACCTGCTGCGAGCAGCGCGAACTCACCGTAGGGGGCCGTGAAAGCGGTCGAGAAGACGGCCCTGCGTGCGGCGAGGACCATCGTGGTCACACCCAGGGCGACGCCGCCGAAGGCGGGCAACAGCAGCAGCACGCGTACCGGCATACCCACCCCCTTGGCGGTTCCGCCGCTTGCCGTCCGTGCTCTCGGGGGCGACAACGCAGTGGTTCCGCACGCATGATGCGGCTGCGGGGCGCGGCGCGCCAGAGGGCTGTCCCTGATTCCCTCCGGGCCCGCATCCAGGGCGGTCCCCGATGCCGCGGCTGCGGCGGCCTCCTAGGTTCGTGAGGCATCGGGAGAGGGAGGTGCCCAGTGAAGGGACACAGACACCGGCTGCGGGCGATGGCCACGGCGGTGGCGGGACTGCTGCTGGCCGTCTCGGCCTGCCAGTCCCGGGACCGGGCCGGCGGAAACGCCGGCGCCGAGGTCACCGTGATCACCATGGCGAATATCGGCGGAACCATCAGGCCAGGGCAACTCAATGAGTGGGCGCAGGAGGTGCAGCGTCGCTCGAAGGGTTCGCTCAGGATCGAGTTCCGGGACGAGTACCGCGAGGGCGAGGAGAACGCCGAGGTCGCGACCGTCGAGGACCTTCGGCGGAACAGGATCGACCTGGCCTGGGTCGGGGCACGGGCGCTGGACCGGGTCGGCGTACAGCACTTCCAGCCGCTGCTCGCGCCACTGCTGGTCGACGGCTACGAACTGCAGGCCAAGGTGTTCCAGGCGGGGATCCCGGACCGGATGCTGGCCGGGCTGAACGGGGCAGGGCTGCACGGAGTGGGGGTGCTCCCCGGGCCGTTGAGGCGCATGGTCGGGGTGGAACGTCCGGTGGTGGACGTGGGATCCTTCGTCCGGCGGAAGTTCGCCGTCTCGGATTCGGCGCTCGCGGACCTGACCTACAAGACACTCGGCGCGTCCGCGGTGCCCGCTCCCGCGAGCGTGGACCTTGCAGGATTCGACGGCGTCGAGTTCCAGCTGGGGGCGGTCGTGGGGCGGCACACCTATCGCCAGGCCGAATTCGTGACCGGCAATCTGGTGCTGTGGCCCCGCCCACTGGTGGTGCTGATGGCGCCGGCGGCACACGACAGACTCACAGGCGACCAACGGCGGATACTCGCCCAGGCGCTCAAGAGCAGGCAGGCAGCGGCGATCGATTCGGCCCGGCAGGAGGACCGGGAGTCCGCCGAGACCCTGTGCGGACTGGGCATGAAGATCCCGCAGGCCTCCCCGGCACAGTTGCGCGGTCTGCACGAGGCGGTGCAGCCCGTGTACCGCGAGCTGAGGAAGAACGAGCGCAGCGCCCGCTGGCTCAGCGAGATCGAAGCCCTGAAGAAGACGACGGGAGCCGGACCGGACAGTGCCTCCTGCCGGGAGAAGACGACAGGAGCGAGCCCGCTGGAGGGCACCTGGCAACGCACCATGACGGACAGCGACTGGATCGCTCTGCCACTCGACAGGGCGGACGGGCCGCTCAACGGCACCTGGACGATCACCTTCCGGGACGGTGTGCTGACCAAGACGGATCCCGGCGGAGAAGTCGAGCAGTGGCCGTACGAGACCTTCCGGGACCGGATGCACGCCTCGGGAACGGTCACCGTCGACGCGACCTTCCGCATCTCCGCCGACCGTCTCACCTTCAGCAACTTCGGTTTCGGCACGTGTGCGGACTGTGAGGGCTATTCCGTCACTTTCGGCGGCAACAAGAAGCCGTGGATCAGGGCGCAGGACTGAACGGACGGCACGGGCCGGTAATGCACATGAGGGACAGCCCTGATGCGCGATACCGGCCCGTGCTGCCATCATCGGCTTGTGAAGCCAACGCTGTTGCTGGTGGACGACCACGCCGGCTTCAGGTCGTTCGCCCGGGCGCTGCTGGAGGCCGAGGGCTACTCCGTGGTCGGCGAGGCCGCGGACGGAGCGTCGGCCATCCGGGGCGCTGAGCGGCTGGCACCCGAGATCGTCCTGCTGGACGTGATTCTCCCGGATCTGGACGGCTTCGAGGTCTGCGAACGGATCACCGGGGAAGGAGCACAGCCCATCGCGGTGGTCCTGACTTCGAGCCGCGATCCGGCGGCGTACCGCGACCGGCTGGCACGCAGCTCGGCCCGGGGCTTCATCGCCAAGGAGGACCTGACCGGGGCGGCCCTGGCCGCGCTGACGGGGTGAGTCCGCGATGGCCTCACAGCTGCTCGCGGCCGCAGACATCACCGTAGGCGTGGTCCTCCTCGGCGCGTCGGCTGTGGCCTGGGCGGGCCGGCGGGGCAGTCGGGTGGGGCCGGTCATGGCTGTTGCGGGCGGATGCTGGTTCCTGGGCAGCGTCTTCCCGGACCTGGTCTTCCTGCACCGGGGCGCGATGGCCCATCTGCACCTGTCCTATCCGACGGGCCGGCTGCACCGCTGGCCGACGGCCGTGGCCGTGGCCGTGGCCTATGCCGCCGCCGTCTATGAGGGCTTCACCGACGCGGCCTGGCTGACCGGCGGGCTGGCCGTGCTGATCGCAGTGGCCGCCGTCGACGTATTCGTACGCACTTCGGGCACCGCGAGGAAGGCGGGCCGGCCGGCCCTCGCGGCGGCGCTGGTGTTCGCCGCAGTCCTGGTCCTCGGCACGGCGAACGTCGGGCTCGGGCTGGACGCCGATCTCCACGTCGCATTGGCTTACGATGCTGCGTTGTGCGCTGTGACCGTCTGGCTGACCGCGGATCTGCTGTGCGGACGCTGGACCGACGCCACCATCGCCGAACTCGTGACCCAACTCGGCGGACGAGGCGGTATCGAGGACCTGCGGGCAGTGCTGTCCCGCACTCTCGGCGACCCGGGTCTGGTCATCGGCTACCGGGTACCGGGGCAGGTAGCGTACGTCGACGAGGCCGGGCGCCCGCTGGACGTCGGAGCGGCCGGACGGGTGACCACGTCGGTCGAGGACGACGGGGAGCCGGTCGCCGTCCTCCTGCACGACCCGGCCGTGCTGGAGGACGGGCGGCTGCTCGATGGGGCGAAGGCCGCGCTGCGCCTCACCGTCGCCAACGCCCGGATGCGGGCTGAGGCCAGGGCGCGGGTCGATCGGCTCGCGGCGGCACGGCGCAGGATCGTGGAGGTGGCGGACGAACAGCGGCGCGTCCTGGCACAGCAGGTGAGCTGCGGTGCGGAGCGCAACCTCGCCCGAGCGGACCGGCTGCTCGCGGAGCTGGAAGCCGCCGCGGAGGGCGAGGTCCGCGAGGAGGTCGGCGCGATACGGGCCGAGGTGGCCGCGGGCCAGCAGGAGCTGCGGTCCTTCGCCCACGGTGTTCGGCCGCGGAGCCTGCACGACGGCGGACTCGCCGCCGCGCTGCCCGAGCTGGCCGACCGCGCGGGACTGCCGGTCTCGGTCACCGTCGGAATCGGCCGGCTCGAGCCGTCGCTGGAGGCGGCGGCCTACTTCGTCTGCGCAGAGGCCTTGACCAACGTCCGCAAGCATGCGCGGGCCACCTGTGTGAGCATCGAGTGCGTTCCGGGGGGCAAGGGCGTCACGGTGCGGGTGACCGATGACGGCCGGGGCGGGGCGGATACCGGCGGGTGGGGTCTGCGCGGGCTCGCCGACCGGGTGGCGGCGCTGGATGGGCGATTGCGGGTGACGGAGCGGGCCGCTGGGGGGACAGTGGTGGAGGCAATGTTCCCAGTCAAGGGGGGTGGGGCGCTGTGCGAGTGATGATCGCCGACGATTCCGCGCTGGTCCGGCGCGGAACCACAGGGCTGCTCACGGACGCGGGATGTCGGGTGCTGGCGGCGGTGGACCATGCCGAAGCCCTGCTGCTGGAAATGGAGGAGGAGGTGCCCGATGCGATCATCGTGGACATCAGAATGCCTCCCACCTTCACCGACGAGGGCATCACCCTGGCCCAGGAGGCCCACACCAGGCATCCCGAGCTGGGGGTGCTGGTCCTGTCCCAATATCTCGAGACCCACTATGCGCTGCGGCTGATTGGCGAGGTGCCCGAGCACGTCGGCTACCTGCTCAAGGAACGGGTCGCCGACGCCGCGGTGCTGACCGACGCGCTGCGCAGGGTCGTCGACGGTGACTGCGTCGTGGATCCGACCATCGTCACCCGGCTGATGCGCCGCTCACGCATGCGAGAGCCGCTGCAGTCACTGTCCGCCAGGGAGCTGGAAGTCCTGGCGCTGATGGCCGAGGGCCGGTCCAACTCGGCGATCGCACAGCGTCTGTTCATGAGCCCCAAGACGCTGGAGTCCCACATCCGGCAGCTGATGCGGAAGCTCGATCTCCATGAGTCAGCGGCGGACCACCGGCGGGTGCTGGCCGTGCTGACGTACATGCGGGCGGGGAACGGGGCGGCGTCCGCTGGTGGGTGATGGGGCGTCGGCGGTCATACGACGCTCACCGCCTCAACTCGCCGCACAGCGCCAGCGTGTACGTATCGGAGTGTTGTCGGGGGTGACGTGTGCTGATCCCTGCGGTAGGCCGGTGGTATGCGGTACGCGCAGGGTGGTGGATTGACCGCAGAGCGGCGGCGATTACCTCTCTGGTCATCACCGATCCTTCCGGCCGTATCCCGTGGGCGTCACCCGCCTTTGACTGGAGCTGTGCGCGACGTCCGGGCGGCCCGCGAGAACGTATCCCGGGCCCTCGTCGAACAGGCCCTCGCCACCCTCAAGTCCTGGCGGCTCCTGCACAAGCTCCGATGCTCGACCACCCGCATCACGAGCCTGGTCAAGGCCACCCTCTGCCTGCATCGCGCCAGCTCAGACTGAAGATGGAAAGGGTTGAGTGGCTTTCGTGCCAGTGATCGCTCCCGAAGTCGTGAGGTGCGTATCGATCCAGGAGGACGGGCACAACAACCGCTGGTGGCTCGATCCCATCCACGGCCGCGGTTACCCGGCCGACATGGTCGAGGTGTACGGGACCGAACCACCCATCGAGGCCGGGGATCTGCAGAAGATCGCGGCGCCGCTGGACTGGCTGGGCGTGAACTACTACAGGCCGTCAGTCACCGTCGGTGATCCGCAGGGGCCCGCACCGTTCGCCCGTCCCGTCACACCGCCGGGCACACCCCGCACCGGGATGGACTGGAAGGTCCACCCGGATCGGCTGGAACACCTGCTCGTCCGGGTCACCGAGGACTATGCGTCGCGATCGGTCCTCGTCACCGAGAACGGCTCCGCTTTCCCCGACCGTGTAGCGCCCGACGGCAGCGTGCGCGACGTCGAGCGCATCGCCTTCCTGGAGTCCAACCTGGCGGCCTGCGCGCGGGCTGCCCGCCGCGGCGTCCCGCTCGACGGCTACTTCGCCTGGTCCCTGCTGGACAACTTCGAATGGGCGTACGGCTACTCCCAGCGGTTCGGTATCGTCCACGTCGACTACGAGACCCAGAGGCGCACGGTCAAGGACAGTGGCCACCGCTACGCCGAGATCATCCGCGCCCACCGGCGCACCACACAACACGCAGCCTCCGTCGCGATCCCCGCCCCCCGGAGAAGAGAACCTCTATTCGGAGGAGCGGCGCAGTAACTGAAGACCCTCGTCACCAGGGGACCGTCTGACGCTCACATGTCCCGGGCCGACAGGACGCGGCGGAGCGGTGAACCTACCTGGCCGCCACCGGCACGCCGGCCGTGTGCAGCAGCACTGACCGCCGCGGTGACGGGTCCGGTTGAGGTAGGTCGCTCGTGCGCGCTTCCACGTGCAGACCGCGCAGCGGATCACGGGCAACAACCTCGATCAAAGCGGTTCTCGGCCCCGCTGACCCAGGAGGTACCGGACCGGCACCGCGCCACCCCGAGGTTGGCGCTGCTTACCGGCCGCGCGGGAGCGCTGGACAGAAAGCAGGAGACGCAGGCAGAGAACGGGCACGCTCCGAGCGGATCCGGGCAGGGCTCTTGCCCCTGATTCGGCTGGAAACACCCCCTTTCTGCTGAAATGCGCAAGTCGACACGGGCGCGATCGGTCCGGAATACATGACGTCTTCGCCTGGCCATGTGGCTGAGACTGCGTGTAGAAAATCCACATAAAGCCGAACGGACCGGGCTTCGTCACTGCGCGGCACGGTTTTCGCTTCGTTGCCGCGACAGGTTCGGTTGCTGCAACAGGTTTGAAGGTAACGCCAGGAGATCGAGGAGTCGGCGAGCTCGGCCGCCGGCCAGAAGGGCTCTCCGGGGCAGCGGCAACCCGTGAGCGATCCCACAAGCGCGTCCATCGGTTGGCGTGCGGACGGCGAGGGGGTTATCGTCGATTGGTAGAACGACCGGTCTTCCTCTCTCCTGGGGAAGGGTCTATACCGGCCTTCCCGGCTGGGCTGCCTCCAGGCGGAGATCTACCAGTAGGTCGCCGGTGCACGTCGAAGAGAGATCAAAAAGTTCCGTGAAACCAATCCGCGCCCCGGCCCAGCCGGGGCACCGTACAGAGCCGCTGCCTCATGCGGCTCCGACAGGATCAGCCTTCCGACCGGATCAGCCGGACCGCGTTCAGCAGGGTCTCGTAGGCGGCCGTGGAGTCGTCCAGGTAGCCGGCGGCCATCGCGCCGTCGTACAGCATCAGCAGCGCACCGGCGGCCGACTCCGGGTCGGCGTGGCCGAGCCGGGTGAGCAGGTCCTGGAAGAGGGTGCGGATCCAGTTCCGGTGGGTCGTCACCAGGTCACGGACCGGGTGGTCGACGTCCGGGTACTCGGCGGCCGCGTTCAGGAACGGCGATCCGCGAAAGCCGCGCTCGCGGGCGTGCTCGGCGATCGCCTCGAAGATCAGGTCGATCGCCTCCGCGGGCGGGTGCCCGGCGGCCAGCGGTTCGGCCACCTCCTTGTAGTAGGCGTCCTTGGTCAGCAGGTAGGCCACGACCAGGTCGTCCTTGGAGGCGAAGTGCCGGTAGAAGGTCGCCTTCGTCACCCCGGCCTCGGCGATCAGCCGCTCCACGCCGATCGCGCGTACACCCTCGTAGTAGAACAGCCGCGACGCGGCCCTGACCAGGCGTTCGCGAGGAGGCAGGTCTCTTTCGATCGTGCTCTCCTGACGCTTGGGGGTGGTTGTCTTCTGCCCAGTAGTACTCACTTCCCCATTCTGCCCGCAGCCCGGCCCTGAGTGGCCCCCACCCCCATACGGCCTACCAGGGCCGTCACCCTTATCCCGTACGGCCCGAGCAACATGGCCGTTCATCGAAAGGCTTGAATCATGACTCGTCGTCTTGAAGGAACCGTCGCCCTGGTCACCGGCGCCTCCAGCGGCATCGGCCACGCCACCGCCTTGGAGCTTGCCCGCGACGGCGCGTCCGTGGCCCTGGTCGGCCGGCGCGAGGACCGGCTCACCGACCTCGCCTCGGAGATCTCAAGCACCGGCGGCAAGGCCCTGGTCGTGCCCGCCGACATCACCACCGCCGAGGCCGCCGCGGAGGCGGTTGAGCGGACCGTCGAGGGCCTGGGCCGCCTGGACACGCTGGTCAACAACGCCGGCCTCATGCTGCTCGGCCCCACCCCCGGCGCGGACCTGAACGAATGGCAGCGCATGGTCGACATCAACCTGATGGGTCTGATGTACACCAGCCACGCGGCCATCCCGCACCTGGTCAAGGCCGCCACCGACGGGCCGCGCCGGGTCGCCGACATCGTCAACATCAGCTCGCTGAACGGCCGCAACGCCTACGCCATGATGGCCGTGTACACCGCCACCAAGTTCGGCGTCACCGGCTTCAGCGAGGCGCTGCGCCAGGAACTGGCAAAGCAGCATGTCCGTGTGTCCGTCGTCGAGCCGGGCAGCGTCGACACCGAACTGCGCACCCATAACTCCGACGCCGTCCAGCAGCTCCTCAACGCCGGACTCGGCGACATCGACCGGCTGCAGAGCCAGGACATCGCCGACACCGTCGGCTACATCGTCACCCGCCCCCGGCACGTGGCTGTCGCCGAACTGCTCGTACGCCCCACCGAGCAGGCCTGACCACCAATCCCGAGACCAACTCCGAGAACCACAAGGAGTCGTGATGGCGGCCCGCAATCCTGTCGCAGCAGCCAACACCATCGTCTGTGTCTGCCTGCTGCTGGCCACTGCCATCGCGCTCGGAGACGGCCTGCAGCAACTGGTGCAGGGAGGCCCAGCGGGCGCGGCGGACGCGGACAACGCGCACCGCTTCCTGGCCGGCGTCTACATCGGCTGGGCTCCCCTGTTCGCCTGGGCGGCGGCAACGATCCGCTGGCAGGGAGTACTCGTCTACTTCCTGGCCGTCCCGATCTTCCTCGGGGGCGTCGGTCGGCTGGTCTCCTTCGGCCAGTACGGCATACCCAGCCCAGAGGGAGTCTTCCTCGCCTCCGCCCTCCTGGAGTTCATGCTCTCGATCGTCATCGTCTGGGCGCATTCCACCGCACTCAGATCCAGACGAGCGCTGGCCACTTCCTGAGGCACCGGTCATGTGCGGGTTGGTGGATCTGCCACACCCGGCCCCGAATGTGTCGTTGGCCAACAAAGGAGACGTGGAAGAAGTGAGACAGAAAAAGATCCTGGCAGTAGTAACCAATCAGGCCTCCTACGGGGCGAGCAAACACCGGACCGGCCTCTGGCTGGGTGAACTCGTCCATTTCTACGACAAGGCGGTTGAGGACGGCCACACCGTGGATGTGGTCAGCCCGGCGGGCGGTGAGGTGCCACTCGACCCCCGCAGCCTCGGCCGGTTGTTCGTCGACAGGACGGTTCGCAGATATCTCGACGACCCGGCCTTCATGGACGGTTTGAAATCCACCCGTTCTGTTGCCGAGGCGGGTTCGGACGACTACTCCACGATCTTCTTCACGGGTGGTCATGGAACCATGTGGGACTTTCCCGACAGTGCTGACTTGCAGCGAACAGCCCAGGCCATCTACGCCGGTGGTGGCATCGTCTCCTCGGTCTGCCATGGCGCCTGCGCCCTCATCAACCTCCAGGACGCCGACGGGAACCCGCTCGTACAGAACCGCACCGTCACAGGCTTCCCGACGGTCGAGGAAAGACTGGCCGGCGTGAAGAGCAGGGTGCCGTTCCTCCTGGAGGACGAACTGCGCGCGAAGGGGGCCAATTATGTGCGCTCCACTGTTCCGATGGCGCCGCACGCCGTGCGTGACGGCCGCCTGATCACAGGCCAGAACCCGGCGTCCACCAAGGCCGTCAGCGACTTGATTCTCGGCGCCTTGGCCGAGACCGAGTAACAAGCAAAGAGACTTGGGGCGCCGGCAACCGCGGGGGCGCCTCCCGATCAAACCTCTCCAGGAGACCGCACTATGTCGAAGATCCTTTTCGTGATGACCGGCGCCGACCACTGGACACTGGCGGACGGCAGCAAGCACCCGACCGGCTTCTGGGCTGAGGAGGCCGTGACCCCGTACCAGGCCTTCACGGCCGTCGGCCACGAGATCGTCGTCGCCACGCCCGGCGGTGTCGTGCCGCCCTTGGACCAAGGAAGCCTGGCGCCGCAGTTCAACGGCGGCAAGGAGGGCGCGAGGAAGGTGGCGGACGCCCTCGCCTCGATCAGCGAGATCCAGCACCCCGTCAAGCTGGAGGACGTCGACCTCGACGACTACGCCGCCGTGTTCTACCCCGGTGGCCACGGCCCGATGGAGGACCTGGCCGTCGACGCAGTCTCCGGCAAGCTACTCATCGACGTCCTCGCCTCGGGCAGACCGCTCGGCGTGGTCTGCCACGCCCCGGCCGCGCTGCTGGCCGCCACCAAGGCCGACGGCAACAACGCCTTCGCCGGCTACCGGCTCACCGGTTTCAGTAACACCGAGGAGATCCAGGGCGGCCTTGCGGCCGGCGCCAAGTGGCTGCTCCAGGACCGCCTGGTCGAGATCGGCGCCGACTACCAAGAGGGCGAACCGTGGGCCCCGAACGTGGTCGTCGACCGCAACCTGGTCACCGGCCAGAACCCCGCCTCCGCCGGACCGGCAGCAGCCGAGATGCTCAAGAAGCTGACATGACGTAGCAGAGCACCCGCACCTGCTCCCGTACCCGCCTCCGTACTCAGGCCGCTGATTCCCCGCCTCATGCAGCCGATGGCTGAAGTTCCGGTCCCGCTCTTCCCAGGCTTACGTGCCCTGGACGTGCCTTGTGAATGGACCAGCGCACATCCAGACGGCGATCACGCCCCACCCGTGCTCCCGGAAGGTGTCCAACGCCTTCGCCGCGTAGTTCCCAGCATGTGCTGCGGCCTTGTGGGCCCGATCCGATACGGCGCCGTCGGAAGACATCCGACTGAACGGCCCAGTGAGGAAAACCGCACCGGATGCGAACAGGCAGGCCGACGATGCCGCGCGTCCGAGTCTCCGTGCATGTGCTCGGCTCAAGGAACGGCGCGATGTCGTGCGGCCTGCTGTGAGTCACGGCCGGCTGTCATGTCCCTTGGTGGTGTAGCTGATCGACCGACCTGCCGGTCAGCGATACCTCTCACTCGTCCGCACCAGCCCGTTGAACCCGCCAGATCACGGCTTCATAACACCCCGGGACGGCGTGCCCGCTGACCGCTCGTCGCCTTCGACAAGCGTTCCCGTCTGCCACCCCCAGGATGATTGTCATGCGCGACCACACCTCCGGAGCCGCCGCTCCGGGAGCCGCACCCAGCGACGCCCACCTGACCGCCTTCATACGCAACGGCCCCCCGGACGCCGCCGACGCCGCGCTTGACGAGCTCTACCGGCGGCACCGCAGTTCGGTCATCGCCTATGCCCGCACCTGCACACGAGACGCGCACACGGCGGAGGACCTGGCCTCGGAGGCGTTCGCCCGCGCGCTGCGCGCCGTGTGCGGAGGTGCCGGTCCCGAGGGGGCCTGGCGGCCGTATCTGCTGACCACGGTCCGCCGCACGGCCGCGTCGTGGGCCGCCACCGCCGACCGGATCGAGCTGTCCCCCGACTTCGAGACCTGGCTCTCCGAAGCGCCGAGCGGTGAGGAACAGACGCTGCTACGGGAGGACGCCGACCTGATCCAGCGCGCGTTCCGCAGTCTTCCCGAGCGCTGGCAGACCGCGCTGTGGCACTCGGCTGTGGAAGAAGAACCAGCGAAGCGGATCGCGCCACTGCTCGGCATCAGTCCGAGCGGCGTCGCGTCCCTCACCGCCCGGGCGCGTGAGGGTCTGCGTCAGGCGTACCTGACCGAGTACGCGGCGGACCCGACGATGTCCGACGAGTGCCGGCACTTCACGGGCGTGTTGGCCGCCTCGGTTCTCCGTGGCGGCCGGCACGGCGGGCACTCAGGTCTCAAGCGCCATCTTTCGGGATGCCGCCGGTGTCGCCGTGCGAACCACCAACTGTGGGAGCTGAACAACTCGCTCAAGGCCGTACTCCCGGCGGGTGTTCTGCTGTGGGTGGGTGCCTCATACGGCACGAAGGTCGTGGGAGCGGCCGCGGTCGCCGGCTCCGCCGGCACGGGGTCCGCGGCCGGGACGACCACGGCCACCACAGGGGCCGGCACGACCGTCAAGGTCGCCGGCATCGGAGCCGCCCTCCTCGCCGTATCGATCGGCGGCTACGCGGCTCTGCCCGACGGCAACGACCCACCGTCGCCGCGGCCCACCCCGGCGGCTACGCGACCCTCGCCCTCCTCGTCTCCCCCCGCCCCCACCCAGAGCGAACGCCACGACCCGAAACCCCCCTCCCGTACACCGTCCGCAAGCGCCTCCGCCAAGTCGACTCCTCCCGCTTGGCAGCCCGCCGCCGACGACCGCGCCCAGCTGCCGATCGTGTCCACCGGCCGCTGCATGGACATTTCCACGGCAGAGGGCGCCGAGCCGTACGAAGCCGAGTGCGACGGCAGCCGTACGCAGCAGTGGGAGCTGCTCGTCGACCGTGCCGCGCAGGAGGCCCGTATCCGGAACCACGCGACCGGCATGTGTCTCACCCACAGCGGCACGTCGACGGACGGCGCCCCGGTCCGCCAGGAGCGCGCGTGCGACTCCACCGCGGTCACGGCCCGGTGGACCTACTTCTTCCAGGCTTCCGGCACGGTCAACTTCGCTCAGAAAGGGAACACCACGTACTTCCTGGGCATCGATGAGTGGAACAAGGCCGACGGGCCTCACTCGCCCGCCATCGGCACGACGGCGAACTACTACGACACCGACTCCCTCCGGTTCCGTTACACAGGAGACGTCTTCAGCGGCTGACGAGGGCCACTCCTCGTGGGGACGTCCGAGTTTTCTGGGCACCTCCCTCCCGCGAGAGGTGCCCAGAACCGGTTCAGGAAGCCGGAGTCAGCGTGCGTGGCGGGCCATGGCCGCCCGCTTGCGGCGGGACTTCAGCAGGAACGCACCGCCGACCGTGAACAGCGCGGCGCC
>NZ_JBVJAB010000052.1:0-31422 GCF_055591025.1 Streptomyces sp. NPDC041784
CACGGCCTGACAGGACACGCTCGACCAGCAGCCGCCTGCCGAACACGGTCAGCCGGGCATTACGGTGGGACACGAAGACCTCCTGTGCGGTGCAGAGTGAGCCTCCGCCAACCTGAAGCCGCAGGTCAAAGGGCTGGTGTGACCGGTCCCCGGGGTACTCGTGCTGGTCGTGGGCGGGAGTCCGCGGAGAAGATCATCCGTCAGCGGTTGATTTCGAGGTTCGTCAGGACGAGCAGGGCTCGCAGGAGGCGGGTGGCGCGGGCGGGGTCGGTGCGGAGTTTGGTGAGGATCCGCCAGTTCTTGAGGTGGGCGAAGCCGTGCTCGACCGGTGCACGTCCGACGGCGAGGACGCCGTTGGCCTCCTTCTCGCCTCGAGCGAGCTTGTGGGTACGAGTGGCGATGTAGCCCGTGACGATCAGGGGATCGAGGATGTCGTTGTCCAGGCCGCGGAAGCCGAGGTCGGCCAGCGCCCCGAGGCCGGCGGCGCGCAGGTGGGCCAGGATGTGGTCGTGGCGGGCGGCGGTGTTGTCGTGGGTGCGGCCAGGCCGGGCGGCAGATATCCAGATCAGTCGGCCTCTCTCGTGGGTCAGGGCGAGGAAGTGCAGGCCGTGGCTGCGGTGCTTGCCGGAATAGTTCCGCCGGTCG
The DNA here is from genome assembly GCF_055591025.1 of Streptomyces sp. NPDC041784. Lineage (NCBI taxonomy): Bacteria > Bacillati > Actinomycetota > Actinomycetes > Kitasatosporales > Streptomycetaceae > Streptomyces > Streptomyces sp. NPDC041784. The sequence continues at coordinate 646 of NZ_JBVJAB010000052.1, forward strand.
GCCCTCCCGGTGCGGCGCTGGGTCCGGATGAGGGTGCCGTCGATCAGGACTACCTCCCCGCCCTGCTTGGCCACCTTCATCAGGGCGCGGTCCAGGCGCGGTGCCTGGGCGGCGAGCAGTCCGATCAGCTCGTCGCGCCAGCGGCGGACGGTGGACTCGGACACGTCGTTGCCGCCGGCCATGTCGGCCAGGCGCTGGTCGTGACGCAGCACGGCCAGGATGATCACCGCGATCTTCCCCGGCGGCAGGATCCGCCACCTGGACCGAATCGCCTTCAGGTGGCGCCGTAGCAGATCGGCGAGGTGGTTGACGGTGCGCGTGGACAGCGGCAGACGGCACTGGTAGACAAGCGAGCAGGTGTCCTCGGCGCGCTCTTCGGTATTCGTCACACAATTCCAACGGCCGCCGGGGGCACTCCGGTTACGCCCGTGCCGAGCCGCTCCGAGTGGCGGTGCTCCTGGTCACAGGCGGGTGGTGAACCGGCCGTCGGGAAGTTTCCGCAGCCAGCCGCGATCGACGAGTCTGATCAGCTTGCCTCGTAGCGGTTCCAGCTTGGCCTTCACGCTGACGTCCACCCCCACCACCTCGCCGACCTCGCGGGCCATGACCGGTCCGGCGGCCTGCCGCACGTCGGTGATGATGCGCTGGTAGTCCCACGGGAGCGAGTCCTCCTCCACGCCCGGTTCGCGGTGTGGGATCAGCATCACGGCTCGGCCCGCCACCTGCCCGGGCATCGGCCCGGTCGAGGCGCGTTCCTCGGCGAGCTGCCCGGTTATCCGTTCAAGGACCCGTTCGGCGACGGCGAGTTCGTCCCGCTCGGCCCGTACCTCCGCCAGCTGCTTGGCCAGCTGTTCTTCGAGTTCGTCCAGTTCTGCGCGCCGCGCGGTAATCCGTTCCAACAGCTCGGGATCCATCATGCACAGGATCGTAGAAGGCCGCAGGACCGCAACGAGCAAGAACCGGACGGTCAGCTCCCGGCTTCTGCCGCCGACCGCTTGTTCACGAACTGCTCCGCCGCCTCGACTGCTTCCCTGTTGAGTTCCTCCAGGGAGACTCCCCAGCTCTCCTCCCAGCCGTCCAGGTTGTGTGCGCAGTGGACAAGTGGTTCCAGCTCTTCGGGGTAGCCGAGGTCGTAGGCGATGTCTGCCCAGATGAGGTGCGTGCCGGTGGAGGGATCCAGGGATCCGTCGGCGATCTGACCGGCGACCCAGTAAGCCAGCGCCCACTTTGCGGCCCGACGGTCAGCGGGTGGGTGGAAGAGTAGCCCCAATTCCTCCAATACCTGGTCGAAGAGCGCTGGCGCTTCGGGTTCCTCGCTCCGGAGGAGGCCGGCCAGCATGGCGAGGGAGGGACTCTCAACCTCGGCAATGAGGGCGTCAAGACCTGCCTGGATGAGCCGGTCGGACCCGACATGCCTACCGAATGCCCGCTCGCGCGCGATGTGGCTGAGCTGCTTGAGGGCATCATCGCGGGTCATCAGAGTCTTCTCGGTCGGCGTCTGGGGACAGAAGGCTCGCACATCCGCCGACGCTGCTGCATCGCCTTTCTTTCGGCTCCACCATGCTGACAAACGATCTTCTCCGCGGACTTCCGCCCACGACCAGCACGAGTTCCCCGAAGCCGGTCACACCAGCCCTTTGACCTGCGTCTTCAAGTTGGCGGAGGCTCAGTCCTAGACAGCTCCACCACACCGGAGGTCTTCGTCATGATCAAGCCGGCCGGTGTCAACAACGCTCGTGATCAATACAGCTAGGGCGTGGACGGCCAGGGCAGCCAGGCCCGTACCTCGAAGCCGCCGTCCGTCGCGGGCCCGTGCTCCAGGCGGCCGCCGGCCAGCGTGGCGCGTTCGGTCAGGCCGATGAGGCCCTGGCCGGAGCCGGGAACGGGCGGGACGTCGCCCTCGGGGGCCGGGTTGCGCACGGTCACGGTGAGGCCCTCGCCGGGGCCGCCGGAGACGCTCACGGCGACCTCGGTGCCGGGGGCGTGCTTGCGGGCGTTGGTGAGGCACTCCTGGGCGATGCGGTAGGCGGTGCGGCCGACGGAGGCGGGCACGGCGGCGGGGGCGGTGACCCGCTGGTCGAGGGTGACCTTGGTGCCGGCCTCGCGGGACTCGCTGACCAGCGCGTCCAGGGCGGCCAGCGTGGGCTGCGGACGGCCGCCCTGGTCGTCGGGCTCCCCGGCCCGCAGGACGCCGATGATCTCGCGGAGGTCCTGGAGGGCCTCGTGGGCGCTCTCCCGGATGACCCCGGCGGCCCGCGTGATCTCCTCCCGGGGCGCGTCCGGCCGGAACTCCAGCGCGCCCGCGTGCACGCTGAGCAGGGTCAGCCGGTGCGCGAGCACGTCGTGCATCTCGCGGGCGATGGCCTCGCGGGCCAGCCGCTGCGCCTGTTCGGCCCGCAGCCGCGCCTCGGTCTCGGCGCGCCGCGCGCGGTCGCGCAGGCTGACCATGAGCTGCCGCTTGGACCGTACGACCATGCCCCAGCCGATGACCGCGACGGTCAGGACGGCGGTGAACACCACCGCCGTGCCGTAGTCCAGGTCGGGGTCGGGGCGGGCCCACATCAGCAGCGGGATCAGCGCGAGCTGGATGCCGCCGACCCAGGCCACGTACCGGAAGGGCCGGTGCACGGCGAGGGTGAAGAGGGCGACCGTGCAGGCGCCGGCCGAGGTGGTGGAGACGAAGGCGACCGGGAGCGTCGCGATGGCGAGGCCGAGGGGCCATCGGCGGCGCAGCCAGACCGCGGCGCAGGCGAGGGCGCCCAGCAGCTGGTCGGCCACGACGACGGCCCGCGGCAGGTCCCGGGTGTCCGGGAGCGACTCGGCGACGGCCAGGCCGATGACGATGGCCAGCAGGAAGCAGGTGAAGTCGACGACCCAGTCGCGGGCGGTGCGCCGGGGCGGCCGTCCGGGGCGCTCGGCGTCCGGGTCCAGCTCCGCGACCACGGCGGACGGCAGCAGCCAGCGGTGCCTGGTGAATCTCGGCGCCGGGTGTGGCGTGCCGTCGTCAGCGCTCATGGTCGACAAATCTACGCAGCGGGCGGCTCCGCCACCTCCTCTCCGGTCGGATCGCCTACCGAAGGAGCGGGGAGCGTCGACGAAGGTCGCGGCGGGGCCTACTTTCGGCGCGGCCGGTGCGGCGCGGCCGAGCCTTCCGTCGAAGGTGCCTCGCCCCGCGGCCGATGTCTGTGGGGGGGGCCGCGGGGCGAGGGTCTTCTCATGAGGGAACTGCTGGGAGTACTCGGTTTCATCGCCCTGGCGCAGGGCGTGCTGGGCCTGCTGCACGAGATGGTCCACTGGCGCGTGGGGCTCGTGCGCCGGCTCGGCTTCCTGGACGGCTACGAGATCTACGTGAGCGTCGCACTCGTCGTGCTGGCGTTCGCGCTGTTCGCCGCCGCGGAGAGCCGCGGATCCGGCTAGGACAGGACCCGACCGGGCGCCGGTTCAGCAGTCGTAGTCGATCAGATCGAACGACGCGTAGTGATCGGCCGTGTAGTAGTCCTCGTCGGTCTGCTTCCCCGTGACGATGCGGCGGGCGCCGCGGGTGGAGGATCCCGGGGTCTTGACCGTGTACTCGTGGTAATTCTGCCGCACCTCTCTGACCTGGGCTTATGGAGGCCGAAGCGGCTGTGACCTGCTAGGACGGGTTGCAGAGGTGATCGGAGGCAGTCAGAGGAAAACGCTCTGATTCGACCCCGGTTCGACCCGGGCCACCCGGAGGCAGTCAGAGGCGATCCCTCTGAAATCACCTCCGTGTAGACCGAGTTGGACGGTTCGATCAGACGGAGTGACCTCTGCAGTTCTCTGCTTCCCCTACGGTCGAGTTGCGATGGGGACGCCTGCCTCCGATGGAGCCAGGCATACGAAAGCCCCCAGGACGGCAATCCTGGAGGCTTCGCTGGCACCGATTGGAGGTCGGTTCCGGGCACCACCCGTGGTTTTAGCGGGCCCAGGTGGCGTCCATGTCTTTGCGAGACGACCCTCAGAATGCCATACGACGCACCCCCTCCGCACTACTCGCAGAAGGCTTCACGTCCAGCAAACTCCCAACCAGAGGCAGTCACAGGCACCCAAACCTCATCGCTGGGACTCGCCGAGCTCCCGCGGATCGCCGCTGATCTCGTGCTTCTCGGCGACCTCACCGGCCGCTACGCAGCAGGCGCTTACAGCAAGCTCGATCGTGACGGACGGGTCGTCCAGCGCGAGGAACGGCAGGGTCTTGCCGAGCACGGCCATCGGATCACCGCGGCTCTCGCCTGCCACGTTGCCCGCATCGGGGGCAACGTCGACCAGCTGACGCACCTGCTCATGCACCCGGATCACGAGGGCGGGCGGCACACGCAGAACATCGCGCTGCGCTCTGGGCAGGCACGCGCCCTCGCGTACGTCCATCGAGTCTGGGACAGCGCCTGTGCAACGGTCGACAGCACGGCAGAGGTTGAGTCCCGTCAGCACTCCCACGAGGACCTCGCGGCCCTCCGCGACCGCATCGAGATCACCCCATGGCGTGGGGAGCGAGGACGCACCGCCTTGCGAGTGCTACGCGCCCACCTCAACTTCGCCGAGACCGCTGGTGGCCGTCTGCACGCCGCGAGCGAGCGCCAGGCAGCAGAGGAAGCCGGACTCTCCCGACAGACGCTGCGCAACGCGTACGAGACCGTTCTGAAGCCGGGCGGATGGCTGCGCCGGCTGCGGGTCGGTCATGGCAGGGAGGGCTCCACCTGGTACCTCGGCAACGGTCCTGGCGCCGCCACACAGCCCCCGCTTTCTCGCCATCAGACCACTCAGTTCCCCCCCGACCCGGCACTTGAGGAGTGGTCCAACCCCGAGACGGCCATCTCGGCCGACGTCGACTCCACTGTCATCAGCCACCTGATGGCCCACGATGCCTTCGCTCACCACGGCCTGGGCAGCTCCGCTCTCATGATCATCGGCGCCTTGCACGCCCGCTCCAGCCAGACCGTCAGCGAACTCGTCATCACCTCCTCCGTCTCTCGTGCCACCACATACCGGGCTCTCCGCCGACTCGCGAACCACGGTCTGGTGCACCACATCGGCGAAATCTGGTCGCTGGCGCCCCGGGCACTTGAGGGCTTCGGTAACAGCCATCTGGAGGCTGTTACCGACCGGCAGGTCGTACCCGCGCATGGCTGGGACCTGATCGCCGCCCAGAGCGGGACCACAGGCATCGCTGCGAACCGCAGGGCGCTCCACGCTGCCGAGCGGGCGGCATATCGGGAGGCGCTGGCACAGCTGCCGGAGCACCGCAGCAAGGCCCTTGTCGTGGTCCGCGAGGGCCGTCAGGTGATGGTTCCAGCTCTGCGTCCCGACGAGATTCCAACGACCTGGCGCGGGCCCGGCGGGGTCGTCCTCAATCCGGCGACTGGCCGGATAGATCCGGCATGGCGGGTCGCCAGTGACGGGCGCTTGATCCTCATCAGCCCGTACGACCAGCGCTCGTACGACGAGCTAGCCGCCGCACACACCGAAGCACTCAGGGAATGGGAGTCCGTTGCATGAACACGCAGCCGTCCGCGCCGCATGAGGACGACGATCCTGTCACACCGGAGGCCTTGCGCGTCCGGTACGAATCCGGAGCCACGGTCGACGAACTCGTAGCCAGCAGCAACTTGTCGTACGGCACGGTCATCAACCGCCTGTACGAGGCCGGGACCGTGATGCGCACGTCGTGGCAGACCCGCAGGATGCGCGAGGACGGACCAGCCCGCCAGCGTCTCGCAGCTCATCTGCGCACGCTGTACGAGCAGCACGGCGCGACCCTCACCGAGCTGGCAGCGGCCGGGGCGCGGACAAGGGTTGCCGCCCGGCGCCTGCTGATCGAGGCCGGTGGTACCCCGCGCACCTCGCAGCAGACACGGCGGTTGCGTTCCGCAGCGAAGGCCTCAGAGCGGCAGAAGCTCGCGGTGTCCTTGCGAGCGAAGTACGAGGCGGGCGCCACGGTCCCGAAACTCGCCAAGGAGTGCAACTACTCCGTCGCCACGGTCTACCGACTCCTCAACCAGGCCGGCACCCGCATGCGGCCCCAGCACCGTCGCGGCCCCGCCGGCCAGGTGAGGAAGCGGTCGTGAGCGCCCTATCCCTCGCTGGTGTCGCCCGCTGTGCCGGTCAGATCGAGAACCCGCCCTTGCACCATCCCGGCTGCCGTTCCGCGGCACGGGCACCCCCGCGCGTCCGAATGAAGCGACGCCCCATCAGGTGTCGACGCCGTCGACACCCCGCGCAAGACAACGCACCTTCCAATTTCAGGAGATCAAGCACACGTGAACGAGAACACCCGTCACAAGACCCTGGCTGCGGCCACGGCCCGCACCTGGGATGCCTTCGTCATCGTCGTCGGCATGCTCAAGGGCGGCACCGGCAAGACCACCTCGGCCTGGTTCATCGCCCTGTACTACGCCGTGGTCCTCGGACTGCCGACACTGCTCCTGGACGCCGACGCGACCAGCCAGTCCGCGTACGACTGGTTCAAGGTCGCCAAGGCCGAGGGTTTCGAGATGCCGGAGAACCTGGTGGTCGAGCGATACCCGTTCGACGACATCGCCGAGTACATCCGGGAGAAGCGTGCCGAGTTCGGTGCGATCGTGGTCGACGCCGGCGGTGGCAGCGCGAAGCTGTTCCACGAGGCTGTTACCGAGGCGAACCGGCTGATCGTGCCGGTCGCACCGACCAAGATCGAGCGTCGCAAGCTCGTGGCCACCTTCGACGAGGCCGAGCGCACCGCCGCCCGCAACGAGCACGACGTCACCGCCCACGTGGTCCTGGTGAAGGCCGACGACCGCACCAGCCTGCCCCGCACCGCGAAGGGGAAGCTGCTGGAACCCGCCGAGGGCGAGGGCATCGGCCCGGACCGCGACGAGCCGTTCCCGCTCGCGGAGACCGTCATTCACGCGTGGGTGCACTACATGGAGGCCTTCGGCGAGATCCCGACCGAGCTGAGCGAGTACGCCGCACTCATGAAGGAGCTGAACGCAGCATGACCGAACGGATGAAGCCCCCGGCCCGGCCGAAGGGCCGGGTCCTCGGCGGAGCTGCCAAGAAGACGACCCCGCCTCCCCCGCCGCCGGCCGCCGAGCTCACCCCCGAGCAGTTCGCTGCTGAACAGGCAGCCGCCCAGGGCGAAGGCCGTCCTGCTGTGAGCGAGCCGGAGGTTCAGCCCGCTCCTTTCTCGACTCCCGTCAAGGAGTCGGCGGAGCATCGCGACGCGGTACCCGGGGTGCCTCAGGCGTCCGATGCACTGTCCGATGTGGTCGCGCAGGGCGGCCCTGTGCAGGCGCCAGCCGCCAGCCAGGCGACTGGTCCGGCCGTCGTCTCCCCCGATGTGCGGCTGGAATCTCCTCAGGAACCGGTGGAGCGGCAGGTGCAGCCTGCGGTTCCGGCACCGGAACCCGCGGCGGCTGTGGTTCCGCCTACGCAGTCGGCCGAGCGCGTTGCGCAGGGCGGACTATCCCAGAACACGTCCGCTGCTCCGAGTATGGCCCAGGCTGCCGAGGTAGCGGTTCGCCCCGCAGTTCTTCCCGTTGCGGGCGGTAGCGCGTTCCCGGTGAAGAACGAAGGTCCGGGGCCTCGCCAGGAGCAGAAGGTGCCGTCGGAGACGGCGCCCAGTCAGGGAACGCCCTGGACCCAGGGGCCCGGCCGGCCTGCGGGCATCCCCGAGGCCGGCGTCGTCCTGAACCAGCGCATCATCGCGCGCGAGAGCCTCGACGCGTCGGTTCCCGCTGCGCTGAAGCTGAAGCGGCGGATCAAGCGCTTTGCGCTGGACAACGAACTCGACCATCTGCCCGTCGGAGACATCGTCTCGGTCGCGCTGGACGAGTGGCTCACCGCCCGCGGGTTCTGACACGGCGCACGGCACCTGGGTGGCCGCGAACGTATCGCTCGTTCGCGGCCACCCGTCCCTCGACTATTCCAATAGTCCAATAGGCGGCTAGCTAGTCGACTAGTGGATCCGACCGGAGCACCCCATGCCCGATCTCTCGCACCACGCCCGTCAGCTGCGCGACATGGCTGACGTCCTCGAAGCGCAATCCGACCCCATCGACGACCCGTTCGCGCCCCATCCAGACACGTTGGACATCATCAGCGGGCGCCATACCAGTCGTGGGCAATTCAACTACGCCGTCCCTGACGTGCTCCAGCTCCAACGACGCATCCGCCGCTACAACGCCGACTCGGACATTGCGCACGGCGACATCGTCGCACTCGCCCTCGATGCCTTCCTGCGAGCCAAGGGATACCCGCCTGACCTCAAGCTTCCCAAGGCAGACGCGTCGTGAGCGGAGGAGACGATCAGCTCCTGCTGGAGGGAGTCCCGCCTCAGCACAAGCCTGTGAATGGTTCTGGCGAGCAGCTGTCGCTCCTCGGGAAGCCGATGGAAATTCGGCTGCCCGCAGAGCTTTGGCGTGCCTGGTTGAACGACGCGGATGTTGTCGCACGGTTCGAAGCCAAGCGATACGTCAGGTCGACAACCCTCTGCTGGCCCTGGCTGAACGCAGTCAGCTCCACCAGCCACGGTTCCTTTCGCGCCGCGAGTCTTCCCGGACCGTCCCGCCGCGGAACCGTTCCGGCGCATCTGTTCGCCTATCAGCTCGCCCACGGAGTGATAGACCGACCTGGCTGGAGCGCTGCTGAGGACCCTGTGGTGTGCCACACCTGCGACTTCCACGGCTGCACGAACCCGGCCCACCTGCGGCTCGGGACAGCTGCGGAGAACCGCGCCGAGTGGTCGCTGCGGCGTCGCAATCCCCACGGCCCTCTTGCGGATACGCGCGGGGCTGCTGGGCGGACACATGCTATCGCCCACGCAATTCGGGCCGCGCTCGAAGCGGGAGAGCCCGCCACGATGATCGAACAACGCATCCAAGCAGCCGAGGAGGCAGGCCTGCCTCTCACCCTCTGGTGAAACACTGCGGGGTGGTGTCCCTCCCGGCTGTCGATTGTGGGAGACCGCGGCGGACTGCACGTACGGTTGGCCGCCCAAAATCTCTCTTCGCCGGGAAGGGCCGGAGGCCGATCTCCACGGCACCGCATCACATTCGGCTCAGCCCACCACCCGAATACAGCGCCGCCACGGCGGACGGCACCCAGACTCGGCGTTTCGTGGTCGGCGCACCGTCCTCCGGCCTACTTCGAGCACTCGGCCGGACACGAGCCCGGCCGCCGGGCGGCGTCCAGTACCCACCTACTCTTCGGTGCCTTCTGCCTCGGTGCCGGTTCCACCAGCCCACGCGCGGGCGGCGGAGAGGTTGTCGGCGGTGCCTGCGGGAACGTAGGCAAATCCGTCCCATTCCTCCAGGGACCGCGGCTCGTCAGGGCGAAGGTGACCGCCACCGCCGTGCAGCGGACGACGCCGGCGCCAGACGTCCAGCGGCGGGCGGCGCCGCCGGTTGTACGCGGCCAGCGGGTCGCTGGCGTCGACGCGGGGAACGGCGCGGGACGGCTGGTTCGGCGGTCCGGGTCGGGAGTGCTTGCCCATGGTCTCGATGGTCTCAGGCCGCAACCGGCGTCGGGCGCGCTGCCGCGAAATCCTTCGCGCGGGTACGCACCTCGTCGGCGGTGCGGAACGGGCGGGCGGCGTCCAGCAGGGTGTTGAGCCGGGAAGCCACCAAGGTGGAGTCGACCCGAGCCGCCTCGTCGAGCGCCTGCTGTGCAGCTGCGGCTGCCTGCCCGGGCTCGCCTTCCGTGAACAGGGCGGCGGCCAGCCCGATGCGGTCCATGACGCGCACCCGCTCGAACCCCGGCTTCCTGAGCGCGAGGGCATCGGTGAAGTGGGCGCTCGCGGCGCGGGACCCTCCGATGCCGTGCAGGTCGCGGGCGGAGACCGCGCGGGCGCCGGCGCGCTCGGCGGCGTCGAAGTACGCCACCCACTCCGGGACGTCGTCGCCCAGGCCGTCGGCCACAGCTCGTCGGCGACGCCGAGGTGTCGTTCAGCATCGTGCTCGTGGCCGAGGGCTGCGTGGACCCGCCCTGTCTGGGAGGCGACCAGCGCCCTGGTCGCGGGCAGGTTCGTCTTCGCCGCGGCCACCTCCAGCAGACCGAGGGCGTCGCCGGGGTGCCCGAGATAGATCATCTGGTGCGACATGCGGGTGACGATCTCCACCCCGCGGTCCGGCTGCCCGGCCTCGGAGGCCGCGTAGATGCCGTACGACCAGTAGCGCTGTGCGGTGGCGTACCGGCCGCAGTCGTGGCTGACCCACCCCGCCAGAGCGGCCAGGTCGGCGGTCGCCGCGAAGACGCGAAGCTTGAGCGACGGTGGGACGCCGTCCTGGATACGGCGGGCGACTTCGGCGAGCTGGGCGACGATCGCGGAGCGGTACAAGCCGCCGCCCTGGGAGGCGTCGGCCTTCATGAAGAACGCGGTGACCGCTTCCAGCGCCGTGGTGGTGTCGGTGTCGAAGCCCTTGGTGCCACGGGTCAGCCGGCGGGCGGTGCCGCCCGCCCAGCATCCGCTCGGCGGCCAGGATCAGCGGGGCGCCGAGGGCGAGCTTGAGGGTGTCTCGGCGGTCGAGGAAGAGATCCATCTGCGTCCATCCGACCAGGGTCTGGGCGGCTGCCTCGGTCAGCAGCGGGAGCTGGATGCTAGCCAGCGCGGGCCCGGCGGCCGTCAGGCCCACATCACCTGGGGTGAGCGGCTGGCCGACCGCCTCGGACAGCACCGCCGCCAGGAGCGCGGGCACCGGCGGACGGGGGCGTTCGCCGTCGGTCCAGCGGCGGATACGGGTGGCGTCCGGGGCGATCTGCCGGTGACCTTGGCGGATGGCTTCGGCGGCGATCCGGCGGGCGATCTCGCCGTGGGACAGGCCACTCGCCGCGATCCACAGCGCGAGGTGCGGGTTACTCTGCTCGGCACCGGTGCCTCACCCTCCCCGACGCGGTGTCACGGAGCGTGGCAGTTTCGCCACGGTTCGCGGCACGCACGGTACTGGTCAGGGACCTGGCCGGGCGCGGATTCTGCTCTGGCGGGTGGCCGCCCCGGCTATCCGCCCGACGCAAGGGGAAGGGAACTCGCATGGCGACGCTTGCACCCCAGGTTCCGTGGGCGATGCGGCTGGTCACCGACCGGCTGCCGGTCGGCCCGTCCTCGTACGCCGCGGTGACGCTCGATCCGGCGACGCAGACCGCTGTCTACACCGACGCCGTCGGCCAGGTGGTGGAGATGGGCAAGCACGGCACGAGCAAGACCACCGGCACCGCGTCGATGTCCGGCGGTGGCGACGGGCAGAACCCGCAGCCGCAGACGCAGGACGACAACACCACCGACTACGAGTCGGACTGACCCGATGGCCTCCACCGTCCTGGTCGTCACCGCGCTGGAAGACGTCACCGCGGACCGTGTCATCGCCGTGCTGAACGAGCGCGAGGTGCCCATCGAAGTCGACACTCACCGGCTGGAGCAGGCGGCCAGCGCCCTGTACGGGTGCGGGTACACGCCGACGCCGGCGGTGGCGGACGGGCTGTACGGCTATTGGCCCGAGGCCAAGTTCGACCGGTTCGTGGCCGCGTGCTCCTTCCGCGCTGTGCCGCCTGCGCTGCTGGCGCAGGCCCGGCCGGGCGGGAAGATCCTGCTCACCCTATCGGGGTGGCTCTACGGATACGCCCGCGTCCTGCTCACCATGAACGGCGACGGCACCGCCGAGGGCCAGCTGCTGGGCGGCACCGTCTCCTTCATGTCCGCCCGCACCCACGCAGCGCCAGCGTTCGGCAACCCCGCCCACTGGGCCCCAGAACCCATACCGACCTGACCAAGCACTACTAGAAGCGCGGCCTGGTCCACTTCCACGCCGTCATCCGCCTCGACGGCCCCGACGGCAGCACCCAGCCCCCGCCCTCGTACGCCACAATCGCCGTGCTCACCGATGCCGTCCGCGCCGCCGCGCCACGCGCCCGCATCTCCGTCGTCTCCGACGCGGTCGGGGAACGTGAACTCGGCTGGGGCCAGCAGCTCGACGTGCGCGAGATCGCCGCTTTCGGCACCGATGCCGAACTGACCGATCAGGCGGTCGCCGCGTACGTGGCGAAGTACGCCACCAAGTCCGCCGACGCCTCCGGCACCCTCGACCGCGCCCTGTTCTGCCGCCCCTGCCAGGGACGCGGCGCAACCCTCCTGCCCCACGGAACCCCGCTCCCCTGCACCGCGTGCGACGGCACCGGACAGGCCCGGCCCCTGCCCCGCCTCGCCGTCGCCCGGCACGTGCGGCAGATGATCCGCACCTGCTGGGAGCTGGGCAAGCTGCCGGAGTTCGCCGATCTCAAGCTCTGGAAGTGGGCGCACATGCTCGGCTTCCGAGGCCACTTCTCCACCAAGTCCCGCCGCTACTCCACCACCCTCGGCGCGCTGCGCGAAGCCCGCCGCGCCTGGCGCACCGAACAGGCCCGCGCCCACGCCGGCCTGCCCGAGCCCGCCCCGGACACCACGCTCGTCGTCGGCCAGTGGGACTACCTCGGCACCGGCTACAGCCCCGGCGCCGCGCTCCTCGCCGCCCACGTCTGGCACCGCAGGGAACTGGAACGGCAGTTCGCAGCCGAAGGGGGCTGCTGATGGCCTCGCCCCCGGCCACCGTCCCCTGTGCGGAGGCGGCACCGGCGCTCGATCTGCTCACGGTCCCCCAGGTGATGGCCCGCCTTCAGCTCGGCCGCTCCGCCGTCTACGACCTGCTCCGCTCCGGACAGCTCGCCTCGATCACCCTCGGCCGCGCCCGCCGCATCCCCGCCCACGCCCTTATCGACTTCATCCGCACCCGCCTCGAACAGGAAGCCGCCTAATGACCACGCCCCGAGACATCAGTTCCTCCCGCCGCGTACGCGCCAACGGCGACGGAACCGTCTACCAGCGCAAGGACGGCCGCTGGGAAGCCGCCGGATACGTCCTCGCCCACGGCAACACCCGTCGCCGCGTCCGCGTCTACGGCACCACCCGGAAGGAAGCCCTGGCCAAGCTCACCGAGAAGATCGCCGCCAGCAACCGCGGCCTCCCCATCCCGTCCGCCCAGGGCAGCGTGGCCGCCTACCTGACCTATTGGCTGGAGAACGTCGCCGTCCACCACCTCCGCGAGAACACCCACACCCGCTACACCACCTGCGTCCACCGGTACCTCATCCCCGACCTCGGCAAGAAGAAGCTGGCCAAGCTCACCGCCAAGGACGTCCACACCTGGCTCAACCAGCTCCGCACCACCTGCCAGTGCTGCACCCGCCGCATCGACGCCCGGCGTGATGAGCCCCGCTGCTGCGCCGCCGGCCAGTGCTGCCACAAGCTGCTCTCTCCGCTGACGCTTACCTACATCCACTCCGTGCTCAAGTCCGCCCTGGAGCACGCCGTCCGCGAAGAGGAGATCCCGCGCAACGTGGCCCGCAACGTCCGCACCGGCACCCCACGTCCCCGACGCTTCGAACCCCTCACCGCCGACGAAGCCCGCCAGTTCCTCAACACCGCAAACGGCCACCGGCTGCATGCACTGTTCGAACTGGCCCTCCACACCGGACTCCGCAAGGGCGAACTCCTCGGCCTGCACTGGGAAGACCTCGACCTCGACGCAGGCACCGCTGCCATCCGCCGCACCCTTCAGCGCACCACCGCATGCGGGCTCACCACACTGCCCACCAAGACGCGGGCTTCCGAGCGTCGCATCGCCCTCCCCACCCGCTGCGTCCACTCGCTGAAGCTCCACCACGAGCAGCAGCAACGCGAACGGGAGGCCGCAGGCACCACGTGGCAGGACAGCGGGCACGTGTTCACCACCGTGCAGGGCGGATCGATCGACCCGACCAACCTCACCCGCGCCTTCACCACACTGCTCCGTAAGGCTGGCCTCCGCCGCATCCGCTTCCACGACCTCCGCCACTCGACCGCCACCCTGCTGTTGGAGCAGGGCGTCGAACTCGTCGTGATCAAGGAACTCCTCGGTCACGCCCACATCGGCGTCACCGCCGCCGTCTACGCCCACGTCAGACTCCGCCTCCAGCGCCAAGCCATTGACACCCTGAACAACGCCCTCGGGGCGGCCGACGACCCGCCCGCCACAAAGGCGTCCGCTGACGTTGCCGTCAGCGTTGCCGTCAGTCCACATGAAGAGCCCCGCCAGGATGTCCCGGCGGGGCTCTTCATGCGTTTGACATCAATTCTCTGAAACGCAACAGCGACTCAGCGGTGGACGACCGAGGAAACCCAGATCGTCACATCCCTTGCGACCCTTGATGCAGTTCCACCGGGAACGACGCGATGTTCTTGTCTTTCCGGATTCCGATACTCCACTTCAAGCCGATCACCTGAATCCAGAGTCACGACGACGTACCACTGATCACCGGATCCCTGTGACTCGATCGCGAGAAATGAGTTATCGGGATAACTCAGCTCGCCGATCAACTCGAAGAGCAAGTCTTCCGAAATTCCCTCGTACGACTCTCCGCTCTCCGTTTCCACGGTGTACGAACTTGATGACATGCCACCTCCAGCATTCACGCAGGTAGAGCATCTACCAGCCGTCGCGATCCTTGAAGAACCTACCGCCAGTGACATACTGCAGATCCTGCTCCCAAGACTGAGTAGGCGCCACAGACCCTCTGTGTGGTTCAAAATTCAGCGGCCCCGGATGCCTCTCCGTCATATATCGCTCTACATCAAGAGCATCCTGCCGGGAGTCGTAATTCCTGAGGATCACCATCTGAGCTCCACCCTCATAGTCTGAGTTCTTGTAGCGACCGATGGGATTCTTGGATATTCCCCATTTAAGCAATTCACCGCTCGAGGGTTTCACCAGTGCATACAAGGACGTCTGCCCAGCGTCGGGAAGTGGGCCACTGATTGGCTTTCCAGTAGTGAAGATCGGGCAGGATGCGTTGTGAACGAGGACCGGAGTCTTCCCCGCCAGCACATAGTACGTGTGCAGGTCATCAACGGTGAGATTGTATGTACGTGCATGCTCGGTGAAGGAACGGTTCCCGGTGACGATGACCGTGTCGCCGTCATCCGTACGCAAAGTCATGCCCGGCTTGAGCTGACCGGCTTCTATCCAGTCATGTTCCGAGGGCGACCAGAACGGATGTTCGTAGGTGGCGGTGAGGTTCTCGATGCCATTTTGAGTGGCAATGGACAGTTCATTGAAGTGCTTGTCGTCCTCGGTGACGATGAGCCGGGTGACTTTTCGGGGCCCGGTCTCGCCGGTCTTCGGGTCTGTAGCGAGAACCTCGTCTCCGAGTTTGACGTCCTCAATATCCCTGGTAGTCCCGTCGGCCAGTAGGACGTCGGTGCCGGCGAGGAAACACTTGCCGCACCCACCGCCGAGGCGGCCAATACCGCTCGGCCCTTCTCCGCCTCCAAAGCCGAGGACCTTCGCTAGAGCAGCTGCCCCAGCCATTGGACTGGGAGCATTCTTCCCGTGGCAATCATCTAGGCGCAGACATGCCAGGACCCTGAGATGCGTGAGAATTCTCTGATTGAATGCCGCTTCTTCAGCATCCTGTGCCTTCGAGAGGCAAGCGGCCCCCGATTCCATACAGAAGAGGCCTACTTGATACCACAGGTTTCTTGCGTATTCGTTGACGTGGTCCCATTTCCGGTCAACCCATACGCCCGGATATACCTCGACGTATTTCTTTACGAGTGCGCTTGGCGGCACATTTCCGGCTGCCTTGGCGGCCTGATAGTTCTGGGACTCCTTCGCTTCTCCGGAAGGAGCCGCTTGGGTGGGGGTTCTGTTCTGATGGTTGGGCGATGCGCGGGTGGGGCAGTCGATATCAGGGCACAAGCCTGTTGGGTCGCTGGTGCTGACGGGGCTGTTGTTGCTGTAGGCATATCCATTCATCTGCAGGGGATTGGCGATGTTGATGATGGGGTCTGCTGACAGGAACCGTCCCGCAGCCTGGTCGTACTCACGTGCGCCGATGTGGGTGAGGCCGGTGCTGGTGTCGTCGATGCCGGTGCCGAGGTAGGTGCGCTTGTTGGGCCAGGCGGTCGGCTTGGTGCCGCGGGCTTCGCCGTACGGTTTGAAGGCGCGGCGGGTGACGGTCTGGCCGAGTGCGATGTCCACCGAGGTGTCGGCGGTGCCGAGGTGGTCTGCGAGCAGGACGGCGAGTTTGTGGCCGGTCGTGGAGCTGTTGGTGGTGGTGCGTGTGACGGTGGGGGCGCCGGCTTGGGTGTAGGAGCGGGATGCCTTGGTGATGCTGCCGGTGGTGTTGGCGGTCAGTTCTGTTTCGCCCAGGTACAGCGTGGAGCCGGTGGTGGAGTTCTCCAGGATGCGGTTGCCGTCGGCGTCGTAGACGTAGGTCGTCTTCGTGCCGTTGCTGGTGATCGTTTCCGGCTGGTCCTCGGCCGACCAGGCCAGGTCTTGTGTCGTGGCGGGCAGGTCGCGGTCGGTCGTATTACCTGTGGCGTCGTAGATGTACGTGCTGCTCTTGCCCGTGGGGTTGGAGCTGATGGACGTCA
Organism: Streptomyces sp. NPDC041784; assembly: GCF_055591025.1. Classification (NCBI taxonomy): domain Bacteria; kingdom Bacillati; phylum Actinomycetota; class Actinomycetes; order Kitasatosporales; family Streptomycetaceae; genus Streptomyces; species Streptomyces sp. NPDC041784. The sequence continues at coordinate 17,081 of NZ_JBVJAB010000052.1, forward strand.
TCGTGTGCGGCTGGGTCGCGGCGGCGCCGACTGCGGTTTTGCCGTAGCCATAGGTGTAGGTGACGTTCTGTGTCGCGTCCGCGGTGTTGTGCTCGGTGAGGGTGGCCCGGTTGCCGAGCTGGTCAAAGGTGAACGACTGCCGGTAGGCCGTGCCGCCTGCCGAGACGGTGCCGGTGGCGGGAGCGGTGGCCGCCAGGGAGGACGTCAGTGCCGTGTCCGGGCTGGTGGGATCCGTGGCGCTGTCGGGGGCGTCGGCCACCGGGCCGGACGACGACGTGTAGTCGGCGTCGTAGCCCCAGGTGGTGCCGTCGGTGGCCTTGCAGCCGGTGGACTGCCGGTCCTGAGTGATGTTGGACGTCCAGGCGTTGACCAGCTCGCCCATGACGTCGTAGGTGAAGCACTGGGTGTCCCAGACGGCATCGGCAAGGTTGCGGCTGTTGGACGTGATGGTGCCGGAGACGTCGTAGGAGTAGTAGCCGTCCGTGATGCGGTGCGGGCCGTCGGTCTCGCGGTCGGTGACGGTGCGCTGGAGGCGGCCGGTGTGGGGGTCGACGAAGTTGGTCGTCCATACCCGGTAGGGCTGGGTGGCGGAGACGGTGCGCAGGACTTCGCCGTACGGGGAGTAGGTGGCGTCGGCCGTGTACCAGGCCGCGCCGGAGGTGGATTCGGGCAGGCCGTCGGCGTTGTAGCGGGTGACGACCTTCTCGCTCGACAGGCCGCCCACCGCGGGGAGGGTGACCGACTGGGGCTTGCCAGTGGGTGTGTAGGTGTAGGTGTAGGTGTAGGTGCCGGACAGGCCGGTGGTCATGCCGTTGGCGGGGATGACGGTCTCGGTGCCGGTGATGTTGTAGTCGGCGTTGTAGCCGGTGACGCGGTTGATGTAGTCGCCGTCGGCGGTGTGGCGGATGCTCTTCTCAAGCTGGCCGATGCCGCCGGGTGCCGTGTCGTAGACGAACTCCTTGACCGGGCTCGCGGTTTCCGAGTTCTGGCGGACATAGCGGACCCGGCCCAGCGGGTCGTACTCGGTGAACGTCTCCTGCATCCGTGAGTTCTTGGAGTAGTTCAGGCGGTCCGCGTCGTCGTAGTCCATCTCGGTAGTGCCGGTGTCCGGATCGGTGGAGGACGTGATCCGGCCGCGGGAGTCGTAGACGTAGGACCAGACGTTGCCGGCGGCGTCGGTGACCTTCTCGCGGTTGCCGCGGGCGTCGTAGGTGTAGGTGGTGTCGCGTCCGGCGGTGGAGGCGGGCGAGGCCTGGCTGAAGTACCGGATCGATGTGACGCGGCCGAGGGCGTCGGTCTCGGTGCGAGTGCGCGGGGTGGTGGCGCCGGGCGGGTTCACGGTCACGGTGGTGTCCGTGTACTGCTTGGTGGATGAGTACTGCCGGTCGCCACCGTGGGAGGTGTCGGAGCGTACTTCTCGCTCGAGGCCGTCATAGGTGTAGGTGACGGAGCTGGGGATGAGCGTCTTGGACCGGGGTGCGAACAGTTCGGTGGACGGCTCGCCCTTGGCCAGGTATCCGCTGGTCTGCTCCTGGACCAGGCCGTGATCGTCGTAGTGCGTGTCCACGATGATCCGGCCGGGACCGTGCGCCTCACTCTGCGTCTGCACCTGCCGTTCCAGGCCGTCGTAGAGAGTGACGGAGCGGGCGTAGGTGCCGTCGTCCTTAAGGGTCTCCAGAGTCACTGCGGCCGGGACGGTCTTGTCCGAGGTGGCCAGTGCGGTCTGGTAGGTGATCCGTACCGTGGGCGCCCCGGTGGGCGCGGACGGGGTCCAGCCCTTGGTCAGTCGGCCGAGGGCGTCGTACTCGTTGCGGGTGACGCGGCCGTTGGGGTCGGTGACGGTCAGGGCCAGGCTGCGGCCCGGGTCGAACGTCGTGGTGGTGTACTGCTCCTTGGCGTTGAACGTTCGGATCTGGGTGACGGGGCCGCCCTGGTCGGCGGGGGTGTAGACGGTTTCGGTGTCGGTTCCCGGGGCGACGACGGTGCGGACCCGGCCGAGCGGGTCGTACGTCGTCGTGGTGACGATGGCGCCTGCGGTGCCGTCGCCGTCGTTCGCCGCCTGCGCGGTGATCAGGCCCCGGGTTGGTGCGGCGCCGTAGGCGAGGTTGTCGTAGGTGTTGCGGACGTGTGCCTTGAGCTGGGTCTTCGGGTCGGCCGTGGCCTGGGCTGCGCACGAGGTTGCGGTGGTGCGCTGTTCCTTCGGCAGGCCGATCATCCAGGCCGTGGTGTTGTGGACGTAGGTGGTGGTGGTGCAGGTGCGGTCGGAGAGGGTTTCGCCGCTGTCGCCTGGCTTGACGACGTAGGTCTCCACTTCGAGGGGCAGGCCGTAGTCGTCGTCGACCTCGGTGAGCGTGCGAACGGCCTGCCAGGAACTGCCGACCGTCTGGATGGCGTCCGTGCGTTCGACGCCGACGCGGTGGGCGCGTAGCGGGTCGGCTGCGGTGCCGTCTTCGTTCTCGCGTGCGCGGGTGGCGGTCTGCTGGGACCAGGGGTAGTTCAGGGTGCGTTGCTGGATCTTGCCGTCGGAGTGGGTGTAGGTGAGAGTCTCCGCGGTCATGCCGGCGTACTGCTCCGCGTCGTCGGCGAGGAGCGTGTAGGTGCCGGTGGAGTCCTTGACGGTGCCGCCGGTGCCCTGGAAGTACCGGGTGACGGTTTTGGACTGGGAGTTGACGGCGCGAACTGCGTCGTCAACTTCTGAGGTGCTTTCGGCGCCCTTGAGGGCGGTGACCTGGCGGTAGCCCTTCCAGTCGCTGTAGGTGCGCAGGGTGGGGCGGGTGAACTCGTCGTCGCTCTTGGCCCAGGCCGCGTCCTGGTAGGTGTACTGGGTGGTGATCGGCTTGCCGTGCGAGCTGATCTTGTCGGTCTCGGTGACGGTGTCGACGATGTACTTGTTGAACCAGACCTTCTTGGGTGTCTTCTCGTCGCCGTCGGGCGACCAGCGCACGGGGAAGCAGGTGCCGTTGCTCTTGCCGTGGTCCTCGGCAGGTTCACTCACGCAGCCGCCGGTGTACTCGACCTCGATGTCGGCGCCGTTCTCGGTGGAGACGACGCCGATGCGGGGCCTGGTGAAGCCGGGGCGCTGGTCCTTCTTGCCGTTCAGGACCAGGTTGGGAAGCTGGCGGTCCAGGAGCCGGTTGTGCAGCGGTGATTCCTTGCCGACGGTGTAGGGGGCGAAGCTGACGCCGGCGTCGGACTGCAGGACGCCGGTGCTGTCGCCGGGGGCGTAGCCGCGGCGGGTGATGGAGTTGAGCCACAGGCCGGGCGCGGTGTCGTACCAGTCCTTGGGGAAGGCCTGGTGAAGGGTGTAGACGTCGACCTTGCCCAGGCCGCTCTGGCCTGCGCGTGCGGCGTTGGTCGTCACCGTCTCCAGGCGCTTCTGCGTCCAGAAGGACGGGAAGGGCGGGCAGAGCTTGGAGTCGGCTTTGCAGTTGAGGTTGCCGGGGGTGTCCCACCACACGCGGTAGGCGCCGGGGTCGTCGGTCTTGGCGAAGTTGTCGGCGTCGCAGGCGGCGGCGGATTCCAGGCAGCGTTCCTTCACACCGAAGCTGACCGTGGCGGCCGGCGTGCCGAGGGCGCCCGAGTCGGTGGGGCGGATGCCGTACTCGATGGACGCCGGGTAGGCGTAGCGGTCGTAGCGCTCGGGGTTCTTGAACTTCTTGCGGACGGCGTAGAAGTTCGTTTCCTGCTCCCAGTTGACGATCATCGTGTTGCCGTGGACGTCGACGATCTTGTCCAGGCCCCAGCGCCAGGCCTGCTGCTTGCCGGTGCCGCACCGGGAATCGGCGAAGGCGCTGACGTGGCAGGGCTCGCCGGGGTGGTTGCCGAAGACGGGGACCGTGGAGACGGAGCCGGTGTCTGCGTGGCCGCCGCCGACCTTGTTGAGGCCGTAGTGGTACTTGGTGCCGTCCGGGGTGGTGACCAGCCAGTACTCGCCGTTGTTGTCGTCGTTGTCGCCGCCGGTCTTGTGCTCGACGCGGGTGCCGTCGTCGGTCTGGGGGCGGTAGCGCTCGGTGTCCGTCTCTGGGTCGCTGTCCAGGGAGTCGTCTCGGACGAGTTCGGTGGTCTTGCCGCCCAGGGACATCACGGCGTTGTAGGACACCCAACACAGGTCGGACGTCTTGTCCTTGGCGGCGGTGTTGTTGGAAGTGCCGGCGTCCAGTGTCTTGCGGTCGTCCTTGCAGGAGCGGTAGCGGCGTTCGATGTAGCCGGGGTCGTAGCTCCAGCCCTCGCCGATCCAAGAGGCCTGCGGTGAGGAGACCGCAGTGCGGCCGTCGACGGTCTGGGAGCTGTATCCGAAGGCGATCTGAGGGGCCGGTCCTGCCGGTGGCGCGGGAATGGTCAGCGGGTAGGACCAGGTGAAGGCGCCGGAGGAGCCGCCCGCCTCCCACTTTCCGTCGGAGGCGAGTGGGCTGGCCTTGAAGTCGCCGGCTTTGCCCGCGCCGGAGTCGACCACGCCGACGACGGCCGTGCTGCCGGAAGCCGCGACGGGTGTGGCTGAGGTGGAGGTGCGGTACGCCGCCTGGACCGTGCCCGGGGTGAGCGATGGGGTGGTCTTCACGGAGGCGGGGGTCACCGTGTCGTCGGCGGCCGGGTCAACGGTGGCGGTGACGGACTTTGCGTCCGTGTCGTTGGCGGTCTCCAGTTCCTCGTAGGTCTGGCATGCCTCGTCGTCGGGGGTGTCGAGGTAGCAGTCGGGGAACTGCACGAAGCGCAGCCGGGACGCCCAGTCTGCGCCGTAGAGGCTCTCGAACCCGGAGTAGTCGACCTGCACCGAGACGGGGACCGCGCCGGTGGCCGGTGCCTGCACCGTCATCACCACGCCGTCCACGCCCTGGCCGACGGCAGAGGTGCGGTCGGCGACGACGACCTGCCACGAACCGGTCGGGGTCGGCTCGTCGGGGGCCGGTGCCAAGCTGACCGGCAGAGATCCGGCCTGTTGCATGGCGTCAGCCTCGCCGGCGTCGGCAGTGTGCAGGGACGCGGGCGTCGTCGCGGCGCCGTCGAAGTTGACCGTGCCTGGCGTGTTGGCGGGCGGAAGCGTGGTGCCCGATGGTGCCTGGACCTGCGGGGCTGGCTCCTCCTGCTTCAGCGTCTCCAGGTCACGGTCCTCGACGGTGCCCGCCAGAGGCACTTCGCTCTCGAGCGTTTCCAGCTGGAGCGTCTCGCGCCCGGTCTCCTCGTGAGAGGTGTCGGGGTCGGGCGGGATCGCCAGCGCCTGGGCGGGCAGCAGCCCGAGCAGCAGGGCGGCTGCGAGCGTCGGCACGGTGGTGCGTGCGATGCGGCGGCGGGCATGCGGAAGTCGGCCGAACACGACGAGGTCCCCCGGACCGTCCAGGCGGGACCGGCGACGGACCACGCGCATTGACTTGCTGAACAGCGCAGATTGTGTGGGCGATCTGTGAACAAACGCCAGGTGACACGTGATCATGTGATCATGATCACGGCGCGTAATCGACCATTACGCACTGAAGTGATTTCAAGGCGCAGCTACCTGTAGTTAAGTGAATGTTCGTCACAGGTAGGACTTCTTATCTTCCTCTTACCTTGAAGTGGGCAAATCTTCCGCCGATTTGCGCCATTCTCCATCGATCTGCGCACTGTGCGCAGCGCACGGCCCGGCCGTTCTTCGAGGCGAGCGCCCATCGCCGGGATATACGTTCCGCAGCCGCCATCGGTTCATCACCGGGTGACGACAGGATCTTCATCAGTCATCATCAGCTGCCCGGTGGGGGGAGCTGAGTCCTGTCCGCCGGTTTCTTCTGGGGATGGGGAAGGGGAACTCGCCCGATGACGCGCACCTGGCGTCGCAGGCCCGGCCGTCGGGCCACTGCGACGCTGCTCGCGACCGCGGTCGCCACGACCGGAATCGTCTACGCCGGCTTCCGGCTGGACGACGGCACACCTCACGGGCCTGCCGGCCGCGGCCCGAAGGCGGTCACCGAGTCGGCCGCGGTCGAACAGGCCGCCCGCACCGGCACGAAGGTCGAGGTGACCGCCGCCCGCACGGCCAACTCCACCACGTGGGCGCGCCCTGACGCCCTGATGGAGAAGCGGGTGTACTCCTCCCCGATCCGTGCCAAGGTCGACGGCGAGTGGAAGCCGGTCGACCCGAGCCTGCACCGCACCGAGGAGGGCTGGGAGCCGAAGGCCACGAACACCCGCATGGTGTTCTCCGCCGGTTCCGGCAAGCGCGACGGGCAGCCGTCCGCGGCGCGGGCCTCGCGCTCGGGCGTGCAGCGCGTCTCCCTGGTGAAGTCGGCGGCCGCGGACACCGGGACACCGCTGGTCACGCTGTACGTCGACGGCGGCGCCCACGCGATCCAGCTGACCTGGCCGGGCCCAGTGCCGGCGCCCGTCGTCGACGGCAACCGGATCCTGTACCCGGAGGTCTTCCCGGGCGGCGACCTGGTGCTCACCGCGGACGACGACGGCTTCGGCCAGGTCGTGGTCGTCAAGAACCGCGCCGCTGCCGCGGACCCGCAGGTGCAGCAGCTCGTCTACGGTCTGCACTCGGCCGATCTGACGTTCCGGCTCGACCCTCTGACCGGGGTGGTCAGCGCCCTGGACGCCGACGGCGAGGAGGTCGCGCTCTCGCCGACCCCGCTGATGTGGGACAGCAGCGGTGAGCCCGCCGTCACCGACGGCGGCGTGGGCACCACCGCCCAGCCCACCGCGTCGGAATCCCCCAACCCCTCCCCCACCGCGTCCGGCTCCGCCTCCCCCACGCCCAGCGCCTCGCAGGGCGAGGTGGTCTCGGACGAGCAGACCGACAGCGACCTCGAGGTCCTGCCCTCGGCCACCGACGAGCCCGTCCCCGTGTCGGAGGCGCCGCTGCCCACCGTGCCCGCGGAGCCCACCCCCGCCCCCTCGCAGACCGGGTCCTCCGCCACCCTGGGTCTGCCGTCGCTGAACGGTCCCTCGCCCGACTCGCGCGGCGAGCTCGTCACGGCCGACCTGTCCGCCGGCCAGTGGACGCTCACCCCCGACCAGGACTTCCTCGACGACCCGGCGACCGTCTACCCCGTCTTCATCGACCCGGCGGTCAAGAAGCACGTCCAGAACTGGACCACCGCCTACAACCGGCACCCCAACGCCACGTTCTACAACGGCAAGGACTTCAACAAGGGCGGCACGCACGAAGCCCGCGTCGGCTTCGAGTCCGACACCTGGGGCACCTCCCGGTCCTTCTTCAACATGGACTTCGACAAGGACCTCAAAGGCACCAAGATCACCAGCGCCAGGCTGCACCTGCTGGAGACCTACGCCTGGTCCTGCCAGGACCGCTCCATGAGCGTCCACCTCACCGGCGCCGTCAACGCCCACACCAACTGGAAGAACGCGCCCAGACTGCACGACGGCAACAAACTGGCCACCAAGAGCTTCGCCCACGGATACAAGTCCGGCTGCCGCGACGCCTACGAGACCTTCGACGTCAAAACCGGCGCCCAGAAGGCGATCGACAAGGGGCAGGACACCATCACCTTCGGCCTGCGCGCCCGGGACGAGGACTCCCAGTACGCGTGGAAGAAGTTCCAGGCCAACGGCGACAACGCGCCCTACCTCGAACTCGTCTACAACCGCCCGCCGGCCATCGTCACCACCTCCCTCGACCTCAGCCCCGACGCCAAGTGCACCACGACCACGCCGTACGTCCGCATGGGCTCGGGCAGCCTGACCTTCACCGCCAAGGCCACCGACAAGGACGCAAACCTCGACTACCTCGATTTCGACCTGTGGCCCACCGGCCAGTGGGACACCACCGGTGACCTGCTGAAGACCACCGGCAAGGTCTCCGTCGGCGCGGACAGGAGTGCCGCCCTGAAGACCACGGGCAGCTTCTCCACCAGCACGCTGAAGGCCGGTACCGTGTACTCCTGGCGGGTACGCGCCGTGGACGACGCAGGCGTCACTTCCCCGTGGTACCCCACCGCTACCCCGTGCCGGTTCGTCCTCGACACCACCGCCCCCAAGCCGCCCAAGGTCGAATCCACCGACTTCCCCGACGCCGACGGCGACGAGAACGGCTTCGGCAGCGGCGCCGAGGACGCCAAGTGGTCGACCAAGAAGTTCGGCACACCCGGCTCCTTCACCTTCCGCGCCCTCAACACCGACGTCGTCCGCTACGAGTACGGCTTCAACTCCGCCACCTACACCGGCAGCCTGACCCGCACCAACGGGGCGGCCACCACCGTCAAGGGCACCATCAGCGACGCCAAACCCCCCACCGCCGGGCCCAACGTGCTCTACGTGCGGGCCGTCGACAGCGCCGGCAACGTCTCCGAAGCCACCAAGTACTTCTTCTACGTCACCCCGCGCGACCAGGCCGACAAGGCCGGCGACTTCACCGGCGACGGCCTGCCCGACATGATGGTCGTCACCTCCGCCGGCACCCTCGCCCTGTACCCCTCGCAGGCGGACAAGGACGACCTCGACAAGGGCACCGGCGACCTGGACTACTCCATGACCGGCGCCTACCAGGCCAACCCCGACAAGGATCCCAACGGCGACGACCTGCCGCCCTACGTCGCCGCACCCCGGGGCCACTTCAACGGCGCCCTGATCACCCACAACGGCGACATCTACGGCGGCGACGGCCTCCAGGACCTCGTCGCCCGCATCGGCGACAAACTCTGGGTCTACCCCGGCGACGGCTACGGCGCCGTCAACACCGACAAGCGCCAGCAGATCCTGCTCCCCGCCAACGCCCCCAGCCCCGACACCATCACCCAGATCACCGCCGCAGGCGACATCACCGGCGACGGACGCACCGACTTCCTCGCCACCGTCGGCGAAGCCCTGTGGGCCTTCACCGGCTACCACGGCGCCACCATCGACCAGGCCACCCGCCTGACCACATCCCCCTGGGCCGCCCGCGACATCGTCACCGTCGGAGACATCACCGGAGACAAGATCGCCGACCTCGTCTACCGCAGCGACTCCACCAACCAGCTGCTGCTGCGCAAGGGCATCGCAGCCGCCACCGGCGGCGTCGACCTCAACTCCCTGGCCTCCGCCGCCAACTCCGCGGGCGGCGCCGACACCGTGTACGGCGTCTCCGGCTGGAACAGCACCGGCATCCCCCACATCATGGGCACCCCCGACGTCAACGGCGACACCATCCCCGACATCTGGACCGTCAAAGCAGACGGATCCGTCCGCCTCTACGCCGGCAGCAAGACCGCCCTCTCCGGCTCCGGATCAGAAATCATCGGCGCCAACACCAACTGGACCACCCGCATCGCCATCGGCTGAACCCCACGTGAGGCAGCCCGCCCGACCACACCAGGCGGGCTGCCTCACCCCGGGCCGGTCGGCAAACACCGAGCACCCCACGCCAGAGACTCACACCCGCCCCTGTCACCCCCGGCCCTGCCACCACCCTTCGCGGCCAACGGGCCAGCAAACGCCCCGTCCCCCCGGCCCCGGCCGAGTCTCCTCCGACCACCGCAGCTGAACGCCGGCCGAAAACCCCACCGGTCAGCCAGTACCCGCAGCCAGAGCAGCTGCACCATCCAAATCCGCCTCACCGAGCAGGAGCTTCTGTGTCAGCTGTCGTGTTCATCGCCGTGCTCGCGGCCCTGGGCTGGGCGTACTTCTTCCTCCTCCCCCTGCGACGGCAGAGCACCCAACTGGCAGGCAAAGAACCTGCACTCGAGGCAGCACTCCAGGCCGCCTCCCGCGGACACTGGGAACCGGCAGCCGCCCTCCTCCACGACGCCGGCACCGACTGGGAACGCCGCGCCCTGTACGCCCAGCGCCTCGGCCACCAAGCCGCCCACCACGACGACACCTGGCTGCGTGCCTGGCAGACCGCCCGCCCCGACGACCCCGACGCGGCCCTCGTCCATTCCCGCGCCAACATCGCCCACGCCTGGAAACTGCGCGGCGCCTCCTTCGCCAGACACACCACCGCAGAACAGTTCGCGAACTTCCACCGCGTCCTCGTCACCTCCCGCGAGGACACCGCACGGGCCGCCGCCCTCAACCCCGACGACCCCACCCCGCACATCAACGAGATCTGGACCGCCCTCGGCCTGGGCCACTCCCACCAGGAGATGCGCGCCCTGTGGAAGGAGATCACCGCACGCGCACCCCACCACTACGAAGCCCACTACAGCGCCCTGCAGTACTGGTGCGCCAAATGGCGCGGCTCCGAGACCCTCGCCCGGGAATTCGCCGAGACCGCGGCAGCCGGCGCCCCCAAAGGCAGCCTGCTGACGGCGCTGCCCCTCATCGCCTGGTACGAGCACAACAGCTCCAACGCCAGCTACCAAAGCCGCCATGTGCGGCAGCTGATCGAAGCCGCCCTCGACGACGCGGCCGCCGCGGGCGACCACCCCCGCCTGCCCGAAGTACGACACCTGCTCGCCCACTTCCTCGCCAAGCAAGGCCACCACCGCGCCGCACTGGACCAGTTCCGCCACGTCGACGGCTACACCGAAGCCCTCCCCTGGCGCTACTACCAGCACCAAAAACTCGCCTACCGCCTCGCCCGCACCAAAACAGCCCGCCACGTCCTCCGCGCCACCATCAGCGGATAGGAGCTGGCAGAAGCCGAGGGTGAGAGCACCGCGGCAGAGTTCCGCTCCTGGATCCTCTTTGCGGACACGGCCGGTCAGTCGACCCGGCCGACCTGTTGAGGAGACCAATGCGCCGCGCCCAATCCCTTTCCGGCCCGGCCGGTTCAAGAGGAGGCGAATGTCGCGGGGGGCGGTGCTGCGAGTGCGGCCGCCGCCGGGTGAGGGCCCGACATCATCTGCCGGTCCGCCTGCCCACGACTGGTCTCGCCGCCATGGACAGGCGGGCACACATCAGGCGGTCACCGCACGATGTCAGCAGCCCACCGTGGCGCCATAGTCGTCGAGGTACGCGTCATAGATCCAGCCGAGGCTGCTCCCGTTGCCGTCGCGGATCCATGTCCAGGTGTTGCCGTAGTCGTTCACGACGTAGCAGTCGTAGTACACGGTGGTGCCTTGCGATACGTAGCCCACGGTGGTGCATGCCCAGTAGGGACCCGTGTGGACGGCGGCGCTGGACACGGTCACCCTGCCGGAACCGGTGTCGTAGTTGCCGTGCGGCCAGTACGCGTTCCCACAGGTGACCGCTTGGGCGTCATCGGCGGCAGCCTGGGCAGTGGCGACTGAACCGCCAGTCAGCAGGGCGGCTCCTGCCATGAGGCCGACGAACCATGTACGAGTACGCATGATGCTCCTTCAAACTCTCGGTTGTTCTCCCGATGGATCCTGCGGTGGGGCCGCTCCCACTCCGGTCAGCGTCAGAAGAGAACGCCTGAGCGCTCCGCTGAAGCCGGATCAAGGTTTGGGTGTAACTCCCCTTGTCTGGCAGCGAGAGCGGACGAGAAGCAGCAGCCTGTCTCCCGACGGGGGTGATCGGCATCTGCCGCCAACTCCGCACCGCGGATGCCGACCTCCGTCCCCCTCCGAACGAGCCCCTCGTCCGCCCGGCAGTCCTCGGCCGGACCGGACGGCTTCCCCAGAGGGCTCGCATCACCGAGTTCAGCGGCTGGTTCATTGATTGGCACCGCTGTCAGACGGCCAATCAATGGCCGGACGGGATCTGTATCCGAGAGTTTCAGGGTGTCTAGTAGGGCTTGGTCAGGTTGGTATCTCCGTGGGTATGTCGCGGTGACAGGTGGGGCAGGCGCCGGTCCAGACGGCGAGGAGTAGCTGCATCTCGCGGACGACCTGGTAGAGGGTCAGGCCGGCGCTCATTCTTTTGGGGTCCGGGCCAGTCGCTGGAGTGTGCAGAAGGCGTGGGCGGCGGAGACGAGGGTGACGTGGTGGTGCCAGCCCTGCCAGGTGCGGCCCTCGAAGTGGGCCAGGCCCAGGGCCTGTTTCATCTCGCGGTAGTCGTGCTCGATCCGCCAGCGGAGCTTGGCCAGCCGCACGAGCGTGGTGAGCGGGGTGTCGTCGGGCAGGTTGGAGAGCCAGAACTGCACCGGCTCCGGCTCGGTGGCGGGCCACTCGGCCAGCAGCCAGCACGCAGGTAGTTCCGGGCCGTCGGTGTGCTTGCGGATCTCGCGGCCGGCGGGCCGGATTCGCAGCGCCACGAACCGTGAGTACATGCGCTTGAACCCGCTGCGGCCGGTGCCCGGGCGGGAGCCCTCCCGCCACTGCACGGGCCGGGCCGCCTGCTTCCCCGCGGCGATGACCAGCTCTTTCACACTCTTCGCCGGCTCGGGGTAGGCCGGCTGGGGCGGGCGTCCGCGGCCGCTGTGGGGCGGGGTGTGCGGCGTCGCGTCGTGCGGGTGTGCAGTGAGGGTGGTCGAGCTGCCCACGACGTAGTGCAGCCCGCGTGTCTGAAGGCCGAGCCGGAAGGCTGCGGTGTCTCCGTAGCCGCCGTCGGCCACGGCGAGGGGGACATCGACGCCCCAGGACCGGGTCTCGTCGATCATGTCCAGGGCCAGTTGCCACTTCTCGACATGGCCCACGTCCGGCGGGATGCCGCACCGTTCGCGGCGGGTCACCTTGGCGGGATCGGCCTGCGGCGAGGCGGGATCCCAGCTCCTGGGCAGGAACAAGCGCCAGTCGATCGCCGCCGAGGCGGTGTCCGAGGCCAGGTGCAAGGACACGCCCGCCTGGCAGTTGGTCACCTTGTCGGCGGTGCCCGTGTACTGCCGCGACACACAGGCCGACGCGTCACCGTCCTTCAGAAAGCCCGTGTCATCGATGATCAGCACGGCCGGTTTGACCGCCGCAGCCATCTTCCATGCCAGCCGGGCCCGCACATGCGCCGGATCCCACGGGCTGGTGGTGATGAAATGGGCCAGGGCCTGACGGTTGCCGTCCTCACCCAGCCGGGCCGCCATCGGCTCCACCGATTTCCGCCGGCCGTCCAGCAGCAGTCCCCGCAGGTACACCTCGCCCCACCGACGCTGATCCGCCCGCGCGAACGGCTCGAACACATCCGCCGCGAAGTCCTCCAGACGGCACCGGACTTCATCCAACTCCCCAGGTGTCACAGACCGGTCAACGACACAGCCCCTCAACCGGACACGCCACATACAGATGAACCTGACCAAGCCCTACTAGCCGCTTGTTACTTGGCTGAGGCTTGGGGGGTCAATTTTCGGCACCGTTGCTCGCCATATTCCCCTCCGTTGAGAAGCGAGCGTTTCGGATCACGCCAGAGGGTCGTTGCTGTCCAGGACGTAGCCGCGCGTCGTGCCGGGAACTACGTTCTGATAATCGACTTCGATTGAGAGGAAGCTATCCGGCCCGCGTTGCTGACTCGGAGCTGGGGAGTGGAGTAGGGGAGAAATGCTAAGGTTCCTATTCGCGTCAATCCCGCAGTCGCTCGCGAAGATCAGGCGGGACTTAATGCGAGCAGCGTTTCTACTCAACCTCCACTCGACAGGCTCCGGCTCATCCCCGTCAATGAGCGACTTATAGAAGCCGGGCCATACCCAGCGCACCCAGATTCGTGCAACTTGGCCTGGCGGAAGCGGTTCACGGAAATGGACGAAGATCGTTTGCTTCGAGCCTTCCCACTTGTCGGTAATCTCGTACGGCGCCCCAATCGTGCGGTTCTCGTCGAACTCGTGAGCTTTCACGCGCACTCTTCTCCGCTGCCTGTCTGTCATTCTGCTCGTCTGAAAACTTGCTGTATAGCAGGAAGATAGCTTGTCCGCGCCAACTCTGATCGTGATAAAGCGCTCTACGGTGGTGTCTCCGTGCTTTTTTACCGTGACGATCTCGTCCCAGTCGTCGATCGTGAATGACTCCGGCGCTAGCTGGGTAGTCATATTTATGTACCGGTCAAGCACGACAGTGTTCGTTCGCAGCTTGCGTATCTCGATTCGCATGCCCCGAATCTTCCGCAAGGTGGCAGAGATAAAAAGTATGACGGTAATTGCGCCGCCGCAAAACAGGGTGAAGATTACCGCTACTGAATCGCCTCCAAGGCCAGACGTCAATCCTGCGGCTGCGGCCGTTGCAGTGAGTGCGCCAAAAAAGAACTTGAATGGGTAACGCACTACTTCATCGAACAGGGGGCCCACGGCATCTGCGATCTTTTCCCACATGCGCTGCCTCTACCGGTTGGTATGGCCGTCAGGACTCGGGGAGCCTTGAATGGGGGTTGCTGCACTGGGTGGCTGCGCGGCGCCGTAGTTCCACGGTGCCACTCCGGACGTGGCGCGGCAAATTGAGAGAGAATGCCCCGTAGTGCGCTGAAGAAGCCCCAGCCGGCAGGTCGGCTGGGGCTTCGTCTTGTCTGCCGTTCGGTCACTGAGCGTTTTCAGAGTGGCCACCGGTTGGGTGACGGGGCGGCCTCCCGCAACGCACGAGGCTCCTGTGCCGTTGAGAGAGGTGTTCGACGTC
>NZ_JBVJAB010000053.1:0-31149 GCF_055591025.1 Streptomyces sp. NPDC041784
CGCGCTGAATGCCTTCGACATCACCTTCGACGGCCGCCTCTCCGCAGCCCGTCAGTAACCGTCAACCCCGGTTACACCGCTCGTTTGACAGACCCATTCGAGCGAGTGACATCAGGACCTACGGCGTGGGGATCCTTTACCAGTGACGGCAGGTTGGTCAGGGTCACGAGACGTTGAGCGGCAGATCTCGGTGGAAGACAGCCATAGCCAGGCCGGGGCCGTTGTAGTCGTCGACGATCTTCGCGTCGAAGCCGAGGCTGCGATGGAAGGCGATGGAGCCGGTGTTCTCGATTGATGTGATCGCCTTCAACTGCCGTGCACCGTGACGTTCTGCTGCTTCGGCGAACGCCGTATACAGACGACGCCCGAGACCGGTGCCACGGGCGTCGTCCCGTGTGGCGATCAGATGCACGTACCCGGTGCCGTCCGGGGTGACAAACCCGAAGAGGTACCCACGGATTCCGTCCTCGGCACGGGCAACCAAACTAGTGGAACCGAACTCCTGCACCAGTGCCAGAAGGTGCAGCGCCCGAAGATCGCGTTCGCCCCAGTAACGGGGGTGATCAGTCAGAACCTGGTGGAAGTCGGCCACCCCGGCTGGTGCGATGTGTATGTCCATGATGGCGATCATGGCAGGCGCCTCAGCCGTTACAGGCGAAGGTCCGCCCGGATTGGGCGAGTTGTGACGACCGCTGGTCCCTGCGGCGCCGAGGCCTGCAAGTCACCCGGTTGAGAGCAGACCGCATCCTCGACGAGGCCAAGCACACCTCCGACCCCTTCCACCTCGTTCGCCCGTTCGACATCATCCCGGTCACCAAGCTCGTCGCCGCCGCCCTCGGGCATGGACCCTCAAGCCACCCTGATCCATCTCGCCGACCACATCGACGAGGGCCGTCTGCCAGCTCCGTGACCAGTCCACCTGGCTAACGAAGCCGCAGGCCCCCCGGCAGTTCTTCTTCAATGATCTCCACCAGCCAGTCGAAGGCGGTCGGGCCACGTCCAGCGCGAGCTTCCGCCAGCCTGGCGGCCATGCGTGCCTTGTTCGTCGGATGACAGCGGGCGAGCCACGTCTCGAGCTGCCGAGCAGTCTCCGGGTATCCCAGATGCTGGCGGGAGGCTTCGTGATCATGCCACTCGATCATGAAGTCGCCGTCGTCCGGTGTCCCGAAGCCGCCGCGGAGGCAGTCAGCGAAGGCATCAAGGTTCCGGCCGAAGTAACCGCCGCAGCCGATGCTCTCACCAGCGACCCGCCAGAAGTCCTCCAGCGTCTTGACCTGGCTGCCGTCCAACACGTATCTCACCGTCACAGCCCGCAGATTACGTCCGGCCTGGCGGCCTGCCTATCCGTTTTGAACCCGTGCTGTTCAGGCAGCACCTCGCACGGGTTCGCCGGAACATGTGCGCTTTTCCAAACGATTCGTTCGAGGCGATGGCGACGCTCTTCTTCTCCTCCCGCTCGGTCAGTACCTGGAAGAGCAACTCTGCGCTGCGGCGGTCCAGTTCCATGGAGCCGGGCCCGTCGATCGCGAGGAGGTCCACGCGACCGTAGTGGGCGATGGTCTTGGTCAGCGCCTTCTCGTCCGCGGCCTCGACCGGCTCGTTGACCAGTTTGGTTGCGAGGTGTGCAGCGGACCCGGTAGCCGGTTATGGGGGTCTTCGAACTTGAGCGGTGCATCTCGTCAGGCGCGCTGACTGTTCGTCACGGTGTGTGATGTGCATGGCGGGACCGGGCCCCCGGGTGCAGGACGCCCGTGGTCCTGGTTGATCATTTCTGTTCTCTGCGCAGAAGGATCATTAGCGCTGCCCGCCCTGCTCCGCGCAGCGGACCCGTGCGCCGTTCCCGTTCTCGAACGGTTACGGACGACGACGGACGACCCCAGGACCGGCGTATGGCCGGGCACGCCCTGATGGCCTGCGACCCCGGCCGCCGACGGGAGGTCCCCTCGTCAGTCGACGACTGAGTTCGCCGGGCTGTTCCGGAACTTCGCCGGGGCGTCCCCGAACACGGAACTCGTCGTTCGGCCCGGAGTAGCCACTCCCCAGAGGAACCCGATGCCGACTGGCGGCTCGACCGGTAGCTTCGTGGCTTACGTCGGCTTACGTCGCATGGTCGGCACGCTGATGAGACTGGCCCACTGTTACCAGTCCTCACTCGACTGGGACTGCCCGTCGGACCCGTCCCCCTGGACCAAGGAGCAACAGGAACTGTTCCAGCAACAGGCGACCGCCGCGCTGGAGATACTGCGCCATGACCTGGGCAGTGGCTGGACAGTCGAGGACCGGAGAACCTGACAGCTCCTTTGCCCGACCGAGCTGCGCGTAGTGGTCAATTGGCACGCAAGCGCTCCTTACCGTGGTGGTGGGGATTCGGCCCTTCATCCGATCAGGAGACCCGGGGCCTGAGCGTGGAAGGCCGCACACCACTGCACCGTGATCGATGCCCATCGCGCCGGCGTTCTGCATCTGCGCGGTGAGGCGGTCGGCGTCGCGCTCGGCATGGCGGTCGGCCTGGTGGCATGGGACGCAGGGGCCGATCCGCAGCACGCGCTTGGACGCCCTCCGCTCGACGGCCGACACAAACGGCCCGGGCAATGCTGTGCGCGCCCGCGGGCAATCATCCGGCCAAGAGCTGGCGCATAGTTGATGTGACTGGCGAGTAGGGACATTTGACCCTGTCGCCCCGTCCCTTTACCAAGGCAGTATCTCCGAGAGGCAAAGGACGAGCGGAGTCTTTCAGGGGTACCGGCTAACGGACGGCGTCACCCGTTTCGTCAGCGTATTGCTGATCGAGACGTCCGCTTCCCCTGGGGCGTGCTTGTATGCGGCGATCGGCGTGCCGTGACGGTCGGCAAGTGCCCATCCCCCAGGAGAGGAACCAGCACAAATGAAGCACCGGCTGAACCGCCGCGGCAAGAAAGCCCTGATGGCGGGCGCTGCAGCCAGCGGCCTACTGGCCCTGACCGTTCCGGTCTCCGCCATGGCGGGGATGTCCGATACCGAACAAGACAGTGGTTCCCACTGCACCAGCGACGTTTCCGGCGGCCAGGTGAAATGCTTCACCACGTACCGGGCGGCCATCGCCGCGGCCACCGGAGGAGTGGTCAAGGACGCACCCGCGAACGTAAGCGACGCTGCGGCCAGCCCCGGCTTCAAAGCGAAGATCGATGCCGCCGGCACCACCGCTGATGACGACCAGCCGTTCGTCATCGGCACCGTGTACCTGGACAACGACCTCAAAGGCGCGTCCATGAGCTTCACCGCCGAGGACAAGTGCAGGCCGGAGAGCAAAGGCTTCCAGGTCGACTCGATGCCGGAGGGGTTCAACGATGCCGTCAGTTCCTACGAGACCTTCAACGACTGTCAGGCCGCGCTCTTCGCCGACCCGGAGCTGAAGGGCGACCACAGCAACTGGCAGATCGGCAGGCAGGCCTTCGTGCGCGACGGCCTGGACAACCTGGCCAGCTCCATGCAGTTCAACTACGCGGAGTCCCCCAGCGTCGAGCAGTTGGTGAAGGACTGCGACGAAAAGGTGGCGACCTGCAAGTTCGAGCACAAGGGCGATGTCCGCTACGGCTTCAGTGGGACTCATGAGGTGGCCCGTGGGTACAACTGCACCACCGTCCCACAGCAGACGAAGATAGCGTGGTGGGACGCCACTGGTGGGAGGAACTCGCTGGAGGTGGAGTTGGGAGCCAGCTACAAGATAGGAAATTCCGTCTTGGGGACGGAGTTCAGCTACAGCTTCAGGATCGCCTACGGGCATGAGTGGAACTGGCAGAACACCGTCATTGACGAGACTCCCATCACCGTCCCGGCCGGAGAGGTGGGCTGGGTCAACCGGAACACCAAAATGCAGACCTCGGGCGGTACCCTCGAGGTGAAATACGACGACCCCAAGTGGGGCCACCGCCTCTGGTACATCGACGACTTCACCGCCACTGGCCCCACACCGGAGAAGCACGGCACCGTCACCTGGGCCGCCCGGAAGATGACCGCGGCCGAGAAGGCCGAGCAGTGCACTGATGGCTCCGGATTCGTCACCGAGGTGGTGGACGAGGTCGAGGGCGCCGAGACCAAGCGGGCGAACGCCAAGTCCGCGCCCGCGGACGCCGCGGTCTCGTCCGGCAAACGCTGAGCCGACGCCGCGCACGGCGGTCCTGGAGCACGCGGCTGTCCCGTGTGCTCCAGGACCGCCGCCGCCGCGTTGTGCGCCGGAAGGCTGGTCTCGATGATGTTGCCGCCGAAGGTGAGCCGGTCCACGATGACCGCACAAAGCCGCGGGTCGGTAAGGGCGCGCTGACTATTCGTCACGGTGTGTGATGTGCATGGCGGGACCGGCCCCCGGGCGCAGGACGTCCGTGGTCCTGGTTGATCATTTCTGTTCTCTACGCAGAAGGATCATTGGGGAGCCACGGGCTTGGTCAACGATACGACGTTGCTGCTCGGTCTCGACGGGGTGTCCGTCGTGCGAGTCGAGCCACTGGCCGACGGGATGCGTCGGGTGCACCTGATCACGGCCGACGAGGCGGCGCGGGCCTGCCCGTCCTGCGGGGTCATCGCCTCCCGGGTGAAGGGGCCGGCGGTGACCCGGCCGCGTGATCTGCCCTACGGGGAAGGAAGGTTGGAGTTCTTCTGGCACAAGCGCCGCTGGTGGTGCCGCGAGCCGAAGTGCCCGAGGAAGTCGTTCACCGAGAGCATTGCCCAGATACCGGCTGGGGCGCGGGTCACCGCCCGGCTGCGGGAGGCGGCCGGGCACCGGGTGCGCGATGCCGGCTCCACGGTCCTCCAGGCCGCCCGCGACCTGCATCTGTCCTGGTCGACGGTGATGGACGCCTTCCGCACGTCGGCGCGCGAGGTCGTCGACGCCCCACTGCCCGAGGTGAGGGTGCTGGGCATCGACGAGACCCGGCGGGGCAAGACGAAGTGGGAGCAGGACCCCGACAGCGGCAAGTGGCACCTGGTGCGGGACCGGTGGCACACCGGCTTCGTCGACGCCCTCGGCACCGGCGGGCTGCTCGGCCAGGTCGAGGGCCGCAGCGTCGCCGACGTCCTGGCCTGGCTCGCCACCACACCGCTGACCTGGCGAAAGAGCATCCGGCACGTCGCCATCGACATGTCGGCCACCTACCGCGCGGCGGTCCGCACCGGCCTGCCGCACGCGATCGTCGTCGTCGACCACTTCCACGTCGTCCAGCTCGCCAACAAGATGCTGTCCATGGTCCGGCGCCGCACCACTGCCGAGATCCGGGGCCGACGCGGACGAGCCGCGGACCCGGAGTGGAAGGCCAAACGACGGCTCCTGCGCAACCGCGAGGATCTCACCGACGACCAGTTCGCCACCATGTGGAACACCCTGCTCGGCGAGGGGAGGATCGGGCAGACACTGCTGACGGCGTGGATTGCCAAGGAGAACCTGCGCAACCTCCTCGCCCTGGCCCGCACCGGGGCGACCGACACCAAGTCGGCCATGCCCGCTGGAAGTTTTTCACCTGGTGCGCGGACTCCGACATCCCCGAAGTCCGTACCCTCGCTGCCACCGTCGACCGCTGGTGGACCGAGATCGCCGCGTTCATCGACACAGGCCACCACAACGCCAAGAGCGAGGGGATCAACCGCGTGATCAAGCTCGTCGCCCGCAACGCGTTCGGCTTCCGCAACGCGGACAATCAACGGCTACGGACACGCTGCGTCACCACCCGCCGAGCCCGCGGACACCTTCGCACCGCTCAACTTTGAAGACCCGGTTATGGCGGCGTCGGTGCCCAGGGCGATCAGCGGGTGGGACTTGCCGGTGCCGGAGTCGCCGATCAGGCAGAGCGGCTGGCCCTTTTGACCCAGTCACTGGTGGCCAGCGGGTGGATGACGGCGGGTCGGTCGATGTGCGGGTTGGCCTCGAAATCGAAGCCCCTCGGGGACTTCTCTCACGGGAGGGCGTCGGCCTTGATCCGCCCTTCGGAGCGTCGGCGGGCGCGGTTGTCGCGTTCGGCCATCAGCAGTTCGGCGAGGAACCCGCGATAGGACATCTGGTCGCGGGCGGCGGCTTCGGCCAGGTCGGGGAACTGGGCCCGAACGGCACGTCTCGGCAGGCGGGCGGCGAAAGCGGCACGGCGAACCGCTGTCACGGTGGTCCCGGGCCGGTCGCGCCCCGGTCCGCGCAACCCGGCGACGCAGACACGTCGGCCGGCGGCCGCGGGGCACCGCTGCCCGCGCCGGGCCCGACCCTGAACCTGCCCTCGCCCGACCCGCCGACCGCGCCCGTCCCACCGACCGCGCCGGCACGGACGACGACGGCGTTGTGAGGGCCGACCTGCTCGTCCGCGGGCTGCGGGCGCCGGCCGCTCCCGTATGGAGGGCGCTGGGCACCACGCGGGGGGACGGCATGCTGGGGATGCGCCGCCCCGCACGTCTGCCGACATCTCACCGGCATGAGACGGGACGGCTGCCGGCACCGAAGCGGCAGCCACGGCCGCCGCCCACGCGCCCCGGGAAAGCCGTGCACCCCGGGTCCCGATCGCCGGCGCCCGATCCTCGCAATACTCCTCTGCGACCCGGCCCGCCCTCCCGTCGGCGGGCCAGTGTGGGTCGGATCGGCACAGTCCCCGCGCGCCGCGGGAAACCGTCCCACGGCAGACGGAAGCCGCTCAACCGGAAGACAGAGAACACCTGCAAGGCGTATTCCAGCGCGCCAAGGGCGATCCCGTCGCCGATAAATGAGGCAGACGGGTCGTGCGCCCGCCTCTGGTATCCGGGCCGTCCGGGGGCCCGGATGCCTTTTCCGGAGAGATACCCTGTGCCGGAACCCCGGCCCGATTACGGCGGGCCGGGGTTCTGATACAGCGTGCGGAGAATGCTGCTCAGTGGTGTCGGGCCGAGTCGTACGAGTCGACCACGCGGAAGCTGCCCACGATGAGCCCCGGGAGCCCGTTGACCGGTGTCGTCGTCAGCCCGGGCAGTGAGTTGGTGGAGCTGCGGGGGCCGACCGTGGCAGCGGGCGCACCGTTGTCGCAGGTGATCCCGTTGAAGAACTCGACGGTCCTCTTGGTGTCGTTGCGGACGTTGAAGAAAGTAGCGCCCAGCCCGCCGTTGAGAACGTTGACGACGGCGATGCAGGTCCCCGGGTCGGACGAGTACGAACGCTCGTTGACCTGGATCCGCCCGCCGTCCTGCCGTCCCCCGTCCTGCCGTCCCCCGTCCTGCCGGGAATCGTCCTTCCTGAAGCCGTCGCTGTCGCTCGATCCGCCGTCGCCGCCGAACGAGCCACCAGCCGGCGCGGCGTCCTGGACGGCCGCGGCGGACTCGGGGACGGACTTCGAGGCAGACTTCGGGACGGAATTCGCGTAGGTGACACCCGTGGCGGCCGTGACCGCCACCCCCACGGAGGCGGCAACCACCGCGATGGTACGAGTACGCAATGCACTGCTCCTTCACTCCGACGCCGGCAGGGAAAGCCGACTGAGAATGAACGTAATGACGCCTCTTTCCGCTGTCATATCGACAGCATCCGGAACACGGTGAAAATAGGGCTGAATGGTCGTATTCCCATTCGCCTCAACGAGGGACGCAAAATTCTTTGACGTGCCGTCAGCACGAGGTACAGAGCAGGCACTTTGAACGGAGTAGCCGCCCACCCGGGGCAGACCTGATACCCCGTCACCCTCCCGGACGTGCTCCCCGGCTGGCTTCCCCCCACCCCCGCCCCCGCCCACCCACCCGGACAGGCGGGCGGGGAGACGCCGCCAGTCCCCCGGTGGGGGCACGGCGCCGGCACCACCAGGCACGGCCGGATGGCGCCCGCAGAAGGCACCACCCCGGCTCTGCCGTCCCCGGCCGGCCCAGGACGGCCGCCTGCATGAGGCGGCGTACCGCCGCCACCGCACCGGCAGCCATCGGCACGACAGCGGCATACACCGGCCCGCTCACCCCACGGACGGACGGACCGCGCGCAGCCCGCGCACGGCCCGGCAGGCGACGCACGGCGGGCAGCAAGGCAGCAGGCACCAGGCACCAGGCACCAGGCACCAGGCACCAGGCACCAGATGAACCTGGGCGCGGCGGTCGCCGCTCTGACCGCGCCGCCGGGCAGCTGCCGCACCGGCATGGTCCGCCGTCCTGCGCTGGACCTGTACGAGGCGATCCCCGCCCAGCGGAACCGTGAGCGTGCCGTACGGGAGCTCCGCGACGTCCTCATGGCCTGACACAGACCTGCGGGCGGCGGGCCCGCTATCCCTGTACCGGGCGGCCGACGGCCCACAGGTCGCCGGAGCGCGGACGAACGCGGCGTGGGCCTGCATGTCCCACTGCAACTGCGCGGCGGTGAGGGTGTGGCCGCGCCGAGCGAGCCGTCGCGCAGCTCGCCGGGCGTCAGGGGCACGCCGCAACACACGAGGCGGCGTGGCTGCTGCACGGTCGCCGGAACGCTCGGGACCACGAAACGGTGCCGCAGCGCTCCGAGGCGATGCTCACCCTCGCGGCGATCACCCTGATGATCCGCCAGCTCACCTGGTAGCCCGTCCATCCCCACCGCCGCAACGCCTCGGCCGACGGCTGCTGTTCAGGTCTCGTGATCAGCATGCGATGACTCATTCAACAGCCCTCAGTGCAGGTCGACGCGCAGTAAGCGAGTGGCGCGGGCTATCACCACGTGCCGCCTCCCGTAACAATCTGTAGCGACCACGCCGTGAGCGCCAGTGGCGCCTGAGCGCAGTGGGAAGCCCTCCGGCGCAGGGCTCGCAGTCCAGGGTGGGGTGGGGTGGGGGCAGATCCTCAAGGGCGACTCCCGCCCCCATACCAATGGGAACGCCGCCTGGAGGAAGATGATCCGATGGATCACGTTCTTGGGGCCGCCGGCAGGCGACACCGCATCTTCGTGTGGGCCACATGGAACGGCGGCGAGGCAACTTGCCACATACGTCGCATCATCAACGCGAGGAAGCCGGACGGGACCCTCGCCGGCCGGAAGGCCAGCCCGGGCAACAAGAAGATCTTCGAATTCCGGACCGGTCCGTTCGCGCAGAACCTCGACGAAGCCGCCGTGCTGGGCGCGCTTGCGGGCATCGTGGCCGCAGAGCACTCGGACGATGTGACGATCTGTCTGCCACCTGGCCCTGAGGGTGAATTACTCCAGCGTGTCCGTGACCTCGGCGAGTTTCCTCGGCCGCACCCTCTCGCCGAGACCCTGCTCGGGTGGACCAGCCGACGGCTCTCCCGGGCGGTCCAGATCGTCGAACCTCCGACCCACCCCACGTTCGCCGCTCTTCACCGTGCGGCCGAGTCGTCACAGCGGGCACCTGACGATCTCAAGACCCTTCCGCAGGTGTGCAGGCACCTCGCCACGGGCCGGCTGGGGCCCCTCGAGGATTCTCGCGGGAACGGTGCCGGCCAGTGCCAGTGCGGGAAGGTTTGCTACGACTCCTGGGATCTCGCCTTGGAAGCTCTCTTGGCCATCGCGGATCAGCGTGAGCTCGGCTACTACCCGAAACGGGTGTACGCCTGCCCGACAAGCCGTCACTGGCACCTGACAAGCCGAGCGGCCGAACGACCCGTCGGACGACCCGTCGGACGACCCGTCGGACGACCCGGTCCCTCGGCCAGGTGACTTCACCGCACCGTGTCAGGTGCGGTGGAAACCGCGCGCCTCGACCCACTGGCCGGACCTCTACGGGCGCTGTACAGCCGACTGCTTCGGGGTAGCGGGCGCGGCGCCGGTCCGGGTCGTCGACGCCGATCTCGTACCGGAGCTCGCCTCACTGGAGACGGGGCAGGGTGTTCACCCGAACCGCGATGGTGATGTCCTGGACCTCTGCGGCGAGCGCTTGGCGGCGGTTGTCGAGCAGGTGCTCCTCCTTGCCCGCCAGGACGACGTGCAGCCGCGGGAAGCGCTCGGAGCGGTTATAGCGGTGGCGCTGCCAGAACGGGTATGTGCGGCCGTTGGAGCAGCGCGCTCCTTTCCAGACGCGGCGTCCGGCGTAGCGCTCGTAGTCCCAGACTTCCCGTGCGAGGCGTTCCTGGGTCATGGTTGCCGTTGCCGAGCTCAGCGGGCCGAGCCCGGCCCGAAGGGCTTTCGCGCCAGTGTCGGCCTTCGGGTGGGGCGGCAGCTCGTTGGATGCTTGCCGTCCTTGCCGTTCGTCTCCGTCAGTCCGAGCTCCGCCGACTTCTTCATCGCCCCGCGCACGTACGACCGGCCGTCCGCGTCCTCTGCTGTGATCATCTGAGGCATCTGCCGGACCGTGGCCATCCGCACGCACCCCAGCATCCGCAACACGTCGGCCCGCACCTTCGCGGCCGTGGGAGTGGACTTCATCCCCTTCGTTGACTCGTCAGGGGAAGGGAGAGGCCTCATGCGTCGAAGCCGTCAAGCGGAGACCGGTCCCCGGCGGAAATCGGCTACTCGCCGCGGATACAGCCTGCGAGGCTGTGGGGGTGACTGAGACGACCCCATACGACGCCGACCGTGCCCGATTCACCCGCCAGGCGCTGGCACGCCTGGTCCTCTGCGATCACGCCGTGGACGTTGCGGATGGCGCCGCCGGCCTGGTGGCCACCGACCACGACCCTGACAACGGTCCCGGGGGCCGGGTAAGCCAGGCATTCCAGCTCATCGAGCTCGCAGAGCGCGCTCTGGCCTCGGCCGTGATCTACGAACGCGAGCGGGGCAGTTCGTGGGCGGAGATCGCCCAGTACCTGGGAATCGGTCCAGCGGAAGCGGAAGACCGTTTTACCGCGAACCTGGATGGCTGGAGCACGGCCTTCGACGTTCCCTACCGCCTCGACGAAACCGGCCGCAAGCGCATACCGCAGCTGCCCACGGCGGCGTATGACCCCGGCTGGGCCTGCGAGAAGCTCGACCGTTGGGCCTCCCTCCAGCGCATTGGGATCGACGCCGTGAGCTCCGGCTTGGTCATGGCCGCGCCGGAGGAAGAGTCCCCGTCAGAATCCCCGTAGCGGCGTTCGCTGGAAAAGCGATCACTCCCACGGCGTTCTCGTGAAACTCACGCACCATCCGCGGGAACGACTCCAGGTGCCTGCCGGTCGCCAGCGGGGAAGCCGCAAACGCGCATCCGATCGCCGCCACGAGAGACTCCGGGACTTCGGACGAACGTGTCGTGAGTACGGTGATGCGGTCACTGCATGTCGGCGAGTTCGTGGACGATGTTCATCGTGGCGGGGTAGAGCGCGGTGTACGACGCGTACAGGCGGTCGTACACCTCACGGGTGTGTGCCCGGGGCCGTACTGTCGTCTCGGTGACGGCCCAGTCCGTGTCGGGCGGTACGAGTCCGAGCCCGACCGCCGAGAGCAGGGCGTCGCCGTAGCAGGCTCCGATGGTCTGTACCGGTACCTGTTGTTCCCTGCCGGTGACGTCGCTGACGATCTGAGTCCACAGTCCGCCCTTCGTGCCGCCACCCACCGCGACGATGCGCCGGACCGGGTCGTCGGGGTCTTCCAGGAAGTCGAGGATCTGGCGGACGCCGAACGCGATGCCCTCGTAGGCGGCCTTGAACAGGTGGCCACGCGTGTGCCGCAGCGTAAGGCCCGCCACCACGCCTCTGGCATGCGGGTCGAAGATCGGGGTCCGCTCACCGGCGAAGTACGGGAGCATCAGCAGGCCGTCCGAACCGGCGGGCACGGCCTCGGCCTCGGCGACCAGTGTGTCGAAGGACTCTCCGCCGGTGACCTCCTGGAGCCACTTCGTCAGGGACCCCGAGGTGGACATGCCCGCGGCGATGGTTCGTCGGCCCGGCTCCACTCCTGCCGTGGTCCACAGTTTGGGGTGCGCCCGGTAGGTACCCAGGACCTGGACGAAGAACAAGGTGGAGCCGTACATGAGCATGAGGTCGCCGGGATGCCGTACGCCGGCGGAATGGGCCTCGGCCCAGGCGTCGACGGTCCCGGCGGAGACAGGTGTGCCGACCGGGATTTTCGTGGCCTGCGACGCCGTGGCGGTCACCGTTCCAACGACCTCGTGAGGGTGGACGAGTCGGGGCATCTCCAGGTGGCCCGCGATGTCCGGGAGCCAGTCCTCCGCCCAGGATCCGGCATGGATGTCGTACAGCGGGTCGCATTGGCTGGCAGTGTGATGGTCGAGAACGTAGGCCCCGGTGAGCTTGGCGGCCAGATAGGAGTTGGAGTTGTACCACCTCCTTCCGCGCGCCCATTCCTGTGGCACGTTGCGCTGCATCCACAGCATCTTCGGGCCGACGGCCTGGGAGCTGAGTGCCTTGCCGCAGCGTTTGAGGACGGTGTCGGCGCCGAGCCGCTCGGTGAGGTCGTGGATCTCTCGCCCGGCCCGGCCGTCGATGCCGTAGAGGATGGCCGGTCGCACGGGCTCCACGTCGCTGTCGCAGACCAGCAGGCAGGGGCCGACACCGCTGACGCAGAGACCGACGAGGGTGTGGGAGCCGATCTGGTCCATCAGTTCACGGGCCACCGCGGTGAAGTCGTCCCACCAGACGGCGGCGGCGTCCACTTCCGCCCAGGACGGTCGGGGCAACGACATGGAGTGATGGCGTACGGCTGTCGCCACCACGGATCCCTCGAGGGTGGTGAGTACGCCCTTGGTGCTGGCGGTGCCGGTGTCGATGCCCAGTACGAGTTCGCTCATTGCGGTGTGTCCGTTCCGTCGTCGGAGCCGTGGGAGGAATCCGGTGAGGACAGGATGCGGGCGTGGACCGACGGGCGCTGGTAACGCAGGACAAAGCCGTTCAGGTCTTCGCCGCGCGTGGTGAACTGACAGAGTGTCCGTCGGGCGCGCGTACTTCGTGGGCGGTGGAACACCTGGCCCGCTGTGCGAGTTCGCGCTGGTGTTTCTCCAGGTCCTCGACCGAGGAGAAGACCACGTGGGCCAGCCCCTCACGGTTCGTGGGAGGTCGGGCCGGTGCCCGAGGCGCAGCCTGGGCGGACCGGTGTGACTGCGGACGAAGGTCTCGCCGTCCCCTGTCTCCGGGGCTGCGAAGCCGCACCCGATGACGGTCCGCCAACGCTCGGCAGCCGCCTCCAGATCGTTGACGGCAACCGCGATCTCGTCCGTCTTCGCGGCGCCCGAAGGATGGCGCTGCAGTCGGAGGACGGTTTCCACGTCGAAGCGGGTGGTTGCGCCGTCGGGCAACCGGTTCACCGGGGAGCCATCGCCGACAGAGCTGGCGAATGGCCGTCCGCCGGGCAGCCAGCACCGGATCTCGCGACCGGTTCGCCGGAATTCCAGGCAGGAACCGGAGTGGTGAAACAGTCACCGATGACGACGCCGACGTCGTCGGCCATGGCCAGGTCACCGCCGTCGTCGACGAAGGTGCGAGGGCCGTGGCTGGGGCCTGTCCGGTGGATCATGCCGCAGACGCGGGGTCTGGCACGCCCACCTGCCGCGTTGTCGTCGGTTGCCGACTCCCCCACGCTCGGCTGCGCTCGCGCGCGAGGGACCCCCATCGCATCGACGTCCTCCTCCGCCTTGCAGTTGGACGCACCAGACCCCGCTCACGTGCGCTGATCATGCACCGCAGGTTTCCTCCGACTTGATCCGCCGGACAGACCTAGACATCGATCTCTTCGACGAACACGACGACGTGTCGAGCACGCAGCAGTGGTTCCGCCAGCGCACCAGCACCAGTTTCCTGCCAGAGTTCCCGGGGGCTGCTTATGCGGCGAGGCGCCCGGCGAGGGTCTTGGCCTTGGTGGCGGCGTCCTCAAGGGCGCGGTCGCGGGAGGTCTCGAAGAGCGGGACCAGTGCGGCCATGGCCGGGTTGTGCGGAGCCATGGTCAGCTCAGGGACGATGAAGCCGAGGTCGAGTTCGAGGGTGTCGGCGAGGATCGCCGTCAGGTAGTTCTGGACGTATTCGTAGGGCTCCTTCGGAGTGCCCGGCGCGTAGGAACCGCCCCGGCTGGCCACGACCGTGACCGGGGTGCCCTTGGCGGACGGGGTGTCGCCCACCGTACGCCCGAAGAGGATCACGTTGTCCAGCCATGCCTTGAGGGTCGACGGGATCGAGTAGTTGTACATCGGGGCGCCGATCAGCACCGCGTCCGCCCGCTCCAGCTCTTCGATGAGCCGCACGCGTTCGGCGAAGGCGGCGGCCTGTTCGGGCGTGCGGTCGTTCGGATCGGCGAAGCCCGCGGTGTGGGCGTCGGCGGTGATGTGCGGGACGGGGTCGACGGAGAGGTCGCGGTAGATCACCGTGCCCTCCGGGTGCTGCTCCTCCCAGGTCCTGCGGAAGGTCTCCGTAACGGCCCGGGAGGCGGAGGCGCCGCCGGGGAACACGGACGAGTCGATGTGCAGCAACGTGGCCATGGAGTATCTCCAGTATGGGGTGACATGAAGGGTGGGCGCCCGTGGCGGGTGCCGCGGGGCTCGTGGTCGGTGAGGCCGATGGGCAGGCGGTCAGGCCGGCGGCCGAGGGCGCAGGACGCCGTCGGGGTCGTAGCGCTTCCACAGGTCGGTGACGCGGGTGCCCGCCGGTCCCGGATAGGCGCGGGCGAACGTCGCCTCGTCCGGGGCGCTCTCGAAGTTCACGTACGCACCGTCGATGTGCGGGACGATGCGCGACCAGGCGGCGGCCAGCGTGGCTCGGTCGTCCGGTGGGAACGCCGAGGCGACGACGAGCGTGTTCTGGTGGCGGTGTGCGAACGCCGTGGCCGAGGCGGCCGGGTCGTGGGTCGCGCCGCCGAGCGAACGCAGCTGGACCAGGACCGGGTCGGGGGCGGCCGACGGCGCGGCCAGGGCGCGGGCGGCGTCCGGGGTCATGCCGGTGAGGAGTCCGTTGGTTGTGCTGGAGCGCATCTGCCCGGTGTTGGCGTGGAGATGGAGCGGTGGAACCAGCTCCGTGTACGGGACGACGTGGGCCTGCTGGGCCAGCACATCGCCGATGCCGAGCAGTGGTGCGACGGCGCCGCGGATGACGGACGTACTGTCCGAGGCCACGACGGCGGTGATGAACGCGGTTGTGGTGGCATCCCGCGAGGACAGCGTCACCGCCGTCGACAGCTCGCGCGGCGCCCGCGCCATGACGTCGGCCCAGCGCCGCAGCGTCTCCCCGGCCGGGTCCACCGCGACCACCAGCTGTGCGCGGCCGACGTCACGGAGTTCCATGGCCTCGATCTCGAAGGCCAACGCGATCCCGGCACCCGCTCCGGCTCCGCGCATCACCCACAGCAGGTCGGGCTCTGTCGTCGCATCGGCGCGTACGGCCGTTCCGTCAGGCAGGACGACCTCGACGGCACGGATGTGGTCGATGGTCAGTCCGTACTGGCGTACCAGCCAGCCGACGCCTCCTCCGGTGGCGATACCGCCGACGCCGACGTTGCCGTGGTCTCCCGAGCTGACAGCGAGCCCGTGCGGGGCGAGTGCCCGGGCGACCTGGGCCCAGCGGGCGCCCGCCTCGACACGGACCAGGCGGGCGCCCCGGTCGAGGACGTCGACCCGGTGGAACGCGCTCAGGTCGATGACGAGCCCGCCGTCGTTGGTGCCGCTGCCGGACAGGCCGTGTCCACCGCTGCGGACGGCCACCCGAAGGCCCGTCTCCCGCGCGAGCCGCAGCGCCGCCGCGACATCGTCCGCGGACTCGGGCAGGACGACGGCGGCCGGATGGCCGACGGTGGTGTAGGTGGAGCGGAGCAGGCGGTAGCGGCGGTGCTCAGGCGTGACCACTTTGCCGGCCAGCGCGGCCGGCAGGGTGCCGAGGACGCCAGGGGTGCCGGGGATGCCTTTCATCGCCCGCTCCGTATGGCGTCGACGAGTGCACGCACCGCGGGCACGACCTCGCCGGCGAAGAGCGCGAGCTGCCGTTCGGGGTCGGTGGCAGGCCAGAAGACAAAGGTGTCGAAGCCGAGTTCGGTGGTCCACTCGGCAAGGGTGTCCACCCACCGCCGTACATCGCCGACGAGCCCGGGACCGTCCCCGCGCTCTCCGATCACGCCGATCACGTTGTAGACGCGCCGGAGCGTTCGCGGGTCGCGGCCCGCGTCGACGGCAGCTTGGTCGATGATCCGCTGCCGTGAGGGCACCTCCCGCGGCGGGACGTAGATGTTCAGCGGAGAGACCCAGCCGTCGGCCAACCGGCCGGTGACGGCGAGCATCCTGGGCTTCTGGGCACCGAGCCAGAGCTCGACGGGCTTGGAGGGCACCGGTCCGGCGCGGTAGCCGTCGACGGCGTGGAACGGGCTGTGCAGTCGTACGACACCTCCGGCCATGGCCGTGCGCAGGAGCCCGAGGGACTCCTCGGCGAACGCCACCATCTCCTGACCGCGTCGCGCCGGGCCGCCCATCGAGGCGATCGCGTCGGGGATACCGCCGCCTCCGACGCCGAGCTGGATCCGGCCGTCGGTGATCACGCTCAGTGTCGCGGCGGCCTTGGCGAGCATCACCGGCGGACGCAGTTGGAGGTCGGCGACATCGGTCAGGAAGGAGATGCGGTCGGTCACCGCGGACAGATGCGTGATCAAGGTCCAGGCGTCGAGGTGGCCGGGCTGGTACGGGTGGTCCTGGACGGCGAGGTAGTCGATGCCCGAGTCCTCCGCCGTCCGCGCGAGGCGCCGGGTCTGCGCCCATTCCCCCGCGGAGGGGTCGAGGCTCACTCCGAAGGAGAGCGGGTGTTGGTGGTCGGTCATACGTCTACGGTGCGCCGGGCCGCCCGAACGGCAAAACGACGGGTAAGGTGCTAATCTTTTGTAAGTGGACTCCATTCATGACGACAACTGCCCGAGCTTCGAAGGCACCCTCGAAATGATCGGACGCCGCTGGACGGGTTCGGTGCTGCAGGCCGCGGCCCAGGGCGCCCGGCGCTTCGGCGAGTACCGGGCGATGATCGACGGGATCTCCGACCGGCTGCTCTCCCAGCGCCTGAAGGAACTCGAGGCCGCGGGTCTCATCGAGCGCACCGTCATTCCCAGTACGCCGGTACAGATCCGCTACCGGCTGGCCCCGGACGGCCAGGCACTGGTGGACGCCCTGCTGCCACTCGCCCAGTGGAGCATGCGACGCTCCAGCGTCAGGGCGTGAAAAGCATGCACTCCTCCCTGCGTGTGTGTCGGAGCGTGCGTGACGACCCTGCGTTCAGGGCGTGAGCATCCGGTTCGGCTCGATGCAGTACAACCGCGACCACGCACGTCTCCGCACTCCGCACTCCGGGCGAACGCGCCTTCGTCCTCGTCAAGCCCTGGCGACTGCCACGACAAGCGCGGTGTTCAACGAACCGCATCGGCAGAGCCGTCGCAGCCGTCCGTCCCCCTCCTCACCTGCGAATGCACAGGATGAAAGAGGCTCAGTGATGACAGCATCGGTGCCGTGCATGACGCCTTCCCCGTCGGCGGTCGGCACGGGGTGCCCGCCCTGAAACCGGACGAGGGCGGCAGCCGGCGAGCCCCTCCCTCGGGACCGCGTCCGTCCGAGGTAACCGACCTCGAACAGGGCACGCCGTGGTGATCGTGTGCCCGTCGCCAGGCCATCGTGGTGCGGCAAGCCGGTGGCGCTACGGATGGGATAGGCGGATGTCGGAATCGACCCAGGCCATGAGTCGGCGCAGACTGCTCATCACCGGTGGGGTGGTTGCGACCACCGTCGCTGCTTCGGGCGGGTCCAGTGCGCTGGCCAGGGGGGAAGCGGTGCTGCGGGGCTCGGGAAGCGGTGATGACGCCGGCCGGGCAAGGATTGACGTCCACCACCATTTCACCGCTCCGGCATGGGTTGACTGGGCCGAAAGTGAGGGCCTGGTGCGGCAGCAGGAGCTGCCGTGGTGGGCGCGCTGGGATCTGGACTCCACTCTGGCGCTGATGGACCGGGTGGGAATCGCAACCGCGGTCCTCAACCCCACCATGCAGGACCGGTACCGCTCCGCGGCGCAGGCCAGGGAAGGTCTCACCATCGTCTTCGAGGCGCTGACCGACTTGGTGGCCATACACCCAGACCGTTTCGCCGTCCTCGGCCCTGCTGTCCTGGACCATCCCGAAGTGACCACGTGGGCTCTCCAACGCGCCTTCGACGAGCTCGGTGCCGTTGGGGTCAGCGTGAAAGCCAACTACAACAGTATCTACCTCGGTGATCCCTCGTACGACCGCTTCCTCGCAGAACTCGACGAACGCGCCGCGGTCCTTTTCACCCACCCGCTCGACCTCCCGGGCGGACCACCCGGCGTGCCCACCGTCCCCGGAATTCCGAACTTCATGTGCGATTTTCTGCTGGACACCACGCGTGCCGCTGTGAACCTGATCCGTACCAGGGCACTCGACCGCTACCCGCACCTGTCAGTCGTCCTGCCCCACGCCGGTGGGTTCCTCCCTCAGATCGCCACCCGTATGGCGGCCTTCGGCCACTTCTGCACCCCACCCCTCGATGCTGCCCGGGTACAGGACCATCTCCGTCGCTTCTACTACGACACGGCGGGCCCGCTGGCCCCCTCGGGCACTCTGGTGGCCACCGCCGGTGCCGACCGGATCCTCTTCGGCACCGACTGGCCGGCCGCCTCCGCCGACATCATCACCGACTTCACGGTGCCGGCCATCGAAACCGACCCCGTCCTCACCGACCGCCAACGTCGCGGCATCAACCGCGACAACGCCCTCCGCCTCATGCCCGCGCTGAGGCGCGCGCATAGCAGCTAGTGAGCTGGTCCGGAGATGCGTGAGCAGTAGCGGCAGATGCGGTCGATGATCTGGTCGGCGGTCTTGGTCCACTCAAGGCCGCCCAGGCCCGTTGGCGGGCCGTCAACGGGGCGCGGGGCCCATCTTGTCCCGCTCGTCCGAGCCGGAGCACGCTTCGAACGCGGCCTGTTGGTCGAACGTGGTGAGGCGATCGCAACGTGATCAGCGGATTTCCAGCCTCCGATCACGAGTGCTTCAGATCAGACGGCGATCGTTCGGTTGGGTGATCTTTTGAGATGACCGCAGAAGCGCTGGTGATCTTGCAGGCGGCCACCACTGAAAGGATCGAGCACCCGGCGGACCACTGCTGGCGGAGACGAGATCAGCAGACACCCCGACGTGCCTGGCGGACTCCAGTCGACACGCTCTTCTCGCACTGGAGCGTTAGATCACATCTCCCATTGGTCGGTCCGCCAGGGGATCTCCTGAAGAACATCCTCAGGAGTCGGCACTGCGTCGGGGTAGAGCCGGCGGATCTCCCTGATTACCGAGGTGTCGGCGGTGCAGAAGTCCCAACTCGTGCTGTCGAACTCCCGCAGCACCACCCTCAGTTCATCGCCTGCATACCCCGCGAAGTCCCCGTCAACAAACTGTAGGTCCGGTGCTACCAGGGCCAGTAGCTCCAGGGTGCCGATTCCGGTGCCGGAGCAAGCCTTACCGATCTCGGCGCACAGTTGGGAGTCGTAGATCCGCACCTTCCAGGTGAGACCGAGGCCAAAACTTCCAAGACGCACCAGGAGTTCCGCCAGGGCGACGTAGTGCCGACTGGATGCGCGGTCTTGCCCAGGGGGACAATCACGCCAGGCCGCGAACGTGACCGACTGCATGACACCGGAGGTCCTGGCCATCGGTGCGGGCTCCGCTCACTTGCGAGGATCGCCGGTGCTCTCACAGCATGGCCTTCCCCCACCGCACCTGCAGGTCATTTTGAAACGTTCACCACGCGAGCGTTTTGTCCTACCAGGGGTGCTTCTTGATACTTCGGGTCGCGGACCGGTTCGGGCTGGCTGAGGTAGTGGGTGTCTGTTGTGGCAGGTGAGGCGGGTGAGGCGGGTGAGGCGGGTGACGGATTTCGAGGGTCCGTTTCGGCCCCTTCGCTCCTGCCTGATCCCAACACACCACCGGTCACGCCTGGACATCGGCCGGCCGCCCGAGCACGACCTGCGCCGGATCACGGACCCCATCCTTTATGTCGACCGGACCGGAATCCCGTGGAGATACCTGTTGCACGACTTCGCCCCGTGCCGGCTCGGGGTTGCGAAGCCAACCGAGATCCAGGTGACCCTGTTGCCGCAGTCGGCGGTGGACCGCGGGCACCGCGGTGACGCGCCCGGATCGCGGCGCTTCGAAGGTGTTCACCATCGGCGACGTCCGCGATGCCACAGACAGGACCGGCGGCGTGGCAGGCTCGGCAGTCTCCTCTGTGCCAGAGGCCATACCAGCCAAAGAGCGGAACCACAACCTGACAGGTACCAGGAGGCAGCCGACCGTGCGGCTCGTACTCTCTCGGTCGACAGAGCCCTCGGGAACAGGGAGATTTCAGATGCGAACTCGTATGCCGGGCCGCCTTCTTGGAGGTCTGCTCGCCGCCGGCCTCGTGATGGGTGTGGCAGGCGCGGGGCATGCCGCAACAGCTGATTCCGGCACGGCGGCGGCTGCCTCGGTTCACACGTCCGCAAGAGCGGCCAAAGCCGCCGCGTACCCCAAGGTGTACCTCAGCACGGTGGTCAATCAGTGGACGCACTGGACCCCCGACTACTACGACTCCACTCACGCGGGGTGGCTGTATGCGGGGTCGAACTACTTCTACTGCATCAAGGAGGGCGTCTACTACTCCGACAACGGGCGCCGGAGCCGCTACTGGCTTCTCACGGACGACGACAGCGGCAACCGCAACGTCTACGTCAGCGAGGTCTACCTAGACCAGTGGGGCTGGGACAACGTCTACAGCCTGCTCGACTACTGCTGACGCACCGCTACTCCCGGTCACACACGGTCCCCGAAGCCCGGCGCTCCCACCCACGCCGGCCGGAGACCCCGCCTGACGATGGGATCGTGCGCGGTTCCTACCAGTAGCTCTTGTCGTTCCACTCTTGAGAGCCTGTGTCCGTCGAACGGGAGTCTCGATTGGGTGGTCGCGGGGCTTTCGGCGGGTACGAGCAGGGCCTCCTGAACAGCTCGTTGGTGTCGAATCACCGAGCAACATCAGGAGGCCCTGGTGCCGCAGTGTTCCGTGTCGATGGGCGCGCAGTCGAGTTCCGTCACGCTGGAGTGTGGCTGTCTGGCTCACCGGTTCGGAAACGCCGCCGACAACGGGTTTCGGCAGTCGCGCTATCCGACGGACATGACCGACGCGGAGTGGGCGGCGGTCCGGCCGTTGCTGCCGGCGCCTGGCTGGTTGCACGGCCGGGGCGGGCAGCCGGAGGCGTACTGCCACTTGGCGATACTCAATGCGATCCGCTACCTCGTCGACAATGGCATCAAGTGGCGGGCGATGCCCGCCGACTTCCCGCCATGGGACCGGGTCTACGCGTTCTTTCGCCGCTGGCGTGACCACGGCCTGGTCAAGGAGTTCCACGACCGGCTGCGCGCCAGGGTCCGCGAGAAGCTGGGCCCCGACGTGGAGCCGACGGCCGGGGTGATCGACTCGCAGTCTGTCAAAGCGGACGCCGTCGTCGGCTCCGACAGCCGCGGCTTCGACGGCGGCAAGCTGATCAACGGGCGCAAGCGGCACATCGTGGTCGACACCCTCGGCCTGCTGCTGGGCGTGATGGTCACCGCCGCGGATGTCGGCGACCGCGCCGCCGCCAGGTGCTGCTGCAGCAAGTCGCCGTCACGCACCACCAGTTGGAGCTGGTCTGGGCGGACGGCGGCTACGTCGGCAGCCTCGTCGACTACATCCTCACCGTGCTCGCGCTGGTCCTGTCGATCGTCAAGCGCAGCGACGACATGCGCGGCTTCGTGGTTCCGCCCAAGCGGTGGATCGTCGAGCGCCTCTTCGCCCACCTGATGCGCACCCGCCGCCTGGCACGCGACTACGAACGCCGCACCACCAGCGCCGGGGCGTTGATCTACTGGTCGATGACCTTGCTCATGACCCGCCGCCTGGCCCGGCCACACCCTGCGCGAGCGTGAAGCGGCCCGGCTGCTGCTCGCCCAGCCAGCCCCGCGCGACCAGGCGTTTCGCCTTCGACCGCAGCGCTTCCACCCGCGCCGGCACCACGTCCAAGCCGAACGCCGCAGCCATCTCCTGGCAGGTCAACGGCCCTTGATGGAGCCGGCCCGGTTCGCGAGCGCCCCAAGGATGCGCTGGTCCACCGACAGCACCGATCAGGCCAGCCCCTCACGCCACACCGGCACCTGCGACTTCGACTTCGCCGCGGTCGGCGCTGACGATGTCTCCTCGGCCTGTCTCATGGCCGGCGCTGTCCCAGCGGCCGGGGCGTGGCTTTGCCCGGGCTCGGCCACGTGGGCCAGTACCTCGCCGACCCGCGAGCGGGCGATGGCCCGCTCCCTCCCTTCCCGCTCGGCCACAGCCAACTCGGCCTGAACGCAGTCGGCCTCTTCCCTCAGCCCATCCACGCGACGGCGGGCGGCGACCTCGCGCTGTTCCAACAAACCCACCACCGACGGCATCCACGACCTCCACCGCAGCGACGACACGACACGCCACCACTCCCGCGGGAGCGCCCGCCCTATGCCCGACCAGCAAAAACGCAGTCCTCAAGTCCGGAAAGACAACAGCTTCTAAGCCTTGAAAGGTGCGGCCGACCTGGCGGCCAGCTCGATCTTCGCGCAGTAGGCTGCACGGGCTTCCTCGTCGATCTGCTTCTCGTGTTCGGCGCGCAACCCGGTCCGGCCGTCGAGGCCCTCGCGCAGGATATCGGCGTGCCCGGCATGCCGGATGGACTCGCCGAGGACATGGACCATGATGGCGAACAGGTTCGTGTCGGCATAAGGCTCCGGCCACCACGGCACGTGGCCGGGGGCGTCGAGGGGAAGCTCGTTGATCGTCGCGTCCGAGTGTTCCCACGTGCGCCGGTAGAACGCGATGATCTGATCGCGGGTCTCGTCCTCGGTCGCCCACAGGTCGTTGCCGTTGGAGTCCTGCCACCGGGGCAGCGGTTCCGGGGAAGGGCGGTCGAAGACCTCGCCGAAGTACCTGGCCTCGACGGTGGCCACGTGTTTGACCAGGCCGAGGAGGTTGGTCCCGGTCGCTGTCAAAGGTCGGCGGGCGTCGTATTCGGACAAGCCGTCGAGTTTCCAGAGCAGCGCCTTGCGGTCCCGCCGCAGTCTCCCGTGCAGGCTGTCTTTCGCGAATTCATCGATCATGCGGCATGAGCCTGCCATGGGCTGCTCGTGGTCTCAAGATCCCGTACGTGGTCCGCAACGACTGGCAGAGCCGAGGCCTGGCCATGGCCGCCGCCCTGACCTGCTACCGGTAGTTCGTTAAGTCCGGCGGTGGTGTGGGTTGACGGTAGGTCGGGCTGGTCGTAGGCCGGTGGTAGAAGTCAACTGCCTGGCTGGGGGCCGAAGATGACTGCTCGCCGTCCGTGTCCGCCCGCGCCGGGGCCGTTGGAGGAGGAGGAGGAGTACGCGGCCCAGTTCGACGACCTGTTCTTCAGCCTGGCCCAGCGGCGGGACCGACTCCGTCGCCGGTACCTTCACCGCCCGCTACCACCCCGACGGCGACCTCACCACCCAGACCCTGCCTCCGCGCACGACAACGACGTCGGCACCGCCCTGCTCGACTTGGCGGCCGAGCAGTGCGGGAACCGTCTGGAGAAGACCTTGTGGACCAACCAGGGCTTCAAAAACGAAGTCATCATCCACGGTGCCCTGTTGGATATCAGCGTTCGAGATCGTCCGTCGCAACCCGGCTGATCAGGGCAAAGTTCGTCCCGCAGCCGAAACGGTGGGTGGTCGAGGAGGTCAACGGTACGTTGATGCTGGACCGGCGCCCAGCCCGCAAGTACGACCACCGGCCCGACAACTCCGCCTCGCTCGTCTGTTGGGCCTCCACCGCGAACATGGCCCGCCGCCTCACCACGCCCACCCCGGCCTGGCGCGACGCCCTCCCGGCGGCCGCGTGACCCTCACCGAGTTCCTGACCGATCTCCAAGCCCGCTACGACGAAGCCGTGGCCAGCGCCAATGAACTCCGCAGCCACATCGAGCACTTGACCACCGTGCTCGCCGAGACCGAGCGCGTATCGCGGAGCTGGCCACCACCCGGAAGAGGAATCCAGAGTCCGTGAACTGCACGAACTCATGGGCATACCCACCGAGGACCCGGCCACGAACGTCACCCGCAGCCGCCTCGGACGCCTCACCCGACAAGGCTTCCTCACCCAATCCGGACGAAGCCGCTACCAGAAACAAACTTAACGCCCTCTCAAGGACGACCTTCTCGTCGTCGCATAGGCCCTCGCCGAATTCCACCGCCGCTTCCCCTTGCAGGCACCCCCGCGAGACACCAGCCGGACGTGGCTCAGCACGACCGTCACGGCCACAGCCAGACATATCGAAGCGCTTCTGAACCCTCCGAGAGTTCACCGCCCAGCGAGCCCGGCGGGCCCGAGTTCTCAGCTGATCAGCCAGTCCCCGAACAAGTGGGAGACCATCGGCCGGGGCCAATCAGAACCCTTGGTTGACCTTCACCTTGGGGGAGCCCACAGCATCAGTGGGGTCGGGCGACGTGCTCGGCATGAGGAGGAACAAGCATGGGGTTGCTGACCATCGGGGCGTTCGCGAAGGCGTCCCGGCTGTCACCGAAGGCATTGCGTCTTTACGACGAGCTCGGCCTGCTGCCCCCCGCTCGCGTCGACCCGGTGACCGGATACCGCCTCTACGCACCGGAACAACTGGACCAGGCCCGACTGGTCGCCTGGCTCCGACGCCTGGGGATGCCCCTCGCCCGCATCCAGCACGTCCGCACGCTGAATGCAGTCGCGGCAGCCCAGGAGGTCCGCGCGTTCTGGGCCCAGGTCGAGGCCGACACCGCCGCACGACGGGACCTGGCCACCTTCCTCATCGACCACCTCTCCCGGAAGGACCCCGCCATGTCCCCGACCGCCAACCCCCTGCAAATCCGTTACGCCGCTCTTTCCGACACGGGCCTTGTCCGCGAGAGCAATCAGGACACCGCCTACGCCGGCCCCCGCCTGCTCGCCGTCGCCGACGGCTGCGGCAGCCAAGGAGCCCCCGCCAGCGCAGCCGCCATCGACGCGCTCAAGCACCTCGAAACCGACAGCGTCCCAGCCGGCAATCTCCTCAACGTCCTCGAAGACGTCATCGAACAGGCCAAGCAGGCCGTGCGCGACATCGCCGGGAACGGCTCTTCACCCGAATCCACCGGCACGACGCTCACCGCGATGCTCTGGACCGGATCACAGCTGGCCCTCGTCCACATCGGCGACTCCCGCGTCTACCTCCTGCGCGACGGAGAGCTGCTTCAGATCACTCACGACCACACCATGGTCCAGGCGATGGTCGACGAAGGACGCCTCAGCCCGGAAGAAGCCGCCTCCCACCCTCAGCGGTCACTGTTGGTCCGGGCCCTGGGCCAAGGAGCCCACACCACCCCCGACATGCGCCTCCACGACGCCCAGCGGGAAGACCGATATCTGCTCTGCTCCGACGGCCTGTCGACCGTCGTGCCGACCGAAGAAATCCGCCAGGTGCTCTCCGAGACCAGCGAGCCCGAGCAGTCCGTCCGCAAACTCATCGCCCTCGCCAACGGCTCCGGCGGCCCTGACAACGTCAGCTGCGTAGTCGCCGACGTCCTGGAGCTCCAGCAGTAGAGCAAGCGGCATGCACCTCACGTTGCACCAGATCCGCTCTCAAGAACTCATCCGCGAAGCCGACGAATACCGGCTCGCCCAACAAGCCAGGAAGGCCAGTCTCGGTGAACTACCAGGGCCTGAGG
This sequence comes from Streptomyces sp. NPDC041784, assembly GCF_055591025.1. Taxonomy (NCBI): domain Bacteria; kingdom Bacillati; phylum Actinomycetota; class Actinomycetes; order Kitasatosporales; family Streptomycetaceae; genus Streptomyces; species Streptomyces sp. NPDC041784. The sequence goes on from NZ_JBVJAB010000053.1 coordinate 25,547, forward strand.
ACGATCTTGCCGTGGGTGTGGCGGTTTTCGAGCTCGGTAGGCCTCGCGGACTTGCGTCAGCGGGTAGACGTTCGCGATCGGCACGTCGAGGTGTCCGTCGGCGATCAGGCCGGCAAGCTCGGCGAGCACCTTGGCGCCGCGCCCGGCCCGGCCGCCATCCCCCCGTCCGTCTTCACCCCGTGCTTCTCGGCGGCCGCGAGATCGGCGATGGTGTCGATCCGATCGGTCGCGACGCCGAGGGCGAGGGCCAGCTCGACGTACCCGTCGCAGAAGGTGTCGATGAAGGCGTCCACGCCGCTGGGCGCGGCGGCCCTGTGATGCGGTCCGCGAAGCCCTCGCCTGTGCACGCCAGATCTGTGAGACCGCCGACTGCGACATCCCGGTCGCCGAGGCCATCGACCTCGTCGACCAGTGGGGGGCGTCCTTCGGTGTCACCCCCAGCGTCTTCACGCCACCGGCGGGATCTTCGGTCCAGGACGACTCACACCAGACCCACGACTCCCGCCCGTCCTGGAGCATGCGCGGACGACATCGGCGGATGCGTCCCGGCACCGGCACCGGCACCGCCCGTGCCCGAGATCATCAAGGTTCCGATGGCCGAGGGCGGCGAGCACGTGTACGTGCTGGACAACGGTGGGGTGCTGGTTGGGCCTGCAGATGGTGCCCGCTCCCGGCGGCCCGCCCACTAGGGCGGGGTACCCGCGTCGGAGGGCTCTGACATCATGCGGCCGTGATCACTGCGTACGAGCACCTGCTGGCCGGCCTGGACGAAGTGGATTGGGCGAACCTGAACCACGCATACGGGACGGCCGACGACGTCCCCGGGCAACTGCGCGCTCTGTGCGGAGAGGACGAGCAGGCACAACGGAACGTCGTCACCAGCCTGTTCGATCATCTCGCGCACCAGGGCACCCGCTGTCAGGCATCTCCATACGCGGTGCCGTTCCTTGCGCGGATCGCTCTCGCCGGCCCGAGGTCGGCGCGTGAGCGCGCGTTGCAGCTCCTGACCGGCCTCGCGGTCAACTGGGACGAGGAGCGCGAGATCATCGACGGGGCCGACATCGCCGCTTGGCGCGCGGAGGCCGCCGAGAACTCCTCCGACAAGCTCCTCGCCCTGTACGAGGAGGCTCTGGCCACCGAGCAGGACGAGCAGCGACGCCGGTCACTGCGAGGCATCCGGGACTCGTTGGCGGACGGCAATCCGATCGACCTCCGCGACTCTTCGATGCGTTCGTACGACGCCGTCCTTGCCGAGCTTCCCGCCCTGCTCACCCTCCTCGACGATGAGAACCCCCGGGTCCGAACCCGGACTGCTTACCTCCTGGCCTGGTTTCCCGAACTGGCGGACACTACTCTGCCTCTCCTGCTCGACCTTGCCGCACACGAGCACGATGCCGTGGCCAAGGCCACCTCGCTCGTAGCCGTCGGTTTCCTCGGCACAACCGCTCTCGCGGGGACCCTCGCCGCCTATCTGGACGCCGAGGACAGCCTCGTACGATGGGCGGCCGCCACCGCCATCGCCCATACCGCCCGAAGCGCCGACGCGGAACTCGACGGCCCGTTGCTCGACCGGGCCGTCGCCGAACTCGCTGCCGCGGCCGTGGCCCCTGCGCCCGTACCCGCGACCGACTACAACCAGGGCGACTTTCACGGCCACACCGCCGATATTCTGCTCGCCCTCCCGCCTTCCCCCACGTCCCTCGCCGCAGTCGCCGCCTGCCTGCCGTCCATCAACGCGCCGCAAAGGACGTTCAAGGCGAAGGCGGTCCTGCCGGACCTGTTCCCCAGCCCCCTGCCCGATCCCCGCCCCCTGTATGCGAGCCTCCCCCGCCCCCAACAGTTGCTTCTGTATGCCCTCGCCGATCTCAGCGAGGGATGGTGGAACACGGCGGGTGACCTCGACAAGAGCCTGACCGCTTACGGACTTCCGGCCACTCACGCAGGGCTGCGCGCCTACATCGGGCTTCCCCTGAAAGGCACTGCGGGGCTTCAGCCGAACGATCGTCCCCGCAGGCTATAGGTGAGGCCCGGGGACACTGTCCCCTTCACCACCACGCCCTCCACGACACGACCCTCTGCACCGGCCTTCCCGTCCCTGCAACCAGACAGTGGGGCTCCCGTCCCGGCTCGGGGAAACCACGGGACGGGAGACCGTCAGCATCTTCCCCTGCGCGGGACCTGGGCGCTGGAACCCGTGGTGTGATCAAGAACCTGCTGTACCTCGCGCCCGAGCTCGCCCCCTCCGTCCTGCCCGTCGCCGCCTCTGCCACGGCTGCACCGGCCCGGCCTGCGCTCACGGACGCGCAACCGACCACCGAGGCGCTCGCGGTGACGACGCCTTCGGCTCCCGCGCCGCGTAGGGTGTGCCGTTGTTCCAGGCGCTGGAGTGGACCGGTGAAGCTCCCGAGAGGCCCCAAGACGGCTCCTACAACCGGGACCTGTTCAAGCACTGGAACAAGGGCCTCAACCCCACCGACGGGTGCGACACCCGCAGGGACGTGATCCTGTGCGAGGCGAAGCTCGCCCCGGAGATCGGGGCCGAGTCCGCGCTGTCGGGGGGCTGGTTCTCGGAGTACGACCATGCATAGGTGACCTCGGCAGCATACGTCGACGCCCGCGGACCTGTCCGAGCGAGAGGCCCTGACCCGCCTCGCAGAGGCCTGCCCAGACACGGCAGTCACCGGGTGTCGCGGCCCCCACCGGTGTGGATGCGGACGGTGGCGCGGCCGGCCAGGCGGTAGTCGTCGAAGGCGTAGGTGTGGCCGGACGGGGTCAATGAGGTTGGTCGGGTGCGTCTCCGTGGTATGCACTCTCGAAGTCACTGGCAGATGTAAGCCCCTCGATGAAGGACCGGAAGTTCGGGGCGAGGGCAAGTTCTGCTTTGAGTTCTGCGTCGAACCAGGTCATGGAGGGTTCCCCGTGTCGGCCGCAGGCTCGGTAGTCCAGCCCGATCCAGCAGGGCCCGTCACCCGAGACCAGCACGACCGCGGTGGGGAGCCCCCATTCCCGGACCAGGTATGGGCTGTCGAGCAGGGAGAGTGCTTCCTCGTGGCGGCCGATGCCCATGACAAGGTCGAACGGGACGTGGTCGGTGCTCCACGAGGTCGCCCGACTCGTAGGAAAGGCGTTCCAGCCGGCCGCGACCACGCCTCCGTTCTGATGGCGCAGTAGGTCAAGCAGGGAACTGGGGAGTGTGACGTTCAGCGAACACTCGGCCTCCGCAATCATCTGATCGGTCAGGGGTGGCTGCGCTCCTTGCTGGCTACTGGTGTCCCAGAGGGAGCGGCGAAGATCCTCAAAGCGTGCCATGACCGGAATCGTACGAGCTGTGAGTGGCGCTTCGCCGCGTGGCCTGGGACGGGCACCGCAGGTCGGGCGCGCAGTTGGGCGGGCGCGCAGAGAAGCATCGGCAGCGCAGCCCCTCCCCCATCGCCCTGGCTGCGCATCCAGTGTGCAGCCGAGTGCGCAGGGCAGGGCGGACAGCAAGCGTGGTCCCGTATCAGCATCGCGCGGTGCGGGCCCGGACGGCCCAGGAGCCGGCCCGAGCGGGTCGCCGCCGACAAGGGCGACTCGTCCACGAAGATCCGCGACTCCCTCCACCGACGAGACATCAGGGCCGTGATCCCGGAACGGATCGACCAGATCAACGACCGTATCCGGCGAGGCGAGAGCCGCTGCCGGCTCGACCGGGCGGCCCACCGGCGCCGCAACGTGCAGGATCAAGCCGAGGGCCCCGGCCTGATCCTGCATACCGCCCTGGCCGCCGCGTTTCCTGCTACGTCGCCTGCGGGCCGTCAAGTTCCCGCCGGGCGGCGAGAGCCCTCGCCAGTACCTTGGCCCGGTAGGGATTCGCGGCGCCGAGGGCCGTCGCCACCGCCACCGCCTCGTCCAAGAGGGCCAGCCGTTGCCCGGGCAGTTCCCGCACCAGCGGCGAGGCGCTGGCCTCCACCAGGACGTACGCCAGCTTCGACCCGTACACCTCCGGCTCGACCTGCGTCAGCAGGCGGTAGATCCACAGCCCTTCGACGCCGCGCACCACCCGCCGGTTGGCGCCGAGCAGCTTGACCCTCGCCCGCAGAACCATGTCCTGATCCATCGTTCCCCCTTCGTTCCCTCACCCCCCGGCCCGCCCCGTCACGCGACGAGACAGCACAGCGAACGCGCCGGCAGCCTGGAACGGATGCCGACACGGACGTCGGGGAGTGGATGACGACGAGTCTGCGGGCGGACCACCACCTGCGACAAGTCCGAACGGACGTGCGCTCCGTCCTACCGCAAACCGCCTCCGAACAGGCATGATGGATCTGACACTCACTGAGGCCCGATGCCGCGCCCCTGGGCGCGAGCAGCGGAATCCGCCATCGTGCGTGGCGCCGACGATGCGAATGCCAATGCGGGGAGTTCACTCGTCGGCGGAACGCGCCCAGGGAGGCACCCGGCTGCGTACCCGGCGCCGTGCGAAGCGACCGAGGGCACCCCGTCCTGGCCCGCCTGCCCGGGTTCCCCGTACGGGCCCCGGCGGGAGGCTGTCCGAGGAGGCATACGGCTGGGCACGGGAGCCGACCGATGCCGGGTGTATGAAGCACTGCCCGGTCGGCCTCGACGTGAACCTGGCGTCCGGCGCGGTCGCCGGCCTGGCGTCGCCGCCCGTGCACGTCACCGACCCGGTCTTCGGCGCAGCGGTGCCCGGCTCTCGGACGGTCGGTCTGTCCCACGGTTGCGATACGCAGCAGAGCCTCAGCACGGTCGAGGGAACCGGGCATTTTGCGGGCGATTCGTTCCGCTGGGATCTACCCGGCGGATCATGCGACTTTCCGACCGATCACTCGTTGGTTCGGTCATGGGTCGGGGGGATCTGACGAATCGCGAGTGGTCGCTTTGGGAGCCGCACCTGCCGCCTTCGGATGGCCGAGGAGGCCGGTGGAAAGACCACCGCACCGTACTCAACGGGATCCTGTTCCGGATCCGCACCGGTCTCCCGTAGCGGGACCCGCCGGAACGCTACGGCTCCTGGAAAACCGTCTACGAACGGCATCGCTGGCCGGCGGACGGCACCTGGCACCGGATCCCTCCTGCAGGGCCCACCAGCACGCGGCCGACGCCCGCGAGGCCAAGCCGCGGGTCGCGAAAAAGGACCAAACACGCCCTGGCACCACCGCCCCGACGAGGAACTCGGACGCTCGCGGGGGGGGCCTGACCTGCAAGATCCACCTCGACGACGCGGGCGGGCCCCGTGGCCCTCCTGCTCACGCCGGGCCAGTGGGGCGCGACGCCCCGCAGATGATCGAGGTCCTGGACCGGATCCGGGTTCCCCGACCACTGGGCGGACCGCCCCGGACCCGGCCCGACCACTCAGCGGCGACAAGGCCTACAACTTCCGCCGCAACCGCAAGAACCCCAGCGCAGTCGCAACCCGTTACGACAAAATGGGCGGCCTACGTCTTCCACGGCACCGTCACACAGCAGCGATCCGCCTATGGTTCCACCCTTGATCTGCCGGCCAGAGCCCTAGTAGGACTCCGTTAGGTCGCTCTGGCTCTTGGGTTCTGGCTGGTGGTGGATGTTCTGGGCAGGGGGCGGTGGCAGGTGGTGCAGGTGCCGGT
>NZ_JBVJAB010000054.1:0-30723 GCF_055591025.1 Streptomyces sp. NPDC041784
TTCAGCCTTGACGCTCCAGGGTGAGGATGGCTTTGGCGATTGACGTCATGCGGTTCGGACTGCATCGGGACCTGCGGAAGATCCGCCAGGATTTCAAGCGGGCGACGCCGCGTTCGACCGGTGCCCGTGCCGCGGCCAGGGCCCGGTTGACGGTCTTCTCGGTGGGGGTGAGTTCCTGCAGGGGCCTGCGTTTGATGCCCGTGGTCAGCCAGGGGCCGCCGCCCTGGTAGGCGAGATCGGCCAGGATGGGAACGCCCTGGCGCTCGCAGATGCGGATGATCCGGTGGGTGCGGGCGGCGGTCAGGTCGTGGGCGCGGCCCGGCAGCGCGGGTGAGAGCCACACGGCCGTCCGGATCGGTGACCACCTGTACGTTCACTCCGTGCCGGCGGTGCTTGTGGGAGTAGTCCGCGCGTGAGTCGCCGACCCGGTCGCACTCGGCGAGGGTCCCGTCCAGCAGGACGAAGTCGGGGTCGGCCTCGCGCAGGGCCTTCAGTAGACCTGGCGCACGTTGGGCGAGCAGGTCGGTGACTGCGTTGGTGTAGGCGTGGGCGGTGGACTCGCTGATCCCGAACCCGGCAGCGATCTTTGCCAAGGTTGTGTGCTCACGTAGGTACACCAGTGCCACCATCGCGCGCTGGGACGGGCGGAGCTTGCAGCGTCGGTCGCCCTCACGGGTGACGATGAGCATGGTGACCCACTCCACGAGCGCATGTGGCAGGTCGAGTGCGGCAGGATAGATGACCAACGAGGGCCCTGAGCAGCGTGGTTGAGACGTCAGACATCTCGATCAACTGTCCGGGGGCCTCGCTCGTTGCGCTTGTCGGGTGTCACCTGATCGGGGCCCGGCTCGAAGAAGCTCATTGGAGTCAATCTGGGCGATCTTGTCATCGGTGGCCGCGAGGCTGACGGTCAGTTGCTCGACGTCGCCCAGCCATCCTTCGCGTTCGGCTTCGGCGATCCTGGCGTGGAGGTTCTCGCGGATCTCTTCCAGGCGGGGGCGTTCGCCTGGTCCCACGATCAGTACCGGGCATCGAACACATGCTTATCCGAACTTGTCCAGCGAGACCGGTGATGCACGTAGCTGGTGGCCGGTCACAGAGCGTGGTGCGCAAAAAGCCCAGACGCAGAAAGCCATCGGGCGTGTCGCGACGCGGAAATTGACTCCGTAGTTGGTTGGGGCGTGCGACACCAGGCGTCTCCTCACGCCCCAACCTCGTTCACGTTCCTATTGCGCTCGGCGAAGGGAGCCGATGATCACGCCGTCACGCTCCCGCCTCCATGCAGTCCAGCCATCAGCCTGGGATCCTGCCGCGGCCACGGCTGCTCCTGAGGGAGTTCGATAGGGCTTACCTTCGAACGACAGCCAGCCGTTCGGCAGCACCGTCGCCTTGTGTCGCACTCCGAGACGAGGGCGGGACCAATAGAGCACCTCGCCGGCCTTCAGGTCGCCGGACTCAATCATGGGCGAGAGCCCTCCCGGAGCTGTCTGCGTCGCGGGGCTGGTCGCACCTCCCTCCGGACTGATGTCGATGTGCAAGTCATCTCCGACCGTCCTGGTCTCCACGGTGACGCCGGGAATAGCGATACGGATGATCACGCTCAAAAGAACCTCCCAGTCTTGTTCATCTTGCTCTTCTGAGATCTTAGCTGGGTGTGGGTTGTCCTTGCAACGGGCTTTGAGTAACGGGTAGTTCTAACTATTGGGGAGTGATGGTCACCGGCGTCGGCCCGGCATGCCAAGGTGGACACTCGATTTCCGTCCAGTGAGGTCGCGCATGGCGGCGAGCTTCTGCTTGGCGCCGACGAGGCTGGCCTCGATCGCGGCGACCTCGCCGGGCCATCCCTGGTTCCTCGCGAAGTCTCCTATGCTCGCGAGGCAGTTGGTATGAACAGTTCATTTAGGGGGCGCGGAGCCGCATGGCCGACGAGATCAAGTACGAGTACAAGACCGTGCAGACTGTTCGCGGCACCGACGGCTTGGTGATCTCGAAGATGCAGAAGGACGGCTGGGAGCTCGTGGAACAGGCCCAGGGCATGCTGCGCTCCACCCTCAACTTCCGCCGGCCGAAGAAGCCCCTGCCGCGACTCTTGATCGGCACCGCGGTCGGCGGCCTCGTGATCCTGGCCATCGTCATCGGCGTAGCCGCGGCACTCGAGGACGGAGGTGAGAAGAAGGACGAGTCGAACAAGCCGACGGCGGTCACTGCGAGCGCAGAGCGCTCCGCCACGTCGACTCCGACCACGCCCGGGTCGGCTGCCGCTGAGGTGATCACGCCTCAGAACAACCGGGAGTTCGCGGCGCTGCTGAAGACGCCGGACTCCTGCGACAGCGCGAACCCGGACTTCGCGACCAAGTACAAGGGCAAGACGGTCGCCTTCGACGGCTCGATCGTGCACATGGCACCCCACGGTGACTACGACACCCGCTACGACTTCCTCCTGGGCCCAGGCGACAAGGGACCGAACACGGGGATCGGCCCGGCCTTCAAGTACGAGGGCGTCAACATCCTCGACCTGAAACTGACCGGCACGGAGATCCCCGCCACCGTCCGCGCGGGCGATAAGTTCCGCTTCGTCGCCGAGGTGGGCGAATTCAACGCGAAGCAGTGCCTCTTCTTCCTCGACCCGGCCTCGACGGAAATCCGGTAGTCAAGATGGGCAGCCGCGTCATCACGGATCAGCGTGCCCGGCTTGCGCGGCCGTATCTGTCACAGCTACGGAGTAATGCGACCAACGCTGCTGCGGATGTCGGGCATGCCGAGGTGGACGGTGGACGGCTGGGCCGCACGGTCGCGCATGGCCTCCAGTTTCTGGGCGGCGGCGGCCAGAGTCGTCTCGATCGCGGCGACCTCGCCGAACCAGCCATGGTCCCTGGCCTCCTGGAGCCGGTCGATGAGGTTGGCGTGGATCTCCTGGAGGCGTGGCATCTGGGCCGGGTCCACGAGAAGTAGGGGGCACTGTGTCAGAACCGGTGATCGGTGACGTTCTGCTACTGGTGTACCGATCGGTGACTCCGGGGGCTGCGGTCGCAACAGGGGCTGGAATCGGCCATGTTGGCTCCGTATCTGGTGATGTTGGCGGTGCGAGGTGGAGTCTGGCCACAACGCCGGGCCGGGGTTCCGCAGCCGACGCAGGACGCCGACGCTTCGGCCCGCGCCGGGTGGTGCGCCATGGCCCCAATGGTGGAGATGGTCGGGAAGGTCACGCGAAGCCGTTACGACGAGCTGGTGGTCGAATCTCTGGACATGGTGGAGGAGGACACCCGCTGCCAGTTCTCGCTCGGGGACGCCGCCCTTGAGATCTTTACTGACCGCAGGAGTTCATGAACCGGCTCTGAACTGCGACGATTCGTAGACTACATGTCCGTGACGGCGGGTTGGGGCGGTTGCTGTAGCTCGTCTGGGTGGCCACGTCGGATGAACGTCCAGCGCTTGGGACCTTCGACTGGCCGGAGGGGGGCCGTCCATGGCTGGCGCTGATGCTTTTCCTTCCGACACCGTTGGCCTGACACTGCGGCCAAGCGGAGCGTCAGATCCCCCCGCGCAACGACGCCAGTGCCATGAGTACTCGCCTGTTGTATGCGCTATCGACAGGGAAATCGAGCTTCATGGCGATCTGTCGGATATGAGTTTCGACAGTCTGGCGACTCATGTGTAGTCGTTCCGCGATGCCGTGATCGGACAGACCCTCGGCTATCAAGCCGAGGATCTCACTCTCCCTGCTGGTTAGCAGATTGCGGTACGGAGAAGGCAACTGCCATAGCCGCGTGGTGCCGTCATGGCTTGCGGTGGCGAGCAGTTGCCCATCAGGAGAGAACGCCACAGACACCACGGCGTCGCTGTGGCCGGTCAGCGGTTCGCCGACTGGCGTTGCCGTGGTCGGATTCCAAAGTCGCACTGTGGCGTCCCTGCTTGCGCTGGCAAGCAGGCGCCCCTGAGGCGAGAACGCCAGCGCCACCACGGTGCCTGTGTGCCCGGTCAGCGGATCACCGACAGGCGTATGCGTTGCCAGGTCCCACAGCCGGATGGTGGCATCGTGGCCGCCGGTGGCGAGCAGCCGGCCATCAGGAGAGAAGGCCACCGCCCACACAGGGCCGCTATGACCGGTAAGAGGCTCCGCCGCCGAGGCACCGGTGGAAGAGTCCCACAGCCGGGCGGTGGCGTCTATGCTGGAGGTCGCGATCTGACGGCTGTCCGGAGAAAACGCCACCGAGACCACAGCGTCCCTGTGACCAGCAATTAGGTCTTCAGCCGCCCCCCACTCATTGTTGTCGCTGGCTGCGGGTTGGACGTTTACTTGAACCGGCTCGTCAAGGCTCATCGGTCCCGGCTGAACGATCGAGGCAGACGAGTCAGAGACGGCTTTCCCAACAGACTCGCTCTCCTCAGCGCGCCTGGCGACGACCCACAAGCGCTTGAACTCAGCAACGTCACCCCCCAGGGCCTCGACGACCAGCTCCAGTTGTCCGAATCGGGGCACCTTTGCGCACTTTAGTACCGTATTCACCGTAGTGTGACTGATCGTTTTGCCGGTCTGGCGGGAGATCGTCCGGGTACTGGGCTCGCCCGCGTGCAGGTGCAGATTCTGCAGATGCTGCCGGAGCTCGGCCAGAGCGCGACCGTCTGCTGGATCCGGGGTGGAGTGAGAGACCGTCATAGTGGATTGAGCATGCCGAGACTGTCAGCAGTTGTAAAGCGAAGGACATGACGCCGGGTTGTCGTGCGAGGGACAGCGTGGCAGCGAATGTCATGTTTCATGGAAAACATGGCGGGATCCGTCACGTCTTGCCAGCAGCGGTAAACGAGCCAAAAGCGTGGGTCACGGTAGAAGTCCGATCGCTCACCGCGAGCGACGCAACAGCAAATAGCACGCCATCGCCGACCTGAGTGTCGGGGTGCGCTATGTGACTTCGGTCGGAAGGACGAATACCGTCGTGATGCTCGGCTCAGGATCTGCATTGCTTCTCATTGCCGTCCTCATCACCAATTTGGCACTGGTGTACGTGTACTCGACCAATCCCATCCGTCGCCGCCGCGCATGGCGACTACTTCGGCTCTTCCTCCGTCAGTAGCCCTACCTTGACGACTCTGCGAAGGAACTACCTGCGACGGCCCGTCGTAACTGCGGCAAAGTCCTGCTTCATTTCCTCGGCCTCCCGACAGACCCTGGAGCGGGCAGGCAGGAGCACGTCGCCGATTCCGGGTCGGCGAGGCGGGCTTCGAGGTCGGCAATGCGCCGGTCCTGGAAACGAAGGTTGGAACGGGCAGCCTTGAGCCGCTCCTCGAGGGTGCGGTTGTCGGTGGCGAGCTGGCGGACCCGCTGTTTGAGGGTGGCGTTCTCGGTGGTGATCCGCTGGATCGTCTCCTCGGTCCATTCGGTCTCCAAGTCGCGGATCTGGCCCAAGAGTTCGCCGATGCGTTCCCGCTGGGCGAGGATCTCGGCGTGGGCGGCCTTGATGGTGTTCTCGGCGTTCAGTGCGCGCTCGCGCCAGGTTGCCCGCGCTCGTCGTCCTGGGGGTCGGCGAGGATCCGGGTCCGGTGTTCGCCGGCCTCGGTCATTGCTGAGGCGACGGCGGCTCTGGCCTCGGAGTTGTCGTAGAGGAAGGTGCGGGAGACTCCCGCGCGACGGGCAACGGCGGCAACGCTGATCTGGGCCTTCTCGCGGCGGAGCCTGGCGACGGCCTCGTGGACGCGTCTGACGGCCGCCGTGGTGCTGCGGCGGCGGGCAGCCAGAGCGGCGGCCGTGCGTGGTTCGGGAACGGTGCTGGCGTTCATGCGTATGTCTCTTGGTCGTCGGTGGTGTCCTCGTCGCCGTACGTGTTCTCCACGGTATCTACCGCGTCGGCGAGGTCTGTGGCCCGGAAGGCGGTGGACCACATGCGGTGGAAGTAGTCCTGGGGTCTGCGCAGGTCGAGGGCGAGGGCGTCCTCCAGGAGGCCGAGGCCAGCCAGGGCATTCTCCAGGCCGTCGATGGCGCGGGCTGTGGGCTCGAAGACTTGGTGCAGGTAGTCGGCGGTGGTGTCGTCCGGTGCCCGCTCTGCGATCGACATCCACTGTTCCCGCTTGCGTCGCCAGTAGAGCAGGTCGGCGCCCGACATCACGAACTTCTCGCAGCTGTGGCAGTTCAGGCTCCAGGGGCAGGCGCCGCCGTCGACCACGGGCTGGAAGGTGCAGTAGCCGCCCTCGGCGGGGGTGCTGCGGCGGGTGAGGTCCAGGGCCAGGGCCTCGGCCTGGCGCCGGTCGAGGGGGGTGGCTCCGGTGGATAGGGCCTCGCCGGGACGGGCGGCTCCAGGTCCGGCCACCCAGATGTGCTGCAGCACATCCTCGATCTCGGAGACGGCGACCTTCGCGTAGTGCTCGGCCATGCGCGTCGAGACGTGCCCGAGGAACCGCTTGATGTGATGCAGACCGGCCCCGTTGGCGAGGAGCTTGGTCGCCAAAGTATGACGGGCCTGGTGGGTGACGCAGGAACCGAGGTCCAGTTCGGACACCCAGTCGTGGAACGCAGCTCCATACCATCCGTAGCTGACGGACCGTTCGAAGCCGGGATTGTGCTTCGTGGCGGGGAACAGGGCCATTCGGGCCCGCTCCTGATGGGTCGGCCGTCGGCCGAATCTGCCTTCGAAGCGTGCCAGGGTGAGGCTCTGGCGTTCACGAATGCGCTGGTAGGTGGGGTCCGGGATGCGGACGGCCTGGTCGTAGTTGCCGACCTTGGTCTGGTCGTGCCAGAGCATGGGCAGCTTGTTGTAGCGGCCGACGCAGTCGAGCCTCAGCTTGAGTACTTCACCGGCTCTGCGGCCGGTGACGATGATCGTCTCCCAGATGGCACGCAGCCCTCGGTCGCCGGGGTCGTAGGAGTCAGCGAACCGCTGGAGGTTGTCCTCGGCGGCGAGGGCCCGAGCCACTTCGTCGGTGAACGGACTTCGGGTGCGGTGGGTTCCGGTGCCCATGGGCGGGAAGCCGGTGACGAACTCCCTGTCCAGGCCGATCCGGTCCCCTTCGCCTGACTCCAGCGCCCACCGCATGATGCGGCGAGCCTGGCTGAAGACGAAGTGCAGGGTCGTGTCGGTGACGGTGGTGGGCTTGCCCGTCCGCAGGCGCACCACCAGCGACGGCAGGTTGTTGCGGGCCCGGTGACGCTGGTCGGCCAGGAAGCGGTGCGCGTGTTCGGCCCGCAGAAGTGCTGGATCATGGCCGCCGTCCTCGGCACCGAGTTCCAGGTAGGCGCTCAGCTCCAAACAGGCGCGTCGCATGTCGTTGTAGGGCGCCCTGGTGCGGGGGCTGCCAGGGGTTCGCAAGAGGTTCGCGAGGTAGTCCCAGAGCAGGTCACGAAGCCAGCGCTGGGACACCCCGGATAGGTCGTAATGGCTGTGCATGCCGCGGATGCCGGTGCCGAAGTGATCAAGTTCGAGGTAGCCGGCCTCGCGGGTCTCGGACGGCGTCACGTAGACCGATCGCAGGCCCTGCAGCATCTCCCGGGCCAGGACCCGCGACCGGGTGGAGCAGAGTTCCAGGTCGAGGTCGATCAGCGAGTCCAGTTGCCGGCAGGTGTTGACCAGGCCCTGCACGGCGACCGGAGTCCAGCGGGTGCGGGGGTTGTGCTGGAGATGCGTGAACAGCCCCCACTGGATCTCCGCCCGCAGGAGTGGGTTCAGACCGAGCAGGTTGACCTCGCCGACTCGGAGCACGGGATCGGTTGTGCGGCACCACTCGCGAAACGCGTGCTCGTCCTCGTAGTGCACGACCGGGAACGCCGGATTCGGCTCGTCCAAGTGGTACCAGTTCTTCGGCAGCTCGGCTCCGCCGGGCCGCCCGGCCCGCGTGTAGCGCTGATCGTGATTGGGACACAGCCCCAGCGGGGAGAGTGCGCCGTCGTGGCAGCAGGCCACCACACAGGTGCCGAAACCCGGGTAGGGGACCTCCTCGCTCAGCCACCCGTCGAGGTCGAACGAGACGCCCCGGGTGCGTGCCCGGGCCGTGGCACGGCGCCAGCGGTGATCGTGCCGAGCGCAGAAGCGGTGCTTGTGACCCAGGGCTACTCGCTCGCAGCAGGTGACCCGGCAAAGGCCTGTGAAGGCGGACGTGACCTGCGGAAGCGGCGTGGCCGTGCGCAAGAAGACAGCTCGGTCCGCCTCATCGCCGCCCTGCGCGGACCACTCCTGACGGTGGGTGTTGCAGAGATCGCTGGTGCCGTGCACGGAACGCTCGCAGTCCGGAACCCGGCATCCCCAGCCGAAGGCTGCATGCTCGGGCGGAACCTTGATGACCTCGCTCCGCAGCAGCGGGTCGAAACCCGGCCCTTCGATCAGCGCTGTCAGGATCTCCAGCCGGTCGCGGAACTCCCGCCCATCCCGCGTGGCAAGCAGCCGCAGTCCACCGTGAGCTTCCGTCATCCCTGATCACCCCAGACCTTGCGCAGCGCGGCGTCGAAGTCCGGATCGTGGATGTCGACATGCCCGTAGATCTCGTCGGGTGTGCTGGTGGAGGCCCAGCCACCCGCGTCCCGGGTGATCAGGAGGTTGCCGCGGGCGGCGTCGAGGACCGCGGAGGCGAACTCGTGCCGGAATGCATGGGGGTTCACCTTGCCCAGGCCGGCGCGGGCCGCGGCCCGGCCGAGCATCCGGCGGGCGCCGACGGTGGCCCACGGCTGGCCCTGCTGCGAGCCATGAAGCTGAACGAGCAGCATCCCGTGGTCCGGCCGCTTCGGGTACTCGCCGGTCATGTACTCAAAGTAGGTGTGGATCATGTTCGGGCTGACGCGCTTGATCAGCCCGCCGGTGACCACATCGTTCTCCATGGACCAGGGGTACTTGGTCTTCGCCCGGGCGCGGTTCGGATTCGCACCGCGATGGCAGACGTGGACGTGCGGGGCCCTGCACTCCCCGCAGGCTGCCCTTTCACGGAGGTGCAGGTCAACGAGGTGCAGGCCGCACAACTCGCCGATACGGAAGCCGCCGTCGGCCAGCCAGCTGACGAGCATGCGGTCCCGGGCCGAGTGGGCCTCGGCCAGCAGCCGGTCCTTCGCGCCCTCCGGGAGCATCTTCGGATGCCGACGCCGCACCCTCCGCGGCGCCAGCGGGTTCGCCGGCAGACCACGGACGGCGTGTCCGAGAAGCGCACGGTCGCGGTCGGCCCGGCTCGGCAGCCGGGATACATTCAGGGCCGAGCCCAGGTCCGGGTTGACGCCCAGCGATGCCATCTGCAGGTAGAAGCCCTTCAAACAGGCCGCCGCCGTCGACAGCGCCGCCTGCCCGTACGGCCGCTTCCCCAGACGCCACGGCTCACCAAGTGGCAGCCGGACCTCCGCCCCAACGAGGCCCATGTACCGCTCCAGATCCCGCAGCATCACTGCGCTGAAGCCGAGGCACTCCCGCTCCAACCAGCGCAGATGATCCACCAGCAAGTACGCGTACGTCCGCTGCGTGCCCGAGCCCTCGTACCCCCGCAGGAACCGGTCCGCCTCCTTGTAGACCGAGCCCTCGGGCCACACGATCGTCCACGACCGCTGCCCGTCCTTCCGGTCGATCCGCTGGACCCTCAAGTCCCCGATGACCACGTGCCGTACCACTTGTCCTCCGTACCGACTCCGGAACATGACGTACGTCCCGGATCCCGGTCGGAAAACGAGCCCGTGACGTCCACGTCACAGGCCCGGACGGACAACACGAACAGCACAATCTGCGGTCGGTAAAGAGCTGGAGCCGCTGCGCGGGCACGGCGGTCACCTGCCGCTCGACGAGGGTGACCAGGGTGTGGAGGAGTCGCTGCGGCTGTTCGCCGAGGAGCTCGGTCTGTCCTTCTACACCGTCCGTACGCACCGGTGGGTGGCCGCGCAGTGGCCCGCCGAGCACCGGCAGACGGGGGTCTCCTACGAGGTGCACCGGATCCTGGCCTCCGCGCCGGACCGGTTCGAGCTGATCGGGAACCCTCCGCTGAGCGAGCGCACCGGCCGGCGTCGGTGGAGTGCGGAGGTGGCGAAGAAGGTGGTGGGCTGGAAGACCGAAGAGATCCAGGTCCCGGTCACCACCGAGGAGAAGGTCGAGGCGATCCGTGAACTGGCGCGCGATGACGAGGCGGTGGCGGCGCAGGTGGCCACCGACTTCCTGCGCCGGCCGGAGGTGGCGTTCAAGGCCATGCGCGATGCCGAGGCCCGGGAGAACGTGAACGAGGCCCAGTTCGAGCAGGCCGGGCTCGACGGTGACGAGTTCGACGAGGAGTACGCGGATGCCTTCGCCGAGGAGGGCGAGCGGTTCGACGACCCGGCCCGCATCGTCCACAGCTGGCGGAAGTCGATGGAGTTCAATGACTTGATTGCCGTCTGCCAGGGGTTCATCGCCGGGGCCGCTCGGCTGGTCCCGAAGCTGCGGGGGCACGAGTTCACCGACGCCCAGACGAAGGTGTTGGAAAACCACTTGGAGAAGCTCCGCGCGGCCGACTGGATCGAGACCGCGGCCGCGACCGGGCAGGTCGACCTCGACGAACAGCTCGCTCAGCTGCTGCGGGGCCAGTAGTCATGGGGGCGGGTCTGCCCGCCCACGTCCACGGCCAGGCGGTACGCAAGGCCCTGCAGGAGGCACAGCCGGCGGGTCTGTCGCCCCCCCAGTTGTGCCGGGCGACCAAGCGCACACCGTCGCAGGTCTGGGCGGGCCTGAGGTTCCTGCGGAAGGTCGCGGTCAAGGAAGGTCTCCCGCCGGTGACCTACAGCAGACGGGACGGCTTTCAGATGTCGGAGGAGAGCGGGGTCTGGATCTCCTACGAGCGGGCGGTCTTCCAGGCGGAACTTCACCGGGTCACCAACTTCATCACCGGGATCATCGCCCCGCACGCCAGGAAAATCCCGGACGACGAATGGATCCGCCTGGTCCTGGACCAGCTCGGCGGCGTCAAGGCCACCCTGGAAGTCCTCACCCGCATGGAACGCTGATGACCACGAACGAGACCCGGCCGTCGGCCGTGCGTGAGCGGTGCTACCCCAGTGACACCACGGACGCCGAATGGGCCGTCCTCGAACCGCTGCTGCCCGTCCCGGCCTGCGAGTTGCCCACGGGCGGGCGCCCGGAGAAACATCCGCGCCGCAACGTCGTCGATGCCATCCGCTACGTCAACGACAATGGCTGCAAGTGGAGGTCCGTTCCCGTCGACTTCGGGATCCCCTGGCGCACGGTCTACGGATTCTTTCAACGGTGGCGGGCAAGTGGGGACCTGGCCCGCATCCACGCCGAGCTGCACCAACTGGTCCGCCTTCACGACGGCCTCAATCCCAACACCGTCGCGGTCATCCTGGACTCCCAGTCGGTCAAGGGCGCCGAGACAGTGGGCCAGGACACCCGCGGCTTCGACGGCGGAAAATTGATCAACGGCAGGAAGAGACACCTGGCCGTCGACATGCGCGGCATGGCGCTGGCCGTCATGGTCACCAAGGCCTCGCCGCACGACAGCATCCCCGCCCGTGACCAGCTGTTCCGCCTGCGCCTGACCCATCCCGAACTCACCGTCGCCTGGGCGGACTCCGCCTACGGCGGAACCCTCGTCGACTGGTCCCACTCCTTCCTCGGCATCACCCTCAAGACGGTGCCCCGCCGCAAGGACCAGGACGGCTTCGCCGTCCTCGCCAAAAGGTGGCGAGTCGAGCGGGCCATCTCGTGGATCATGAGAGCCCGCAGAAACGTGCGGGACTACGAAAGGCTCATCTCCCACAGCGAGGCCCACATCACCTGGACCTTCATCACCCTCATGGTCCGCCGCCTCACCCGCCCTCCCCGGCCACCACGGACCTCACCGCACCCCGTCGAACCGGTGAAGGTGGCCGGCAAGCCCAAGCCGATACGTCTCCGGCGGATTCAGCCGCAGACGGTCCGGCTGGCCCCCATCGCCCTGCGCTGACCTCGGGCAGGCCTCTCTCACAGCGGCCACGGGTCCGGGGGCGGACTGGACTCCACGACCTGGTCCAGGACGCGGTCCCGTAACTGTCCCGCGAGCCCGTCAATCGCGTTGACCAAGGCGATGAGGACATCGGCTGGCTCTCCCGAGTTGACTGCCGCTTCGGCATCTTCCAGGAGCTGGAGAGCATCGCTGCACAGTTCCTCCCGGGCGGAGCGTTCCTCCGGGCTGGAACCGACCAGCTCGTCGGGTGCAAGAACAGCGGCGACGCCCTCCAACTGGGGGTGCAGGTAAGAACCGTGTCACCAGCCGCAAGCGAGCGGTCAGGCCTTGTGACTGCGGGGATGCTGACCCGCAGGGGCGAATGTCGGCCAGACGATCACTTCGACGCTTACTCACGCCCTTCCCGGTGCCTACGAACCAGAGAGGAGCCAATTCGGGGGAAGGCTGACTGACGGTGGAACAGGAGTGCCGACGGCATCGAGGAGCCCAATGGGAGCTGGCCCGAGCTCTCCATCGAAGTCGACCACGCCGCCGGAGAACGCCGCACCGTTGAAGACCAGCGCGCCGCCGGAGATCACCACACCGAAGAAGGACACCGTGCCGCCGGAGAACGCCGCATCGTTGAAGGGCACCGTGCCGCCGGAGAACGTCGCGTCGGTGAAGGACACGTCGCCGCCGGAGAACGTCGCACGGCCGAAGGACACGATGCCGCCGGAGAACGTCGCCCTGTTGAAGTACACGTCGCCGCCGGAGAATGTCGCACCGGCGAAGGACACGATGCCGCCGGAGAATGTCGCACCGGCGAAGGACACGATGCCGCCGGAGAACGTCGCACCGCCGAAGTCCATCTCGCCGTCGATGGTGACGCTGCTGAGGTCGAGGTCGCAGCCTTGCCAGGAGCGGTGGGTTCCCCGGGGACGTCGGTAGTGGTCGCCGATGAGGCGCAGGATGGTGTGGCGGACCTTGCGGAAGGCCAGGTACTGGTGGTGTTCGGCCTGGTGGGCGGGGTCGTCGCCCGGGTCGGGAGTGAAGGGGAGCTGGAGGTAGGCGCACAGGACATCGATGCACGTCTGGCGCAGGCTGTCGTCGGGGGCGTCGTCGGCGAGGCCCGTCAGAGCGTGGACGCCCCCGAGCCGGACAGCGGGAGAGTCCGAGCCGAGCTTGTCGACGGCCTGGGAGAACCGCTCGGTGTGGAGCCGGGTGGCATCACGGTGCGCGCCAGCCTCGTCGACGCGCTGGCGGCGGTAGGCGACCACCAGGGCGACGAGCGCACCGGCTCCGGCGACCACGCCGAAGGAGAGTTTCACCAGGTCGAACAGCGTGCTCGCGTCGAGCTTCGCGGTGCTATCGATCTCCTGGAAGTCCAGCAGGACGACCAGGCCGTAGAAGACACTGCCCGCTGCCAGGACTGCCGCGGCGAAGGTGACCGTCAGGGCCCGGCCGACCTTCCACAGGCGCAGCTCCCGGTCGTGCAGGGCGGGTCGCGGTCGTCGCGTGTCTGTCATGAGGAGAAAGACCAGGCACGGCGACCTACGGTTGCGGTGCGCTTGGGAGATCAGAGCACCGACAACCAGTCCGAGCCTCGATTGCCACAGGAGCACGGCTCCCTGTTCAACGAGACGAGCCCAATGGTGGGCAGGAAGCCGCCGTTTGCGGCTGGTGACGATCCTGCTGGCTTATCCACTCACGCGGTGAGGGAGATGCCGGGGTCGGCAAGCTGGCTAACGCGGATGCGGTCGAGGGGATGAGCTCCGCCAGGCACGGAATAGGCCAGCAGGATCTTCACCGGCCGCAAACGGCGGTGATCAGTCCTCTGGCCTAGAGGGTCGGGGCAGTTCTGGTGGTCGAACATGCCCGCAACGGGACCGGCCGCCGACCCGGGGAGGGCCGGCGGCAGACGGAAGGGGATGCGCTTAGGAAGACTCCGACGAGGCGGTAGCAAGTCAGTAGGCGCCGGAGTCGTGGTAGCTGGTAGTTGCGGTGAGCCCAGAGGTCTGACCGACCGCCCGGACGCGGATGGTGCCGCTGTCCCTGATGGCGCGTAGGACGCTCCAATCGATCCTCCCGGCGTCATCGGCCCGCCGCGGACCGTACTTAGTCTCACCGCTCCTGTCGGGCCAGGTGTAGTACAGGTCGACCAGCTCGCCGGGCGCGAACCCGCTGCCATATACGCCGCAGCTCGCCCCATCGCTGCACGGCAGTCCGTCTGGAACGAGCTGGGCCGGGCCGACCGGGGGCGTGGGGCTGCTGCTGCTCTTGCCCGGCCTGGTGGTTATGCCGCCGTTGTTGCCGCTGTTCCCCGAACTGGCCTTGCCCGGGCCGGTCTCGGTGTCGGACCCGGAGGTCGACCCCGAGCCGCCGCCGCTTCCGCTGCGGCCGTCGGCGGAGCCCGAACCGGCACCCGAGTCCTGCCACGGTAGAGCGAAAGTGCCGTTGTGCACGGTGGTGAAGGCGAGAACGGCAAGCAGCAAAACCGCGAGAAAAGCCAGGAAGTTCTTCACGACGGTTCCTTCCGGGTGAGCGACCTGGTGGCCCTGGACGTTCCGGAAGGCCGTCGGATCTCGGAGCTGGAGCGGTTGCGCCGGCCGCCGACGCGGACGACAGGCACGGGCGTGGCAAAGGCCCTGGATGCCGTGCGTCCCCTACCAGATCGCTCACACCCGTCCAACGGCCCAGAACCCAAACCGTTTCTGATCATTAGCGGTTCTGGACGTCCGTCCACACGTTCTGGGCGAATGTCCAGAGGTCGGCGCGCAGTTCAGGGTTCTGCACGAGGACGGCGGCGACCGCGACGAGGAGCAGGAGCTTCAGCAGGCCGCCGAGACCGGAACCGGAGCGGCCCCCGTTGCGGCCGCGGCTACGGCGCATGGCGTCCAGGTGGTCGTTCGCCTGCCGCCTGACGGAGTCATTGAAGGCTTGCTGGCCCGCTTGCTGAGCAGGGTCGGGAAACATCGTCGGCCACCCCCGGAGTCGGACGTCCATGTGCACGTGTCCACGCGTCCGGTCGGGCACAGGGATGCCCACGGACGAGATCTGTTACGGAAGGCTGACGCCCCCGTGATCCGCGTGACGGAGAGGAAATGGTCCCGCAGGCGCACCCGCCGCCGCCATCCGCGTACAGGCGTATTCGACAGCGCTCGATTGCGCGCCCCCGCGCCCGGGTGGCGCGCGAATCAGGCCAGACCGACCGTGTACTACGGGCCCGTTCCCAGCCTTGGGGACCAACGGCTCGCCGCGTGACCGAATAAGCCAGCAGGATCGGTGACACGGGTCTTACCGGCACCCCAACTGGCTTCGAGAACAGATCAGTTGCTCCATGGCTGAATCGAGACGTTCGTACGACACGTCCCTGCAACGACCCATCACGGCCCAGGTCACCGGCTACCTGGATACCTAGCTACCGAACATCACAGATCACCGGTTCTGACACAGCTTCTGACACAGGCGTTTTCATGCTGGCACGGGGTCGCGTAGTCGCGGCCGCAGGTCCCCAGGGCGACCTTGCGGAGTTCGAAGTGGGAGAGGAACTCGTCCCACTCGGTGGCGGTGAGCTCGCGGTACTCCTCGCTGGGCCGCTCGGTTCTGCGGCGGGCGATGAAGGCCCGGTGATGGGAGATCACGTCCTCCGGGTAGATCGCGGCATACCCCATGGTCGTGTCCAAAGCGGCATGACCGCAGATCTTCGCGGCGATGTGCGGCGGCAGCCCGGAACGGATGGCGTCGGTCACGAAGATCCTTCTGAAGTCGTGGGGGCGCCATTCAAGCGGGGCGCCGGCCACGGTGATCTGGGCGGACTGCGAGGTCGCGACCAGGCACTCGCGGATGTAGCTACGGTTCAGCGGCCGGTCCTCGGTGCCGTACCTGCGTTGGAACAGGAACGGCATGGGCGGGCTCCAGGTCTGCTCGAACACGTCGTAGGCCGGCACCAGCGGCAGGGCACCGTTCCCGGCCCGTACCCGGTAAATCACCGCGGTCAGCACCTCCGCCAGCTCCGGGGAGACCAGCAGCAGTCGCTCGGCATCGGTCTTGGACGGGGCGACCTGCAGCATCGGTACCACCTCGCCAGTGGTGGGCAGGGTGTAGGCGATGAAGCTGTGGTGGGTGAGCTCCAGCATCTCCTCGATCCGGATGCCGGTGTGCCGCAGCACCTCCACCGTCGCCCAGGACCAGAACGCCGCCTCCTCCTCGTGGGTCAGGTTCCGCCGCCTGCCAGCGGCCACCTCTGTGACGTAGACGCGGCGGGCCTGTCCGGATCCGCAGCGCTCGAACTCCTCCCCGGCAACGAGGAACCGTCCACCGGCCGGCGTCGCACGAGCTGCGGTGATACGGGCCAGGGTGTCCTTGCGCTGCAGGTCGACGGCGCGAAGCAGGGCGGGCAGCAGCGGCAGCTGGGTCCTGGTCCGCTGGTCCATCCGGGACTTCACCCCGGACCTGGATTTCTTCGTCGCGCACTCGTTCGCCTTGACCGGACACGGCGCCGCCCAAGGCGCCCACCGCGCCGGATCGTCGGCTGCCCAGCGGGCGATGTCCTGGTAGAACGCCCGGACGAACACCAGCTCGCCGCGGAAGTTCACCCGCGGCCGCATCGGGTGGCCCTGAGCGTCACGAATGTAGGCCAGGCGTTCCTTCCACGCCTGCGCGACCTCGGGCGCCAGCCGCAGCGAGTCGATGCCCGGATGGTGGATCTCCAGGTCGCGCCAGAACAAACGGCACAGTTTGCGGGCGATAGAACGCAGCGAGACGTGGTCAAGCTCGGGAGCCCGCTCGGTGAGGTACTCGACCAGCAGGTCACGGACGGCCCGGCACTCGATGCCGTACGCGTCGACGATCTGCTCGATGCTGCGGCGGCCCTCGATGCGAAGCGCCCGCAGCCGCAGCGGTGCGCTGGGCGGGAGCACGCCGGTCTCCTTGAGCAGGGCATAGAACAGTGGCCGGCCCGCGCTGCCCCGGAAGTGGTGTTCCTCCAGTGCGGCGGTCAGCTCGATGCAGTCACCGACGGTGATGTCGCTGACCAGGCCGCCCTTGCGGATCACGATCCAGGTGAGCTTGTTCAGGGCGTCGGACCTCGCTGTGGCTGTTGCGTGCTGAGCCAGCTGTTCGAGCCGCTGGAAGGCATCGGGGTCGCTGGCTGCCCGGGACTCAGTGAGCAACACTGTCACGCGCTGCCGCAGCAGCCACGGGTAGCTGGGGCGGATCGCCTGCCCGGCGACCAGGAGTACAAGCCCCGTGGACAGTTCATCGCGCCAGTGGCTCTTGGGGGTGCCGCGTCCCTGCAGGGGCAGATCGGTCCACTCGAAGCCGGCGTCGTCCGCCCCGCTGGCCATCCAGCGATCCTGCCAAGTCTCTCCGGGCTGGCCGTCGAGCCAGTCCAGCAGCTTGCCCAGGCCCCACCGCCGGGTCTTGTCGCGGGTCAGGCCCGCACCGGGGTCGGTGAACAATCCCAGCAGCCGCTCGACAAGGCTCTCCCGGCTCTGACGGGTCTGCCACCAGCTCGCTTTGCCGACTCGCGGTTCCCACTCCAGCGCGTTCCCCACCTCATGTGGTTCGACGGGCCTGGCGACATCGACGTTCACGGTCGGGTTCACCGGCTCTCCCTGTTGGCCGTTGATGTGCCGAACAGCGCTGCCAGCACCTCGGGGCGGTATCCCGGTGCCGGCGGGGCCGGCGGTTTGGTCTGCTCGGTGCGCTGCCGCTCGTGGTGCGCCAGGACGTGGGCGACGACCTCGTCGGGAGTGGGAGCGATATAAATTTCCGTGGTGGTGATGTGAGCATGCCCCATGACCCACTGCACGTCGGCGAGGGTCAGGTTGGGATCGCGGACCATCCTCTTGGCCGCGCTGTGCCGCAGGTCGTGCAGGGTCCAGTTCGCGCCGAGCAGCTTGTTGGCTCGGGTGAAGACCATCCGGGCCGCGTCGTACTCCAGTGGGCGAAAGGGCCGTCGCAGCGTCCACCACAGCGGCTCCGACGGGTGCTTGGAGACCATGCCGCGCAGTTCCTGCTGATTGAGCCGCAGCCATACGAACGCGTCGGCGGAGGCGGGAAGGTGCTGTAGGACCTGGCTGCCCTTGCGGACCACGCCGATCGTCTGGTCCCCGGGCGCGACCAGGCCCTGCGGGACACCCAGCAGCTCGGAGGCGCGGGCGCCGGTGGAGATGTAGAACGCGATCAGAGCTCTGTCCCGGTTGTACTTCAACCCGGCGAACAGGTCGCTGAACGCCTGGTCAGGAATGATCCTCGGGGTCGGCTTGGGCTCCTTGGGCTGATAGGTGCCCCGGCACGAGGGCCGCAGGAACGGCTGCATCGGGTTGTGATGCGCATTCGGACTCCCCTCGTCGGTAGCCCCGCCCTGGGGGAACGGGTTGATCAGCGGTCGGCCGTGGGTCTCGCGGTGGTACTCGTAGAACGAGCGGACCACCGCGCGAGCGTGCCGCCTGGTCCGAGCGGCATAGTTCTCGCCGGGCGCGGCCTTCCCCGTGACCGGGTTCACCGATCCCGGGGCGGGCGCGTCGGGACGGCGCTGCCGCGCGGCTTCTTCGTGGGGCACCCCGCGCGACTCCCTGCACATCCTGGACGCCCTGCTGAACCTTGACGGCGGGGTGAAGCCGGAGATGGTGGCGACCGTTATCTTGGGGCCGATCTTGGTTCCAGGCGTGTTGACCGAACCAACTCACAAGTGTTTGCAGGTCAGTTGGGGTTTCAGCTAGCTTCCCGGCATGCCCGGTGAACAGCGTCCCGACAGGGATCTGAAGAACTTCGTGTTGCCTGAGTTGGGCAGGTTGCTGGAGACGGGAGACCCCTGGGAGCCGTATCAGGTGCTGGACCCGTTCGGACGGCCGATCGAACCTGTCGCGGCGTACCTCAAAGACCTGATGGCAGCGGACAGCTCTCCGTTGACGCCTCGTTCGTACGGGATGGATTTGCTGCGCTGGTGGCGCTACCTGTGGGCATGCGGAATCGAGTGGGACCGCGCGGTTCGTGAGGATGCCCGAGACTTCATGCTGTGGATGAAGCTGGCGGACAAGCCGGTACGAGTTCACTGGCGCCACCGCGGCAAGAACCCCGCCGAGACACCCCAACCTGCCCGGACCGGCAGTCCAGCGCCGGGATCCCCGAACCCGGTGACGGGCAAGCCCACTGTCGGGAAGAAGTACGCGCCCAATACTCGGGCGCACTGCGAGACGGTGCTGCGGACCTTCTACGACTTCCATCTGGAGCGCAATACCAGCTCGCTGCTGGTCAATCCCTTCCCTCTGGTCCGCAATCGGCGCTCGGCACGAGCCAACGCCCACCACAACCCCGAGAAGGAACACAAGCAGCAGCGCACCGGCCTCTACCGACCTAAGATCCCCAAGCGGATCCCGCGCCGCATCCCCGACGAGAAGTACACCGAGGTCTTCGCAGGTCTCCGCTCACATCGCGACCGAGCCCTACTGGCCTTCTGGGTCGCCACCGGCGCTCGCGCCGAGGAACTGCTCACGGCCAAGCAGCGCGATGCGGTCGTCGGCCAGCAGACCATCGGCGTGATCCGAAAGGGCACGCGCGATTACCAGGAGCTGCCCGCCACCCCCGATGCGTTCGTCTGGCTGCGGCTCTACCAGGAAGACGCCTGGGGAAAGGGCGTTCCCCGCGGCCGTTCGCAGCCGCTGTGGTGGACTCTGCGCCGTCCCTGGCGACCGTTGGAGTACGACGCGGCCCGCATGATGTTCAACCGCGCCAACGAGCTCCTGGGCGCCAACTGGACGCTTCACGACCTGCGGCACACGGCGACATTCTTGATGCTCGACGACCCGAGCATGCCACCGGTCTACGTCCAGCACATCCTCGGCCATAAGCACCTGTCCACCTTGGACATCTACAACCGACCCACCAGGGACGACGTGATCTCGGCAGGTCTTGCGCACCATGCCCGCCAGGAGCGCAAGCGCAACGACCCGCCTCCGGCCCCGCCCGCGCCGGCCTATAACCGCGACTCCCTCGACGTTCTCTTCGGTGGGAGGCCCAGGTGACGACTACCACCGTCCCCGTCGTCTCCCCGCCGGCCCGGGCTGCGAGGAGCCTGGCTGGCGGAGAGATCGATGCCTATCTGCAGACGTTCCCACCACGTAGCCCGGGAACAGACTGGGGCACTACCAGATCTTCCCGCGACGAGGTTCTCCGCAGGCTGGGGCAGCCGCCGTTCAAGAACGGCAAGGAGTCCACCCACTCGATGCGGATGGTCGGTGCGCGTCTGCTGCTGCGATGGCTGGAGACCTTCGAGGGCGAGACCTGGCAGCAACGCTGGAACGCCAGCCCGGGTGCCGCCACCTCGGTCGGTTGGACCGAGGCACCCCTTGCCTGGGGGATCGCCCACGGCAGAAAGCCGCAGAAGGCAGGGCTCGGGTCCGGACTACTGGCGCTGATCTGCGCTGATGTCATCCGCCCGAGCATGGCGTGGCTCGCCAGCAGCCTGTCGCCCCACCTGCGCGAAGCCATCGAAGCCGCCCGCGATCCCAGGGGGTTTGCCGCACTGCGTAACGTCCGCATGCCCGGACAGCCGGACCAGCGGCGCACCTCGAAGGCGCTCAAGGCTCTGGCCCGCATCCTGGCGGCAAAGGGGGGCGGCATCGACGACATCGTGGTCGGCGATGTCCTCGAACTGCTGTTGGTGACCACGCCGAACTCCACGAGCCACACTCGGCTCGCCTACGCCCTGCTTCAGAGCCGCGGCCAGTTTCCCCCTGACGCACCCAAGACCCTGCGGAGCATCGAGAAGCGTGCCGGACAGGTGAGCCCGGCCCAGCTCGTCGACCGATTCGACGTGAAGTGCAAGCCGATCCGTGACTTGCTCGTCAGCTACCTGACTGAACGGCAGCCCTCAATCGACTACGTCACGTTGGTGCATCTGTCCAGGAATCTGGTCGGCTACTTCTGGGCCGACCTAGAGCGGCACCACCCAGGGATCGACAGCCTTCACCTGGTCCCGGAGGTGCGCGACGCCTGGAAGGCCCGGATCGCGGTCAAGACCGCCAGGCACCGCATGCCGGACGGCACGGTCGCCACGACAACGGAGCCGCGCATCGGAGCCTTGATGATCAGGATGGCGGTGCGGGGCTTCTACCTGGACATCGCCGAATGGGCTCTGGACGAGCCCGAACGCTGGGGACCGTGGGCCGCTCCGACCCCAGTGACCGAAGCCGACTGCTCCGCCAAGAAGGCCGCGCAGGAGGTGCGCGCCAGATCTGACGCCCGGACCCGAGAGAGGCTGCCAGTCCTGCCGGCACTGGTACAGGCAGCTGCCCGCCGGCTGAAAGAAGCCCAGGAGCGCCTGGAGGCACTGGAAGCGGCTGACCTGGGAGCCACCATCACGGTGCTCGGCGAGAGCTTCACCCTGCCCCGATCCACCGAGCGGGCCGGCGGCAAACCTTCGAAGGCCATTGACGCCACAGGAACGCAGCGCGACTTCCGGACGGAGGAGAAACTGGCCTTCTACGGCTGGGCGACCGTGGAGATCCTCCGGCATACCGGGATGCGCGTCGAAGAGCTCAAGGAACTCGGCCACCACAGCATCATCAGCTACAAGCTGCCGACCACCGGAGAAGTGATCCCGCTCCTGCAGATCGCGCCGTCCAAGACGGATCAAGAACGCCTCCTGCTGGTCAGCCCGGAGCTCGCCGACGTTCTCAGCGCCGTGATCAGCCGAGTTCGCGGCCGGGACGGCAGGGTGCCGAGCATCCCGTCCTACGACCTGCACGAGAAGGTCTGGAACCCTCCCATGCCGCTGCTCTACCAGTGGCCCGTGGGCGGTGAGAACAGGGCGATCTCCATTGCCACGATCCGCCAGTCGCTCAACACACTGCTGGCGGACACCGGCATCACCGACGCCAGCGGACAGCCGCTGACCTTCCAGCCGCACGACTTCCGCAGGATCTTCATCACCGACGCCATCCTTAGGGCGTGCAGATCTTTAACTCGACTTTTTGACCTTGGTCTGGGTGGAGTCGGGAGCCAGGAACGTCGCGACGTCGGCTGGTGTGCGAAGGCGGGCGGTAGAGGTGTTGATGTGGTGGCCGTGTGCTTCCAGGAGTGGGCGGACCTCCTGTTTCGCGCGGCTGATGGTCATGGCGGTGACGCCGAAGAGCTGGCCGAGGAGGTCCATGGTCGCGAGTTTGCGCTGGTGGAGCACAGTGACCAGAATCTTGTCGGCTGGGGTGAGCTTGGCTTTGGCACCTGTGCCAGGGGCCACCAGGCGCTCGTGACCGCGACGTGTGCGGAGCACTTGCTCGCGTTGAACCTCCAGCGCTGGAGTCAGCGCGTCGATGAGCTCGCTGAGCTGTTGGCGGGTCATCCCGGTCAGTTCTGGGTCCTGCAGCGAACGCCGCGTGAGGCGAGGCGGTCTGCTCGCCGGGGCCGGGTCTGACGTGCTGTCGGTTGTCTCCGCGTCCAGCGGGTGCTGGGGTTGGAGGGTGTAGTTCCAGTCGCCGTGGAAGCGGTGCCGGGTGATCGGCAGGGCGGCGATCTCGTCGTCGCTGACCTGGATGCCGGTGGGGTACGTGCTGGTGTCGAGTTCGGCGTGCACGGTCAGGCCGGTTTTGGTGGTGGTCGCCGCGATGCTCTCGACGATGACTTCGTGGCTGGTCAGGGGCCTTCCGCGCCAGTTCATGGTGATGTGGGAGAACAGCCGGTGCTCGATCCGGTTCCACTTCGAAGTGCCGGGAGGCAGGTGGCAGACGGTGACCGCCAGGCCGGCCTCGGCGGCGAACCGGGCGAGTTCGGTCTTCCAGGTGCGGGTGCGATACCCGTTGGAGCCGCCCGCATCGGCGGTGATCAGCAGTCGGGCGGCCGTCGGGTAGGCGGCCCGCCCGGCTCCGTTCCACCAGCGGCGGATCGACTCGACGGCGAACGCGGCGGTGTCGTGGTCGGTGCCCACGTTGACCCAGCCGGTGTTCGCGACGACGTCGTAGATGCCGTAGGGCACCGCTCTGCCCAGCTCGCGGTCGGGGAAGTCGTGGGTGTCGACTCGCACCGGCTCGCCTCTCGGCGCCCATTCACGGCCGTTGTTCTTGAACGGGCCGACCAGTTCCTTCTTCTTCGTGTCCACGCTGATCACCGGAGCCCCGTCATCCTGGTGGTCGCGGGCCTGTTCGTTGAGGTATTGGAACTGTGCGTCCCGGTCGGGGTGCTGCTTGCCTTCCAGGGTCTTGGCGTTGCTCTGCAGGCTGAAGCCCTCCTCCCGCAGGAGGTCGCCCACCGTGTCCGCGCAGATCGTGTGGCCCTGCCGGGTCAGCTGCTCGGCGAGCTTGCGGGTGGATTTGGTGGTCCAGCGCAGCGGCGACATCGGGTCCCCGCGGACGTCGGGCTCGACCAGCATGAGGAGTGCCTTTCGAACGGCTGGGTTCCGGTCGACGACGCGTTTGCGGCCAGCACCGGGCCGTCGAATAGGAAAGAAGACGGCCGGTGGCAGAAGTGGTGCGCCAACTTCGACGCCGCGGAACGAGACATCAAGACGCTCTTTCACAATCGCCATGTCTGGAACTCGATCCAGGACATGTGGGTGGCAGGTGGCCCGAGCCTGCAGCTCAACACCGTCGTCACGAACTGGTTCATCAGGAACTACGTGACCACCCAGTGCACAGGGATCCGCCGCGAGTGTGACACCGACAGCAGGACGTCGAGCCTCGCCCGATGCCTCCGTCGGCTCACGGAGGTTCCGCAGATGGCCAACCGGGCCCGCTACGAGGCAAGCATCCTCGCGGACCCAGAGATCGCAGCCGAATACAAAACGATCCAGATGCACGGCTTCGACATGTTCGCCCTCACCCCTGACACGGGCTGCCTGGACCAAGATCTGATCGAGATCCACATTGCGGCTCTCCATGCAGCAGCACGGGACACCCGCTACTACACCAACAAGATCGTCGCCCACCGGGAGATCACCGACGAGAAGATCACCCTGGCCTGGAAGGACCTGGACCAAGCACTCAACACAGTCGGAAGGGTCTTCAAGCACTACTACCGACTCCGGCACCCGGGCAAGATCCTCGGCCTGGTCACCCCCGACATGGCGACTGGATGGGAGCAGCCGTTCCGGTCGGCCTGGTGCCCCGCCGACTTTTGGCCCGCGCCCGCTTCTCCCGCGCTGGACTTCGTGCTGCCCGAAGGAGGCCGTCCCGCTTAGTTCAGAGAAGATGGTGTCCGCCCGCAGGTAGTACTGGTCGACGTGCACGAGCCGGGCGGCCCGGGTGAGGGCCTCGTCGTTCGGGTCGATGACGGGGGTGTAGCCGATGTTGCACGCGCAGATTATCTTGAGCTCCAAGACGCCGCATCTCGTTGACCTGAAACGATGCGGTGAGGACATCGTCCGAGAGGCATCCAGCGAAGCTGCTCTGAGGCCGCCTCAGCATGGGCCGATCGTTGTCGAACCGCGACCCTGGCGGCGGGCCGCCGGAACGGGTGGGTTCTGCAGCCGGGCGGCGCGAAGGTCACCGAGCGTGCGGGCGAGCTGGTCCCGGAGCTGGCGGTTCTCCTCGGCGAGTCGGCGGTT
Organism: Streptomyces sp. NPDC041784; assembly: GCF_055591025.1. Taxonomy (NCBI): domain Bacteria; kingdom Bacillati; phylum Actinomycetota; class Actinomycetes; order Kitasatosporales; family Streptomycetaceae; genus Streptomyces; species Streptomyces sp. NPDC041784. The sequence goes on from NZ_JBVJAB010000054.1 coordinate 24,404, forward strand.
GCGTTCGTTGGCGGCTTCCAGCCGCCGCAGGAGCGAAGCGTCGGAGGCCCGCTGTCGGGCAGGCACCGGGTCGGCGGAGGCTCGTTGCCGTTCGGCCCGCAGCCGTTCGATCTCGGCTCGTAGGTCGGACTGGGTGTAGAGCCAGGACCGCGAGACGCCGGCCGCGCGGGCCACGGTGTCGAAGGTGACGGCCGTGCCCGCGGCGTCGATCTCGCGCAGGGCCTGGATCGCCTTGGCCCGGGTGTACTCGTGCCGGTTGTGGGCCGCGGCAACGATGTGGCGGGAGTTGTCAGCCCGCATCAGCCACCTCCGTGTCGCCGGGGGGCTCGTCGGCCTCCAGAGCCGTGATGATCTGGTCGAGGTTGCCGAGGACCTGCTGGTTCATCTCGACGACGCGGAGCTGACCGCGGGCCTCGGCCGCCGCGACGATCTGCAGGAGCTGTTGGCGCTGCTGCCGGTGCTGGGGCAGGAACTCCGGGGTGGTCACGAACATCGGGCAGGTCAGACAGGCTTCTCTGAACTACGGTCTGGGTGACGAACTTCCGCCTCGGATGACAGGAGACTGCACAGCCGAGTCGAACAGCTCGTCACGATCCATAGCCTTGGCCTCACCGTCCGCGTGAGCGAGAAGAGGGATATACCGGCCCGCCTCGAGGAGGCCCCGGCGGGCTGACCACGAGGATCCCTCTGGCCTGTGACGGGCAGGGTGTACGGGCTGGGCGCCGTTGCGGGGGCTTCACGCATCCTCGTGACCCGGGATGTGCTGTAGACCGCCGTTGCTGCACAGGAGCTGACCGTTGATCCAGCCGCCCTCGGGAGAACAAAGAAAGCCAACGAGACGGGCACACTCGCCTGGCGTGCCCAGCCTGCCCAGCGGGGTGGCCTTGACGAGAGTCTCCCGCACCCGGTCGGTCATCCAGCCCGTGTCGACCGGGCCCGGATTGACGACATTGGCGGTGACGCCGAGTGCGGCCAGTTCCTGGGCGGCTGCCAGGGTGATCCGATCGAGGGCGCCCTTGCTCGCCCCGTAGGGCAGGTTCCCGACCGTGTGGTCGCTTGTCAGGGCGATGATGCGGCCGCTGCCGTACGGTCCGGTGAAGCGCTCAGCGTAGGCCTGGATGAGGAGCCAGCCGGCCCGGGCGTTGACGGCGAAGTGCCGGTCGAAGCTCTCGACGCTGGTTTCCAGCAGGCCGGAGGCGACCGACTCGGCGTGGGCCAGGACCAGAGCGGTCACGTGCCGGCCGAAGGCTGCCTCGACACTGTCGACCACTGTGGCAGCGGCGGCCGGCTCGGAGAGATCGGCCTCCAGGAAGACGGCTCGGGCACCGGTCTCGGCGACCCGTGCGGACAGCCACTCCGGGGCGCCCGCGTCCCTTCCCCAGGGCATCCTCGAGTCGTACGGCGTCCAGTAGGTGAACGCCACGTCCCATCCCGTTTCCGCCAGGCGCGTGACGATGGCGGCGCCAAGTCCACGTCGCCTGCTGGCCCCCGTCACCAGCGCCACAGGCCGCGGTCCTTGTTCTGGCGAGGAGAGACGTTCATTGATCGACGTCGGGGGCGACATGAGGCGTCCTCGCGGACTGGGAGGGCTTCGGCTGGCGGGCGGGTACGGCGACGGGGGGCTTCCCTCCGCTGAGCAGCGTCGTCAGGTCCCGTCTCGCGTGGTGCACCGCGAGGAGATTCGGACCGAAGAACCTCTCGTCGAACAGCGTGTAGGGCCGGAAGTCGACGCGCCGCGGCATGATCTTCCCCACGTGGTAGCCCAGAGGGCTGAGCAGATCGTACAGGCGATACAGGAGTGAGCCCGAAAGGATCGCGGCGTAGCCGTACTCGAACTGGACGGCCGCCACCCTGCCGTCGCGCAGGGCTTGTTGGAATCCCTTAAGGACTTCCAGTTCGGCGCCCTCCGTGTCGATCTTGAGGAGATCCACGGTCTCGATGCCGTGCGCGGTCAGGTAGTCGTCTCCCCGGAGCACAGGCTCCAGTCGCCACTCGAAGCACGCGTCGTGTGGGTAGTCGTACAACGAACTCAGTTCGTCACGTCCCGGGTAGTACTTGACCCGTCGGGTGCCGGACCGGTCTGCCAGCCCTGCTTCGGCCACCACGATGCCCGTCCGTTCAGCCGCGAGGCCATGAAGTCGGCGTCGTACAGGCAGTACGAGTTCGAAGCAGTGCACCGTGGCCCCGGGGCACGCGTCGAGGGCGGTCAGGGCCCAGGCTCCACGGTTGGCACCCACATCGAACAGGACGGGGCCGCCGGAGCGCTGGTGTACCAGGCCGCCGGCCCGGCTCAAGCACCGCAGGACGCGCTCCTCGCCGTTCGTCGCCAGGCAGTGGTCCTCGGTGTGGAGCACGGAGAGGGCGCCGTACACCGCGTTGCGGGCCGCGCGCACGATGCGGGCGTCGGGATGCGTGCGGACCCACTCACGCAACGCCCGGTCCGCACGTGGCGGCAAGCCGCTGGGCCGGACAGCCGGGAACTGCTGTGCCTGCGGACTCACGGCGTACCCCCGGTGCCGGTGCCGGAGTCCGGGTCGGATGCCCGGATCGCCGTCCTGATGGTGCTGACCGTCTTCCGGAAGCCACGGAAGCGCGTGACGGTGTAGATCCACAGCCCCGTCGCGGCGGCGGCCGGTACGGCGACGAGGACGACCGAGCGCTCGCCGCCGACCAGCATGACCACCACGTACCCGCAGATCATGAGCGGCGGCGTGCAGCCGAACAGCAACATGGCGTACACATCGGCTGCCGCGCTGCTCTGCACGTACACCCTGCTCTGCGGGGCGGCCGTGCCGTACAGCACCCGCTGCGTCGTCCCACCGCCAGCGTCGATCCTCCGCAGGAAGTGTTCCCATCGCAGGACGGGGCGGTGGACATCCGTGCTGAGCTGCGGGCTGAGTTCGAGGGCGATGTAGCCGGCGATCTTGTGCACCTGGCCAGCGTGGTCGACCCAGAACAGCCACAGGAAACTGGAGGCAGCCGCGAGGCCCAGCAGGACGTCGGGGAGCCTGGTCATCACGGACAGACCGGCGCCGAGCGCCGCGAGCTGGAGCGTGATGAGGGCGTAGGCCAGATTCGTACGGTTGTTGATCTCCTGACGAAGGTTCTGAAATTCGGTGACGTCGATCTCTTCGGGCGTGGGCGGAGCACCGCTCATCCCAAGTCTCCCCGGTGTCCCGAGTCGCCCGTGAAACCGCCCGAACGGACCGCCGTGTACATGTTCTCAAGCCGGCCCGCGTACGCGTCGATCCCGCAGCGCCGCGCCGTCTCCAGTCCGCCGGCGACGACCCGACGGCGCAGCCCCGCGTCGTCGTCCAGCAATCGCAGTGCGGCATGCGCCAGGGCGCCGCCGTCGCCGCGCGGCACGACCAGTCCGTTGACCCCGTCGACGACGGTTTCGACCAGGCCTCCCGAGTCGGCGACGACCACCGGCCGCTCGGACGCCATGGCCTCCAACGGGACGAGCCCGTAGGGCTCCTCCCCCGTCGTCGGGTACCAGACCAGATCACAACCCCGGTACGCGTCACCCATCGCCAGCGGCGGGAAATCCTGGAACACGACGTGCTCGGCCACTCCGGCGTCGGCCGCGTACCGTGTCAGACGCCGCCTGAGGCCGGAGACGACCGCCGACTCGCCGATGATGTCGTCGCCCGAACACAGGACAAGACTGCCGCGGCCCAACCGGCTGCGTACGTCGACGAAGGCCTCGAGTCCGATGTCCACTCCCTTCCACGGTAGCGGCCGTGCGGGATGGAAGATAACGGGGCGTTCGAGTCGGTCGAACGCCTCGTGCCGGGTCCCCTCCGAGGCGAACCTTGACACGTCGATGCCCAGCGGCAACGTCACGGACTGGGCCCGGCTCGGGAGGGAGGCGCGCAGGAAGTCGCTGACGTACAGCAGCAGGTTCCAGGGCAGGTCCATCACATCGCGGAGCACGTGCTCTCCGGTGTGGTCGTGGACGCTGTTGAGCACGACCGGTTCCGTACGCCCCGCCTGTCCGCGCGCGGCATCCACGGCAGCCAGGACGCCGTGCGCGAGCTGTGGCCCGTAGTGATGCGCGTTGTGCAGGTGGACGACATGGGGCCGAATCGAGTCGAGGAGTTTGCGTACGACGGCTTCGATCGACCGGAGATGGACGGCTCGGCCTTGGGTACCGGCACGATGAACCCTGAGGAGTTCCTCCGGCCGTAGCAGGGGGCGCCGGTGCACGGGCACGCCCTCCCACGTCTCGTCTGACTCCTCTCCCCCGACCAGACACAGGATCTCGTGGCCTCGCCTGCGCAGTTCCCTCACCAGGTCGGCCAGGTGTGTCTCCACCCCTCCCCATGTGGGAGGGAAGGCATGAGCCACCATCATGATGCGCACGCGACGGCCTCTCGATTTCGAATGACGTCCGTTGCTTGGACAAGTCGCATGCCCGACCGGCATGGGTCTGGCGCAGCGACTCTGCGACGGTCGGGTCCACACGGCGCCGGCCTCCGGCGACCGGATCCCGGCCTCGACCGTGGATCAGCGTGTCAAACAACCAGGACGGACGCCAGGAAGACGATCGCCGACGCGCCGACGAGGTCGAACCAGGTACGACCGGCGGGGGCGCCTCCCAGCAGATCATCCTCCGTACGTCTGCCCACGGAAGCGCCCCTCGCAGCGCCGTCAGCACCTGCCCGAGGCCCCGGGGCTGCGCGGGCACGGACGAGGATCCGGCGATCCGGCGGTTCGTGGGCGGGCCCGTTCGACGGCTTCACGACCAATAGCGGGGATCACGCTCGCCCCTCTGGCCGGTGCTGGTGTGGAATGGCGGGGGCGGTGATCGCGGGAATGCCGAGGTCGACGACGCTGCGGCCAGCGGGGCGCCGGTCGAGTTGGGCGAGTTTCTCCTCGGCGTCGGCGAGGCTGACCTGGAGTCCTTCGACCTCGCCGAGCCATCTTTCGCGCTTGGCCTCGGCGATGCGGACGAGGAGGTTGTCGCGGATCTCCTCCAACCTGCCGCGCTGGGCCGGGTCGGGCCGGAGGAGCAACGGACGCCGCAACGTCCACCACACTGGCTGGGTCCGGCCCCGCGGCACCAGTCCGTGCAACTCCTGCTGGTAGAGCCGCAGCCACACGAACGCATCCGCCGAGGCCGGCACCTGCTGCCGTACTCGGGAGCCTTTCCGCACAACGCTGATCAGCTGCTGTCCCGGGTCGACGTCGCACTGCCGGACCCCGATCAACTCCGAGGCCCGGACTCCGCTGGAGATCCAAAACGCGATCATGGCCCGGTCCCGGTTCGACGGCAGCGCCGCTAACAGCGTGTTGAACCACTCGTCCGGGATGGAGCGCGGAATCCGGCGCGGAACCGTGGGCCGATAGCGACCTGTCCGCTCTGGCGCCCAGGCGTCCATCGGGTTGTGGTGTGCGTGCGCGCGGCCGGAACGACGCGCCAGGTCCAGCGGGAACGGGTTGAGCACCGGCCCGGATCCGGCATCACGGTGCAGGTCGTAGAACCTGCGCAGCACCGTCTCGCTGTGGGCGACGGTCGACGGGGCATAGCCAGGCCCCGGGGTCATCTTCCCAGTCACCGGGTTCGGGGCGCCGACGGTACGGGCCGACCGCCGCCTGGCCGCGGTCGCTCGCGGCTTGACCGTCAGCTGGATCCAGCAGCTGAAATCCCGAGCGTCCACGCGCGTCGCTCGATCCCACGGCACCTCGACCGCGTGCAGGAACCTTCTCTGCACCAGTCAAGTCAGCGCCTCGACGAGCACTGCGGCGAGGGCGGCCGCCGCGCGCGCCGATTTCCGGCGTTGCCGAGGGCGACGCTGGCAGAACGGCAGCCTCCAGCTGAGATCTGCGGGGAAGCTCCTCAGGGCTCCGTCGTTCTCGTGGAGTGTCCGGGTTGATGGGGATCAAGGCAGGCGCGGTAGTTCGCGGATAACTGCCCGGGAGCGCGATGAGAGCAGGCACGGCTTCCGGTGATCATGGGGTGTCGCGGGGCGGCAACCACAGGCTCTGCCCCACTGCCCGGCTCCCACCCACACGACTGCGCCGCACTCGGTGGTGGCAATCTTCGTACCGAGCGGCATTACTGATCGGCAGGTCCTTCGCCGTATGAGGATGGCAGTATCAACCCCGACGGTGGGTCGAACAGCACCCCATCATCGAAGGTCGGAGGTCTCACCCACGCTCCCGGCTGGCCGAGGTCCACCTGCCCCCCGGCGAAGATGGCGCCGCTGAAGGACACCTCACTGAACCTCTTTCATCCTGTGCTGGCGGGTGAAATGGGCTGGTCAGTGGGTGTGGTGACGAGGCAGGGCCCCTCGTCGTTGGCGTGGTGATTCCAC
>NZ_JBVJAB010000055.1:0-30502 GCF_055591025.1 Streptomyces sp. NPDC041784
CCAGATCCTCGACACCATCCAAGACCTGCTGAACTGCTGGACCGGCACCTGCACCACCTGCCACCGCCCCCTGCCCAGAACATCCACCACCAGCCCAAACCCAAGAGCCAGAGCGACCTAACGGAGTCCTACTAGCGAAACCCTGCGGCACATCACGCCCCTGGGCCTGGTCGCGGCCTTGTTCGACGGCGACTGGACCGATGAAAGTGCCACTCCCGCGGTCCTCATGTAGACGCCGCCCCGGGAAGGGGCGCGCCCTGTCCTGGGCTGTGCCGTCAGCCGGGTGTCTGCGATGTGGTGGTGAACAGGGCGTATTCGAGCAGGTCACCTCGAAATGACGTCGCCGGAAACTGGCACAGCCAGGGGTGCGCCCTGGATGTTCCGTCCGCATAGGAGGTCGTCTTGATTGGTGGTAGCTCGGAGTGGGGGTGGCTGGCGTCTTACGGCCGATACCAGGCGTCGCCGCCGTTTCGGAGTGCACGGCTGAGGTAGTCCGGCAGGTTGTTGGCGACCCACCGGCGACTGTCGCTCTCGTGCTCCCAGACGAAGATGTCGGGACGCTCGGGCTTCTGTACGAAGGCGAACTGATCGCCGCCTCCGTTGTCCCCGAAGAAGAGGAGGGCGTCGAACGGCATGTACAACTGGGCGAACGTCTCGTCGGACCAGAAGAGAAGGTTCCTCTCGGCGATCTGGTCGATGGGCCAGACGGTGTCCACGTGAGTGTGTCCGATCACCCCGTTGCTTTCGAGGAGCAACTGCCCCAATTCTGCCGGCAGGCTTCGCCTGAGCCGTGTCTCCGCCGCGACGAGGTCGGATGCCTGTGCCGGTTCCCGGAAGCCCACGCCGGGAAAGACCTCTGTCGCTGCCTGTCTCCACATGATCCAGAGCTTAATCAATCGCCTTCAGGGCGCCGGTGGTACGGCGGCGGTAGCGGATGAGGGCGCTGGCGATACCGGCGAAGGCCAGGAAGCGCTCGGCCTTGCGCTCGTAGCGGCGGTGCAGACGGCACCGGCTGTCATTCGTGTCGTCGTCTCGCAGCGGCCGATGCGGCGGGCGGGTGCTGGACACGGTAGCGAGATGTGTGGCGTTCATGCGGTCCGTACCAGGCGCCGGCCTCGGCCCACGCCGCCTCCCGCACGGTCAACTCCCTGGCCTCTAACGTATTGCGTTCGCCGCAGGTCTTTGCGATCGTCGTATTCATGGATCTGATCGGTGACCTTGCAGCCATCCGCGTCCCTGTGCCGCAGCCCGGTGACGTCACGCCGGAGGAGCTCTACCCCGACGCTCTCGCGGAGGCCGAACAGGCCCGCGCCGACTACGCGTTCGCCCTGGAGGCGCAGCACGACGAACTGCGCGAGGATCCTCTGCTGATCGCTCTCGGCAACGCCCGCGCCGCCCGCGAGGCCGCCGACCGTGAGATCCGCCACCTCCTCGCCTACGGACGGGAGTTCCACGGGGACCGTCCCTACAAGCTCGAACCCCTCGCCCGGGCCGGTGGCATGACGCCCTCCGGCATCCGCACCGCCTACGGCCCCAGCGAGATCCAGAACGTCGCCGGCCGGATCGGCCGCACACCCGACAGCCGCCGCGCCCGCCCCCCGGCCCCGCCGGAGCCCTCATGACCGACCACCCCGAGAGCGCTACACCTGCCTGCACCTGTCTGCCCGCCTGGCCCGCCCTGACCACCGTCATCGAGGGCACCGTCCACCCGGTCGTGCCCGCGCCCGCCCACACCCCCGCCTCCGCCCTCTACCTCGCCCGCTGCACCGGATGCGGCGCCGCCTACACCGGCCCGTGGAAACGGCTCAGCACCTCGTCCCGCGCCGCTCGAGGACGCCGCGCCGCGGGGCGCACGACGGGCCGCCCGTTGCGCACTGTCACGGTCCCGCCGAACCGTCCTGCCGTGTGCCTGCTGGCCGTGAATCGGCTGGGCGAGGGGCGAACGGAGGCGGCCGGTGAAGCGAAGGGCAGTGCTGAGCGTGGGGTGCGGGGCGTGCGCCGCCGTGGCCCTGGCGGGACGGACCGGGCTTCTCGGCGGCAACGCGTGGTGGGGACGGCCGCCAGCCGGGCATGGCGGGCTTTCGGGTTTTCGGCGTTGGCCGTGTGCCCGCTCGGTGTGAGGTCTCAGTGTTCTCTCATCGCCGGGTGGGCGAGTTCCCGGGGCGTTCTCTGGGTCTTTCGGGGGCTCGCTTTAGGATGCCCTGACTGCGGCGCACGCCGGGTGCGTCGAAGGGGAGGGGGATTCGTTCATGGTGAACAGACGTGGCCTGTACGGAGGTTGGAGGACGGGAGCGCTCCTGATCGCTGCGGTCATGGGTGCTCCGCTGCTGTCGGCCGCGCCCGCGGTGGCCGTGCACGGCGCGGTGCCCGGTGACTTCAACGGCGACGGCTACCGCGACGCCGTGCTGCCCGCTCCGGGGGCGAACGTCGCCGGCAAGGCGGGAGCCGGTGCCGTGGCCGTGCTCTACGGATCGAAGTCCGGGCTGTCGACGTCCCGCAGGGCGATCATCACCCAGAACACCACAGGGATTCCGGACACGGCCGAGCCGCACGACGGATTCGGTGGCGCCACCGCGACGGCCGACTTGAACCGGGACGGCTATGCGGACCTGGTGGTCTCCGCCCCGTACGAGGACACCGCGAGAGGCCAGGACGCCGGCACGGTGACGGTCCTGTGGGGCAGTAAGAAGGGGCTGACATCCGGCACCAACCTGCCGGAGACCGATGCCGGCAAGTACTACGGCCTGGACGTCGCGGCGCTGAGCGTCGGCCCCGGCGCGAAGAGCGAAGTGCTTGTTGCCGGGTACGAGGGGTCGATGCGCTTCACCGGTCCGTTCAGCAGCCGCGGCACGTACGGCGGAGCCGTGCAGAACCGGGACACCGCCTCCGTCGGAAGCGTCGCGCTGGGCGACTTCGACCACGACGGCTCCCCGGACGAGGTGGCCGTCACGGTCCGGCTGAGCGACCTCAGCGGCGGCGAGGTGTACGTCGACCCCGTCTACGGCGGCGCACAGCAGAGGGGCAACGGCCTGGTCACGGCCACCGGGGACGTCAACGGCGACGGATACGCCGATCTCGTGGCCGGCGACCCGGACGAGCCGGACAGGGCCGGGATCGACGGTGCGGTCGGTGGCCGGGTGCTCGTCTGGTACGGCTCGGCACACGGCATCGCGCGGGACGCGCAACCCGTGCAGCTCACCCAGAACACCTCAGGTGTCCCCGGCGCGAGCGAGAACGGGGACGGATTCGGCGGTGCCCTCACGGTGGCCGACCTCAACCGTGACGGGCTGGCGGACATCGTGATCGGCTCGCCGCAGGAGGACACGGCCAAGACGAACGCCGGGCAGGTCACGGTCGTCCCCGGCCGCCGCACCGGGGCACTGGGCGGTGGCGCCTACGCCTTCACCCAGGACACCGCCCACGTCCCCGGGGCCGGCGAGGCCGGGGATCACTTCGGCACCACCGTGGCCGTCGGCGACATCAACAAGGACGGCCGACCGGAACTCTTCGTCAGCGCTGCGGAGGAGGACAACGCCACCGGCGCGGTGTGGGTCTTCCCGGGCGGCACTGCGGGTCCCACCGGCAAGGGCAGCCGCATGATCACCGCCCCGTCTGTCGGCTTCCCGTAGAAGGACAGCACCCTCCTCGGCGGCAACGGGCTCCTCGGAGTCATCTGAGCGGGACACCCTCACCGGCAGCCAGAGCCGACGAGGACGAGCGCTGGCCTCTGGCTGTCACGGCCGCAAGCCTGTCCCAGCTACGTATGCGCCGATGAGGCGCACCGGGTGTGCATCAGTTGGTACGAGGTACGTATCGGGGGCCTGACCCCACGCCGACGCCGTTGGCGGATGAACTCCGGCGACGTTCTTGTGGTTCTCGGTGAGGAACTGCACAGCGAAGTCGATGACGGCACGGGCGATGCCTTCCGCCGCGTTGGCTCGGCCCGCGATTCCGGAGTGCCTGACCATCCCTGTCGGTGTGCAGGCCTCGGGCGCGCACGCCGCCGCATTGTCGTCGGCCGTCGATGCTTCGAATGGACTCCATCCCCCGTCCCGCCCCGCATACCACCGTCTGTCCTGGCCTGGGGTTGTCCTGGGGGAGGCTGCTTTCTTCGTACAACCCTGGGCAGGGTGTGTGGGTCTGAGATCGCGAACTTTGATCTATGCCTGGTCCCAGCGCCCGCACGGCGCGTCGGGCCGGCCTCTTCTGCGATACGGACCCGTATGCGTACATCTGCTGTGGCGGCCACTGGAACAGCGACCGCCGCCCTGCTGCTGTCCCTGGGCGCGACCCCCGCCCAGGCGTCGCCCACCCCGGTGATCACCAAGGTCGTCGTGAACAAAGGCAAGAACATCGTGGTCGGCCCCAGCGCCACCACCTCGTTCACCAGCCAGATCACCGCGAGCCACCCCGCCGGGGTCTCCTACCAGTTCGTCAACCTCTGGCACGGCACCACCTACGACACCTACGACCGTGCTGTCTCCTACTCGGACGTGCCGCAGTGCACGACCAGCGGCACCGCCACCACCTGCGCTTTGAAGCACCAGATCACACCCGACCCCAGGGAAATGACCAACCTTGTTTCCAACGCGCAGGCCGGCACCTGGCACGTCTTCGCCTACGCCTGGAGCAAGGACCGCACGGAGACCGCCTTGTACGACTACGCCACCATCAAGGTGCAGCGCGCCTCCAAGCTCACCGTGAACGCATCCCCCGAGCCCGTCAGGCAGGGCAAGACGATCACCGTCACGGGTGCTCTCACCCGGGCCAACTGGAACACTCACACCTGGGCCGGTTACAGCGGCCAGAGCGTGAAACTGCAGTACCGGCCCAAGAACGCCAGCACCTACACCACCGTCAAGACACTCACCACGTCCAGCACCGGCAAGTTGAGCACCACCGTCAAGGCCTCTGCCGACGGCTATTACCGCTACGTCTTCGCCGGCACCTCCACCACGCCCGCAGCCACCGCCGCCGACTACGTCGACGTCACCTGATCCAGTCCCACACCTGCGGCGCCCGCGGATCCAGCGGGCGCCAGCCGCACTGCGCCGACCGTTCAGGTCTTCGTCTGTGCGAATCGTGCCGGACGGGCGGCTGCTCCATTAATGATCTACGGTCTTGATGCCCTGCTCCACAGGACGGTAGGGCATCGGCGGCCCCGACACCGCGCCCTGGTCCGGGGCCGCCACCCCAGCAGACACTGCCGTCGTGCCCGCACACGGGCCGAGACGCCGCGCCCGGTGCTTGCATGCCGGTGGCGGGTTCGCCTTGGTCCGGCCTGTGGTGGAGAAGGTGGGGGTCTCCCCGTGCGGGCGGTGGGTGGTCGGCCGACCGTTCAAGGGCCGGGGCAGGGTGCCTGTGCAGACTTCGTCGTCTGCCCGTCGATGTCGCTCCGTGAGAGGACAGGGCGAACATCTGAACAGACTAGGGAGTGTTCGGTTCGTGTCTGGTCGTGCCGGTCCGCGGCAGCGCGCGTTTGGTGCCGTCGCGGTCCTGGGTGCTTGCGGCCGTGTCGTGGCTGTTGCCGGAGCATGGGGCGACCTGCGACGGCGGGGGGCTGGGAGACCGGAGTCGGTCTCCCAGCCCTTTTGCACCGTGCCGGGTTTCTTGCGGCTCAGGCAGCGGGCGGCGGCACAATCGCCCAGTCGGCGCCCGGCGTGCTCTCGCTGCCGTCGGCGAGTACGGCAGTCACCCAGTAGAAGTGGGTGGTGCCGGTGGCGGCCGAGTGGTCGCTGTAGGAGGTGCTGGTGACGAGGGTGTCGCTGGGCAGGTTCACGTACTGGCCCGCGGTCCGGTCCCAGCGGTAGACGCGGTAGCCGGTGGCGCCCTCGACCGCGTTCCAGGACAGATCAACCGTGCCCGAGTCCGTGGGGGAGGCGGTCAGCTCTACTGGGGAGGTCTCGGGCGTAGCGATTGACGGGGTCAGATCGAGCTCGGTGACGGCCCTGGCTTCGGCCGTGCGGGTCCACTTGAAGCTGGAGTTGGAACTGGTGTCGACGGCGTCGATCCAGTAGCAGTGCTCGTCACCGTCGGGCAGGGTCGCGTCGACGTAGTGGGTGGTGGTCGGGCCCAGATAGTCCCATTCCACTCCGGAGCACATGGCGGTGCCGTCGTCGCTCTCGTACACCTCGCCCCGGTAGACCGTGTACCGCTTGAGGTCGGGCTCGGTGTTGGCGTTCCAGTCCAGGACGATGCCGTACTCGGTGGCCCGGGCGGTCAGCCCGGTGACGGCAGCGGGTGGGGTGGTGTCCTGGTCGGAGGCGAGGGTGGTGACGGTCGCGGTGACGGAGGCTACGGAATATCGGCTGGCGCTGTCGGACCCCTTGACCACGTAGTGGTAGGTGGTGTTCGCGGCCGTCGCCTTGTCGGTGCAGGTGTACTGCCACCGGCCGTCGGCCAGCCTGGTCGAGGTGGTGTCGCACGACACCGGCTCGGTGGAGGTGCTCACCGGCAGGGTCCTGGAGCGGTACACGTGGAAGGCGTAGTAGTTCCCGTCCGTGTCCGGGTTGATCTTCCAGGTCAGGACGACCCGGGCGGCGTCGGGCGTCGCGGTGACCTCGTGCGGTGCCGCGACGGGGCGGACCGCCCTCACGACGGCGGGCTCGGAGGCCCGGCCGGCCCCGTCGTAGGCCGTTACCCAGTAGTTCGACGTCTCCTTGGACCGCGGGGCCGTAGTGTCGGTGAGACTCGTGCCCGTCGTGGACGCGCTGAAGTCGGGCGTTCCGTTGCGGTACCGCGTCACGCCGTACTTCACCGCGCCGGGCACGGCATTCCAAGGTCAGCTTGATGCCCTCGTCCAGTCCCTGCGCGGTGAGGCCGGTCGGCGCGGTGACGGCGGTGGTCACCACCTGCTGGTCGGCGCTGCCCGTGGAGACATTGCCCGCCTTGTCGTAGGCGCGGACCTCGTAGAAGTACGTGCGGCCGGGAACGGGCGGGAGGTCGGAGACGGTGATGCCGGTGGTCGTCGCGACGTGCTGCCAGCTGCTGCTGTTCTCCTCACGACGGTAGAGGCGGTAGCCCGCGAGGTCCATCTCCTTGTTCCGGGACCAGGACACCACGGCCTTGGCGGTGGCATGGTCGAGTCTCGCGGCCACCCCGGCCGGGGTGAGCGGCTTGACCTTGTCGACGGTGGCGGAGGTACGGGGGGCGTAGGTGACCTTGACGTTGGCCGCGCCTGTCCAGGCGACGAATTCGACCCGGAGGGTGTGCTTGCCGGAGGGGATCGTGACGCTGACCGACTTCTTCTGCGTGGAGGAGACGTTCTTCCACAGGTCGATCTTGCGGACGCCGTCGAGGTAGACGCGGATGCCGTCCTGCGCCTCGGCGGCCAGCGTGAACGGGCCGCCGGAGCCGAAGTCGCGGGTGACGCTCCAGCGGACCGAGAAGTTGTCCTTGGGCAGGGTGACGCCGGCCGGGTCGCCGGTGCCGTAGTTCTCGCTGATCGCGCTGTCGCAGGCGGTCAGTTTCGGGCTGCCGCCGAAGCTGGTGTTGGCGTAGAACTGCGCCTTCCAGGTCGGGGAGGTGCACGTGACGGCGGCGGAGGCCGGGGTGGCGGTGGCGGTGAGCAGACCGCTTGCGGCCGCGGTGACGGCGGCGGCGCAGACGGTTCTCATCCGGGGACCGGTTCTCACAGGGGGTGATGCCTTTCGAGCCTGTTCGAGGGGGCTCGTAGATGACGAACGATGCCGAGGTTTGGTTGTACGGACCCCGAGCGGCGGTGGCGCTGCTGGACGCGGCTGCAGTGCCAGCGACGGGCCGAGGTGATCGACGATCCGGTCGGCAGCGGACTTGGACACGAGGTCGCCGAGACGGGCCCCCGAACAGGGGCGCAAGTTGGCGCAGTGTCAGGTTCGTCCGCCAGTACGAGGCGACCAGCAGCACGCGGTCCTCCAGCGGCAGGCTCCACGGCCGGCCCCTGCGCACCGGATCCGCACCCTCGCGCCGCAACGCGGTGACCAGCTTGCTGAACTGTCGCGGGCTCAGCCCGCTGAACGGGGCTATCCAGGATGGCTCCGACGCCGTGATCACACCAGCCACACCAAGATCATCCTCTGTGGTGGCGGCTCTACGCGATGCCCCCGCAGAATCCGATGGCGCGACGCAGCTCCGGCGTCAAGAATCGCCGGATGCATGAAGTGAATCTGTCCGACGGGGTCATCGCTCTGTCCCCGCTGCGCTTGGACGATGCCGAGGCGCACCTCGCGGGGGAGGACGAGCCGCTGGTTCGCTGGCTCAGCGGCGGTCCCGGCACACGCGAGGGCGTCGAAGCGTACATCCGGCACTGCCGGGAACAGTGGGAGACCTCCGGGCCACTCCGCGCTTTCGGCATCCGGGTAGGCGCCGACGAGGCGCTGGCGGGGACGATCGACCTGCGGTTCGCAGCAGAGGGCTTGGCTCCCGGCCAGGTGAATGTCGCCTACGGCCTCTACCCGTCCTGGAGGGGGCGCGGCCTGGCCACCCGCGCGGTCCTCCTGGTCTCCCGGTACGCGGCAAGTGAGGGCGGGAAGGAGGCGGTGATCCGGGTAGAGCCGGAGAACGCCGCTTCTGCCGCAGTCGCCCAGCGGGCGGGGTTCATCCCCGGCAAGCACACGCACGGCGAGAACGGGACATGTCTCGACTGGTACATCCGGGACCTGTGCATCGAGACCCAGTGACGACCCCGCTGCCCTCAAGCCGGCATGAGGGCGTTTCACAACGGTGACCAGCGATTACGGGACAAGCCTTAGGGCACAGTTCACGTCAGAGCAGGCGGACTCGAAATGACCTTGCTGGCTTCGTTTCTGCGAGGTCCGCCAGGCCGCGGCTTCACGCCCACCCAGCACACCGTCAACCGCTGAGAGTTTGTGGGGGTCTTCCACGGCTACGGAAGACCCCCACTTTTCCGAAGACCACCCAGATCCAGGAAGGTCGGTTCGGTCGGCGGGCGGCAGCTGTGGCCGTCCGCTCTCACAGTCTGTGCGTCTGGGCCGCCCAGACGATCCGTGAAAACCCTCAAAGTCGGCAGGAATGCCCGGGATTGATGCCGAGTACTTCCGGAACCAATTCCCTTACCCTGAACGTCGCAGGGACCTCGAGACTGGCAAGGGCACGCGGTCTTCCCGTCGAGCGGCTACTCGGCGGACCTGCTAGGACCGTGGGCTGCGCCTTCATGACCCAGATCCCGGGTTCGGTTCGCCGTGGAACGGCGAACCGGGCAAGAGAGGTCGGAACGTGACCACTATGTCTCCATCCGGCGGCAATGGTGCCCCTCGCCGCCAGGGCAGGCCACCAGGAGTCTCCGCCGTAGTGCTGATTGTGTCCCTGATGCTGATGCTGATGGGGTTCTCGCTGAGTGCAGCGTTGCTGAATGAGACAACGCTGGCGATCCTGGCCGGCACCACCGCAGTCGGCCTTGCCGGAGAGGTAACGCGCCGAGTTCTGGCGAACTCTCCGGTGCAGGAAGCGACGGACGTATCGCCTTCGCTGGCCGAGGGTGACCCGAGCCACCCGCAGTGAACCGAGATGGGGCGCCGCGAGCAACCCATCAACCAGGGCAGCAGCGATCTTGCCCGCTTTGCTTTGGACCTACGGGCGCTACGCCGAGCAGCCGGTCAGCCGACCTACCGACAGATGGCGAGGAAGACACACTACTCGGCGCCCGCACTGTCGAAAGCGGCCAACGGCTGCACGCTGCCGTCGTGGGCCTGTGTGGAGGCATACCTGCGGGCCTGCAGTGTGGCTGACCCACACGTCCTCAGTCGGTGGCGGTCGCGTTGGGGCGCCCTTCGCGAGGGGACATCGCGCAGCCCGGTTGTAACTGGCGTAGGGCCAGTCATGCCCATGCCTGGTGCAGGTCTGTCGGCTGTTCCCGATGGATGTGATGGTGCGATCGTTTGCCAGCCGGGTGCTGCCGAGCGAAGAACTCTTCGAAGCTGTGGTCAGTCAGGACAGCGTCATGCGATGGCTGGCGACCGGCCGGGCGGACAGTCGGTCTGCGGCCGAGGCCATGTGCGACGATCACGTCGCCCACTGGGCCAGACACGGCTATGGCGACTTTGCGGTCAGGGATGCCGCAACGCACGCGTTTCTCGGCCGGGTGGGACTGCGGAATCGGCCCCAATACGGAGTCGACCTTGGTTTCGCCTTGCACCCACGGGCCCAAGGACGCGGGATCGCCGGCGAAGCGGGCCGTGCGTGCCTGAACCTCGCGTTTCGCCGCCTCTCGCTCCCTGCCGTTTTTGCGTTTGTTCTGCCCGACAATGCGGCCTCGAGGTGTGGAACGTCGCGTAATTCCCCAGCCGGAACTTCACGGAATGGGCCAAGGACATCGCGGCGCCGACGCCTTCGTCCCCATGCGGGCGCCGGAGCTGCTCCTCGTTCCCCACGGCCGCCAGGGTTTCCGGGCCGCCTGATAGCCGCCGATCATTAGGGCTGGTCAGGGCGGTCAAGGGTGGGCGAATGCCCAGCGCGAAGCGCCGCCGAAGGCGCCCTTGAGGGCACTGTCCAGACCCACACTCAGCAGTCGGGCGGCCCGTCACCGGCCGCAACCAACTGGGGAATTACGTGGAGCTGAAGGTGCCTCCGATGGGGAAGTGCATGAACGCTCACACTGCCGACAGGACCTGGGCTTGTCCCCAACGACGCGCCCGTGCTGCCCGACCATGTGCTGGCCGCCGCGGGTCATCCGGGGCCGGGGCCTCGCTTCGCCGACCCGGTCTGGGACATGGGTCCGTTCCTGCCGCGCAGCAACAGCGAGCGTACGATCGTGTTCACATCGGTCGATGACCCGGTCACTGCCCTGGTGCTGCGGGAATACCTGTACTCCCGTCTACGGCGCGGCAACGCCTCCCTGGTCCGGCGAGGCCCGATGAAGCTCACCGGAATCTTCGGGGCCTTCCAAAAGGCTCGGACCGTCATCGCCACCTTTCAAGCGGTCGGCGCCCGCCGACTTGTTGACGTGACCCCGGATCACCTGCAGGCCGCACTGGAGTGCTGGCAGACCGTCTCGGCGGAGGAGGCGGCACTACGGGTGACCGCCGTGAAGCACCTGTTCGCGCATGGCCCGTTCCTGACCGCCGACCGGCTGCTGATCAACCCCTGGCCCGGCCGGTCCGGGCACGCGGTGGCCGGAGTGGTCCGCGACGCGGAGAACACCACCGAGCGCATCCCAGAGGAGATCATCGCTCCACTCGTGAAAGGCGCCGTCTTCTACGTCACCACCGCCGGACCCGACATCCTGGCAGCTCAGCGCGAAAACGCCGAACTGACCGCCGCCCACCAGACACCGCGTCCCTTCCGCGGCAACGGCTCCGCCCGGGCCCGGATCGAGGCGTATGTGGACGAGTTGCGTGCCACCGGCCGCGGAGTTCCCGCCCTGCCCAAACGCCAGGCCCCACGCCGCCCGAGCGTCCCCATGATCAACGGAGTGCTGCAGGCACCCAACGCCGCGCTCGTCGCACGCATGACTGGAGTGTCCGCCTCCGCAGAGGTCCGCCGCTACCTCACCGAGGCAGCCGCCGAGCTCGGCTACCAGGCCGGCGGCCTGCGGACCGCGCTGTCGATCTGGCCCAGCAGCGGACGCCCTTGGCGGTCGGGCCTTGGCCCGCTGGAACTGGCCACCGAGCTGGTCCACATGCGCACGGCCTGCTGGATCGTGATCGCTTACCTGTCCGGAATGAGGGACGCCGAAGTCCGGGAACTGGCCCCCGACTGCGCCTTCACAGAGAACGGTCCGGATAGCCGTATCCGCCACAAACTGCGCGGCAGGGTCCTCAAGGGCCGCAAGCTCACCGGCGAGGAAGCCGAATGGGTCGTGCTCGACATCGTCCACCAGGCCGTCACGCTGCTCACCGCCGTCAACGACGACCCGACCCACCTGTTCGGCCACAAGGGCATGACCAGCAACAGCCTTGTCCTGTTCGGCTCGGTCAACAGGCGCCTGAACGACTTCCGTGACCACCTCAACGAGCTGTTCAGCACCCCGGACGCCCCCTACGTGCCGCTCCACACGGCCACACCGGCGCCGGATAACGACACGCCCGCTCACGATGAACCGGAGGGTGAGGAAGGGCAGGAGGAACCCATGCCATGGCGGCTGAGCACCCGGCAGTTCCGCCGCACCCTCGCCTGGCACATCGCGCACCAGCCGTTCGGCGTCGTCGCCGGCGCCCGGCAGTACCAGCACGCCGAACTCGCCCTGTTCGAAGGCTACGCGGGTACCTCGGCTTCCGGGTTTGCTGCCGAGGTCGCCGCCGAACGCGCCATCGCCCAGCTGGACTACGTCGAGGACCTGTACCGCGACTGGAACGACGGCCACCGCACCAGCGGAGGCGCCGCCGACCGCGTGAACGCCGAGTTCGCCCGGATCCGCCGGGAGCTGGGCGACCTGCCCGGCATCACTGCCAGCCCCGCCCGGCTGCGCACCATGCTCCAGCACCTGACGAAGACCCTTCACCCCGGCGTCCTCAACGACTGCTTCTACCAGCCATCCACCGCCCTCTGCGCGAAGCGGGCCCAGCACACCGGCCGGCCCCTGCCGCTGCTGACCATGTGCCTGACCTGTCCCAATGCCCGCCGCTCCAGCGTCCACCTGCCCCGCCTGACCACCGCCCGCGCCCAGGCACAGCGCCCGCTCGACGCCCCGACCGGACTGTCCCGCCTCCAGACCGCCGCGCTGACCACCCACATCGCCGAACTCGACCATGCCATCGCAGAACTCACCTCCACCGAAAGCCCCGACGCATGAATGACCCCGCCGCACTGCGGCTGCGGCACGCCCTTGAACACGCTGGCATTCCGGTACGGCCGGGCACCGACCAGGCTGTCGTACACGCCTTCGAGCGGATCGTGACCGGCAACCCCGAACACACCAGCGGCACCCTGACTGTCTCCACGCTGTGCACGGAAGCGGGTATTTCGCGCGCCACCTACTACCGCTCACCCCTGGCGAAGATCATCACCGGACTGCTCCGGACACCGGACGCGCCCCGACCGCAGACCGACACCCTGACGGCGGAGATCGCCCGCCTCAAGAAGGCGGACCGCACGCTGCGCTCCCAACACGCGGCCGAGCAGCGGGAGGCACGCGCCACCATCGCCGCCTACGCCAACCACATCCAGACGCTGAGCCTGCGGAACGCCGAACTCGAAGCAGAGAACGCCACCCTGCGCGAAGCTCTCCGCCAGGGCGGCACCGTGGCCTCCCTCCCTGTGACGCGTTGAATGCTGCCGTCGGAAGGACTGTCGCGCCTCCTCTCTGGCGGGGAGGTGCCCCTATGCCTTTGGCCAGGGAAAACAGTGCTGCGTTGAGACGGGGTACCGACTGGCTACCACAAGGAGGGCTTCACCGCTTGGTCCAGGTCGATCAGGGCTACTTCCGGGCGGAGAACATCTCGGCGGGGAACGCAGGTTTCTCGAGGCGCAGGTGAAGATCGATGTCGTACACCCTCCCTCCGGGAGGGTCATGTCGCTATATTCGCGCTGTCTTGTGAGGCTTCGTCCTCGGAGTGCGGCTTCAGGACGCCGCGCCCACGCGTACGGTCTATCTCGCGCCATTCCGGCCGCAGTCCAGCCAGATTCGTGGTGAGGAAGTACGCGGCGCCGCAGGCGAGCAGCACCGGCACGAGTCCGACAGCGGTCACCGCCGCCCCGGCGAGTAGCCCGCCGAGAGGGATGCCGGCCCAGGCCAGCGAGTCACCGAGCGCGTTGACCCGGCCCAGCATCCGGCGCGGCACCCGCTCGACGAGGACGGCCCCCAGCACTGGGTTGACGAAGCCGGCACCGAACCCACTGACCGCGAAGACGGCCAGTACCACCCCCAACGGGGCATCGAAGGCGAGGATCAGGAACCTCGGTGCCCCGGCCAGCAGGAATCCGGTGAGAACCACCACCCGCCGCCGCAGCCTGTGCGCGACCACCGAGGCGATCAGGCTCCCGCCGACCCCCGCGGCCCCCATCACGCTGCCCATCAGGCCGATCGCGGTCGGCCCGTTGCCGGACTCCCTGGCCCAGACGGGTACGAGCACCGAGGTGATCGCCGCGTCCAGCAGGTTGGTGATGCCGACCATGACGATGACGGTGAGCAGCAGCGGCTCGCCGCGCAGGAAGGTGAATCCCTCGCCGAACCGCCGCCAGTAGCCCGGTTCCGTTTCCCCCGCCGGCGAGGGGGCCTCCTCGACCGCGTGCCCCATGCCGCGAGGCAGCGCGAGTTTGATGATCACCGATCCGAGGGCGAAGCAGCCCGCGTTGACAGCGAGTCCGGTCAGGGGACCGAGCAGCGCCACCAGGGATCCGCCGACCGCCAGGCCGATGGTAGAGGCGAGCCGCTCGATAACACCGGCCAGACCGGTGGCCCGCTCCAGCGGCACCCGGCCGCGCTCAGCCGCCTCCGGGACCATCACCTCCTTGGCCAGGTCGCCAGGTCCCCGGGCCGCGCCGATCAGGGCGACCAGAACCAGCAGAAGGGGAAAGGACAGCAGGTCCAGGGTGTGGAGCAGGGGGACCGCGGCGGCGGCGGTCGCGCTGGCCAGATCGGTGGTACAGGAAACGGCCCGCGGGCCGATCCGGTCCACCAGAGGCCCGGTGAACGCCTTGACCACCACGTAGGGCGCCATCTCGCAGAAGGCGACCAGTCCGGTCTGGGTGGCACTGCCGGTCGTGACCAGGACGAACCAGGGCAGTGCCACAACGGAGATCCGCGTGCCGGTCAGCGACACAACCATGGCCGCCAGCACCCCGCCCAGCGGGCGTAAGGACCTCTTGCCGGGTATGCCGCCAGTCTCCGAGGCGTCGTTGGTCATGACGTCGGGCTTCCTTCCTCTTCCTGAGGGCCGGAAGGGAGCGGCGACGCGGCAGGCGCATCCCGTTCGGGCAGGATCTGCGTGATCACAGCGACCCGTTCGGCTCCGTCCGGGGCACTCGCCGCCATCTCCGGCGCGTCTCGCCGGTAGCGCGCAATGACTTCCGCCAACTCCCGGTACAGGGCGGCGGCTTCCTCGGGCGTGAGCCGCAGGGCCCAGTCGCTCATATCGAAGGTGTTTCGCCATGCGCGTGGCATCGTCTGAAGCCCGCTCAGGGTCTGCTGCGTGCGCAGGGTGTAGATGGCGGCGACGGACTGCAGGTAGGCCAGTGTGGCCTCGGGCTCCCGCTCCGCCAGCTCCGGATCGTTGAACCAGGTTGTCCGGTGCACCGAGCGCCACCAGCGCTCTCGCGCGTTGCCGCGTTCGGTGTCCTCCTCGACGAAACCGGCCGCGCCGAGCTGCCGGAGGTGGTAACTGGCCGTACCGGAGTTCACACCCAGCCGCTCCGCGAGGCGGGTCGCTGTCGACGGGCCGTACTTCCGCAACAACCCAACCAACTGCACGCGCACCGGATGCGCGAGGGCTCGCAGCCCCTTGGCATCCAGAACAACCGAGTCAGCTTCGGTTTGGGGGCCGTCCGGCCTCACTTTTGGGTCAGTCATACCGCGCACTCTAGACCGCAAAGGCTTGTTCGCGAAGACTTCTTTGCGAACAAGCCTTTGCGGTCTAGACGGCCTTCGCTGTGCCGCTGCTCAGACACGTCCTCGAGTCATCGGCGACGAACGTTGTCCTTTGACAGCGAAGTTAGTCGGGTCGAAGTCGCTGACCTGCGCGGACTAACTTCGCTGTCAACGCAGTCGCGTGACGCTTCTTTCGGCCCGGACCCCCTGGCCGCCTGCGCCGACTGGGTTGGATGGCAAGGAACGTCATGTGGAAGGCCAACCTCTTGCAGTGAACCTGCGTCGGCCGCCCGCGGGCCGGTGTGGGCCTTCCCCTTTTGCCGGGGCGACGTACCTCCCGGCAACGGTAGTTCCGCGCGATAGCGGGCTCACGCGGCGCTGCGAGGTTCACGGCGCCGGTACGGCACCGATCTGCTGCATCACCCCGAGGAGATCGGGCTGGCCCCGTTCGCCGACGATCCGGCCGTCGGCCAGGTAGTAGAAGTTCATGGCCTGCACCGAGATCTTGCTGCCGCTCGCCGGGATCCCGAAGAATTCACCGTCGTGGGTTCCCCGCATGGTGAACGGCGCGGCCACAGTGTCGCCTTCGGCGACCGTCTCCTCCAGCGTCCACTGGACGTCGGGGAAGGCGCCGCGCATCATCCCGATGACTTCCATGTATCCATCGGGCCCTCGCAGTGGTTCCGGGTGGCTTGGCGCGTGGAACACCGCGTCCGGAGAAATGACCTCGCGGGCGAGATCCTCGTTGCCCGTGTTGATGAACTCGACGAAACGGTTCATCACTGACTCGGTGGACTGCGATGGCATCTTGCTGTGCCTCTCCAGAGACGTTTGGGCGGATACCTGGGAGCGTAACATCGAATCGATGCTCACATCGATTCGATGTTCGCGTGCGAAGATGGACTCATGCTGGAACTCGCGATACTCGGCTTCCTCGCCGAGGGACCCCTGCCTGGACACGAGCTGCGCCGCCGCGTCTCACAGCTGACCGGTTACACGCGGCCGGTCAGTGACGGCAGCCTGTATCCGGCGATCAATCGCCTGACCAGGGCGGGCTTGATCGAGCGGCGCGCCGACCCGGCCGCAGGGGCGGCCCGGTACGTGCTCAACCTGGCTGCGGCCGGGCGGGCCGAAATGCTTCAGCGTCTACGAAAGCCCGCCGACCACGAGATCACCGACTTCACCCGGTTCTACGTCGTCCTGGCATTCCTCTCTCACCTGCCCGACGTGGCCGAACAGCACGCGGTGCTGCGCAGACGGCTGGAGTTCCTGGAAGAACCGGCGAGTTTCTTCTACGACAACGAGCGGCCCCTGCGTGCCGAGGAGATCGCCGACCCCTACCGGCGGGGCATGCTGCTCACCGCCCGCGCCACCAGCCGCGCCGAACGGACCTGGCTGCGCGAGACCCTCGGGGAGGAACCGCCCGTATTCGACACCGGATACACCGACAGCGATCCGCATGCGCCCGCCGCTCCCGCGAGCTGACTGTCCACGGAGGTACCCCCATGCTTGCATCCTGGTACGACGACCAGGGACCCGCCGCCGATGTCCTGCACGTCGGTGAACTCCCTGATCCCGTCCCCGGCCCCGGCGAGGTCCGCGTCCGCGTCACCGTCTCGGGCGTCAACCCCGGCGACACCAAGAAACGGCGCGGCTGGCTCGGCTCGTCCATGCCCTTCCCACGGGTGATCCCGCACAGCGACGCCGCCGGAGTCATCGACGCCGTGGGCGCCGGAGTCGACGTCCACCGCGTCGGACAACGGGTCTGGGTACACGGCGCCCAGTCCTACCGCCCCTTCGGCACCGCCGCCCAGTACACCGTCGTACCCGACCACCAAGCCCCACCCCTGCCCGACCACCTCAGTGACGAGCTGGGCGCGAGCCTCGGCATCCCCGGCATCACCGCCCACCGCACCGTCTTCGCCGACGGCCCGGTCGACGGCCAACTGGTCCTGGTCCACGGAGTCCTCGGCGGCGTCGGCTCCCTGGCCGCCCAGCTCGCCCACTGGGCCGGCGCCACCGTGATCGCCACCGTCCGCCGCACCGCGGACCTCGACCGCGTCGACCCGGCCGTCGCCCACGCCATCGCCCTGGACACTGGCGAGCCCGCCGCTGCCATCCGCTCGTACGCGCTGCGGGGCGTCGACCGGATCATCGAGGTCGCGCTGTCTGACAACGCCGATCTCGACAACGCCGTCGCCGCCCAGGGGGCCGTCATCGCCGCCTACGCCACCCGCGCGGACCGCACCGAAATCCCCTTCTGGCCCCTGCTGTTCAACAACGTCACCCTGCGGCTGCTCGGCAGCGACGACTTCCCCGCCGAGGCCAAGCGCCAGGCCGCCCGCGACCTCACCTCCTCCGCCGCCGTCGGCGCCCTCACCGTCGACGTCCGCGACCGCTACCCGCTGGACCAAATCACCAAGGCCCACGACCACGTCGACACCGGCGGTGGCCACGGCCGCATCCTGGTCACCCTCCCCCAATAGCGCAGACTCGGAACACCGGTCCGTAACCAGCAACCCCCGTCTCATTGACGACTACTGGATCGCTCACCTCACACGACTAAGTTCACTGTCAAAGAAGCCGAAACGACTGGGTTCGCTGTCAAACGACTCGATTGGATGACAAGGGACAAACGTGCCTCGTCTACGGAGGTGCGCCGCCTGAGACACCCTTGGGCTGAGACACCTGCACAGGTCGCATAACTCCGTCCAGTGCGGTCGCGTCCGGCAGCTGCACGGCCCCGGCCACGACCTCCGGAAACGCCAGACCCATCTCGGTGCCGCGTCTGGAGCGCAGGACCGCCCGGCCCGCATCCACGGAGACAAACGCCCGGAACCCATCCCACTTCGGCTCTCCGGCAAAGCCCGGCGGCAGATCGGGCCTGGGCACTGGCGTGGTCAGCATTGGCTCCGGCAGCGTCCATGTCACGTCCCATCCCTTCCACCTGGCCTGTCCGCCACCCGAGTGGCTCATACTGCTGGCCATGACGTTCCCGCTCGGCACCCGTGTGTACGTGATGACCGTCGCCTTGCTGGTGTGCGTGGTGAGCAGCGGAGCCTGCTTCGGCTTCGTCCTGGACGGATGGATGGGCGCCGTGGTGGGCGCGACTACCACCGGCCTGGGCGCGGGATTCGGAATGCTTGCCCGCCCCCGCCCCGTGGTGACTTCCGTCCAGGCCGTCAGCGGCGACGGCTATGCGGAAGGGATCGCCGACACGGTGCTCTTGAGCATCGCGATGTACGAGGCTGCGGTCTTCCCGCTGACCTCTGACGGGGCGAGCGATGAGGAACAGGATGCCCGTCGCACCGTCGCTTACCGGCTCTCCGCCTATGACGGCCTGCCCCGTTCCGTTCGGGTGTCGGCGGCCGCCGCGTTGGAGGCCCTTGACGACGGCCTGGACGCCGAACGGGCCCGAGCTGCGGTGAAGGACCTGTCACTCGCGGTCTACGACTCCCGCGGCCGTCGCTGACTCCCGGGCCGTGCGACCGCAGCAGAAGACCGCGAAGCCCCCGACCGGACGATGCTGTCAAAACTCGGGTTCTGGCACGCTTTCCGTGAAGCGCGCACGCTGAGTGACGACTGATGCTCGGATCGGCCTTCGGGAACCTGCCTGAAAATGACCAGTGCCGATCTTGGTGTGGTCGACAGTGCGGCGTCGTGGAAGAGACGTTGCTCCGGCTGGAGGAGCTGCTGTTCCCGTCCATCGCGGACGTGGCGGTGCTGTCGGTGGACGTGAACGACGAGGCGATAAATATCTGGGCCCGAAGTACGGCGGCTGGGGCAGCGTGTCCTGACTGTGGGAGCCGATCGACCCGAATACACAGCTCCTACCTGCGGTTTCCCGCCGACGTACCCAGTGCGCGACGGCGGGTGGTCCTCTGCCTTCGGGTCCGCAGGTTCTTCTGTCCGGACGATTCATGCGGACGGCGGACGTTCGTCGAGCAGATGTCAGGGCTGACCCGGCGGCACAGCAGGTGGACCGAGCGCTTGCGTTCGACGCTTGCCGCGGTCGGTCTCGCCCTCGCCGGGCGGGCCGGCGTACGAATGGCACGGGTCTTCGGAGTGTCCGTCAGCCGCAGTGCGGTGCTGCGGTTACTCGACGCGTTACCTGACCCGGAGACGCCGGCCCCGCGGGTGATCGGTGTCGATGAGTACGCCATGCGCAGGGGCCGCGTCTACGGGACAGTTCTGGTCGATGTCGAGACGCGACGGCCGGTTGACCTGTTGCCCGACCGGGAGGCGTCCACCCTGGCCAAGTGGCTGGCGAAGCGCCCAGGAATCGAGGTCGTCTGCCGGGATCGAGCTCCGTTCTTCGCGGAAGGTGCCACGGCCGGGGCTCCTCAGGCCGTCCAGGTTGCTGACCGGTGGCATCTTTGGCACAACCTCGGCGAGGCCGCTGAACGATGCGTCGCCGATCACCGGGCATGCCTACGGGGTACGGCGCCCGCACCACCCCTCCCGGTTGAGGAGCCCGATGCCCTCACGGACAGCTCTGGCTCCCCGTGGCCCACCGGCCACCGGTTCGCCGACCGGACTCGGTCCAACCATGCGGCCGTCCACGCGCTGCTCGCCGCTGGTCACAGCCGCCGCGCGATCCAACGCCAACTCGGTATGACGTACCGCACCGTCAAGCTCCTCGCCGACGCCACCGCGCCCGAGGACCTTTTCCGCGGCCAATGGCAGGGGCGCCCTTTCCGTACTCGATGAGTACAAGCCCTACCTGGACGATCGTTGGAACCAAGGCTGTACCAACGCCTGGAAGGCGTGGGAGGAGATCGTGCCGCTCGGCTACAAGGGCAGTTACCAGCGAGTTCGCGCCTACTTCCGCGCCAAGCGTCTCTCGACAGATCCGGTCACTGCACCGCCGCCTTCACCTCGCACGGTCGCTGGCTGGATCCTCCGCCACCCCGACACCCTCACCGAGGCGGAACAGCTCCGCCTCAAGGCCGTCCTGGTCCACTGCCCCGAACTGGATGCACTCACCGGACATGTCCGGTCCTTCGCCGAGATCCTCACCGAACGGCAAGGCGAGCGGCTGCCCGAGTGGCTCGACGCCGTCCGCAACGACAACCTGCCCGGCCTCCACACCCTCGCCGCTGGTATCGACCGAGACCGTGACGCTGTCATCGCCGGTCTCACCCTGCCCTGGAACTCGGGCGTCGTAGAGGGGCACGTCAACCGGATCAACTTGCTCAAACGGCAGATGTTCGGGCGAGCCGGATTCCTGCTCCTCCGGAAGCGAGTACTGCTCTACAGGTGACAGACGCGTCAGGACGGCTGTCCCGCTGGCTCGTACCCCTCATCGATTCGGCGAGGAGCCACGCCGAGAACCAAGTCCTCCATGGCGTGAGGCATCGGTCCGAAGCTGGCAACCCAGGTCTCGACGAGATAGATCACGCCTACTTCATCGATGCCCAGGAAGAACCGGCCGTGGTCCAGCTCGCCGAGCGGGTAGAGATGGCGCCCGATCACTTCGCCCCACTCCGTGAATCGGTCATCCTCGCCCCAGGCCAGCTCGGGGTCCAGCTCGAACGGCGTGCGTGCACAGCTGATCCCTGGTCCGCTGACGTTAACAGTCAGACCGCCGAACTCTTGCAGGAAGGCTTCCGCAGCGTCGTGCATGGAGAGGCCGACCGCTTCGAACATGGATCGCCAGCGGACCGTGTCTACCTTCCGTCCAGGCGTCCATCCCGACGCCTCCAACACCTCATCTACCTCTGGCGACCAGCTATTCATCTGGGGCCCCGACTCCTCAGCTATGGATGAGCAGTGATCATCTCAGTGGCCGACGTCACTGACCAGTGTGTGACCGCGTCACGGAAAGCGAGCCAGAACCAAAACTCGTTAACAAACGCTGTCGCAAGAAGTGATCGAAGCCACCCGGATGTCCTCCCTCGCACCGGGCACCACTATGGTCGCGCTGATCAACGACGGAGGCGAGAAGTACATGGACACCGTCTTCAATGACGACTGGATGAACGCCCGCGCCCTGATCGACCCGGCCCGCGAGCGTGAGATCGACGAGCTCCTGATCAAACTCCGCGAGAACTGACACCGATGCAGACACCGCTCACCACCCTGCTCCGCGACAGCCGCGGCCTGGCCACCCTGGCCGTACCGCTCGCCCTGACCCAGCTCGCCGAGGAGACCGGCCGGTCCTACGGCGGTGTGCACCGTCTCCTGGCGGATGCCGGGGTGACTTTCCGTTCCCGGGGTGGCGCGCTGCGCGGGACTGCGGATTCGTGATCCCGCGATCGCTGCATAAGATCCAGGACGACGGCCTCGGAGGGCCGCTCGTCCGGACTCGGCTCGCTGGCAGCGTGGCTACGCTGGCCTGGTGACTGCTACCGCCGCCGACAAGCGCGACATTGCGGAATTGCCCTGTGATCCCGACGACATCCAGCGCGAAGCGCGCGTCCCCTGGGGGTACCCAGGGGACGCGCGCTTGCATAAGGGGATCACTGCTGAAGTTTCATGCCCTTGGGTGAGGTGAGGCCCTTGTCGGGGTGGGCGCGGAGCGTCGCTGTCCAGACAGTGGGTGAGCAGGACGTGCCGTTGGGGTGCTGCTCCGTCAGCTTGGCCCGGGTGCTGTCCTCGACGACCGTGTCACCGCTCTTCAGGGACGTCACTGTGACCCGCACCGGCACGGTGGACGCACCGATGTCGTCGCGGAGTCGGACCAGCATCGTGGCGAACGGGTCGTTGGGACTGCCCGATGTCCGCTCCTTGCATGTGCCGTCCACGCACAGCCGGATCCTCACCGCGTCTCGGCCGCCGAAGTCGGCGGGCCGCCACACGACGGAGACCTGCGAGTCCGCGTCGGCCTGGGGACACGACGTGTCCTGGCCGAGGAGCGAGCATCCGGTCAGGGACGCCGCCAGCAGCATGGTGAGAAGGGCTCGGCGCATGTCAGTACCTCGCTACCGTGCCGGGGAAGGCCCTGTTGGCCAGCCCGATGTCAGTGAAATATAGCCAGCAGGGGTCGAACGTCCCGCCGCGTTCGTCGCTGCCGCCGCCACCGCCGCCGGAGATGATGCCCTTGGCGCGGGCCCGTCCCGCGCTGTCGATGGTGTACACCGGACCGCCGGAGTCACCGTTGATGGTGCAGGATCCGGATGTTTTCTTGGCGACGACCATGTTCTTGCCCGTCGTACCGCCGGAGTAGTCGATGGTCACCTGGGTGTCGGTCACCTTCCAGCCGCACTGCTCGCCGGTCATCATGCCGCCCGTGCAGACGGGGTCACCCTCTTGCGCCCAGCGCCGCCAGTAGTCCACGACGGGCCGGGACGAGCTGGAGTCCTTGTCGCCCTTGTAGATCCGGGCCGTCGCGAAGCTGTCGTCACTGTTGATCCGGTACAACGCCAGGTCGCCTGAGTAGTAGCTCTGGCCGGAGAGCTTCACCGAGCCGTACCCGTTTTTCCAGTTGTCGCGGACGACGGGGCCGATGTAGTCGGTTTGGCGGGGGTTCAGGATGGCCCCGTTGCCGGAGGTGCAGTGGCCCGCGGTCACCATGTACCACTTGCCGTTGTACTTCCAGGGGAATCCCGCCGTGCACCACTTCGCCGAGGTGTTGGTCACCTGCGAGTAGATGCGCGCCCCGCCGTAGTAGGGCGAGGTGTCGTTGTAGTGGGTCGCCTGGGGTTCCAGCGCGTCGGCCCCGGGTGTGACCTGCACGGCCACGGTGTCGGTGCCGTAGCGTTCGCCCAGGGCCGTGATCAGCGCCGGGGCAGCAGTCTCGGTCCCCACGACGACACGGTTCTCCGTGGCGTCCACGGACGCGACGCGCAGTCCGCCCACGCCTGGCAGTTCCGCCTCCGACAACTGGAGGACCTCGTCGCGTATGGACTCCAGCGCGGTGACGCTGTGCTCCACCACTTCGGTGCGTGGGGCGACCTGCTCGGTGACGGTCGGCCCGTCAGGCGCGGGAGTGATCTCCGTGGTGTCCTCGGGCATCGCGAACGACTCCTCGCCGGTGGTCTCCACGGACCCGTCGGCGGGCGGCGCCGGAGTCTGCGCCTCGGTGGTCACGGTGTCGGGCTTGGTGTCGTCCGCCGTGTCCTCGGCGGGCATTCCGCTGCCCTCGTCGGCGGGGGCCTGAGTCACCTGGATCGGGGCGGACGCCTCGTCGGCCGAGGCCGGCTCCACGACCGGCGCGACCAGTTCACCCGTCGATGGGTCGACGTAGGGCGGGGCGAAGGCGTCGGGGCTCTCCGCTGCACGGGCCTCGGCCTGCTCCAGGGCGTAGGCCAGGGCGGGTTCCGACTCCGGCATGTCGTCGCCCTGGCCGCCCTCGATGACCTCGACGCGGTCGACGACTGCCGAGACCGTTTCGGCTTCCGGCGGGGCGTACGCGCCGCCGAATCGGGCGCCGATCTGCCGGTCGCCGCTGCCGGACAGGGAGGAGGTGTCCCACAGCAGCTTCGGCGCCGAGCCGCCGGTGAGCGGCACCGGCCAGGCGACGGCAGTGCCGTCGGCACGGGTGACCTGGGAGGCCGGGATGACCTGCCACGGGTCGGCGGAAGCTGCCCGGTGGAGGAAGGTGACGTCCGTCAGCGAGGCCGGGGCGCTGACCGCGAGGTCGACCGAGCCGATGAGCACCTCGCCGTTGGCGGGCGCGGTCACGGCAGCTCGTCCGACGTGGAAGGCGCGCTCGGTCTCGGCCGAGTCGTTGCCGGCGCGGTCGGTGGCGGTGACGGTGAGCTGGTGGCTGCCGTCGGTGGCCGGGGTGATCGGCAGCGCCACCGGGCCGCCGTTGGTGGCGACGGTGTGCGCGGTGCCGCCGTCTACCGAGTACGTCAAGCTGCGGGTGTCGGTGCCATCGGGCGTCAGGGTGAACATCCCGGTCATCTCTGCTCCGCCGGCCCAGGCGTCCGGCGGGTAGGCCACGGAGGTCACGGCCGGGGCGCCGGGCGCGGTGGTGTCGATGGTGAACCGGTAGTGCGAGGTCGCCCCACCTGTGCCGTCACCGTCGATGCCGCGTACGTGCAGGTACCAGGTGTCCTCGGTGCGGGTCGTGGTGTACGAGGTGCTCGTCGTCTCGGCCGTGCTGTCGGGCACGGTGTCGGCGGTGCCGTCGACGACGATGCTGTATCCCGCGGAGGCACCGGAGGGTGCGGTCCAGGTCGCGCTGAAGGAGCCGCTCTTGTACGCGCTCGTCTGGTCCGGGTGTGTGGACGAGCTGATCGCCGGGCTCGGCGGCAGCGTCATGTCGACCCGGAACGGCAGATGCGCGGCGGTGGACGACCAGTTGCCCGCCTCGTCCTTGGCCCGCACATGCAGATACCAGATGCCGTCCGCGTCGACGGTGGTGGTGAACTCCGCCGACGTCTGCACGGTGCCGGTGGTGGCCGGCACGGTGTCCGCGACACGGTCCACGCTGACCACGTAACCGGCGACACCGGACAGGTCGGCGGGGGACGCCCAGCTGAACGACGCGGTGCGATCGGCGTACGCGCTGCTCGACACGGGGTGCGTGGAGGAGACCAGACCGCCGGGCGCGCCCGGGGCGGTGGCGTCGACGTTGAAGCCACGGTGCACGGTTGGGGACCACAGCCCCGCCTTGTCCTGGGCGGCCGCGTGCACCCACCAGGTGCCGTCGGTGCGCCCGGACGAGTTCACGCTGTCCGTCGTCTGCGCGACGGTGGTTCCGGCGGCGGTCGTCGGGCTCTGGTCGATTTTGACGGCGTATCCGGTCACACCGGAGGCATCGGTCGCGGCGAGTGTGCCCGTGAAGGTGGTGGCGTTGTACCAGGCCGACGCGGAGGGATGGCTGGTGGAGGTGATGGCGGGCGTGGACGGAACGGTGGTGTCGACGGTGAATGTCTGCCACGCCGACCAGGCCCCGGTGTCGGTGCCGTCGGAGGCCCTGGCCCGCCACTTGTAGTCACCTGGAGCCAGGGTGCCGGCCGTGCGTGTCGCCACCGCCCCGGAGGCCACCGAGGCGGACGTGCCGGACTGCAGAGATGTGGTGCCGTTCGCCGCCCAGACCTCGAAGGTCAGCGTGACCTGCTGGCCGTCGGCGTCGGTGGCCTTGGCGGACAGAGTCGGCGTGGCGTCCGCGGTGTAGGTGCCGGACAGCGGAGAGACGGCCGTCGCGGTACCGGGCTTGGAGTTGTAGGTGACCGTCAGGGAAGGCTCGTAGGCGGCATTGTGCGAGCCGTCCGTCTGGTTCGCCGAGTGGTAGCGGCGCCAGGTCAGCGGGTCTGTCTCGTCGACAGCCGCGATCCGCACGCCATAGTTCGGCTGGCCGTCGGCCCAAGCCTGAACGATCCCGTCGATGTCCCAGGAGACATGCCCGGCTGGGCAGCTAGCGCTGTAACCCTTGGCTGCGGTGGAGGTCACGGCACCGGTCGAGGTGGTCGTCGGCTGCTCGGCCCACGTGATGGCCGACGGGTCCCAGGCCGCGGTGATACGGCGTACCTGATTGCCGGAGCCGCTGGTGCTGCACGTGGACGAGTAGTACGAGTAAAGCCGCAGGTCGGTGTCCAGGACGTGCTTGCCCGCATACTTCGCCACGTCGAACTTCAGGTACGAGCGGGCCTTCTCGGTGCCGTTGTAGGTACCGGCCTTCAGTTCGGTCGAACCGCGCTGCGAGGTGAGGTAGTCGTCGTACTGGACCCAGGTGTCGGTCACCGGGCCGAGCAGGGAATCGGTCGGGTCGATGGTGACCGGGTACTCCAGCTCGGGGTCGGCGAGGAACTCCTCGTCGGGCTTCAGGACCAGGACTTGGTCGCCGTTGTGCGCGTCCTGCTCGATCGTGACGTCGATGGCCGCGAGGTGCTCGGGCTCACCGGAGGCGCGCTTCTCACCGGAGCCCCACATAACCGGCAGGGGCGCGGTGGCCACCGTGCGGCCGCTGCTGTCGCTCCAGCGCAGCCGTTCGTCGGCGGTCTCGTGGAGAGTCAGGCCGTCGGCTGAGATGGGCAGCCGGTAGCTGACCGGGCCGTCAGGGCGCTCGTGAAGAACGACAGAATGGGAGAAACCCTCCTTGAGGGCGGTCACTACGAGGTCACCGCCCTCGACGGCACCGGGGTACACGGCGGTTGGACCGTCCAGACGCGGCTCGGGCAGCTTGCCGGACCAGTCGAGGCCGAGGGTACGACCACCCCGGGATACCTCGGCCAGCGGTTCGCCCGAGCCGCCACCGGAGAAAGTGATGTCCGCAGCCGCGGTCTTCGGCCGCACCACACCGTCCTCGGCCACGAGGGTGGTGTCGACAGGCCGCCAGCCGCCGTCAGACTGCTTGACCCGGATCGGGCCTGTGTACGCCTCGACGGTGGTCGTCCCGTCGGCGTTGGCCCAGGTGGTGGTCGAGTCGGTGCGCTCGGAGACTATCTCGGTGCGGGCACTGGTCGCCTGTTGCACCGCCGGGGTATCGGCGGCCGGGACGTCGTCCTCGGCGGACGCGATTTCGTTCAGCAGGGGCAGCGAGGTGCACACGAGAGCGGCCAACAGGGCAGCCGCCAGGGCTCGTTGCTTCCGGGCGAGGTCTTCGCCCACCAGGGACCGGGGGGACCGGCGCGGAGTGGTACACAGGGGAACCTTTCAGCCATCCTAGTTAAAGATCGGATGATCTTAAGGTAATGTGCAGGTCAGGCCCGCACGAGAAGGAATCGCCCCGCTCCTGACGGCCACACTTGACCGATCATTCTCGAAGAGCTCAGAGATCAACCCATGCCCCGCGTCTGGGAGTTCGGCCGTGCAGGTCAGCGAGATGTCCGGGGTGGTTCTGGCTCCCGGCGTCGTTCATCTGACGTACTTCGCCGAGAACCAGGGGCGTCGGGCCTGGCGAAGTTCCTTGTGGCGGCTGACGGAGACGGGCTGGCACCTGTACTTCCACCAGGCAACTCCTATTGCGTCGGAGGTCGAGTAGCCATGCAGGTCACCGGCGGCGACGGAGTAAAGATCGTCTTCGAGACCGTGGGCAGCGGACTGCCGCTGGTGCTGCTGCACGGATTTTTCGGAGACCGCACCACGTGGCGGTCGGCCGGCTATGTCGACGCCCTCGCCAGCAGTCATCGCCTTGTCCTTATCGATGCCCGTGGTCACGGTGGAAGCGATGCACCCCACGACGTGGACAGTTACCGGATCGACCGTCAAGTCGAGGACGTCACTGCCGTACTCGACGAGCTGAACATGTCGCGGGCGGCGTTCTGGGGAGCATCGATGGGCGGCATCGTCGGCCTCAACCTGCTGGCTCGCCATCCCGAACGGCTGACCGGACTGATCGTTGGCGGAGCCCATGCCGACCGCGTCATCGCCGCTCCCGGCGAGGTTGAGCGGGAAGCCGAGCTGTTCCGCGTTCAGGGGACCGCGCCGTTCATCGACGTGCTGGAGCGTCAGGGCTCGCTCCCAGCATGGATGCGTGCAGCGATGCTGACGGCCGATCCGCATGCTCTGGCAGCGTTGACCGTCGCCCTCGCCAGCCGCGACGGCGTCCTAGGCGAGCTCGCTCAGACACCAGTGCCCGTACTTCTGCTCGCGGGGGACCGTGACCCCCAGCTCAAGGCGATCCAGGACACCGCTGATCAGATCTCAGGCGCCACCTTCGTTGAACTGCCTGACTGCGGGCACTTCGACACTTTCCTGCGAATCGATCTCACCTTGCCGGTCATCCGTCCATTTCTCGCGAGGTGCGCGGCTGGGTGAGAGTGGTCAGTCAGGGTTTCCGCATCGGGCCCGTCTTCTTCTCCCAGCCGCTGGTGTGGCCCTTGCGTGTCAGCCTCCTGCTCATGATGGTGATGAGCGACCAGTTCAGGTGGGCTTCGCTGTGCTGGGGAAGACGTTCGTAGTCCCGCGCGTTGCGGCGGGCGTTCATGATCCATCCCAGTGTGCGCTCGACGCGCCAGCGGCGCGGAAGGACGACGAAGCCTTTGGCGCCTTTGGGGCGGGAGACGGTCTTGAGGGTGATGTGAAGGAAGTCCTCGGCCCAGTTGACGAGCTGGCCGGCGTAGGCGGAGTCGGCCCAGACCTGGGTGATCTGCGGGTGCGTGAGGCGAAGGCGCCAGAGCAGTTCGCGGGCGGCGTCGCGGTCCTGCATGTCGGCGGGCGTCACCATGATCATCACGGGGAAGCCCTGCGTGTCGATCGCGACGTGTCTCTTCCGCCCGTTGATCAGTTTCGCGGGATCGAAGCCGCGGGTCACCCGGCTCACCGTGGAGGCACCCTTGACGGACTGCGAGTCGATGATCAGCGTGACAGGGTAGGGGCATCGTCCCAGGCCGGTGCGGAGACGGCGTCGGAGCTAGTCACGGATGTAGGTGACCACGCCTCGGCGGTTCCATCGGGCGAAAAACCCGTAAACCGTCTCCCACGGAGGGAAGTCGGAGGGCAGAGCGCGCCACTTCGCGCCATTGTCGACGTGCGACGGGCCATCGCCTACTCGCCCTTGAGGAGCTGGGTCAGCTGCTCGTCGAGGGTGAACTCGCCATTGTCGAGGGCGCCTTCGAGCCAGTCCGCCGCCGCACGGACCCGGCCGATCTGCCGACGGACGGTCTCGCGCTCGTCGTCGGTGAACTCCTGCCCGCGCAGCTGGGGAACCAGCCGGCCGAGGGTGGCCACGAAGCTGTGGCAAGAGCCGACCAGGTCGAGGTACTCGATGGTGTGCTCGATCTTGCGGACGGCCGGGGTGGTCTCCCTGATCCGCTCACGCGTTTCCTCTGAGTTGTCGAACTGGGCCCGGTTGACCAGCATGCGGGCCGTGTCGTCACGCATCACCGTCCGGGCCACCGCCGGCCTGCGCAGCAGACTGGTGGTCACCTCCAGAGCGACGCTGTCATCCCTTGTCAGCTCGGTGACGACCCGCATCCTCTCCGCCGGCGTGACGTGCTCGGTGACCTCCGGTCGCTTGAACAGATCGGATGCCACCTGGGCGGCCACCTCGTCGTCGCGGGTCAGGTCGGCAACGGCCTGGACCTTCTCGTCGACCGTCACGGGACGTTCAACTCGCTGGCCGACGACCCGCTTCGCGCCGTCCGGCGTCCACTGCCGGGCCCCGGTACGTGGGTTGAACGGGGCGTCCTCGATCGCCGCCCACCGCTCGTCCTCGTCGACGACCGAGGCCAGGATGCGGTGGACCGTGAACGACACGCCCTCCTTGCGCCTCTCCTTCGGCCACCGATTGGCGGTGTATCGCCAGTCCTCCACCGTCCGGCGCTCCACCCCGATGTCGTCGGCGAACATCTGCAGCGACTCCGTCACGGTGAACAGGTCCTCCGTGCCGTTGGGCATCGACCCGCCCACCGCCCTCATGGGCTCGATCTCCAGCGCCATGTCGCCTAAGGAGAACTGGGCGCGAGCGACCTGCGCAATCAGGTCCCTGGCCTGGGTGACGAGCTGTTCGTAACGCTGCCGGGTGATGTTCCCGATCCGCTCGGTCATGATGGCCACCGCCTTGTCCCGGGTCCGGCCCGGTCACCCACGCGCGGCCGAGAAGACAGCCGGCCCCGGTCATCACTCACGGTGGCGCGGGTGCGACACGCGGAGGCAGAGCGTGAACCGGGGGCGCTCGAAGCACCCGCCATTCGACATCACCTCGCCTGCAAAACAAGGCGTGTTGGTGGTGACACCGAGGCGTTCGCCTACACTGTTTCCGTAACGCCGTTCCGCGACGCCTGCCGATGACGGCAGGCCCGCACCCGGCAACGGTCCGAGCAGTACACAGCCGATGCCGAGCGTTCCACCCCCACCGTCCACGAACGACCGCACACCGGGCACACCGCAAACTCGCCCCGCTGCATCGCGATCACTCGCTGCCGGGTCCGCCGCAGCCTCCGCCACCGTCGTGACCTGCACCGGCCCGAGCAGAACACTGCCTCCGCTGCCATCGACACCGGCAACGGATCACCGCACTCCCGGCAGTACCGCCGAGCCGTCCCGCCATCCGCCACGAACCAGATCATCCAGCGGTAGGCACCTCACGGCCAGAGTTCAAAAACACTCACTGAGAGGTCGTTTTCATCTTGAATGCTGTGCTTTGAGTTGGTTCATTCTGTCTCTCGGAGTGTTGCTGGTGGGTCTGTGGAGGCGGCTCTGCTTGGT
>NZ_JBVJAB010000056.1:0-29888 GCF_055591025.1 Streptomyces sp. NPDC041784
TCCTGCACACCTACAACTACCATCGCTGCCACACCGCACTCGGCGGCCAGCCACCGATCAGCCGTGTGAACAACGCTGCGGGTCAATACACCTAGGAAGTGGGCGGCGCCCCCGTGCTCGTCCGCACCACCAGACTCGTCGCCAGTTCCACCCGGGTGGCCGTCGGCGTCTCCTCGGACGGGGACCGGCCGAGTTCGAGGACCAGCCGGGCCGCCGCCTCGGCCATCTCCGTCAGCGGCTGCCGTACGGTCGTCAGCGGCGGGCCCACCCAGCGGGCCACCGGCAGATCGTCGAAGCCGACCACGCTCACGTCCTCCGGGATGCGCAGCCCCAGTTCACGGGCGGCCTCGTAGCAGCCGAGCGCCTGGAGGTCATTGCCGGCGAAGACGGCGGTCGGCCGGTCCGGGCGGCCGAGCAGCTCGCGGCCCAGCCGGTAGCCGGTCTCGTGGTGGAAGTCGCCGGTCATGATCATCCCGGGGTCCACGGGCAGCCCGGCGGTCTCCAGCGCGGCCCGGTAGCCGTCGATCCGGGCCCGGCTGCACATCATCTGCGGCGGTCCGCTGATCGCCCCGATCCGCCGGTGCCCCAGCTCGACCAGATGCCGGGTGGCGGCCAGCCCGCCCTGCCAGTTGGTGGCCCCGATCGACGGCACGTCGGCGCCCGGGTCACCGGCCGGGTCCATCACCACGAACGGGATGGACCGGCTGGTCAGCAGCGCCCGCTGGGACTCGTCGAGCCCGGACAGGACGAGCACCACGCCGTGCGGCCGGCGGGCGGCGACCTGGTCGGCCCAGGTCCGCCCGGGGGTGAGCCGCCCGGCGCTCTCGCTCAGCACCACGCTCAGCCCGGCGTCCCGCGCCACGTTCTCCACTCCCCGGATGACCTCCATCGCCCACGCGCTCTCCAGCTCGTGGAAGACCAGGTCGATCAGCGGCGACCGGGTCGCCTCGGCGCGCCGGCGCCGGTAGCCGTGGGCGCGCAGCAGCTCCTCGACCCGGGTGCGGGTCGCGGGGGCGACGTCGGCGCGGCCGTTGAGGACCTTCGAAACAGTCGGCGCCGAGACGCCGGCCTCGCGGGCGATCTCCGCGAGGGTCGCGGTCTGCGCGGACCGGCCGGCCGTACGCGCTGCCGACCGGCCGCCGCCGGGCACTGCCGACCGGTCTTCCGTCCGCGTCTCAGCGGGCTCCGAGGGTGTCATGGCGGCGATCGTATCCTCGCGCGGCCTCTTGACGAACCCCGTGCGGCGCCATAGGTTCCCGGAACATTCGAAGTGTGTTACGAAACATTCGAATCCTTCGGGACAGGATCCCCCGGGACAGGAGTTTCATGACCACCGCCCCCTGGCGTGACCGCGCCCTGCCCGCCACCGCCCGCGCCGCCGACCTCCTCGCCCGGATGACCCTGGAGGAGAAGACCGCCCAGCTGTACGGCGTCTGGGTCGGCGCCGCGACGGACGGCGACGGAGTCGCCCCGCACCAGCACGACATGACCGCCGACCATGCCGACGACTGGGACGAGCTGATCACCCGGGGGCTGGGCCAGCTGACCCGCTCCTTCGGCACCGCCCCCGTGGACCCGACGCTCGGCGCCCGCGCCCTGGCCCGTGCCCAGCGCCGGATCGCCGACGCCGGCCGCTTCGGCGTCCCGGCGGTCGCCCACGAGGAGTGCCTGGCCGGCTTCACCGCCTGGCGCGCCACCGCCTACCCGGTCCCGCTGTCCTGGGGCGCGTCCTTCGACCCGCCGCTGGTGGAGGAGATGGCCCGGCACATCGGCCGCGACCTGCGCGCGGTCGGCGTCCACCAGGGCCTGGCCCCCGTCCTGGACGTCGTCCGCGACCCGCGCTGGGGACGGGTCGAGGAGACGATCGGCGAGGACCCGTACCTGGTCGGCACGGTCGGCGCGGCCTATGTCCGCGGTCTGGAGTCGGCGGGGATCGTCGCCACCCTCAAGCACTTCGCCGGGTACGCGTCCTCGGCGGGCGCCCGCAACCTGGCGCCGGTCCGGGCGGGAACGCGCGAGTTCGCGGACGTCACCCTGCCCCCCTTCGAGATGGCGCTGCGCGACGGCGGCGCCCGCTCGGTGATGGCCGCCTACACGGAACGGGACGGCGTGCCCGCCTCCGCCGACCCCGAGCTGCTGACCCGGCTGCTGCGCGAGGAGTGGGGCTTCACGGGCACGGTGGTCGCCGACTACTTCGGCATCGGCTTCCTCCAGACCCTGCACCGGGTGGCCGGCACCCCGGCCGAGGCGGCCCGTCTCGCGCTGGAGGCCGGCATCGATGTCGAGCTGCCCACGGTGAAGTACTACGGCGAGGAACTGGTGGCCGCCGTCCGAGCGGGCGAGATCCCGGAGGCGCTGGTCGACCGCGCCGCCCACCGCGTCCTGCTCCAGAAGTGCGAGCTGGGCCTGCTCGACGAGGACTGGCAGCGGCCGGGCCCGGAGTCCGTCGACCTCGACTCGGCGGCCAACCGCGACCTGGCCCGGCGGCTCGCGGAGGAGTCGGTGGTCCTGCTGGACAACCCGGCCGGCCTGCTGCCGCTCGCCCCCGACACCCGGATCGCGGTGGTCGGCCCGCGGGCGGCGGACGCGCTGGCGATGCTGGGCTGCTACTCCTTCCCGGCCCATGTCCTCACCCACCACCCCGGAGTGGAGCCGGGCATCGGGATCCCGACGCTCCTGGAGTCGCTGCGGGCCGAACTCCCGGACGCGAAGGTGTCGTTCACCCAGGGCTGCCCCGTCTCCGACCGCGATCCGTCCGGGTTCACCGAGGCGATCGCGCGGGCCTCGGAGGCGGACGTCTGCGTGGCCGTCCTCGGCGACCGGGCGGGCCTGTTCGGGCGGGGCACCTCCGGCGAGGGCTGCGACGTGGCCGACCTGAGCCTGCCGGGCGTCCAGGGCGAGCTGCTGGACGCGCTGGTCGCGACGGGCGTCCCGGTGGTGCTGGTGCTGCTCACCGGGCGGCCGTACGCGCTGGGCCGCTGGCAGGGGCGGCTGGCGGCCGTCGTCCAGGCGTTCTTCCCCGGGGAGGAGGGCGGTCCGGCGGTCGCGGGAGTGCTGTCGGGCCGGGTGAACCCCTCGGGCCGCCTCCCGGTGAGCGTGCCGCGCCTGCCGGGCGGCCAGCCCTGGACGTACCTCCAGCCGCCACTGGGCCTCGCGGGCGAGGTCAGCAACCTGGACCCGACCCCGCTGTACCCCTTCGGCCACGGCCGCTCGTACACGGACTTCGTGTGGGAGCACTTCGCGGGGCCCGACGCGGAGATCGGCACGGACGGCTCGTACGACGTGTCCGTGACCGTCCGCAACACCGGGGAGCGGGCCGGCACGGAGGTCGTCCAGCTGTATCTGCACGACCCGGTGGCGAGCGTGACCCGCCCCGACGTCCGGCTGATCGGCTACCGGCGCCTCGACCTGGCCGCCGGCGAGTCGGCCCGGGTGACCTTCGGCTTCCACGCCGACCTGTCGGCGTTCACCGACCGCGCGGGCCGGCGGGTGGTCGAACCGGGCGCGCTGGAGCTGCGGCTGGGAGCGTCCAGCGCGGACGTGCGGGAGGTGGCCCGGATCCGGCTCACGGGAGCGGCCCGGGAGGCGGGGGCGGGACGGCGGCTGCACTGCGAGGTGCGGGTGCGGCGGGACTGAGGTGCGGCGAGGCGGTGTCCCTGTGTCAGAATCCGCCGACGCGCACACCGGCGCATTCCAGGCACGCACGCGACGGGAACGCGATGGACACCCCGATACCCGAAGACCGCTCGGTCCACGACCGCAGCGCCCAGGACCGGAGAGACCAGGACCGGAGAGACCAGGACTGGAGAGACCAGGACCGCAGAGGCCAGGACCGCAGAGCCGGGGAGTGGCTGCTGGGCGCCGCCCTGCTGGCGGTCGCCCTGCTGCCGACGGCCGTCGTCGGGACGGCGCTGGTCCTCGCGTGTCTGCTCTGGGGCCCGCCCTGGGCGGCACTGGTCCCCGTCCTGATCGTGGCGGGCCGGCTGTCCGGGGCCTTCGGCGACGATGAACCGCTGCCGGGCCGGGCGGTGCGCCCCGACGACGAGCCGGAACTGGCCGCGCTGGTCCGGGACGTCGCCGACCGGCTCGGCTTCGACCGGCCGCTGCTCGTCCGGATCGTGCCGGACGTCCAAGCCTCCCTGGGCCGCGCCCGGGTCTCCGGGGCGGGCGTGCGGGTCCTCCTGCTGGGCCTGCCGCTGCTGCGCGGTCTCACCGAGGCCCAGCTGGCGTCCGTCGTCGCCCACGAGCTGGCGCACGAGCGGCATGTGGGCGACCGCCGCGCCGGCCTGCTGCGCTACGCCCGCGCCCGCGCCGCGGACGGCCTCGAAAGCCGCTTCCGCCCCACCGCGCCCCTGGCCGGACCGCTGCTGCGCGCCTCGCAGCCGCTCATGTGGCGGGCGGAGACGGCGGCCGACGCCGACGCCGTGCGGATCGCGGGCACCGAGGCCACCGCCGAGGCCCTGCACCGGACCGTCCTGCTGCACGCCGTCCACGAAGGCCTCGGCGAGTCCTGGCTCGCCGGCCTGGCCGAGGACGACGCCTACCCCGAGGACTTCTACGACGCCCTCGACACCGCTCTGAGCGACCCGCACGTGGCCCGCCGCGCCGCGCGCGCCGTCGCCGAGGAGGAAGCCCTGGACCCGTACGCCACGGCCGACCACCCGCCCCTGGAGGAGCGCCTGGCCGCACTGCCGGAGCGCACGGGGACGCCGTACGGCACCGCGCCGGTCCCCCTGCGTACGGGCGCCGAAGTCGAGCGGTGGTGCCGCCGCGTGCTGACCCACGGGGAGGAGGAGTTCGACGACGAGGAGGTGCGCCCGGTCCGCCTCCTGGAGCTGACGGACGACCGGCTGCGGGAGCTGGGCGACGACGACACCGCGTCCGTGCTGCTGCACCGGGCCACTGGCCGGGACACGCCCGCCGAGGCGGTTTCCGCCGCCCTGGACACGGTCGCCGACGGCACCTGGACCGCTCTGGCCCGCCGCCTGGAACCGTCCCTGCGCTGGGCCCCGGCCCCCGTCCGCACGCCGCTGGCCCGCACCGTCCTCACCTCCGCCGTCGGCCGGACCCTCGCCGGGGCACTGCTCACGGCCGGCTGGACCCCCGCCGGCCGCTGGATCGACACCGTGCTCACCGCGCCCGACGGCGGCCGGGTCGTCGACGTGCACGAGATGGCCGGCGCGGCGGTGGACAGCGGGGACCCGGGCCCGCTGCGCGCGCTGCTGGCGTCCACCGGACCGAAGGAGACCGCCGTATGAAGCGCCCCGGCCCGGCCCTGCGCGTGGGTCTCCTCGGCGTGGCCGTCACCCTCACCGGCTTCGCCCTGTTCGCCGCCTGGCTCGGAATCCACCTCGAACGCCGCTACGACGCCCTCGACCGCGCC
The DNA here is from genome assembly GCF_055591025.1 of Streptomyces sp. NPDC041784. Lineage (NCBI taxonomy): Bacteria > Bacillati > Actinomycetota > Actinomycetes > Kitasatosporales > Streptomycetaceae > Streptomyces > Streptomyces sp. NPDC041784. The sequence goes on from NZ_JBVJAB010000056.1 coordinate 5,384, forward strand.
ACGGCCACCGCCTCCGGAGTCGTCGTGGCGGACGGCATCGGCGAGGAGGACGACGTCCGGGTGCGCTGGACGGACGCCGAGGGCCGAACGCACGTCCAGCGCTTCGGCGTCTACGACACCGACCGCTACACCGAGGGCGCCGGCTTCCCCGTGCGGTACGCCCCCGGCGGCTCGGAGGGCTTCCCGGCCGACCCGGACGAGACGGCGGCCGAGGACGACCTGATCGTCCCGGTCTTCCTGGCCGGGGCGTTCGCCCTGCCGATGGCCGGGGTCTGGGTCTGGCGCGGCCTGCGCTTCCAGCTCACGGCCCGCCGCCCCGGCCGCCCGATGACGGCCCGGGTCCGCCGGGGCAGCCGCCGGGCGGCGGCCTGGCGCGGGCCGGCGACGACCTGGCTGGAGCTGACGGCACCGGACGGCGCCACGCACTGGCAGCGGGTCATGTGGCACCCCGCGCTGGAGGAGACCGCCGCCGGAACGCCGGTGGGCGTGCACCACCGGTCCCGCCGCCCGGCCGTCGTCACCCTCCCCGACGGGACCCGGCTGGTCCCCCTGGGCCGGCTCCGGCGCCGCCGCCCGGCCGATGTGTTCCCCGACGAGGCCGTCCGCGCCGACCTGCGGGACGCGTTCGTCCTCCCGCCGGGCATCGCCCTGCGCCGCGTCTCCTCCTGGCGGCGAGGGGCCTGGACCGCCGTGGCCGGCACCGCCCTGGGCGCCGCCACGGGCCTCGTCCTCACCGGCGCCACCCTGATCGGCACGGTCGGCTTCACCCTGTGCGGGGCGACCCTGGTGACGTCGGTGTGGGCCCTGTCCGGCCCACAGCCGCAGTAGGGACTAGTCCTGCACCGGTCCTGGACCGGTCCTGGACCAGTCCGGGTCCGCCACGGACTCGAACCGCCAGCGGTGCACCGCACGGCTCACCAACTCCCCGTCCGGCTCCGGGAGTTCGGGGAGGTCGGCGTCGTACGGCGCGTCCCACCAGGTGATGACCAGGACCCGGTCCTGGGGCGCGCGGAAGGTCTCCCTGCGCAGGGGCCGCCCGGCGAGCCGCCGTGTCCGTGCCCAGACCAGCAGTTCCTCGCCCCGCCCGGGGACCGCACGGGCCTCCCACATCAGCGCGACGGTCACGAGTAGAGGTTCTCCTTGCTGACCTCGTGCACATGGTCGTGGTGGTGCCCGGGCACGTGCGGGTCCGTCACCGGCAGGGAGGAGTCCGCCGAGAGGTCCCAGCTCGACGCCGCACGGTTGCGCGCCACCATCTCCGCGCCCAGGGCCGCGACCATCGCGCCGTTGTCGGTGCACAGCTTGGGGCGCGGGACGCGCAGCCGGATGCCCGCGGCCTCGCAGCGCTCCTGGGCCAGGGCGCGCAGCCGGGAGTTCGCGGCCACCCCGCCGCCGATCATCAGGTGGTCGACGCCCTCGTCCTTGCAGGCCCGTACGGCCTTGCGGGTCAGGACGTCCACGACCGCCTCCTGGAAGGAGGCCGCCACGTCCCGCACCGGGACTTCCTCGCCCGCGGCCCGCTTCGCCTCGATCCAGCGGGCGACGGAGGTCTTCAGACCGGAGAAGGAGAAGTCGTACGCCGGGTCGCGCGGGCCGGTGAGGCCGCGCGGGAAGGCGATGGCCCGCGGGTCGCCCTCGCGGGCGTAGCGGTCGATGACCGGTCCGCCGGGGAAGCCCAGGTTCAGCACCCGGGCGATCTTGTCGAAGGCCTCGCCCGCCGCGTCGTCGATGGTCGAGCCCATCGGGCGGACGTCCGAGGTGATGTCCGAGGACAGCAGCAGCGAGGAGTGGCCGCCGGACACCAGCAGCGCCATCGTCGGCTCCGGCAGCGCGCCGTGCTCCAGCTGGTCGACGCAGATGTGGGAGGCGAGGTGGTTGACGCCGTAGAGGGGCTTGCCGAGGGCGTAGGCGTACGCCTTCGCCGCCGAGACGCCGACCAGCAGCGCGCCGGCCAGCCCGGGGCCGGCCGTGACCGCGATGCCGTCGAGGTCCTTCGCCGAGACGCCCGCCTCCTTCAGCGCCCGGTCGATGGTCGGGACCATCGCCTCCAGATGGGCCCGGGAGGCGACCTCCGGGACGACCCCGCCGAAGCGGGCGTGCTCGTCGACGCTGGAGGCGACGGCGTCCGCCAGCAGGGTGTGGCCCCGGACGATGCCGACGCCGGTCTCGTCGCAGGAGGTCTCGATGCCGAGGACGAGGGGTTCGTCAGCCATGGGTCTCGGTTCCTTGTACTGATGTCGATGGGTCGGTGCGGCGCATCACCAGCGCGTCCACGTTCCCCGGCTGGTAGTAGCCGCGCCGGAAGCCGATCGGCTCGAAGCCGAAGCGTTCGTAGAGCTTCTGGGCCCGGACGTTGTCGACCCGGCACTCCAGCATCACTTCGGCGCACTCGAAGGAGGTCGCGGCCCGCAGCAGCTCGGTCAGCAGCCTGCCGCCGAGGCCGGTGCCCCAGTGGTCGCGGGCGACGGCGATCGTCTGGACGTCGGCGATGTCCCCGGCGGCGGCCAGCCCCGCGTAGCCGACGATCCGCTCGCCCTCGGTCGCGACGAGGTACCGCCGGGTCGCCTCGGCGCCGCGGGCATGGGCCAGGTCGGACCAGAACATGCCCCGCGACCAGGCGTCCTCGGGGAAGAGGTCCTTCTCCAGTTCGAGCACGGGTTCGATGTCCCACCAGCGCATCTCGCGCAGCACGGGAATGCGGGGTTCGGTCACTTCGGGGTGACCACCTTGTAGTTCTTGGGGACCTGGGCGTCCGGCCGGCGCAGGTACAGCGGGCGCGGCGCCGGCAGCTCCTCGCCCCGGGCCAGCCGCTCGGCGGCGAGCGAGGCGAGGGCGGCGGCGGAGACGTGCTCGGGTTCGTGCGCGTTCGGGAAGGTGTCCGGGTACAGCAGCGCGCCCGCGCCGACGGCCGGCAGCCCGGCCACCTGCTCCGCGATGTCCGCGGGCCGGTCCACGGCCGGGCCGGAGACTCTGGTGCGGGAGTCGTCGTAGCGCGCCCAGTAGACCTCCTTGCGGCGGGCGTCGGTCGCCACGACGAACGGAGCCTGAAGGTCGGAGGCGTACGCGAGGCCGTCGAGCGTGCACAGACCGTGCACCGGCACGCCGAGCGCGAGCCCGAAGGTGTCGGCGGTCATCAGTCCGACACGCAGCCCGGTGTAGGGGCCGGGCCCGGTGCCGACGACGATCGCGGTGACGGCGTCCAGCGCGCGCCCCGCCTCGGCGAGCAGCCGGTCGACGGCCGGCAGCAGCAGCTCGCCGTGCCGGCGGGCGTCCACCTGGCTCGAGGAGGCGATGACGTCCGTGCCGTCGTGCAGGGCGACGGTGACGGCGGGGGTGGCGGTATCCAGAGCGAGCAAGAGCACGCCAACAGCCTACGGCTCCTCGGCGCCTGTGTCGGATGTCCCGGTCGGGGCCGCGACGGCTGCTAACGTCACCGCGGAGCGGGACCGAAATCCACAGAAGCGCGACAGAAGCACGAAATACGGCGATTTCGACATACGACGATGTCGGCGGTTTCAGCAGTTTCGACGGATTTGATGGTTTCGGCGATTTCGACGACGAGGACGATGAGGTGGTCACGGTGGCAGGCAGCAGCGCGACGGTCGTCGCCGGGCTCACCGCGGCGGCCGTCGCCACGGTCGGGTTCCTCGCCTACCAGGCGTCCGCCCATGTGCCCGAGGGCCTCGGCAGGCCGCAGGCCGCCGCCCCGTCCCCGACGGCGACCAAGGCCCCGCGCGACAAGAAGCACCCCGCGGCGCTCCCGGACGGCTCCGGCACCGGCGAGCGGGTCGTGTACTCGGTGGACGACGACCGGGTCTGGCTGGTCACCGCGGGCGACCAGGTCGAACGCACCTTCACGGTGACCCCCGGCACGATCGACCCGCCGCCGGGCGTGTACGCCGTCACCTCCCGCTCGAACACGGCCACCGGAACGGACGGCACGCCCGTCGAGCACGTCGTCCGCTTCGCCACCGCCAAGGGCGTGACCATCGGCTTCAGCGCGGCGATGGACGGCTCCACGCCGGAGCCCGACCCGGGCCGGCGCACGGGCGGCATCCGCACGTCCCGCGAGAACGGCAAGGCGATGTGGGAGTTCGCGACGATCGGCGAGCCGGTCGTCGTGATCCGCTAGAGCAGGCGCAGGCGAGGCGGCGGACGCAGGGCAGGGGTCAGGCGGCCTTGGGGTGCGCGACGGACCGCCGCTCCACGCGGTCGGGCACCCGTGGCGGAGTCGAGACGGCTCGCGCGGCCGCGCACGAGGCCAGCAGATCGCTCATGGACACCCCGGCGAGTGCGAACGGCCTCGACTGGGCCGGTGAGGCCTTGGGGGCCTGGGGCTCGGTGGCCGACATGGACGCCTCCTCGGGGTGGGGCGGGACCTAGTTAGGTAGACCTAACCAAGGACTGGGTACCATGTGACCACGCACAAGACATCGAACGCAACATTTTGCCGACGTCTTGTCGGAAACGTTCACGAACCGGCTCCGCCGCCTCCCGGTGCACGTGCACGGCGCGCGCTCCGCCGTAGCCCGCTCGGACCGGCTACGCCGCCAGCACGCTCAGGTCCGCCGCCGCCCACCGCCGGCCGAGCCCGGTGACCGTCACCTGCCGCACCTCGTCGGTGGTGTCGCCGACGGCCCGGTGGATCCGCACCTGGAGCCGCTCGTCGGTCAGCTCCTCGACCTTCCCCTCGCCCCACTCCACGACGATCACCGAGTCGGACAGGGACACGTCGAGGTCCAGGTCCTCCATCTCGTCGAGCCCGCCGCCCAGGCGGTACGCGTCGACGTGGACGAGCGGCGGACCGCCCCCCAGGGAGGGATGAACGCGGGCGATCACGAAGGTCGGCGAGGTGACGGCACCCCGGACCCCGAGCCCCTCGCCCAGCCCGCGGGTCAGCGTCGTCTTGCCCGCGCCCAGCTCCCCGCTGAGCATCACGAGGTCGCCGGCGCGCAACAGCTTGGCCAGGCGGCGACCCAACTCCCGCATCTGTTCGGGGGAGTTGACGGTCAGCTCGGTCTCAGCCGGGTTGTGCGGTGCTGCTGGTGCTTCCATAGCCACCCACGGTAGCTCCTGCCGGTACGGCACCCGCGCGGGTGAGCAGGTCGGCCAGGCGGTCGGTGACCACTTCCGGGTGTTCCAGCATCACCAGGTGCCCGGCGTCCGGGACCAGCACCAGCTCGGCCTCCGGCAGCAGGTCGGCGATGGCCTCGCTGTGCTCGCTGGGCGTGACGAGGTCGCCGATCCCGGCCAGCACCAGCACCGGCAGGTCCGTGAAGCGGGCGAGCGCCTCGGTCTTGTCGTGGTCGGTGAACGCCGGGTAGAACTCGGCGACCACGTCGATCGGCGTGCCCTCGATCATCCGCTCGGCGAACCGCGCCACCGCCGGATCCACGTCCCGGGACGCGAACGAGTACCGCTTGATGATCCCGGCGAAGAGATCGGCGGTGGCCCGGCGCCCCTTCTCCACCAGCGCCGCCTGCTGCCCGAGCGCCTTCAGCACGCCCGGCAGCACCCGCCGCACCGCGTTGACGCCCGCGACCGGCAGGCCGAAGTTGACCTCGCCGAGCCTCCCGGACGACGTACCGACGAAGGCGGTGGCGACGACCCGGTCCCGGATCAGATCCGGGTGCTGGGCGGCGAGCGCCATCATCGTCATCCCGCCCATGGAGTGCCCGACGAGCACGATCGGCCCCTCGGGCACGGCCGCGTCGATCACGGCCTTCAGGTCGCGTCCCAGCTGGTCGATGGTGACCGGCGCGCCGTCCTGGAGCTGGGCCGCGCCGCGCGCGGAGCGGCCGTGGCTGCGCTGGTCCCAGTGCACGGTCCGCACGACGCCGCGCAGCGCGGCCCGCTGGAAGTGCCAGGAATCCTGGGTGAGGCAGTAGCCGTGGCTGAAGACGACGGTGACGGGCAGCGGCGCCTTGCGGCCGAAGAGCCGACGGCGCCGGGGGGCCGGGCCGCCCTGCGGCTCGACGTCGTCGACCTCGTAGTACAGCTCGGTGCCGTCGTCGGCGTACGCCTTGCCGGGGGTGCCGCGCAGGGCGCCGTACGGGCCCGCCGAGTCGAGGGCGAGCCGGGCCTTGGCCCGCATCCCCCGCCCCACGGTCATCCGCTCCAGGGCGACCCCGGCCGCGGCGCCCGCGGCGATCACGCCTATCGCGGCACCGGCGATACCGGTCGCCCGGCGCCAGCCCCCGGCCGCCCCCGTGGCGGAGGCGGCGACGACGGCCGCCGAGGCGGCGCTCGCCACTGCCTCCGCACTGCTCTCGCTCACGTACCGCTCCTCTGGTCCGCCGGGTCCTGCTCTTGGGTACTGCCTCTGGGTACTGCCTCTGGGTACTGCCTCTGGGTCCTGATCCGGGTCCTGCTCCGGGGTGCTGCCTATGGGCTACCCGTCTCGTCACACGTTCACATAGACGCGCGGAACGCGTGCGCCGATGCGTGTGACGATCTCGTACCCGATGGTTCCGGCCGCCTTCGCCCAGTCCTCCGCCGTGGGCTCGCCGCGGTCGCCGGGGCCGAAGAGGATCGCCTCGTCGCCCGGCTCCGGCTCGTCGCCGCCGAGGTCGACGACGAACTGGTCCATGGCGATCCGCCCGGCCGCGGTCCGCCACTTGCCGCCGACCAGGACCGGACCGGTCCCGGAGGCGTGGCGCGGAACACCGTCGGCGTAGCCCAGCGGGACCAGACCGAGGGTGGTCTCGCCCGGGGTGACGTAGTGGTGGCCGTAGCTCACGCCGTGCCCGCCCGGGACGTGCTTGACCAGGGCCAGCGGGGTCGCCAGCGTCATCACCGGGCGCAGCCCGAGGTCAGCGGAGGTGCCGACCTCCGGGCTGGGCGAGAGGCCGTACATCGCGACGCCCGGACGGACGAGGTCGAAGTGGGTCTCCGGGAGGGTGAGCATGGCCGGGGAGTTGGCGATGTGCCGCACCTCGGGCCGCACGCCCCGCTCCTCGGCGTACGCCACCATCTCGCGGAAGCGGGTGAGCTGCGCGGCGACGGACGGATGCCCGGGCTCGTCGGCGCAGGCGAAGTGCGACCACAGGCCGGTGATCCGGACCAGCCCGTCACGCTCGGCCCGCAGCGCCTCGGCGACCAGCTCGGGCCAGTCGGCGGGCTGGCTGCCGCCCCGCCCCAGGCCGGTGTCGGCCTTGAGCTGCACGCGCGCGGGACGTCCGGCGGCGCGGGCGCCCTCGACGGCCTCGCGCAGCGCCCACACCCCGCTCAGGGACACGTCGAGGTCGGCCTCGACGGCCTCCCGCCAGGGTCCGCCCGGGGTCCACAGCCAGCACATGATCCTGACGTCCGCCGGCAGTCCGCCGCGGGCGCGCAGCGCGAGCGCCTCCTCGGGCGTGGCCGTTCCCACCCAGGTGGCGCCGGCCTCGACGGCCGCGCGGGCGCACGGGAACGCGCCGTGGCCGTACCCGTCGGCCTTGACCACGGCCATGAACGCCGCGCCCGGCGCCTTGGCGCGCAGGGTCCGCACATTGGCCCGCAGCGCGGCCAGGTCGATCTCCGCGCGGGCGTGGGCGCGGGGCGGGGCGGCGGGCGGGCGGGCAGTCTCACTCATCGCGCCCAGTGTCTCAGAGCGGTCGGACAGCCCCTCAAGTGCCGGGCCGGTGCCCCCACGCATAGACCCGGTCCCCCTTCTTCAGGATGTCCCACAGCTTGCGCGCGTCCGTGACCGTGAGGTTGACGCAGCCCATGGAGCCGACGGTGGTGTGGATCGTGTCGTAGACGGCGTGGAAGGCCTGTCCGCCGCTGAAGAACTGGGCGTACGGCATGGGGGTGTTGTAGAGGGTCGAGGTGTGGTTCTTGTGTTTCCAGTAGACGGTGTGCCAGCCCGTGCGGGTCGGGTACGCGGTCCGTCCGGTCCGCACGGACACCGGCCCGAACACGACCTTCGTCCCCTTCTGCACCCACGTCAGCTGCCGGTCGAGGTCCACACAGGCGACCCGTGTGGCGGCCTTCACGGGGCACTTCTTCCCTGCGTCGGGGTTCTTGCGCGCGGAGATCAGTTGCATCCGCGCCCAGGTGACGGGCCCCGCGAAGCCGATCGCCGGCTTGATCTTCTCCTTCTTCTGGAAGGCCTGGATCGCCCGGCAGTCGGCGGCGGACTGCTTCCCGTCCACCTTCAGCCGCAGCCACCGCTCGACGGCCCGCTGGTACGGCCCGGCGCTCGTGCTGCACGTCACCCGCGCGGTGGCCTCGCCGAGCGGCACGTACTCGACCAGGTCGTAGGTGCCCTCCGGTGCGTCCCTCGGCTCTACGGCGTCCTCCTGGGCCGTGGGCCGGTACACGGTCGGCGCGAGCACCTGGTCGGGGGTGTCGATCTGCCAGGGCTGCCGGGGCCCCGGCGGCACCCCGGGCACCAGCTCGGTCCCGGGCGCCGACTCGGTGCCTGGCTCCGGCTCACCGCCGGGAGCGGGCTCGCTGTTCGGCACCGGCTCACCGCGGGGCGCGGGCGGCACGGGCACGGCGGAAGCGGGCGCGGCGGAAGCGGTCCCGACGGGCAGCAGCGCCGTCCCGGCGAGGAGCACGGCGAGAGCGGGGGACGCGATACGTCTGCTGATCATGCGATCAGAAAATCGTGAGGGGATGGGGCGACGGAGATGCCGCGCGGCGGGGTCACCCTTTCAGCACACGGCGCCGCCTCCGGCCGCCGTCACCCCTGGACATCCCGCCACACCCCCGGCACCGCCTCGGCCACGTCGTACGCCCCCACCGGCGCCCCGTCCGCCGCGAACCGCCCCGCCAGGCCGTGCAGATACGCCGCCACGCTCCCCGCGTCCAGCGCGCTCAGCCCCGCCGCCAGCAACGACCCCGCGAGCCCGGACAGCACGTCCCCGCTCCCGGCCGTGGCCAGCCACGGCGTCCCGGTCGGATTCACCCGTACGGGCCCCCCGTCCGGCCCGGCGACCAGCGTGGTCGACCCCTTCAGCAGCACGGTCGCCCCGTACCGCGCGGCGAGTTCACGCACCCAGGTCAGCCGGGCCTCCTCGACCTCCTCCCGCGCCACCCCGAGCAGCGCGGCGGCCTCCCCGGCGTGCGGGGTCATCAGGGTCGGCGCGGTCCGGGCCCGTACCGCGTCCCGGTCGGCCAGCCGCAGCCCGTCCGCGTCGAGCAGCACCGGTACGTCCGCGCCCAGCACCTGCGCCACGGCGGCGGCGTCGTCCCCCGCCCCGGGCCCGGCCACCCACGCCTGCACCCGCCCCGCCTCCAGCGGCCCCCCGTCCGAGACGAGCGTCTCCGGGAACCTGGCGAGCACGGCCGGCCCGGCGGGACCGACGTACCGCACCGCTCCCGCCCCGCCCCGCAGCGCGCCCGCGACGGCCAGCACGGCGGCGCCCGGATACCGCGTGGACCCGGCGGCGATGCCCACGACCCCCCGCCGGTACTTGTCGCTCTGCGCGCCCGGCACCGGCAGCAGCGCGGCCACGTCCGCGTGCTGCAGCGCCTCCAGCGCGGCCCCGCCCGGCGGCAGCTCCAGCCCGATGTCGACGCACCGCACCGACCCGGCGTACTCCCGCGCCGGATCGATCAGCAGCCCCGGCTTGTGCGCGCCGAAGGTGACGGTGAGGTCGGCCCGCACGGCCGCCCCCCGCACCTCGCCGCTGTCCGCCTCCACACCGCTCGGCAGGTCGACGGCGACGACGGCCGCCCGTGACCCGGCGACCAGGCCGGCCAGCGCGACGGCGTCCGGGCGCAGCCCGCCCCGCCCGCCGATCCCGACGATCCCGTCCAGCACGAGGTCGGCCCGCGAGATCAAGGGTCCGGCGTCCCCGGGCGCCACCGACCGCCCGCCCGCCCGCCGCAGGGCCGCCAGTCCCCCGGCGTGGGTCCGCGCGGGCGCGAGCAGGACGGCCGTCACGCCCGCGCCCCGCCGGGCGAGCCGGGCGCCGGCGTACAGGGCGTCGCCGCCGTTGTCCCCGCTGCCCACCAGCAGGACGACCCGCCGCCCGTACACCCGCCCGAGCAAGTCGGCGCAGGCGGCGGCGAGTCCGGCCGCGGCCCGCTGCATCAACGCCCCCTCGGGAAGCCGCGCCATGAGAGCGCGCTCGGCCGACCTGACAGTTTCTACGCTGTACGCGGTACGCATACGGCCGAGTCTGTCACCGTCCGGCCGTCATCCCTCGGCAATCACCACGGCCGAGGCCACGCCCGCGTCATGACTCAGCGACACGTGCCAGGCCTGCACGCCCAGTTCCGCCGCGCGGGCCGCCACGGTCCCGCACACCCGCAGCCGCGGCTGCCCGCTGTCCTCCACGTACACCTCCGCGTCGGTCCACAGCAGCCCCGCCGGTGCCCCCAGCGCCTTGGCCAACGCCTCCTTCGCGGCGAACCGCGCCGCCAGCGAGGCGACCCCCCTGCGCTCCCCGCTCGCCAGCAGCAACTCGCTCTTCACGAACAGCCGTTGGGCCAGCGCGGGGGTCCGTTCCAGCGACGCCGCGAACCGCTCGATCTCCGCCACGTCGATACCGACACCGATGATGCTCATGCCGAGCACCCTACGACCGGGTCCACCACTCTCACCGTTGTCACTGCCTGCTGCTAGCCTGCGGCGAACTTGATCACGACAGTGACGTGGCGCCAGGGGGCGGGGGAATGAGCAGTACCGGCGGCAGACCCATGGGCTCGGCAGGGCCGACCTTCGATCCGTTCGACAACACACCCGAGCTGGTGCCCTTGCGCAGCGCGGCCCGGGCGGGCCACTGGCCCGCCGTGCGCGCCTGGTTCGCGGAGCTGGACTCGGTGGAGAAGATCTCCACCGCCTCAGCCGTGCTCGCCGACATCGACGGCGTCGAAACGTTTCTGGAGCGGGCGGCCGCCGACCTCCCCGGTGACCCCCTGCCCCGCACCCTGCTCGCCGAGCGGTACATCCACATCGGCTGGGAGATCCGCAGCGGCGCCCGCGCCAACCATGTCTCGCGCGACCAGTTCGAGCAGTTCCACGCCTGGCTGCGCAAGGCCGAGCAGCTGCTGATCGAGGTCTGCGCCGAGCAGCCCGCGTACGCCCCCGCCTGGACGGCCCGGCTGCTGACCGCGCGCGGCCTGCAGCTGGGCCAGGCCGAGGCCCGCCGCCGCTTCGACCGGCTCTCCGCCCACCACCCGCACTTCTACCGCGCGCAGAGCCAGCTCCTCCAGCAGGTGTGCCCGAAGTGGGGCGGTTCCTGGGACGCGGCACACGGCTTCGCCCGGGAGTGCGCGACGTCCGCGCCGGACGGCACCAGCGCCGGCGCGATGGTCGCCCTCGCCCACATCGAGCACTGGCTGGACCTGGACGGCTCCGAACGCACCGCCTATCTGCGGGGCGTGCCGGTCCGCGACGACCTGCGCTTCGCCGCCCAGGTCTCCGTGCTGCACCGCTCCTACCGACCCGACTGGAACTCGGTCGGCGCGCACAGCGCGTTCGCGTTCGCCTTCTCCCTCGGCGGCCACCACGAGCTGGCGGCCCCGCACTTCGCCTTCCTCGGCGACCGGGCCTCCGAGTTCCCGTGGCAGTACGTGAGCAACCCGAGGGCCCGCTTCCTCACGTTCCGCGATTCCGCCCTGGAGACCCGAGGGAGCGACCACCGGTGACCACCGAACTCCACGGCCAGGACGGCCTGGCCGCCCTCGACGGCCTGCTCTCCCACACCACCGTCCAGGGCGTGCCCACCCTCTACGCCCCCGGGTCCGGCAACGAGATCACCGCCGGCCTCTTCTTCCGTGTGGGCCGCGCCGACGAGACCCTGGCCACCGCCGGGATCACCCACCTCGTCGAGCACCTCGCCCTGCACCGCCTCGGCCTGTCCGACCTGCACTACAACGGCGCGACGGCGAACGCGTACACCCTCTTCCACGTCACCGGCGGCGAGGAGGAGGTCGTCTCCTACCTCAACAGCGTCTGCGCGGGCCTGCGGGACCTGCCGATGGAGCGCCTGGAGACCGAGAAGGAGATCCTGCGCACCGAGGCGGCCGGCCGGGGCAGCGGCCCCCAGCACCAGATGCCACTGTGGCGGTACGGCGCCCAGGGCTACGGCCTGTCCAGCTACGCCGAGCTGGGCACCCGCGGCCTCACCCCCGACCAGGTACGTGACTGGGCCAAGACCCGCTTCACCCGGGACAACGCGGTCCTGTGGATCACCAGCGACCACGTCCCCGACGGCCTCGACCTCACCCTCCCGGAGGGCTCCCGCTTCCCGGCCCCCGCCCCCACCAGCGCCCTGCCCGTCACGCCCGCCTACATCCGCGGCGACGACGGCCATGTGGTCCTCACCTCCGTCGTACGCCGCTCCACCGCCGCCTCCGTCTACGCGGACGTCCTCGGCCGGGCACTCTTCCAGGACCTGCGCCAGGAGGGCGGCTTCTCCTACACGGCGGAGGCCGACTACACCCCGCGCGACGCCGACCACGCCACCCTCACCGCGTACGCCGACTCCCTTCCGCAGAAGCAGGACGCGGTGATCGGCGGCTTCGTCGACACCCTCGCCCGGCTGCGCGCGGGCCGCATCGAGCAGTCCGAACTGGACTCCGTACGCACCAAGCTCCTCAAGATGTACGACACCCCCGACCTGGGTGCCGCCTCGCTCCCCTCCTACGCGCTGAGCCTGCTGCTCGGCCACCGCATCCTCAGCCCCGACCAGCACCGGGCCGAGCTGAACGCGGTGACCCTCGCCGACCTGCGCGAGGTCGCCCGCGAGGTGTGGGACGGCGCGCTGCTCCAGGTCCCCGGCCGGGGCGTCGACTGGGCGGGGTTCACCCTCGCCCCGCAGTTCTCCCCGGACGCCGTCACCGGCACCCGCCACGTGTCCCTGGAGGACGACGAGGTCACGCTGGTGATCGGCGCCGAGGGCGTGAGCCTGGTGACACCGAGGGGCCCGGTCACCGTCCGCTTCGACGCCGTCTCGGCGATGACCACCCGGCCCGACGGCGCCCGCGCCCTCACCGGCCACGACGGGTTCTCGGTCACCGTCGAACCGACCCTGTACAAGGGGGTCACCCCGGAGCGGATCGCGGCGCTCGACGCCGGCGTCCCGGCGGCCGCGGTGGTCCGGATGCCGGCCCGCGCCGACGACGAGATACCCCGGCCCCGCAAGCGCGAGAAGCCGCCCCGCGAGCGGCGCGTGAGACCGGCCGCCTGGGGCTGGACGGCGCTCCTCGTCCTGCTGGGCGTGCTGGCCGCCGTCTGGCCGGTGATCTGCGGGTACCTCATCGTCGAGCGGATCGAGGAGGACCGCATACCTCCCCTGCACGGCATGTTCGGCATGGGTGTCCTGGAGTTCGCGCTGATCCGCTGGGCCCGCTCGGTGAACCGGCGCCGCCGGGACGCCCGCGGCTGACCGAAGGGGGCCGCCCCGCGCCGGGACGGCCCCCGCCTCACTCCACGGTCACGGACCTCACTCCACGGTCACGGACTTGGCCAGGTTCCGGGGCTGATCCACCTCGTTGCCCCGCGCCGTCGCCAGCTCGCAGGCGAACACCTGCAACGGCACCGTCGCCACCAGCGGCTGCAACAGCGTCGGCGTCACCGGCACCCACACCAGATGGTCGGCGTACGGCACCACCGCCTCGTCGCCCTCCTCCGCGATCACGATCGTGCGGGCCCCCCGCGCCCGGATCTCCTGGATGTTGGACACGATCTTGTCGTGCAGGACGGACCGCCCCCGGGGCGACGGCACGACCACGACGACCGGCAGATCGTCCTCGATGAGCGCGATCGGCCCGTGCTTCAGCTCCCCCGCGGCGAACCCCTCCGCGTGCATGTACGCCAGCTCCTTCAGCTTCAGCGCACCCTCCAGCGCCACCGGATACCCCACGTGCCGGCCGAGGAACAGCACGGTCTTCTTGTCGGCCAGCGACCGCGCCAGCTCCCGCACCGGCTCCATGGTCTCCAGCACCCGCTCGACCGACCCGGAGATCCGCGCGAGGTCCCGGATGACGGCGGAGATCTCGTCCCCCCACTTGGTGCCGCGCACCTGCCCCAGATACAGGGCGACGAGGTAGCAGGCCACCAGCTGCGTCAGGAACGCCTTCGTGGACGCGACCGCCACCTCGGGCCCGGCGTGCGTGTACAGCACGGCGTCCGACTCGCGCGGAATCGTCGACCCGTTGGTGTTGCAGATGGCGAGCACCTTCGACCCCTGCTCCCGGGCGTGCCGCAGCGCCATCAGCGTGTCCATGGTCTCGCCGGACTGGGAGATGGCGATGACCAGCGACCGCGAGTCCAGGATCGGGTCCCGGTAGCGGAACTCGCTCGCCAGCTCCACCTCGCACGGGATGCGCGTCCAGTGCTCGATGGCGTACTTGGCGATGAGCCCCGCGTGGAAGGCCGTACCGCAGGCGACGATGACGACCTTGTCGACCTTCCGCAGCTCGGAGGCGCTGATCCGCACCTCGTCCAGGGTCAGCGAGCCCGAGACGTCGATCCGCCCGAGCAGGGTGTCGGCGACCGCCTTGGGCTGCTCGGCGATCTCCTTGAGCATGAAGTAGTCGTAGCCGCCCTTCTCCGCCGCCGACGCGTCCCAGTCGACGTGGTACGAGCGGACGTCGGCCGGGCGTCCGTCGAAGCCGGTGACCGTCACCCCGTCCCGCCGCAGCTCCACGACCTGGTCCTGCCCCAGCTCGATCGCCGACCGCGTGTGGGCGATGAACGCGGCGACGTCGGAGGCGAGGAAGGCCTCGCCCTCTCCGACACCGACCACGAGCGGCGAGTTCCGGCGCGCCCCGACGACCACGTCCGGCTCGTCGGCGTGCACCGCGACCAGCGTGAACGCCCCCTCCAGCCGCCGGCACACCAGCCGCATGGACTCGGCGAGATCGGCCGTCACCGAGAACTCCTCGGCGAGCAGATGGGCGACCACCTCGGTGTCGGTCTCGGAGAGCAGCTCGTGCCCCCGCTCGGCCAGCTCGGCCCGCAGCACGGCGAAGTTCTCGATGATCCCGTTGTGGACGACGGCGACGCGACCCGCGTTGTCGAGGTGCGGATGCGCGTTGGCGTCCGTCGGCCCTCCGTGCGTGGCCCACCGGGTGTGACCGATGCCGGTCGTCCCGGTCGGCAACGGCCGCTCGCTCAGCTCCTTCTCCAGATTGACGAGCTTGCCCGCTCTCTTCGCGGCGGCGAGCCCGCCGTCCGCCGGGACGGCGACACCCGCCGAGTCGTACCCCCGGTACTCCAGTCGCTTCAGCCCGGCCATGACGACCTCGAGCGCCGACTGAGACCCCACGTATCCCACGATTCCGCACATGCGCGGCAGCCTACGGCCGACGAGCGCCCCGAAAGAGCCTTCACGTGCCCGAATTCGGAAATTCCCACGGGGGTACGAAGGCCCACCCATGGACCGGTACGTGACGGACCCCACCCGCCATCCCGTTCAAACTCCGTTAACAATGGACTGTGATCTCTCCGGTCTCCTCGATGCCCCGGAGCGCCCACCGGCACAGGCCGGAGGCGACTCCCTACGTCGACCTCACCCGCCCCGAGTGGAGCGCGCTGCGTGAGAAGACGCCGCTGCCGCTGACCGCCGAGGAGGTCGAGCGCCTGCGCGGCCTGGGTGACGTCATCGACCTCGACGAGGTCCGCGACATCTATCTGCCGCTGTCCCGGCTCCTCAACCTCTACATCGGCGCCACGGACGGCCTGCGGGGCGCGCTCAACACCTTCCTCGGCGAACAGGGCTCCCAGTCGGGCACCCCCTTCGTCATAGGGGTCGCCGGCTCCGTGGCCGTCGGCAAGTCCACGGTCGCCCGGCTCCTCCAGGCCCTGCTCTCCCGCTGGCCGGAGCACCCGCGCGTCGAGCTGGTCACCACCGACGGTTTCCTCCTGCCCACCCGGGAGCTGGAGGCCCGCGGCCTGATGTCGCGGAAAGGTTTCCCCGAGTCCTACGACCGCCGCGCCCTGACCCGCTTCGTCGCCGACATCAAGGCGGGCAAGGACGAGGTCACCGCCCCCGTCTACTCCCACCTGATCTACGACATCGTCCCCGGCGAGAAGCTCACCGTGCGCCGCCCCGACATCCTGATCGTCGAGGGCCTGAACGTCCTCCAGCCCGCCCTCCCCGGCAACGACGGCCGCACCCGCGTCGGCCTCGCCGACTACTTCGACTTCAGCGTGTACGTCGACGCGCGCACCGAGGACATCGAGCGCTGGTACCTCAACCGCTTCCGCAAGCTGCGCGACACGGCCTTCCAGGACCCGAACTCGTACTTCACGAAGTACACCCAGGTCTCCGAGGACGAGGCCCTGGACTACGCCCGCACGATGTGGCGCACCATCAACAAGCCCAACCTGGTGGAGAACATCGCCCCCACCCGCGGCCGGGCCACCCTGGTCGTCCGCAAGGGCCCCGACCACAAGGTGCAGCGCCTGAGCCTGCGCAAACTGTGACGGCTACGCTGCCGCCATGCTGCATCTGCGCCTGATCACGCCGCCGGAGAAGACCGACGACGTGGTCCGCCTGATCGAGAACACCGTCGGCACCGCCCACCTGGTGGTGCTGCCGGGGACGGCCCGGAACCCCTCCGGTGACGTCGTCCTGTGCGACGTCGCCCGCGAGGCCGGTGACGAACTCCTCACCGGGCTCCAGGACCTGGACCTGGAGCGGACCGGCTCGATCGCGGTGGAGAACATCGACCTCTCGCTGTCCCTGCGGGCCGACAAGGCCGAGGCGGAGGCCCCGGGCGAGGGTGCCGACGCGGTCCTGTGGGAGCACCTCACGGACGCCACCCACGAGGAGTCGACGCTCTCCGTCACCTACGTCGCGTTCATCACGCTGGCCACGATGATCGCGGCCTGCGGTGTGGTCCTCGACAACGCGGTCCTGATCGTGGGGGCCATGGCGGTGGGCCCGGAGTTCGGACCGCTGGCCGGTGTCTGCACGGCGATCGTGCAGCGCGCGCCACGGCTGGCGGCCCGTTCCCTGTCCGCCCTGCTGGTGGGCTTCGCGGTGGCGATGGCGGTGACGGCGGGCTTCAGCCTCTTCATGGACGCCGTGGGCCTGTTCACCCAGGAGCAGCTGGAGGCGGACCGTCCGAACACGGGCTTCATCTACGCCCCGGACTGGTTCTCCTTCGTCGTGGCCGTCCTGGCCGGAGCCGCGGGCACCCTCTCGCTCACCTCGGCGAAGTCGGGAGCCCTGGTCGGCGTCGCCATCTCGGTCACCACGGTCCCGGCAGCGGCCAACGCGGCGGTGGCCCTCAGCTACGGCGACACCGGGCAGACCTGGGGCTCGACGGAACAGCTCCTGCTGAACCTGCTCGGCATCGTCCTGGCCGGCACACTGACCCTCCTGACCCAGAAGTGGCTCTGGGCGAAACAACGGGGACGTGTCAGCGCGGAGTAGGGGAGCCCGCCTTCAGGGGCGCGGGGAACTGCGCGACCGGCCACGACGAAGCCGCGGCCCGCATCCCACAGATCCCCCCACCCCGCTCCGCGCCTAACCCAGCGCGGACTTCACCACATCGGCCAGCCGCCCGGCGACGGACCGGGCCTGATCGATGTCGGCCGCCTCGACCATCACCCGCACCAGCGGCTCGGTCCCGGAAGGCCGCAGCAGCACCCGCCCGGTCGCCCCCAGCTCCCGCTCCGCGTCGGCGACGGCGGCCGCGAGCTCCGCCGACTCCCCGACCCGGGACCGGTCCACATCCGGCACATTGATCAGCACCTGCGGCAGCCGCTCCATCACGGACACCAGCTCCCGCAGCGACCGCCCGGTCTGCGCGACCCGTGCCGCCAGCATGAGCCCGGTCAGCGTCCCGTCACCCGTGGTCGCGTGATCGAGAATGATCACGTGCCCGGACTGCTCGCCGCCCAGCGCGTACCCATGCTCCTTCATCTCCTCCAGCACGTACCGGTCACCGACCGCCGCCTGGACGAGATGGATCCCCTCCCGCTCCATGGCGAGCTTGAACCCGAGGTTGGACATCACGGTCGCGACCACCGTGTCGGACCGCAGCACCCCGCGCTCCCGCATGGAAAGGGCCAGCACGGAGAGGATCTGGTCCCCGTCGATCTCCTCGCCACCGTGGTCCACGGCGAGGCAGCGGTCCGCGTCCCCGTCGTGCGCGATACCGAGGTCGGCCCCGTGCTCGACCACGGCCGCCTTCAGCTTGTCCAGATGCGTCGACCCGCACCCGTCGTTGATGTTCAGCCCGTCCGGCTCGGCCCCGATCGTGACGACCTCGGCCCCGGCCCGCGCGAACGCCTCCGGCGACACCCACGCCGCCGCACCGTGCGCCTCGTCCAGGACGATCCTCAGCCCGTCGAGCCGGTTCGGGAGGACGGCGATGAGGTGCGCGACGTAGCGGTCGAACCCCTCGTCGTAGGAGCGCACCCGTCCGACCCCGGACCCGGTCGGCCGCTGCCACGGCTCACCGCGCCGGTGCTCCTCGAACACGTGCTCGATCCTGTCCTCCAGCTCGTCGGCGAGCTTGTGGCCGCCGCGGGCGAAGAACTTGATCCCGTTGTCGGGCATGGCGTTGTGGCTCGCGGAGAGCATCACGCCGAGGTCGGCGCCGAGCACACCGGTGAGATAGGCCACGGCGGGCGTCGGCAGCACGCCGACCTTCAGCACGTCCACGCCGGCGCTCGCCAGGCCGGCCACCACGGCGGCCTCCAGGAACTCCCCGGACGCGCGCGGGTCCCGGCCCACGACAGCCACCGGCCGGTGACCCTCGAAGGTGCCCGCCTCGGCCAGCACGTGCGCCGCGGCCACGGACAGACCGAGGGCCATCTCGGCCGTCAGATCCGCGTTGGCGACACCGCGCACGCCGTCCGTGCCGAAGAGTCGTCCCACTTGTCCTCCTGAGGAAGCGTCAGTTTCAAAGGCAGTGCGGCCGCGTTCGATGTCGGAGCGGCTCCCGCATCCCAGGCATTTGATGCCCTGAACATCCGATCACACAAGCCTTTGAGCACCTTGTGCCGTTATACGCCCACGGCTGCGAGAAAACGAACGCCCCGACGGCACAATGGCGTGCCGCCGGGGCGTTCGGAGTACGTGGGGAGCGAGCCAGGAGGCTCGCTCCGATACGTACGAGCAGGCAGCGAAGCTTAGCGCTTGCTGTACTGCGGGGCCTTGCGGGCCTTCTTGAGACCGGCCTTCTTGCGCTCGACCGCACGGTCGTCGCGGCGGAGGAAGCCGGCCTTCTTGAGCGCGCCGCGGTTGTTGTCGACGTCGGCCTCGTTCAGCGCACGGGCGACACCGAGACGGAGCGCACCGGCCTGACCGGAGACACCGCCACCCGCGATGCGGGCGATGACGTCGTAGCGGCCCTCGAGCTCGAGCACCTTGAAGGGCTCGTTGACTTCCTGCTGGTGCACCTTGTTCGGGAAGTAGTCCTCGAGGGTGCGACCGTTGATCTTCCACTTGCCGGTGCCCGGGACGATCCGGACGCGGGCGATGGCGTTCTTGCGACGGCCCAGGCCGGCGGCCGGCTGCGGCTCGCCGAAGCGGGAGGCCAGCGACTCAGAGGTGTACTCGCCCTCGACGGGGACCTCGGACTCGGTGGTGTAGCTGTCGATGTCGACGAGCTCGGTCTCTTCGAGCGGCTGCTCGGCAGTGGTCTCAGCCACGGTGATTCCTCAGACTCTCTTTGGCTTGGTTTGGTCTGGCCGGTGTTACTGCGCGACCTGGGTGATCTCGAACGGCTGCGGCTGCTGCGCGCCGTGCGGGTGCTGGTCACCCTTGTAGACCTTCAGCTTCGAGAGCATCTGACGGCCCAGCGTGTTCTTCGGGAGCATGCCCTTGACGGCCTTCTCGATGGCCTTCTCGGGGTTCTTGTCCAGCAGCTCGTCGTAGCGGACGGAGCGCAGACCACCCGGGTAGCCGGAGTGGCGGTACGCCATCTTCTGGGTCCGCTTGTTGCCGGACAGGTGCACCTTGTCGGCGTTGATGATGATGACGAAGTCACCGGTGTCGACGTGAGGGGCGTAGATCGGCTTGTGCTTGCCACGCAGGATGGAGGCGGCAGTGCTCGCGAGACGGCCCAGGACGATGTCCTGAGCGTCGATGACGTGCCACTGGCGCGTCACATCGCCGGGCTTGGGGCTGTACGTACGCACGGTTCGTAGCCTTCGCTTCTTCAGTGAATGGTCCTGACAGGCTCACCGAAGACGATCACGACAGCCCTGACCGCACTGCGGTGACGCATACCGCGTGCAGGTCGCTGGTCATCGGCCCGGTGGACCGGTGTAAGGGCCCGTCCCGTGAGAATGAGCAAGCCAATACACAACGAACAAGCAGCTTACCGGGGTGACCCGGAAGGGTCAAAACGGCGCCGTCTCACGACCGCTTCTCGGCTCGTTCCTGGGCCCGACGAAGATCCCGGACCACGCCCCTGACCGCCCCGCACCCGGCCCCCCGCCCCGTGCGCGGCCACCGTCGCCGCCAGCACACACAGCGTGAACGCGTCCTTGAACGCCCGCCGCCGCACCGGCTCCAGATACGGCCAGACCAGCCCCGGGACCTGCGGCACCAGCGCCACCCAGAACCACGGCCGGCGCGCCACCGAGCCCGCGTACGGCAGCCCGGCGAGCAGCAGCGGCATCACCACCAGCAGATAGTGGTCGTACGACGGCCTGGACACCAGGAACGCCGACAGCATCAGCCCCGCGGCGGTCTCCGCCGGCCGCAGCGGCCCGGGGTCCGCCCGCCGCCAGCGCAGATACGCGCACCCCACCCCCGCGGCGGACGCCACCAGCGCCAGCCCCTGAGCGACGGGCCCGGGCACCCCCAGCCGGGGCAGCACCGCGGCCGGAGAGGCCTCGTAGAGCCGTACGAAGGCGTCGTGGCCGCTCAGCAGGAACGGCAGGGTCCGGGTGAGGAAGCCGGCCGGGTCGGGCAGCAGCAGCGCGCAGAACCCGGAGACGGCGGCCGGCACCAGCAGCAGCACGGCCAGGGCCCGCCACCGGCGGGCGAAGACGAACAGCAGCGCCAGCGGGGCCAGCAGCGGCTTCAGCGCCAGCGCCAGACCGATCAGCGCGCCCGCCGCCACCCACCGGCCCCGGCTCACCAGCAGCAGCCCCAGCGGCAGCGCGAGCACCGCCGTCACCGTCCAGTTCCCCAGCAGCACGAGGTGGCCGAAGGGCGCGAAGCCCACCGAGAGTCCCGCGAGGCCGAGCACCGCGAACCGGCTGCGCAGGACGATCCCGTGCATGCGCAGCGCGCACGCCCAGCCGCCCGCCAGGCAGACCGTCACCACCGTCGGCACCAGCACGCGCAGCGCGATCGGCGGGAGCAGGGTCTGCGGGGCGGCCGCCACGACCGCGCTCGGCAGGTACAGGAAGTGCGCGTCGTCGTACGGGGAGCCGCCCGCCAGCCAGAGCCGCGCCGCCCCCACCACGATCGCGTTGTCCATCCCGCCGTCCGGGGTGGCCCGCGCCACATGTCCCGCCATCGCGCCCAGCACCGCCACCAGACCCAGCCACAACGGCCAGGGAGAACGCTGTACCAACCATCCGGAGATATCGCTTTTGCCCGTACTCATCCACCGAACGCTAGGGGCAGGGGAGCCTGTTGAGGCGGAACAGCACACCTCTGGCCCCGTCTAAGATGCGGCCCATGAGCTATGGGCAGGGGGGACCTCCGTCCCAGTGGGATCCGTGGAAACCGAACTCCCAGCAGCCGTGGACCGGTGACAGCGACGGCGCGTCCCCGGACTGGGCCGCGCTGGCCGAGGCGTCCGAGACACGCAACAAACGCAAGCGGGTGTTCCTCATAGGCGGCGGCGTGCTCGCCACGCTCGGGATCGGCACGGCCGTCGCGATGGGCGTGGTGTCCGCCGGCGACGACGAGGCCAACCGGCCGACGTCCTCGCTGCCCGCGAGCGCCGATCTGCCGAGCGCGTCCGGCACGCCGTCCTTCGCGCCGACCAGCGCCCCACCGCCGCTGGACCCGAAGGACTTCGTCTCCAGCAAGGCCAAGGACAAGGCCCCCATCAGCCCGGACCTCCTCTTCCCCGGCACGCAGCTCACCATGGGCTCCAACGTGTACAAGAAGGGTCCGGCGGCCGACTCCACGACCTGCGCCACGGGCGTCCAGGGCACCCTGCCCAAGGTGCTCACCGCCAACGACTGCACGCGTCTGCTGCGGGTCACCTACACCAAGGGCGACATCGCGGTGACGGTCGGCGTGGCGATCTTCGACACCGAGGCCCAGGCGCTGAAGGTGAAGAGCCAGTCCGACAGCAAGAGCATCGTCAAGGCCCTCACCGGCAGCGGCGTCAAGGCGTTCTGCAACGGCGCGATCTGCCGCTCGACGACCAACTCCTACGGCCGCTACGCCTACTTCACGATCACGGGCTTCACCAACGGCAAGAGCGTGACCACGAAGGACACGGCGGTCTTCACGACCGGCGACGACCTCGCCGAGTCCGCCTTCCAGCAGATCCGCCGCCGCGGCGAGACCCAGGCCTCCGCCGCCGCGAACGGCTGATCCGCGCCACCCGGGGGCCGGCTCAGCAGCAGCCGGCCCCGGGCAGCGTCCGCTTGTTCCGCGCCTCCTTGCTGCGCGCGGCGAGCAGCTCGTCGGCCGGGTAGCCGACCTCCTCCAGCGTCAGCCCGTGCGGCCGTACGACATGGACGGCCGAGTCCCGCACGCCCGCGGCCAGCACCTTCCCCGGCCACTCGGGCCCCCGGTGGCCGTCCCCCACGAACAGCAGCGCCCCGATGAGCGAGCGCACCATGTTGTGGCAGAAGGCGTCGGCCCGGACGGTCGCGGTGATGATCCCGTCGTCGCCCTTGGCCAGGCTCAACTCCTGGAGCGTACGAATGGTCGTCGCGCCCTCGCGCTTCTTGCAGTACGCGGCGAAGTCGTGCTCGCCGAGCAGGTGCCGGGCCGCCTCGTTCATGGCGTCCACGTCGAGCGGCCAGTCGTGCCACAGGACGTGGTTGCGCAGCAGCGGGTCGACACCCCCCGGGTTGTCGGTGACCCGGTAGGCGTACCGCCGCCAGACGGCCGAGAACCGCGCGTTGAAGCCGCTCGGCGCCTCGCGCAGGGCCCAGACCCGCACATCCCTCGGCAGACGTCCGGCGAGCCGCTTCAGCAGCTTCTCGTGATGCTCACGCCAGATCGCCTCCGGCAGATCGACATGGGCGACCTGCCCCCGCGCGTGCACCCCGGCGTCCGTCCGCCCGGCCACGGTCAGCTCGTACGTCGTATCCCGCGACCGGGTGACGGTCCGCAGCGCGTCCTCGATCTCCCCCTGCACGGTCCGCCGTCCGCCGGCCTGCTTGGCCCACCCGGAGAACTCGGTCCCGTCGTAGGAAAGGTCCAGCCGCACGCGGACGTACCCAGGCTGTACTTCATCACTCACGTGCAGATCCTCTCAGGTACGAGAAAGCGGGCCCGCTCCTGAAAGGAACGGACCCGCCGACACCCCGAAGGGGCGCAGAACGCTTACGCGTCCTTCGACTCCTCGGCAGCCTCGGTCGACTCGACCTCGGTCTCCTCGGCCTTGACCTCAGCAGCAGCCTCGGTGTCCTTGGCGGCACGCTTGGTCGCGGCCTCGGCCTCACCGGTCGCCTGCTGCGCCACCGTCAGCGCCTCGACCAGCTCGATGACGGCCATGGGCGCGTTGTCGCCACGGCGGTTACCGATCTTGGTGATGCGGGTGTAGCCACCCGGACGGTTCTCGTAGCGCGGGCCGATCTCGGTGAAGAGCGTGTGGACGACGCTCTTGTCCGTGATCACCTGGAGCACCTGACGGCGGTTGTGAAGGTCGCCCTTCTTCGCCTTGGTGACCAGACGCTCGGCGTACGGACGCAGCTTGCGCGCCTTCGCCTCGGTGGTGGTGATACGGCCGTGCTCGAAGAGGCTCTTCGCGAGGTTCGCGAGAAGCAGCTTCTCGTGCGCGGCGCTGCCGCCCAGACGGGCACCCTTGGTGGGCTTCGGCATGATTCTTCTCCTGTGTGTCTGCCCCGGCCGTATCAGGTACCGAGGTCAGTATCCGAGCGGGCGGACGCCCGTCGGAGATCCAGATGCCCCCGAAGGGGCATCTGGAAGGGGCGCGGGGAACTGCGCGACCAGCCACAACCGGCCGGCGGACGCAGTACAGCCTCCCCGCGGAACGCTTAGTACTGCTCGGTCTCGACGAACCCGGCGTCCGCGTCGTCGTCGGCGCCGAAGGCGTCGGCGGCAGCGGTCGGGTCGAATCCGGGCGGGCTGTCCTTCAGGGCCAGGCCCATGCCGGCCAGCTTCGCCTTGACCTCGTCGATCGACTTCGCACCGAAGTTGCGGATGTCGAGCAGGTCCGCCTCGCTGCGCGCGACCAGCTCACCCACGGAGTGGATGCCCTCACGCTTGAGGCAGTTGTACGACCGAACGGTGAGCTCCAGCTCCTCGATCGGCAGCGCCAGATCAGCGGCGAGCGCGGCGTCCGTCGGGGACGGACCCATGTCGATGCCCTCGGCGTCGATGTTCAGCTCGCGCGCGAGACCGAACAGCTCGACCAGGGTCTTACCGGCGGAGGCCATGGCGTCACGCGGACGCATCGCCTGCTTGGTCTCGACGTCGACGATCAGCTTGTC
>NZ_JBVJAB010000057.1:0-27822 GCF_055591025.1 Streptomyces sp. NPDC041784
TTTCCTTTCCGGCGGTTCCGACTCTATCAGATCCTTTCGGCGTCTGATTCCCAGTCAGAGGGGGTTGTCTTCCCGGCCGCTGGGCCGTTCCGACGTCTCAAACCTTAGCGGATCCGTCCGGCAGTTCCTAATCGAGCCGCCGGCCCCAAATCGAATTGAATTCGGGCACACCGAATTCAACCCCGTTGGGAGATCGTGCTGTGTTGTGAGGTGCCGCTACTGCGGCGAGAGCGCCACCGAAGAACCGTTACGGCTCCGCGGCAACCCGAAGAACTCTACGGATCCGGACGGGGCGAGTCAAGCCCCCTCTGTCAAGATCTTTTCGTTGGGCCTGGTCGAGGCTCAGTCCAGGTCGCTGAGCCGCCCGCCGGCGTCCGGCTGGGCGTGCTCCACCCGGCGCAGGAGCCGCGTCAGGACGTCACCGAGGGTCGAGCGCTCCTCCGCGGAGAGGTCCTGGAGGAGGTCCTCCTCGAAGACCGAGGCCAGGCGCATGGCCTCGAGCCACTTCTCGCGCCCTTCGGGTGTCAGCTCCACGATGACGCGGACCCGGTTGGACTCGTCCCGTTCCCTGGTCACCAGTCCCTCGGTCACCATGCGGTCGATCCGGTGGGTCATCGCAGCCGGGGTGAGGCCGAGCCGCTTGGCGAGGTCGCTCGGGCCCATCCGATAGGGGGCGCCGGAGAGCACCAGGGCCTTGAGCACCTCCCACTCGGCGTTGCTGATGCCGAGCGCGGCTGTCTGGCGGCCGTACGCGACGTTCATACGGCGGTTCAGGCGGGAGAGCGCGGACACGATCTTCTCGACCTGGGGGTCGAGGTCCCGGAACTCGCGCTGGTAGGCGGCGATCTGTTCTTCGAGTGTCGGCTCCGGGACGCCACGGGTGTCGGCCATGGCCGCAGTATCGCATGCGTGCCCTTTGCCTTGAAGTCCTTCGATGTGTACTCTTTAGCTTCGAACTTTAGCTTTGAAGTCTTCACTCCTAACTGGTTGAGAGAGGTGAACGTGACCAGGGCGATGGGCGCAGCGATGCGCCGGATCCACGTGGGCAATGCACTCAGCGCGTTCGGGCTCGGCTTCACGGTCCCCTACCTGTACGTCTATGTGGCGCAGGTGCGGGGGCTGGGGGCCATGACGGCGGGGCTCGTCCTCGCCGTCTTCGCCGTTGCCGCGCTGATCGTGCTGCCGTTCGCCGGACGGGCGATCGTGCGGCGTGGTCCCCTGCCGGTCCTGCTCGCCGCCCTGGTCACCGCCGCGCTGGGCGCCCTGAGTCTGGGGCTGGCCGGCACCGCCGCCGCCGTACTGGCGGCGTCCGCCGCGCTCGGGGCGGGACAGGCCGTGATGCAGCCGGCGCTGGCGACGATGATCGTGGACTGCTCGACCGCGGAGACGCGGTCGCGGGCGTTCGCGACGCAGTTCTTCCTTCAGAACCTCGGCCTCGGCGTCGGTGGTCTGATCGGCGGGCATCTCGTCGACACCACGCGTGTCTCCTCGTTCACCCTGCTCTTCTCGATCGAGGCGGCGATCTTCCTGCTGCTGGCCGTCGTGATGACGACGGTGCGGCTGCCGCGCGCGCCGCGGGTGGGGGACGCCCCGAAGCAGTCCGCCAAGGGCGGCTGGAAGCAGCTGCTCGGCAACCGGGCCATGGTGCAGCTGTGTGTCCTGGGCTTCGTGCTGTTCTTCGCCTGCTACGGACAGTTCGAGTCGGGGCTGGCCGCGTACGGCGTGGAGGCGGCCGGGATCTCCACGTCGGCGCTCGGGACCGCGCTCGCCGCCAACACCGCGGTGATCGTCGTCGCGCAGTTCGCGGTGCTGCGGTTCGTCGAGCGGCAGAAGCGGTCGCGGGTGATCGCGGCCGTGGGGCTGATCTGGGCCGTGGCGTGGGCCGTGGCCGGGTACGCCGGGCTGGGGCACGGCGGCCAGGCGATGGCGACGGCCGCGTTCGTGTCGACGTACGCGCTGTTCGGGCTGGGTGAGGCGATGCTGTCGCCGACGGTCGCGCCGCTGGTCGCCGATCTGGCGCCGAGCGGTATGGCCGGGCAGTACAACTCGGCGTTCGCGCTGGTCAAGCAGCTCGCGCTGGCCGTGGGGCCGGCGGTGGGCGGGCCGATGGGGGCCTCGCTGCACGCGCCGTACGTCGTGACGTTCCTGCTGTTCTCGCTGGGGATCACCTGGCTCGCCGTACGGCTGGGGCGGCAGCTGACCGCCGTGCAGGATCAGCCGTGGCTGGTGCGGAACCGGGTGGTGGCCAAGGGTGGGGCCGCGGTGGAGCCGGTGGGGGCGCAGGCCTGAGGTCGTGGGTGAGGGCGGCCGTCGTCTTTGGGACGACGGCCGCCCTTGTCGTGTCAGCGGACGGCGGTCACCAGGGTCGCGGTGAAGGGGAAGGCCGTCCTGCCCTCGGGGAGGCGGTCGATGATCGAGTGGGCGATCCGGCCGAGGGCCTGGTCGCCCTCGGTCTCGGCGACGGTCTGGCCCCAGGGGATCGCGGAGAGGTGGCCGGGGACGTACTCCTCCAGCGGGGGGAGGGTGATGGTGAAGGTGAGTGTGCGGCGGGTGGTGTCGTGGAAGCCGGCGCGGTCGACGGCGGCGGTCAGGCGGTCGGGTGCTCGGAAGGCCGCTTCGAAGATCGCCACCGCCTCCTGGCTGCCGTGCTCCGCCATGGCGTCGTGCTGGGCGATGAAGTACGGGGAGTCGGCCAGGTGGGACCAGACGGTGGCGGCGAAGCGGCCGCCCTGGCGGGTGACGCGGGCGGTCTCGCGCAGAGCCGCGTCGAGGTCGGGGAAGAACTGGGCGCCCTGCTGGCAGAGGACGGCGTCGAACGCCGCGTCGGGGTAGGGGAGGTCGTCGGCCGGTGCGGGGGTGAATTCGATGTCCGGGTAGAGGCGGGGGTGGCACGCTGTGGCGATCTTGAGCATGCCCTCGTTGAGGTCCGCGCCGGCGACGCGCCCGGTGGGGCCCGCCTGGGCGGCCGCGGCGCGGGCGGCGAAGCCGGTGCCGCAGGCCAGGTCGAGGACCGTGGCGCCGGGAAAGAGGTCCGCGGCGTCCACGAGTGCCGTGACGAAGGGCGCCATGAGGGGCGCGACGTAGTGTTCGTAGCGCTCGGGGGCGCTTCCCTTGAGGTGAAAGCCCGTTGCGTCTGCCATGGGGAGCTAGTAGCACCGGGGGGCGTGTTCGCCTAGGTGCTACGCGCGGGGAAGGGGCGTTCGGGTCGTTCTTTTCAGTCTTTTCAGTCTTTCTTCTCAGACTTCGGCAGGACGAACTCGCACCACACGGCCTTTCCGCCGCCCGGGGTGCGGCGGCTGCCCCAGTGGGTGGCGATCGTGGCGACGATGGCGATGCCCCGGCCCGACTCGTCGCCCGGTTCGGCGCGGCGGCGGCGCGGGAGGTGGTCGTCGCCGTCGGTGACCTCGACGATCAGGCGGCGGTCGGTGCGGCGCAGGCGCAGCCGCATGGGCGGGGTGCCGTGCTGGAGGGAGTTGGCGACGAGTTCGCTGGTGGCGAGGACGCCGGCGTCGTGGAGGTCGGGCGGGAAGCGCCAGCTGGTGAGGACTCCGGAGGCGAAGGCACGCGCGCGTGGGGCGGCTTCGACGCCGCCGAGGAGGTCCAGGGCGGCGTTGCGGAACAGTTCGCCGTCGGGGCCGGTGCGGGCCGGGTGCTGGAGGACCAGGACGGCGACGTCGTCGTCGTGGTCGGCGGTGACGCCGGCCGAGCGGACCAGGCGGTCGCAGACGACCTGGGGGGTGCCGGTGGCGCCGGCCAGGGCGCGCTCCAGGGCGGCGATGCCCTCGTCGAGGTCCTCGTTGCGGCGTTCGACCAGGCCGTCGGTGTAGAGGACGGCCGTGGAGCCGGGGCCGAGGGCGATGGAGCCGGAGGAGTGCATCCAGCCGCCGGTGCCCAGGGGCGGGCCGGTGGGTTCGTCGGCGCGCTGGACCTGGCCGTTGTCGTCGCGGACCAGGATGGGCAGGTGGCCGGCGGAGGCGTACACCAGCCGGCCCTCGTTGGGGTCGTGGACGGCGTACGCGCACGTGGCGATCTGGTTGGCGTCGATCTCTGTGGCGAGGCCGTCGAGGAGCTGGAGGACCTCGTGCGGGGGGAGGTCGAGGCGGGCGTAGGCGCGGACGGCGGTGCGGAGCTGGCCCATGACGGCCGCCGCGCGGACGCCGCGGCCCATGACGTCGCCGATGACGAGGGCGGTGCGGCCGCCGCCAAGGGTGATGACGTCGTACCAGTCGCCGCCGACGGCGGCCTCGGTGCCGCCGGGCTGGTAGGTGGCGGCGATGCGCAGGTCGTCGGGCTGTTCGAGTTCCTGGGGGAGCAGGGAGCGCTGGAGGGTGACGGCGGTCTCGCGCTGGCGGCGCTCGCTGGCGCGCAGGCGTTCGGCGGCCTCGGCGTGGTCGGTGACGTCGGTGGCGAAGACGAGGACGGCGCCTTCGCCGTTCTTCTCGGCGGCCGGGGTGCAGGTGAAGGTGTAGGAGCGGCCGTCGGGGGCCTTGCGGGACTTCAGGGTGCGGGGTTTGCCGCTGCGCAGGGCCTGGTCGAGGAGGGGCATGAGGCCGAGGTCGCGCAGTTCGGGGAGGGCCTCGGCGGCGGGTTCGCCGCAGCGGCGGACGCCGAAGGCCGCGGTGTAGGCGTCGTTGACGTACGCGAGGCGGTGGTCGGGGCCGTGGACGAGGGCGACGAGGGCCGGGACGCGGTCGAGGACCTCACGGACCGGGAGTTCGTCGACGGCGGGGACGGGGGGCGGCTCGTCGGTCAGTTGTTCGGCGCGGGCCGCGGGTACGGAGCCCTCGCTCCGCCGGTCCGTGGTGGTGACCGGGTGCTCGGCCCGCGCGGCGGCGCGGCGCTGCGTTCCGGGGAGCCGGGCGCTCCAGCGCGTGAAGTTCACGAATCCTTGCCTCGTGTAGTCGTCGTCGGCCGGCTCCGGGCCCGGCCTGGGCTCCGGGGGCCGCGCGGCGGTGGCCGCACATTGTTACAGCACCCGGGATGTGGAGCACGTGGGAACGGCCTCGTGGGGTGGGCGGGGGCGGGTGGTGGCCCGCCATGGGCTCGGGAGGGGAACTCGAGAGGAACGGGAGGGGGACGGGAGGGGGAACGGGAGGGGCTATGAGCAGGGAGCAGTCTGGCAGTGTGGCCGCCGTCCGGGTCGACATTCGTCAGACGTGGGGGCGGCCGGGGGAGTTCCTGGGTCCGGTCAGGACGACCCCTTCGGGTCGTCGGAAGGCCTGTCTGAAGGCTTTCCACCGGCAGCGAGTTCGAACTCCGCGCGGGGATGTTCGAGGGATCCCAGGGAGACGATCTCCCGTTTGAAGAGCCCGGAGAGGGTCCATTCGGCGAATACGCGTGCCTTGCGGTTGAAGGTGGGCACACGGCTGAGGTGGTAGGCGCGGTGCATGAACCAGGCGGGGTAGCCCTTGAGTTTGCGCCCGTAGACGTGCGCGACGCCCTTGTGGAGGCCGAGGGAGGCGACGGAGCCGACGTACTTGTGGGCGTACGTCTGGAGGGGTTCGCCGCGCAGGGAGTGCACGATGTTGTCGGCGAGGACCTTGGCCTGGCGGACGGCGTGCTGGGCGTTGGGGGCGGTCGGTGTGCCGGGTTCGGCGGCCGTCACGTCGGGGACGGCGGCGGCGTCACCTGCCGCCCACGCGTGCGTGACGCCATCGACGGCCAGCTCGGGGGTGCATTTCAGCCGACCTCGTTCGGTGCGGGGCAGGTCGGTGGCGGCGAGGAGGGGGTGGGGCTTCACACCGGCCGTCCAGACGACCGTACGGGTCGGGAAGCGGGCTCCGTCGCTGAGCACGGCGATGCGGTCGGCGCAGGACTCCAGGCGCGTGTCCAGGCGTACGTCGATGTTGCGGCGGCGCAGTTCGCTGACCGTGTAGCGGCCCATGTCCTCGCCGACCTCGGGCAGGATCCGGTCGGAGGCCTCGACCAGGATCCACTTCATGTCCTCGGGCTTGACGTTGTGGTAGTAGCGCGTGGTGTAGCGGGCCATGTCCTCGAGTTCGCCGAGTGCCTCCACGCCCGCGTACCCGCCGCCGACGAAGACGAAGGTGAGGGCGGCGTCGCGGATCGCGGGGTCGCGGGTGGAGGAGGCGATGTCCATCTGCTCGATGACGTGGTTGCGCAGGCCGATGGCCTCCTCGACGGTCTTGAAGCCGATGGCGTAGTCGGCGAGGCCCGGGATGGGCAGGGTGCGCGAGACGGAGCCGGGCGCGAGGACGATCTCGTCGTACGTCAGCTGCTGGGGTCCGGTGCCCTCTTCCTGGGTGGCGAGGGTGGTGAGGGTCGCGGTGCGCTTGGCGTGGTCCACGGCGGTGACCTCGCCCACGACGACCCGGCAGTGCGGCAGGACGCGGCGCAGCGGGACGACGACGTGCCGGGGGGAGACGGCGCCGGCGGCCGCCTCGGGGAGGAACGGCTGGTACGTCATGTACGGCTCGGGCGTGACGACGGTGATCTCGGCCTCGCCCCGACCCAGTTCCTGTTTCAACTTCTGCTGGAGCCTCAGTGCCGTGTACATCCCGACGTAGCCGCCGCCGACAACGAGAATGCGCGCACGTTCCTTCACCATCCCATGACGCACCGGGCGCCGGGGTTTGTCCACAGCCCCGACAATTTGTGTGACCGCGAGTCGCGACGCCGCGGGGTTGGCCGAAACCTGGGAGTAGGGGGCAGGTGCGCAGGTCAACAGGTGTGCGCCGGGGTGTGGGAAGGGGCGCAATCGGGACGTATACGGCTCGTACTCCGATCGGGGGGCGCTCCGTGCGGAACCTGCCCCTTCTGAATTGACTGCCTCTCAACTATGTTCGTGTCGACGGGGTGTAGGGGGATACACCTTCCGGATCCGCGAACGGTGGGTCCGGGCGGGTCGCGGTCCCCTGTTCCACACGCCCCGGCTTTCGATGGCGGGGAGAGTCTCCGGGGGGAGACGTCATTACCGGGGGATCATTCATGCACATTCAGGACACGCATTGGTCGTCCGCTTCCGCCCTCGCGCACAGCGGTGGCGTGAGCGCGGCGGCGGGCAACGGACGCGGGGACGCGCGGAGCACACCACTGCGCGTGGACGCACAGCGCAATCTGGAGCACGTCCTGCGGGCGGCGCGCGAGGTGTTCGGCGAGCTGGGGTACGGCGCGCCGATGGAGGACGTGGCGCGGCGCGCGCGGGTGGGTGTGGGGACCGTGTACCGGCGGTTCCCGAGCAAGGACGTCCTGGTCCGGCGGATAGCCGAGGAGGAGACGTCCCGGCTGACCGAGCAGGCCCGGGCCGCGCTGGGTCAGGAGGACGAGCCGTGGTCGGCGCTGTCGCGCTTCCTGCGGACGTCGGTCGCGTCGGGTGCCGGGCGGCTGCTGCCGCCGCAGGTGCTGCGCGTCGGGGTCGCCGAGGAGGATTCCGAGGGGTCGCCGGCCGACGAGGCACGGGTGCCGCAGCAGCGGACCCAGCCGGGCGGTGGCGAACTGCGGCTGGTGGCCGGGGAGGGTGCTTCGGGCGGTTCGGCTGCCTCGGGTGCCTCTGTGGGCGCTTCCGCGGGTACTTCCGTGGACGACGACTCCGGGGCGGCGGCGCTGCTCGACGTCGTGGGCCGGCTCGTGGAGCGGGCGCGGGCGGCGGGTGAGCTGCGGCCGGACGTGTCGGTGTCGGACGTGCTGCTGGTGATCGCGACGGCGGCGCCCTCGCTGCCGGACGCGGCGCAGCAGGCGGCGGCCTCGGCGCGGCTGCTGGACATCCTGCTGGAGGGACTGCGGTCACGGCCGTCCTCGTGAGGAAGCGGCCGCGGGTCGCGGAGGACTCGAAAGGGTGACGGGGGCGGGGGTGCGCAGGCGCCCGCGCCCCCCTCCACGTTGCCCGGGCATTTCGGTCATTCCGTTCGTGTGGCTCAACTGTTGCCCACAGAACGGCAGTTGAACCTTCCCCGTACGAGTGAAAGTTAGTACTGGATCTCGACCAGTCCCCACGGACGAGTGGATGGCCGGTCCTGGCGGGTTCTGACCAAAAGCCAATATGGCACTCTGACCCGGTGGTCTGGACGGGTAGGGCAGGCGGCGGGGGCTTTCCGCGATGAGCGTTGACGGACGCGACGAGCAGGTGCCGAGCCAGGGCGGACGCGCGGGGGCACCCGGCACTCCCCGCACTCCCGGAATCTCCGGCACTCCCCGCCATCCCGGCGGACGCGCGGGCGGTCCCGGCGCCCAAGGATCTCCGGAAGGCAGTGTTCCGGCGCAGCGGGAACGGTTCGACGACGGTGTGCTGCCGCCGCGCGATCTGCCGCCGGCCGACACCGATCTGATCGCCCGGATGCGCTCCGGGGACGACACCGCGTACGAGGAGCTGTACCGGCGCCACGCCGACGCCGTGCGCCGTTACGCCCGCACCTGCTGCCGGGACGCCCACACCGCCGACGACCTCACCGCCGAGGTCTTCGCCCGCGTGCTCCAGGCCGCACGCGGCGGCTCCGGCCCCGAGTACGCCGTGCGCGCCTATCTGCTGACCTCCGTCCGGCGGGTGGCCGCCGGCTGGACGCGGTCGGCGAAGCGCGAGCAGCTCGTCGACGACTTCGCGGTGTTCGCCACGGAGGCCGCCCGCTCCTCCGAGGTGTCCGACGACGCCACACTGGACCTCGGCGCCGACGTCCGCGCGATGCACGAGGCCGAGCAGTCCATGGCCATGCGGGCTTTCCGCTCGCTGCCCGAGCGCTGGCAGGCGGTGCTCTGGCACACCGAGGTCGAGGACGAGTCGCCGAGCGAGGTCGCGATGCTCTTCGGCCTCGACGCCAACGGCACGCGCGTGCTCGCCAGCCGCGCCCGCGAGGGCCTCAAACAGGCCTACCTCCAGGCCCATGTGAGCGCCACCCTCACCAGTGACGAGGAGTGCGCCCGCTACGCCGACCAGCTCGGCACCTACGCCCGCCGCCGGCTGCGCACCCGCGCCGAACGGGGCCTGCGCAAGCACCTGGAGGAGTGCGCCAAGTGCCGGCTGGCCGCCCTCCAGATCGAGGAAGTCGCCAGCAGCATCCCCGCCGTGGTGCCGGTCGCGGTCATCGGCTGGTTCGGCGCCGCCGGGTACGCCAAGGCGCTCGCGCTCATCGCCGGCGGTACCGGAGCGGGCGCGACGGGTGTCGCGGGCGCGGCAGCCGCGGCGAGCGGGGGCTCCTCGGGCGGGGCGGGCGCCGGGAGTGGGGCGGCCGTCTCGGAGGGGCTGGGCGCCCCGGTGAAGGCCGGTGTCGCCGCCGGTGTGGTCGCCGTGGCGGCCGCCGCCGTCGCCCTCGCGCTCGTCGGCGACGACAGTCCCGCCCGGCAGCCGCAGGCCGACCCTCCGGCCTCCGCGCCCGTGGTCCGGCCCCAGGAACCGACGCCCACGCCGACGCGCGCCAAGCGGGCACCCGAGCCGGAACCGCCGGTGGTCGTCCCGGCCGCCGCCCCGACGCCGACCCCCACACCCACCCCACGGGCCACACCCACCCCGACCCCCACACCGACGCCGACCCCCACACCGACGCCGACCCCGACGCCCACACCCACTCCTACGCCGACGCCGACCCCGACCCCGACCCCGACCCCGACGCCCACTGCCCCGCCCGCCCCTGTCGTCTATCCGCTGAGCGAGCTGTCCTTCGACGTCATCGGCGACGGCGACAAGCCCGAGATCCGGCTCGCCGGGAGCAGTTGGGTGTGGCAGCGCTCGGGGCTGTCCATCGCCGGCCGGCAGTACGCGCGCGGGGTGACCGTGCACGGTGCCTCCTCCGTCACCGTCGACCTCAACCGGGCCTGCACCTCCTACGACGCGCTGGTCGGCCTCGACGACCTGACGATGAAGCTCGGCAAGGTCTCCTTCTCGGTCCTCGCCGACGGCGTCCCGCTGTGGCGGTCCGGTGTGATCAAGGGCGGCGATCCCGCCGTGCCCGTCCATGTGAACCTCACCGGCCACCAGACCGTGCGCCTGGTGGTCGAACCGCACAGCCATATCGACGCCGTGGCCCTCGCGGACTGGGCGGACTCGAAGTTCACCTGTTCATAGGCCTCGTGGGCTTCGTGGGCCGCCCGTTCCTGCTTCACCCGGTCGCGGGCACAGGGTGGTCGCGTACGGCGTCGGTCAGTTCGCGCACCACGTCGGTGACCGGCAGGGCCGTACCCCGCGCGTGCTCAGCCGCGTACCGCTCGGCGCCCAGGGCCGCGCGGGCCGCGGCCTCGGCGTGCG
Organism: Streptomyces sp. NPDC041784; assembly: GCF_055591025.1. Lineage (NCBI taxonomy): Bacteria > Bacillati > Actinomycetota > Actinomycetes > Kitasatosporales > Streptomycetaceae > Streptomyces > Streptomyces sp. NPDC041784. The sequence continues at coordinate 10,193 of NZ_JBVJAB010000057.1, forward strand.
CCGCCAGCGTGCACTGCGGGGCGGGGCGGGGGTGCGGGCCGCGCAGTGCGTCGGCGGCCGCCAGCAGCATGGCCGCGCGCGGGAAGTCCCCGAGCCGGACCAACAGCTCCACCGCGCCGTCCACGACCGCCGACGTGATCGCCTCGGAACACTGGTGGGCCAGCGCCCGGCGCAGCGCGTCGGCGAGCAGCGGCAGGCCGTACGCCGGGCCGGACTCGGCCGCCGCGATCTCCGCGTCGAGCATGCTCAGCGCCGCCGTGAACTGGGGCGGCGGGGTGCCCCGCCCCATCTGCGCACGGGACGCCTCGCACAGTTCGCGCGCGCGGGCCACGTCCTCGTCGTGCAGCGCGATGTGGGCCCGCAGCAGGGACACGAACGCCAGAGCGTCCGCCGCGCCGTAGCGGTCGGCGCCGGCGTTCGCCTCGTCGAGCGCGGTCCGGGCGGTGTCGACGTCGCCCGAGCGGTAGGCGATCTCCGCGAGCCGGGCCATCAGGAAGGGTGTCTCGGTGTAGGCGCCGACCTCGTAGGCCAGCCGCAGCGCCTCGCGGTACTCCTGTTCCGCCTCCGTGAAGCGGCTGCGTGCCATCGCCGCCTCGCCGGACGCGCTGCACACCTGGGCCCGCATCCAGCGGTCGCCGACCCGCCGGGCGATCCCGCGCAGCTCGGCCAGATCGTCGTCGACGCCGCGCAGCGCGCCGGGTGAGTCGACGACCGCGTGCGTACGGAACATCAGGGCGCAGCCCAGTTCCCAGTCGCCGCCGTACGCACGGCAGGTGGCGACGGCCTTGTCCAGGATGCGGCGGACGTCCATCGAGAGCTCCGCCGTCACGCCGACCAGGTCCGTTACATCCGTCTCGTCCGTCACGTCCGCCGGGTCCGCCACGTCCCACAGTTGGAAGGCCGTCAGAGGCCAGATCAGGCCGGGCATCCTGGCCGCGTCCGGGCCGCCCCGCTCGTAGCGGGCGTGCAGACGCTGGAGGTACTCCCGGTGGCGCGGGTCGCTCCGCAGGGCCTTCGGCTCGGACTCGGACAGCAGGAAGAGACGCAGCATCCGCAGGTTCATCCGCCACCCGTGCCGTGAGTGGCCGTCCTGGTCGGCCGCCGGCTCGGCGAGGAAGGCCTCCAGCGGGTCGACGGCGGCCATGCGGGCGGCGAGGTCGTCCGGGACGGCAGGGATGACGGGGACGGCGGGGACGGTGAGGGAGCGGCGGACGCCGGTGGGAGAAGCGGGCGTGGGGGTGGGGGTGGTGGGCGACGGCGGGACGGGGAGCGTGTCCAGGATCGCGCCCAGACGGAGGGTGCGGTCGGTCCACTCGGCGCCCTCGTGGCGGTAGTTGCGCAGCCACCAGAACCAGCCCATGGCGAGGCAGAGGACGGCGGCCTCCTCCTCGTCGGCGGAGCCGAGCGCGCGCTGGATCGCCACCCGGATGTTGTCCAGCTCGCTCTCCAGGCGGGAGATCCACGGGAGTTGCTCCGCGGAGCGCAGCAGCGGGTCGGCCCGCTCGACGAGTGCGCGCACCCACGCGCGGTGCCGTCGCTCGGCCGTCACACGCGCGTGCGGGGCCTCGGCGGCGCGATCGACGGCGTACTCGTGGATCGTCTCCAGCATGCCGTAGCGCATGCCGTCGCCGCCGGGGCGTTCGGACGGGGTGGCGACGACCAGGGACTTGTCGACGAGCGCGCCGACGAGGTCCGTGACCGGGCCGGTGCACACGGCCTCGGCGGCCTCGAGGTCCCAGCCGCCCGCGAAGACGGACAGCTCGCGCAGCAGGGTCCGCTCCGGTTCGTCGAGCAGGTCCCAGGACCAGTCGACGACGGCCCGCAGGGTCTGCTGGCGGGGCAGGGCCGTGCGGCTGCCGGAGGTGAGGAGGCGGAAGCGGTCGTCGAGGCGGTCGGCGATCTGGCGGGGGGTGAGCAGCCGGAGCCGGGCGGCGGCCAGCTCGATGGCGAGGGGCAGCCCGTCGAGCCGGCGGCAGATCTCGGCGACCGCCTCCTCGTCCCGCCCCTGGAGGGCGACGACCGCGTCGGGACGGACGGCGGCCGCGCGCTCCCTGAAGAGGCGGTGCGCCTGGTCGGGAAGGAGGGGCTCGACCGGGCGGACCTGCTCACCGGGGACGCCCAGGGGCTCGCGGCTGGTGGCGAGGATGGTGAGGCCCGGGCAGCGGGTGAGGAGGGTCTCGGCGAGGGCGGCGGCCGCGCCGATGACATGCTCGCAGTTGTCAAGGATCAGGAGTTCGCTGCGCGGGGCGCAGTACTCGACGAGCAGGGCGACCGGGTCGTCCTGCGGGGTGCCGAGGTCGGTGGACATCAGCACGGTCTCGCGCAGACCGAGGGCGCTGACCACCGCGCCCGGCACCGCCTCCGGCCGGTCGAGCGGCGCCAGCTCGACGAGCCACGCCTGCGGGAGCCCGGCGGCGGCTTCCTCGGCGAGACGGGTCTTACCAGAGCCGCCCGGTCCGGTGAGGGTGACGAGACGGGCCCTGTGCATGGTGGAACGGATGGCGTCCAGCTCGGGTTCCCGGCCCACGAAAGAGGTAAGCCGCGGACGGAGGTTGCCGGTGCGCTCGGGAAGCCGGAGCGGGGCGAGGGCGGTTGGTGGCTGGGCCAGGGCGGTTGGTGGCTGGGCCAGGGCCGTCGGCTGCTGGTCGGAGGGGGTTGGCGGTTGGAAGAGGGTCGGCAGCTCGGCGGCGCCCGGCCGCGGGCCTGCGAGGGGTGATGGCCGCGGGACGGCGCCCGGCCGTGGCCCGGCAAGGAGTTCGGTGTGCAGGGCGCTCAGTTCGGGGCCGGGGTCGGTGCCGAGGCCTTCGGCGAGGCTGCGGCGGGCGGTCTCGTACGCGGCGAGCGCGTCGGCGTCACGGCCGGTGTCGCGCAGGGCGCGGATGAGGAGGGCGTGCAGCGGTTCGTCGTACGGGTGGGCCGTGGTGAGTTCCGTCAGGCGCGGGACGGCCTCGTGGGCACGGCCGAGGAGGAGGTCCGCCTCGGCGCGGGCGTGGGTGGCGTCGCGGTGCAGGGCCTCGGGGCGGGTGGCCGGGGTGCGGTCGGGGAGGTCGGCGAGGGCGGGGCCGCGCCACAGGGCGAGGGCGGCGTCGAGGGTGCGGGCGGCGGTGTGGGGGTCGCCGTGGCGCAGGTCGGTGGTGCCCCGGTGCACGAGTTTCTCGAAGACGAAGAGGTCCACGTCGTCCTCGGTCGCGGCGAGGCGGTAGCCGCCGGGGGCGGAGGTGACGGCGTCCTTGCCCACCGTGCGGCGGAGGCGGCCGACGAGGGCCTGGAGGGCGGCGGGGGCGTCCTGCGGCGGGGTGTCGGCCCAGACCTCGTCGATGAGGGTGTCCGGGGCGGTGATGCGGCCGGGGCGCAGCGCCAGCGCGGTGAGGAGGGCGCGGAGGCGGGTGCCGGGGATGGGTACGGCGGTGCCGTGGTCGTCCTCTGTCTGGGTGACGCCCAGGATCCTGTACCGCACCTGTTCATTGTCGCCGGGGCGTGGGGCGGGGGCGGAAGGATTACGTGCGTGGCGTCGCGCCGGAAGCCGGAGAAGCCCTCACACCCTGTGGAAACCGCCTCCCCGGAGCCGAATAACCCCTCACCACCCCGAGGAAACCGCCTCCCCGGGGCCGACACCCCGCCGCAGGACGCCCCCGCCTCCCCGGAGCCGAAGTAACCCCTCACCACCCCGAGGAAACCGCCTCCCCGGCGCCGGAGCAGCCCCTCAACCCCCCGAGGAGACCGCCCGTCTCTGCGGATGGATGCCCGCCGGTACCGCACGCGCGCGTGCCGGTGTGCCCGTCCAGCAGGTGCCTCGGCGGGACAGGAGCCGGCGGAGCCAGAGTTCCAGGGAGACGAGGTCGGCCAGGCCGTCCAGGGGGAGGGGTTCGCCGGAGGCGGCCGCTCGCAGGGCCTTGCGGACGACTCTCGCCTCGATCAGACCCGCCTCCGCGAGGAGGGGGGCGTCGAAGAGGGAGAGGAGGGGGTCGGTGGACCCGCGCAGCCCCGCGCGGGCCGCGGCGCCGGTGGAGGCCTGGGAAGGGGCGCCCCAGCCGGGCGGGAGGTCGGTGATGCCGGACGCCTTGAGGACGGTGCGCAGGATCTCCGCGCGTGCCCCGGGCTGCACGCGCAGGGTCTCGGGGAGCGCGCGGCAGGCGCGGACGACCTGATTGTCGAGGAAGGGCGCGTGCAGGCGCTGGGAGCGGATCTCGGCGGCCTGTTCGAGGACGCGGAGGTCGGCGGCGTGCCGGGACAGGGCGGCACGCGCGCGGTGGTCGCCGGGACGCTGCCCGGGACCGACGCCGGTGCGGTACGCCCCGCCCTCCAGGCGAACCGATACTTCAGCCAGGGCCTCGCCCGTCAGCCAGCGCGCCGCGGGGCCCGGTCCGCCCCATGCAAGGGCCGCCAGCGAGGCCCCCACGGCGCCTCCGGGCTCGTCGAAGCGGCGCTGGCGGAGCCGTTCGGCGAGGCCCTCCACACCGGCGCCGTACGGGGTGCGGGCCAGGCGGCGGGCCGCGCCGTACACGCGCGCGGGGACGAGGACCGAGCCCTCGGCTCTCGTCAGGGCCGCGACGGGACGGACGAGGTGGCGCCGCTTGCGGTCCATCAGCAGGTCGGCCAGGCGGGCCGGGTGGGCGTCCAGGACCTGGCGGGCGCCGTACCCGGTGAAGTGGTCCGCGCTGCCGGCGGCGAGCCGCGCGCGGTGCCGGGCGGCCGTGACGAGGCTCGGGCCGGGTTCGTCGGTGAGCGGGCCGTCCAGGTCGGCGTACGGCAGGCTCTCCTCGCCGCCCGCCACGACGACGTGGTGGAGGCGCGGGTTGGCGGCGAGGGCGCCGGCCCGTTCGAGTTCCGCCTCGCGGCCGCCGACGGCCAGGTCGTTGAAGGTGACCGCCAGGAGGCGCTCGCCGGCGCCGGTGCCGTGCCCCAGGACCGTGCCCGGCCGACCCGGGAGGCCCGCCGCCAGCAGCGCGAGCGTGCCCGAGGCGGGGCCGCCGGAGAGGTCCGCGCCGATGCCCGGCACGGGCATCCCGCGCGCGGCGCGCCGTTCGGCGGGGCCCATGCCGGGGACCGGTCCGGGGTCGATGTCGGGGACGTGGCGGGGCGCGGACAGGCGTGCGCGTACCGCGTCGACGAGCGCGTCGCGGACCCCGTCGACCGAGCTGTCCGGGTCGGCCGGGGGCGCCGCGACGGCGAGGGAGGCGACCGGCTCGTACCCGGCGATCTCGCGCGCCCCGGCGCGAAGGATCAGCGCATGCCCCGGCGGAATGCGTCGCACGCCGTCGTACGGGGTGGAGTCGTGCAGGGCGGCGGGTACGTCGGGGGCGGCCAGGAGCGCCGCGAGGTGGCCGAAGTCGAGGTTGGCCTCGATGAGGTCGGCCAACGGCAGCGCGGCCGTCGCGTACGCCGTACCGCCCGCCCAGGGGGTGTGGAACACCGGGCGCGCGCCCGCCAGATCGCCGCAGACGGTGATGCGCCGCCCGACCTGGACGATCGCGGTGTAGCTGCCGGGCCAGGCGGTGAGGTGGCGCAGCGCGCCCCCGCGCGCGGCGAACAGTCCGACGCGCAGCTGCTCGTCGCTGGCGCCGCAGATACCGAGGACGGCGATCCGGGTCTGCGCGTCGGCGCGGACCACCCGGACCTCGTCGGGGCGCCAGTCGCCGACCGCCCACAGCGGATCGGGGTCGCCCCACAGGAGTTGGGAACCGACGGGGTGCAAGGTCTCACCGTCGTGGCCGACTTGCCCGCCGTAGGCCTCCCGGCCGTCGAAGCCGACGGATCCGCCGAGTGCACCCGCGGCGGTGCTGCTCCATCCCACCAACCACCGCATCGACGCCTCCACAGGCTGTGGACAAACGAGTGCACCGTACGAACGGTTCACATGCTGCCACGAAGAACGCGCCGTAGAGGGAGGCGGCGCCGCTTGCGATCCGGGGAGTGCGCCCATGTAGGGGCGGCGGCACCGGTGGGAGCGGCGGCGTGCACCCCGGTGTCTGCGACGTGAATGCGCCCCCGATACGCTCCCCCAAAACGCCCTGCACGCCCTCGATTTCCATGGTGGGAGGCGTTGTCACCGATGGAACAGAGGGTCGGTTTTCGGCCAATTCCCGAGCATACGCTCGGTGTCGGGAACGCCGCGAGCAGGCTCCGCACACGCTCCGTACACACGCGCGTGCCCTGGACGGGCAGCGCCGGCCCGGGAGACGGACTCCGCCTCCCGGACCGTTCCGCCGCCCGCGGGGATGAAGGCGGCGGTGTCCCCCAGCCCACTGGATCCAGTACAGCGGGCCGACCCACGCACGGCCCATGGAACCGCTCCCCCGGTGGCCGGAGAAGAGCGCACACACGGGCGCACGGCCACACAGCGGGAGCACGCCGCGACAGACCGTACCGAAGCCCGCACTTCAGTACGGACCACAATCCCGCCATCCGGAAGAATGCCCCTTAACGCTTGGGATGCGGCGAACTACGCTGGGTTTACGAATGCCGCGTGGTTATGCCAGTGCGGCAGCCGTCTGTGTCGAGGGGTGGCGCAATGTCCAGGGAGCAACGCGGGCCGAACGAAAAGCTCGGCGCCGTTCTCGCCCTCGCGGGAATCAGCAACGCAGGACTCGCGCGACGCGTCAACGACCTTGGCGCTCAACGCGGGTTGACTCTTCGCTACGACAAGACGTCCGTGGCGCGCTGGGTGTCGAAGGGCATGGTGCCGCAGGGTGCCGCGCCGCACCTCATCGCGGCCGCCATCGGACAGAAGCTCGGCCGCCCGGTGCCGCTCCACGAGATCGGCCTGGCGGACGCGGACCCCGCGCCCGAAGTGGGCCTCGCCTTCCCCAGGGACGTCGGCCAGGCCGTGCGCTCGGCCACCGAGCTCTACCGCCTCGACCTCGCCGGCCGCCGGGCCGGCTCCGGGGGCATCTGGCAGTCGCTGGCCGGATCATTCGCAGTAAGCGCGTACGCAACGCCTGCCTCACGTTGGCTGATAACCCCGGCCGACAGTTCGGTGGCACGCGAGGCCTTCTCCCTGGAGGGGTCCGGCGCACCGCTCAAAGTCGGCCACAGCGATGTGCAGAAGCTGCGGGAGGCCGCCGAGGACGCCAGGCGCTGGGACTCCAAGTACGGAGGCGGCGACTGGCGTTCGTCCATGGTGCCGGAGTGCCTGCGGGTGGAGGCGGCGCCGCTGCTGCTCGGGGCGTACTCCGACGAGGTCGGCCGCGCCCTGTTCGGGGCGAGCGCCGAACTGACCCGGCTGGCCGGGTGGATGGCCTTCGACACCGGCCAGCAGGAGGCGGCGCAGCGGTACTACATCCAGGCGCTGCGGCTCGCGCGCGCGGCGGCGGACGTGCCGCTGGGGGGCTACGTGCTGGCATCGATGTCGCTCCAGGCGACCTACCGGGGCTTCGGCGACGAGGGCGTCGATCTCGCGCAGGCCGCGCTCGAACGCAACCGGGGGCTGGCGACGGCCCGCACGATGAGCTTCTTCCGCCTGGTCGAGGCCCGGGCACACGCGCGTGCGGGGGACGCGCAGGCCGCCGGGGCGGCTCTCAAGGCGGCCGAGAGCTGGCTGGAGCGGGCCCGCGAGGGCGACCACGACCCGTCCTGGCTCGGCTTCTACTCCTACGACCGGTTCGCCGCCGACGCCGCGGAGTGCTACCGCGATCTGAAGCTGCCGCGCCAGGTCCGCCGTTTCACGGAGCAGGCGCTGTCGCAGCCGACCGAGGAGTTCGTGCGCTCGCACGGGCTGCGGCTGGTGGTCTCGGCGGTCGCCGAACTGGAGTCGGGGAACCTCGACGCGGCGTGCGAGCAGGGGGTGCGGGCGGTGGAGGTCGCCGGGCGGATCTCCTCCGCCCGGACCACCGAGTACGTGAAGGATCTTCTGCACCGGCTGGAACCGTACGGGGACGAGCCCCGGGTGGTGGAGCTGCGGGAACGGGCTCGGCCGCTGCTGATGGCCCCCGCCTGAAAGAACCGCCCCGGGCCGGCCGCGGTCCCCCGCGTTTGAAGGCACTGTCAGTGGTGCAGTGCACTATCGAACGCGGGAGGTGGTGCAGGTGCGGACCATTGCGTACGACTGTGACGTGCTCATCGTCGGTGGGGGCATCGTCGGGCTGTCAGTGGCGTACGCGATCACGCGGGCCGCGCCGGGGACGCACGTGACGGTGCTGGAGAAGGAGCCCGGGCCGGCCCGGCACCAGACGGGGCGCAACAGCGGGGTGATCCACAGCGGGATCTACTACCGGCCGGGTTCGCTGAAGGCGCGGTACGCGGTGCGGGGCGCCGCCGAGATGACGAAGTTCTGCGCGGAGTACGGCGTCCCGCACGCCGTCACCGGCAAGCTGATCGTCGCCACGGACCGCGCCGAGCTGCCCCTGCTGCACGCGCTCGTCCAGCGCGGCCGGGAGAACGGCATAGCGGTGCGGGAACTGGGCGCCGCCCAGATCGCGGAGTACGAGCCCGAGGTGCGGGGGCTCGCCGCGATCCATGTGGCCTCGACCGGGATCTGCGACTTCTCGGCGGTCGCCCGCCGGCTCGGCGAGGCGTCCGGCGCGGAGATCCGCTACGGCGAGCGGGTCGTCCGGATCGACCGGCGGCCCGAGCGGGGCGTCGCCGTGCTCACCGCGCGCGGGGACGTCGTACGCGGCCGGGTGCTGGTGAACTGCGCCGGGCTGTACTGCGACGAGATCGCCCGGATGACGGGCGACGAGCCCGAGGCGCGGATCGTGCCGTTCCGCGGGGAGTACTACGAGCTGACCCGGTCCGCTCTGGTGCGGGGCCTGGTCTATCCGGTGCCCGACCCCGCGTTCCCGTTCCTCGGGGTGCATCTGACCAGGGGCATCGACGGAGGTGTGCACGTCGGGCCCAACGCGGTGCCGGCGCTGGCCCGCGAGGGGTACGGCTGGGGTGTCGTACGGCCGCGGGAGGCGCTGGCGACGGCGGCGTGGCCCGGGGTGTGGCGGATGGGCCGGCGGCACTGGCGGTACGGGGCCGGGGAGCTGCGGCGGTCGGTGTCGAAGGGCGCGTTCGTGACGGCGGTGCGGCGGATGCTGCCGGCGGTGGAGCCGGCGGACCTGGTGCGCGCCGGGGCCGGGGTGCGGGCCCAGGCGGTGCTGCGCGACGGCGGGCTGGTGGACGACTTCCTGATACAGGAGGGGCCGCGCGCGGTGCACGTGCTGAACGCGCCCTCGCCCGCGGCGACGGCCTCGCTGCCGATCGGGCGGGAGGTGGCCCGGCGGGCGCTGGGGGTGCTGGACGCCCGGTGAGCGGCACCCGCACGGTTGGGCGCCGTAAAATCGTCCCCACTGTGTCTGAATTCCTTGACTCTCCCGAAGCCTCCCGGCCCGTCCCCGGCACGCCTGGCACCCCTGGCGCGCCCGGTGTCCCGGGTGGTGCCGACCATGTCCCCGGTGTCTCCGTGCGGCACACCCGTGCCAAGGGGGAGCCCCGGTTTCCCGACGGGCCGATGGCCGACCCCGCCGGGTCGCACTTCGAGCGGCGGATCCGGAGCTTCCAGCCCCGGCGGAGCCGGGTGACGGCCGGGCAGGCCGACGCCCTCCAGCGGCTGTGGTCGAAGTGGGGCCTGGACATCGACGGGCGCCGCGTCGATCTCGCCGAGCTGTTCGGGAACGACCTGCCGGTGGTCCTGGAGATCGGCTTCGGGATGGGGGAGGCCACCGCGCAGATGGCGGCCGCCGACCCCGGCACCAACATCCTCGCCGTGGACGTGCACACCCCCGGCCAGGGCAATCTGCTCAACCTCGCCGACCACAACGGGCTGACCAACGTCCGGGTGGCCAACGGCGACGCGATCATCCTGCTGCGGGAGATGCTGTCGGCCGACTCGCTCGACGGCCTGCGGGTGTACTTCCCCGACCCGTGGCCCAAGAAGCGGCACCACAAGCGGCGGCTGATCCAGCCGGAGTTCCTGGACCTCGTCGCCACGCGGCTGCGGCCGGGGGCGATCGTGCACTGCGCGACCGACTGGGAGCCGTACGCGGAGCAGATGCTGGAAGTGCTCACCGCGCACCCCCGCTTCGAGAACACCCGGGCCGACGGCGGGTTCGCGCCGCGGCCCGACTTCCGGCCGCTGACCCGTTTCGAGGGGCAGGGGCTGGACAAGGGTCATGTGGTGAACGACCTGCTCTTCCGTCGCGTACAGCACGGGGACCACTGACCCAGAAACCCCCTCCACCACAGTCCTCTCCCTCGTTAGGGTCGATGCCGTGGCCATCAGTCCCCCGTTTCCGCCGTACCCCCCGCGCCCCGGCGGCCCCGCCCCGGACGGTGCGCTGCGGCACGCGCACTGGTGGCAGCGCGCATGGGTGCGCTACGGGGCGCTCATCACCCTGCTCGCGCTGTCCGGGCTGGTCATCCTGGCGCTGGTGCGCGAACAGACCGGCACCGAGGGGTTCCTGGTCGGCCTGGGGCTCGCGGTGCTGCCGGTGCCGCTGCTGGTCGCCGCGTTCCGGTGGCTGGACCGGGTGGAGCCCGGACCCTGGCGGAACCTGGTGTTCGCGTTCGCCTGGGGGGCCTGCGCGGCGGCGCTGATAGCCATCGTCGCCAACAGCTTCGCGACCCGGTGGATAGCGACCGCGACCGCCGACCCGTCCAGCGCCGACACCCTCGGGGCGACGGTCATAGCGCCGGTCGTCGAGGAGTCCGCGAAGGCGGCGGCCGTCCTGCTCGTCTTCCTGTTCCGCAGGCGGGACTTCACCGGGATCGTCGACGGGGTGGTCATAGCCGGGGTCACCGCCACCGGCTTCGCGTTCACCGAGAACATCCTCTACCTGGGCACCGCCTTCGGCACCGACCAGTTGACCGGCGACAGCGGCATCGCCTCGGTCACCGCCGCGACCTTCTTCGTGCGCATCGTGATGTCACCGTTCGCGCACCCCCTCTTCACCGTCCTGACCGGCATCGGCTTCGGCATCGCCGCGTTCTCCGGGGACCGCCAGCGGCTGCGCCGCGTGCTGCTCCCCCTGTGCGGACTGCTGCTCGCGATGGGCATGCACGCCCTGTGGAACGGCTCCGCGACCTTCGGCGAGCTGGGGTTCTTCGCGGTGTACGCGTCGTTCATGGTGCCCGCGTTCGGCCTGCTGACCTGGCTGGTGGTCTGGACGCGCCAGCGGGAGCTGCGCACCGTGCGCGAGGAGCTGCCCGCCTACACGGCGGCAGGCTGGCTCACCCCGGCCGAGCCGTTCGCGCTCGGCTCGATGCGGGCCCGGCGGCTGGCCCGTGAGTACGCCCGACAGCACCTGGGCAGGCCGGCCGCGCGGGCGGTGGCCGAGTACGAGGCGTACGCCACGTCCCTGGCGTTCCTGCGGCACCGGGGCCGCCGCGGGCGGGCGGGCGCCGACTTCGTCGTACGGGAACGGGAGCTGCTGAACGAGCTGTGGCGGCGCAAGGACGTCGCCCGCCCCGCCCTGGACCACGCGGCCCGGATGACGGCCCCGCCGGTCCGGGTCCCGGTGGCGCCGTGGCCGGTGTACGGGGTGTACGGGCAGGGCCAGGGGTACGGGCATCCCGCAGCGTACGGATACGGCTATCCGGCGGCTTACGGATATCCGGCGGCGCCTCATCCCGTCCACAACCCCTATCAGTCGTAGGGGCACGGACGGTTCGCCGCCGGAGCGGGCGGGCGCCATGGGTGCGGGGGGAGACAGACCGGCGGCCCTGACGTCGGGGGGGTGTCGTCAGGGCCGCCGGGGACTGGTCAGGAGCTGCTGTCTCAGGGGTTGAGGCCCTTGCTGCGCAGCCAGGCCGCCGGGTCGATGCCCTCCGCGCTGCCGCCCGCGTGGACCTCCAGGTGGAGGTGGGCGCCGGTGACGTTGCCGGTGGCGCCGACGCGGCCGATGACATCGCCGGTCGCGACCTTCTGGCCGACGCTGACGCTGATCGACGACTGGTGGGCGAACCAGATCTCGGTGCCGTCGTCGAGGGTGAGCACGGTCTTGTAGCCGTACGAGCCGTCCCAGCCCGCCGACGTGATCGTGCCGCTGTGCACGGCCTTGATCAGGGTGCCCGTGGGGGCGGCGAAGTCGAGGCCGGTGTGGTAGCCGGAGGACCAGTAAGGGCCGGCCTGACCGAAGGTCGAGGTGATGGTGTACGAGGAGGTCGGCAGCGTGTACTGCTTGGCCAGCTCGGCGAGGCGCGCGGCCTCGGCCTTCTCCCTGGCCTCCGCCTCGGCCTTCTCCTTGGCGGCGGCGGCCTTGGCCTCCGCCTCCTTCTCGGCCTTGGCGACCGCGTCGGCCTCGGCCTTGGCGACGGCGGCCGCGGCCGCTTCGGCGGCCTTGGTCTCGATCTGGGTCTGCTGCGACTCGGCCTGGGCCATGATCCGGCTGCGCAGGGCCTCGCCGGCGTCGGTGGCGCTCTGGGTGTCGTCGTCGGCCTCGGTGGCGACGCTGCCGAAGGTGCTGAGCGCGGGCGCGGCGTCCTGGACGGGCTCGTCGTCGGAGATGAGCGAGCCGACGTTGGGCAGGTCCGGCATGGAGATGGAGACCGGGGCCTTGCCGGTGTTGGCGCTGGCCATCCCGCCCGCGCTGACGGCGGCTATGACGCCGACGCCGAGAACGGTGGAGCTACGGGCGAACCCGCCGCCACGCTGCTTGGCGACCCGGTGCTTGCCCCGGACCGGGCGAACGGACTCCGCAGTGGGGTTCCATTCCTCCCAGGGGCCCTCGTCGGTGCGGTAGCTGCCATAGGCGAGGGTCTCGGTGGACCGCTGGCTCGGCACGAACGGGGCTTCGGGGGCAGGCCGGTTGGACGCCACGCGGGCGTACTCCTTTCCTTCCGTCGCCTACCGGGTTAGCTGACGGGTTCGGAGCGGGAAGGTCTCCTACGCGCGTATACCGTTCGTGACTCTGCGAGTTCACGGCGGCTTCCGTGCGATTCACCCCAAGGTGGTGGTTCCCCGGTTCCCTTGCGGGATTCGGCGCGTGCGCACGGAGCCGACTCTTGTGACGGCTGGGACGACCGCGCTGCGTTATCGAACGTTAATAGACCTGGGGGCGGGTTTCCAAGCTGTTCCACTTGATCAACTACTTTTCCGGCCTGGACTTTCGGGCCATGAACGATGAAAAACGGGCGAGTTGACCGGCGGCGCTCTTACCCCGGGAACCGTTCAGTAGTCACCCGCGTTTTGATGGTGACTCACTCGTTATGCACAGAGCGGTCGGCCGATCACAGGGAGTGAGGGAATGGGGAGAGCACACAACACCGAGGGCCGGAACCCTGATTAAGGATTCCGGCCCTCGGATATCAGTAGCGGGGACAGGATTTGAACCTGCGACCTCTGGGTTATGAGCCCAGCGAGCTACCGAGCTGCTCCACCCCGCGGCGATGAACACCACTCTACGCTATCCACGGGGCGGAAAGCACATCGCTTATCCGGGCAGGTGGCGGTTGGGTTCCTGGGCCCGCTCCGCGTACTCCGGCAGGACGACGACATCGACGCCGTGGGCCGCGAGGAGACCGCTGCCGTCCGCGGCCGTCACGAAGGTGTCGGGCTCCCGCCAGGCGGTGACGACCCGCCGCACACCCGCGTCGAGGATGAGCCGGGCGCAGGGCGTGGGCCGGGAGGAGCGGACGGCGCAGGGTTCGAGGCTGCTGTAGACGGTGGCGTCGGCGAGCCGGGGGTCGGCGGGGTCGAGCTTGGCGAGGGCGGCCTCCTCGGCGTGCGCATGCGGGTCGCCGGCCTCGCGGGAGTGGCCGCGCGCCAGTTCCGTCCCGTCGGCGGCCACGACCACCGCGCCCACGCTGAACGCCGTGTCCGACGGCGGGCACTGGGCGGCCAGCTCGCAGGCGAGGGCGAGCCAGTGCCGGTCGGCGGCGGCGGGGACGTCTCCGGTGCCGGGGGCGGTGGGCTCGTAGCGCATGAGGACGACGTCCTCGATCCGCCGGGTCTCGGTCAGCCGCAGGCGTCCGCCCTGGTAGGCGCCGGGGCCGAAGAGGCGGGGCGCGTCCGGGTCGCCCACCAGGAGCGGGGCGAGGACGAGCTGGAGTTCGTCGGCGAGGCCCTGCCGGAGCAGCTGGGTGTGGATCGTCCCGCCACCCTCGACCATGAGCCGGCGGACCCCGCGCTCGTCGTGCAGGTGCGTGAGGAGCCGCCGCCAGTCCAGCTCGGGGCCGAGCGGGACGACGTCCGCCGCGATGCCGAGCGCCCGGGCCCGCGCGGCGCCCTTCTCCGTCGTGTACACGACCTTCTCGCCGCCGGTGTGCCAGAACCGGGCCGCCGGGTCGAGGTCGCCGGAGCCGCTGACGGTGACCTTGAGGGGGTACTCCGGCCGGCCCGCGGCGACCCGGGCGGCGCGGCGGTCGGGGGAGTTCACCAGCAGGCGGGGGTTGTCGGCGCGGATGGTGCCGGCGCCGATCAGGATCGCGTCGACGGAGGCCCGTACCGCGTCGACGCGGTCGAAGTCGGCGGGGCTGGAGAGGAGCAGGCGCTCGGGGGTGGTGTCGTCCAGGAAGCCGTCGAGGGAGACGGCGGCGGACAGCAGGACGTGCGGGTACGGCATCGGCGCGGCTCTCTTCGGCTGTTCGGACGACGGGTCTTGACTCAAGCTCTTGGTTCAAGTTTGAAACAAACCTACACTGGGTGCATGACGACCCGCTGGCTCACACCCGAGGAGCAGCGCGCCTGGCGCGCGTACATGGCCGGCTACCTCCTCCTGGAGGACGCGATCGACCGGCAGCTCCAGCAGGACGCCGGCATGCCCCACCTGTACTACTCCATCCTGACCAACCTCTCCGAGACACCGGAGCGGCGGCTGCGGATGACCGACCTCGCGGAGCGGCTGAAGATCACCCGCAGCAGGCTGACGTACGCCGTGTCCCGTCTGGAGAAGGACGGGCTGGTGGGGCGCGAGGACTGCCGCTGGGACAAGCGCGGGAGCGTCGCGGTCCTGACGGACGAAGGCATGGCGGTACTGGAGAACGCAGCGCCCGGCCATGTCGAGACGGTCCGCGCCGCCCTCTTCGACCGGCTCACCCCGGAACAGGTGGGACAGCTGGAGGAGATCTTCACGCAGGTCGCGCGCGGGTTCCAGGGCGGTGGCGGCGAGGCCGGGCCCGAGGATCTGCCGTGGCGCCGGCGTTCGTCGCCGTGCTCCGGGACCTAATAGGGCGCGCATGAGGCGCGCATGAGGCGTCCACGAGGCGTCGACGAGGCGCACCACGAGTCACCTCATGAGTCACCCCACAAACCAGTTGCTTCAATTTTAAAACATGGGGTAGGGTCTCGTTTCGCCGGATCTGCTTCAAATCTGAAGCAGAACACCGGCACTGTTCACGGCCCACCGGAACCGGGAGACCCGCATGCCCGACACCCCTGCCGCCACCCAGCGTGCCCGCGTCCGGGTACCGCTCCGCTTCCCCGACGGCTACTCCGTCGACGCCGAGCTGGTCACCTTCCACGGCCTGGCCGACGGCCAGGAGCACCTCGCCGTCGTTCTCGGCGAGCCGGGCGAGATCCCGCTGGTCCGGCTGCACTCCGAGTGCCTGACCGGCGATGTCTTCGGCTCCGCCCGCTGCGACTGCGGTCCCCAGCTGCGCGAGGCCGTCGAGCGCATAGCCGAGACCGGCGGCGTGCTGCTCTACCTCCGCCAGGAGGGCCGCGGCATCGGCCTCTACAACAAGCTCGACGCGTACGCCCTCCAAGACCAGGGCCTGGACACCTACGAGGCGAACGCCGCCCTCGGCCTGCCCGAGGACGACCGCGACTACACGGCCGCCGCACAGATGCTGCGCGCCCTGGGCATCGGCCGCCTGGACCTGCTGTCCAACAACCCCGACAAGGCCGGCCAGCTGCGGGACCTGGGCATCGACGTCCACGACCGGGTGCCGACCGGCGTCTTCACCACCCCGCACAACGTCCGCTACCTGCGCGCGAAGGTGCTCCAGACCCAGCACACGCTGCCGCTCACGGAACTCACCGGTCTGACCGCGGGCTGAGCCCGCTCAGTCCCCAGCGACCAGCCGGAACGCCAGGCACACCACCGGGGTGTCGTCCTCGACCGGGGCACCCTCGGAGCCCCAGAACCGGCGGTGGCCCGCGCGCCACTCCGCCAGATCGGCGTCCCCCTCCCCCTCGGCCGCCGCGTGCTCCCAGGTCACCTCGCCGAAGGTGGTCCGCTCCACGCCGGTGATCTCGATGACGGCCACGGAACGGCCCACGATGTCGAGGAGCGCGAGGCGCTCACCGACGTACTCCAGGCCCTCGGTCTCCTCCACGTACTCCGCGAGCAGGCCGGTCGTGGCGCGCTTGCGGCCGGACAGGACCAGCGCGTTCAGCCGGACGCGCATCTCGTCCGGGCTGCCCAGCTCCATCGCCCGCATGCCGTCGACTCGGGGCCACATCGTGTCATCGCCTCACTACTGGGTGATCAGATCGAGCGGATGGTCGGCGTCCTGGGGGCACACGGCGACGGTCAGCCGGCCGCGGCCCGGGGAGACGCCGGTGGGGACGCTCGCGCCCGGGACACGCGCGTCCGGCCGGTCCTCGTACGGGATCCAGCTGGTGGTGCTCGGGTCCCACTCGCGGTCGGCCACCGTCAGCAGCGCGGTCATGTCCGTGCCGCAGACCGAGCAGAGCAGCGGGCGCGGGCCCGTGAGGGGCCAGGAGATGTGGCCGCCGGTCTTCCAGCCGGGCGCCGTGGACAGGTCGGAGACGTACCTCTCCTCCTCCGGCCCCTCCCATGCGTCGATCCGGTCCTGGAGGGAGGGGTCGAGGGCGAAGTAGTACGGGTGCTCGACGATCTCCTCGGGATGCACCACGCACGGGTCGGGCACGAGTTCGGCACGGCCGACGACCTCCGGGACCGGCGGCTCGGCGAGGGGCGTGCCGACGTCCTCCGCAAGGCGCCACCGCAGCCGTACGTGCACCTCGTGACCGCTCTCGCCGTGCCGTTCGAACGGGCACCAGAACACCTGGAGCAGGTCGCCCTCCCCCGTGTCGGGCAGCCCGGGCACGTCCCGCCGGTACAACTGGGCCACGGCGAGCAGCGGGACGGGGTCGGTGGGGGCGAGGTGCGGAGCGTGCCGGCCGCGCTGGAAGCCGGCGAGGATCGCGGTCTCCTCGGCGTTCGGCCCGGTGCGCGGATCGCGCCGCCAGGCCCGCTCCAGGATCTCCCGCTCCCGCACCACCTCGGCGTACCGGTAGCCGCTGCCCCGCTTGTGCGGGAGCGTGCAGACCGGCCAGGGCTCGTCGGCCGGCCACAGCGGCGGGCCGCCGACGGAACTCTCGCGCGCCGTGGGCGTGCCGCGCCGCGGATGGAGCCGGGTGGCCGACCGGCGCAGCGCGGTCAGTTCGGGGAAGACGGCTTCGATGTCGTCGGGTCGCGGCGGGGTGGTGCGCGGCATGGGCCAGGACTCCGGGGGTTCGGGTGACGGCGTTCGCGCCCGGTCCGGACTCGGCCCGATCCTCGGCGAAGTCCCGCGGGGCGTCGGCCGATTCGCGGTGGTGGCCATCCTCCTCGACATCGGGGTTCCCGGTCCCGAACCACGGCGGGGGGGGGGGGGGGGGGGGGGGGGGGGGGGGGGGGGGGGGGGGGGGGGGGGGGGGGGGGGGGGGGGGGGTGGGGGGGGGGGGGGGGGGGGGGGGGGGGGGGGGGGGGGGGGGGGGGGGGGGGGGGGGGGGGGGGGGGGGTGGGTGGGGGGGGGGGGTC
>NZ_JBVJAB010000058.1:0-27677 GCF_055591025.1 Streptomyces sp. NPDC041784
CAGCCGCTCACCCGCAGGCGCCCTGACCTGCCCCACCCTCGCCACACACAAGACAACGAGACACAGCTGCCTAAGTCACCAGCATTGGAACTAGGTCCCCACCCCACGGCCCGAGAACGACCGGCTGCACCTTCAGCCCCGACCGTCAGGAGACAACCGTGAACAACGCCTGGCCGCCCACCCCGGACTTCTGGACCACCCAGTTCCCCGACCGCACCAGCAACAGGACCACCCCGCACCTGTTCAAGAAGCTCATCCCGGCCGCCGCCGCCAACCCCGACCAGGTGCTGGCCGGACTGGCCGCGATGCGCCGCGCCCACGCCGCGAACACCCCCTCGGTCGCCAAGGCCCGCGTCTACGTCGGCGAACAGCGGCGCGACGACCTCGCCCAGACCGTGCTCAGCACCAACGCGTGGGACGACGGCGCGTTCGTGCCGTGGATGCAGTCATCGTCGACTCCGACCGATTCAGCCTGGTCCTCAACAACCTGGAGACCACCAACCCCGAACTGGCCGCGAGCCTGGCGCAGTTCCTGCGCTCGCTGTTCGAGGGCTGGGGTGTGCCGATCGGCGGCGTGGAGTAGGTGGCATTCGCCGGGAACTACTCGGGGACCGCGTTCGGCATCCACGAGGGCGGCGAAGACGCGTTCCTGTGCCACCTCGGTCCGGGCACCAAGGACTTCTACTGCTGGTCGGCCGAGCTGTACGCCAAGCTCACCGGCGGCCAGGACCCCACCCTCGGGGACTACCAGCACCTGCTGGAGCAGGGCGAGTGCTTCGTCATGGAACCCGGTGACGCGCTCTTCCTGCCCAAGCGGGTCTTCCACGTCGGTCGCCAGGACACCTTCTCGATCTCGGTGGCCGTGCCGTTCTACACCTACCCCGAGGACCGGCTGCTGCGGATCTCCGTGCTGCCGGAGCTGCTCGAGGAGGTCCTGGGCGAAGACCCCGACGACGCCTTCGGCGTCCAGTCGCCCATGTACGACGCGCAGGACGCCGCCACCACCGCGGCCCGGCGCCTGACCGAACGGGCCCGTACCGCGCTGACCACGGCCGACGACCGGCTGGAGGACCACGTAGCCCGCCACGTCCAGAGCCGGCTGGCGGCGCTGTGGAGCGACGGCGGGTGGGAGCCGCAGGAGGACGACCTGGCCCGCACCAACGCGGCCGCCGCCTTCGACGCCGACCAGGTCCGGCCCGGCGCCCGGGTGTCCATCCCGGCACCGTACGAGCTGCACGTCACCGGCCCCCAGCAGGCCTACCTGCGCGGCGTCGCCGTCCCCTGCGACACCACGCTGCTCTCCGCCCAGCTGGTCGCCGACCTCAACGCGCGCCGCACGCTCACGCTGCCCGACGACGAGGCGCTGTGCTCCGTGATCGCGGCCCTCGGCGCCAGCGGCGGACTTCACCTCACCACCGACTCGACCACCCCGGAGGCCACGGCATGACCCCCGAGAACTCCCTCGTCCAGGCCTACCTCAAGGCGTTCCCCGAGACCCGCAGCGCCATCAACGGCGCCCTGATGGGCTCGTTCACCAACGGCGACGTCCTGGTGAGCAGGCACCTGGCCCGATGGTCGACTGGATCTACCGCAATATCGCCGACCAGGTCGCCGCGGCCAAGCTCACCGAGGACCAGGCGCGCATGTACATCGAGGAGCTGAGCGTCTTCGCCCGCTACAACGCCCAGTTCCTCAAGGCGGCCGCCACCAACGTGGAGGGCTTCTGCCCCGAGCTCGCGCACGAGCTGCGCCGCAACCACCTGGAGGAGGGCGGCGAGCGCGGCAGGGTCCCCGCGCACTACGTGCTCTACTCCAACGCCCTGCTCGCCGACCTCGGACTCCTCGTCAACGGCCACGTCCCCGCCCCGGAGACCGCGCTGCTGGTGGACATGCACCAGTGGATGGTCGGCTCCCACATGCCCAGCCTGATCGCCGGCGCCTACTACGCCACCGAGGCCGTGGCCATCGCCGAGACCGAGATCCTGCGCGACGTCACCAACCGGTACGGCGAGCTGACCATCCAGAAGAGCGGCAGCGACCTCAAGAAGCTGCACTACTACTACGAGCTCCACCTCGACGACGAGCACGAGGCGGCCCAGGTCGAGGGCCTGAGCGTCGAGGCCGCCCACATCGAGGGCCTGGCCCGGTTCATCAGGGAGAGTGAACTCTTCCACATCGACCTTCCGCAGGCCGTCGACGGGTTCCTGCAGATCCTGGAGGCAATGGCACACTGGTGGGCTCAACTCGCCCTCCGTGCACGGGAGATGATCTGATGAACGCCACCCCCGCCGTGGTCGAGGCGGCTCAGGAACGCACCGGCGGATGCCTGTGCGGGAAGATCCGCTTCACCGTCCGGGGCAAGGCCGTCTACCCCCACCTGTGCAGCTGCGAGCACTGCCAGAAGCTCGGCGGCACCCCGGTGATGTGGTGGGCCGGCTGGCCCGCGGACGCGATCACCTGGACCGGCGAGGGTGGCGAGCCGACGTACTTCACGACGTTCAAGGACGAGGCTCAGCGCGGCTTCTGCCCCGACTGCGGTGCCCGCATCTCGGCGATCGACAGCGACATCCCCGAGCTCGGCATCAACGTCACGGCCCTGGACGACACCAGCGGCTCCGATCTCTTTCCGGTCAACCAGTCCTTCAAGGACAACGCGGTGCCCTGGCTGCCGGTCGTGGCAGACGCCCAGCACAGCCCGGTGGGCTGAGACCCGCACCCCGGAGGGGGAGCGCAAGGGTAACCTGCGCGCCCCCTCCGGGCCCTGCCGGGATCGTCCTGCGCCGCGTACGGCTCCACCTCACGCCCGCCCAGGCCCAGGAGATCCCACCGTGCTCACCCCGCACGCCACGTTCGGGGTCGACGGCCTCGGAGCGGACGTCGTATCGGTCGTCCGTCTGCTTGCCGGCGCTCATGAAGTCGGGGCCGGTGGTGGGGGTGGTGTGCTGGCGGGCGGCTGCGGTGCGGAGGTCGTCGTCGGTGTACGGGTCGGTGCTCATGGGTGCCTTCGTGGAGGAGTAGCTGCCGGCGGTTGCGCGATCGAGGCCACTGAAGCGGGCCGTGGCCGGTGGTGTCGCGCTGTCGCGAATATGAGCGGCCGGGCGGACGGCGGCGGCCGCGGCAGGCCAGGGGTGCTCGCCGGCGTTGTTGTCGGGCGATATGAGGATGTCAGCGGGCGACGACATGATGTGTCAGTCGAGGTGTTGGTGAGGTTTGTCTGGGGGCTAGCGTCAGCCCAGCGCCGACCGACGCTCGACGAACACCGGGATCCTGGTGATGGGGTCTGAGTGGTCTCGGTCGGAAGTCAGGCCGCAGTTGCGTATTTGGCGTCTCCGAGCCCCCTTACCAGTAGGACAGAGCTCGCGACCTCCCTTCGGCATCCGACGCCGTGACCTGGTGTTTTCACACTGGGGGCCGCTTCTTGCTTTAAGAGGCAGACGCGGGGCATGGCGCACCGCCAACGTGGAGGAGCAAGGCATGGATCCAGTGAGCGCAGTTGTGACGGTGGTGACGATGCTGCTCGGCTACATGGTGCGCGCGGCGTATCGGGCGATCAGAGAGAAGGCCGAGGTACGGCGTGCAGAGGTCGCTCAACACGGGTTGTCCGAGCGGGTCCGCTCCCTTCCTCCTGGAAGTCGGCTGACCGAGAAGTCGGGTGACCGCGAAGTCGAGATCGTGGTCGGCTCTCCCGTTGACCGCGCTGGAGAGAGGTGAAGTGACTGAACTCCCGGTGCCTGACGGACACGCCGGGCCGCAGCAGCATCTGCGGCCCGGCGTGCCTTCCCAGGCTGATGACTTCGATGCCTTCTATACCCGCGAGATGCGTCGGCTGATGGTGTTCTTGGTGTACCTGGGCGCCACTGTGTATGAGGCTGCCGACGCCGCCCACGACGCGTTCCTGAAACTACTGCCCGACAAATGGAGGACCTTGGACCATCCCGAGGCGTACCTGCGGGTCACGGCGTATCGCTGCTACCTACGCCACGCCACCAACAGGTGCGTTCCGACTGACTCAGTACCCGACCGCCCGTGTGGCGCATCCCCAGTTGACCAGGTACTCCTGACCGACGAACAGCAGCGGGTGGCCGAAGTGCTCCGCCAGCTTCCGCCGGCGCAACGAGAGGCGATGGCCTGGTCCCTGGACGGTTTCACCCACGAAGAGACAGCCCTGCACCTCGGAAAGAAATCGTCGGCAGTTCGCCAGAACCACCGGCACGCTCGTCTGAGGCTGCTTGATCTCCTCAATCTCAGGAAGGAGGGGGCGACCCATGAGTAACCCCAACCACGACGACGGCGTCAACGCAGAGGACGCCCTCGACGCCCTCCTTGCTCGCCACCACGAGGGCCTCCTGGAAACAGTCGGCGCCGCACTCGACGCGGACGCCGGTCTTGCAGAGCGCCGCATGTCCTTCTTCCGCAAGCGTATGGAGCTGGAAATCTTGGCGCTCGACGCCGACTGGAAGAAGTCGCTGATCCTCTTGCTCGCCATCGCCAGCCGGGGGCGGAACTCGGTCAGCGTTCTCGAATGCGTCACGGCACTCAGGATCTCCGCGGACACCCTCGTCCGAGGAGTCCAGCGGAGCAACCTTGGATCTTTCATCGAGATCCGGGGCGACATCCTGGTCGCCCGCCAGCAGGACACGCTCTTGGACTTGATCGTCACCTCCATGGGCACCCGCGGAGCCCTCACCTCCCTGCGGGAGTGCATCCAGAACTTGTCGCCCCTGGTGAACCAAGACAGCCGACACATCCGCAACCGGGCCGCCATGCTCGTCCGCTACGCGATGACGCAGAAACTGTTGACCAGCATCTTTCCGGACGACGACGACGTCGAGCAGTTCTACGAGGAACTGCACCCCCAGTTTGGCGACTGGAACGCCCGCTACTGGGAGCAGCGGGCGCTTCACGCGAAGCACCGGAACGACTGGTCCCGCGCCGAGTCCTTCGCCGAACGCGCAGTGAGCCTGCTGGATGACGCCTTCACTCGGACCATCTGCGGCACGATTCTGATCAACAAGGCCCACTACCTCGCCACGCTGGGCGAGAGCCGGTGGCAGGAGTTCTACCTCCGCGGCAGGAACCACTTCGACGTGGCTCTGTCCGCCGACCGCACGAACGTGGTGACGGCCTTCGCGTACCTCCAGTCGGCGATGTCCCTGGCGGAGACAGCGCGGGAGTCGGGCGTGGCGGACTGGGACGGTCCGGTGGCGGACCTCCTCCGCGAGTGGCAGCAGATCTACAGCGGCCTCCGCCTGGGCGGCAACCTGGCACTGGACTCGGTCCGCCAGGCCGAAGCCCTTTCCCGACGCTGGACAGAACTGGCCAAGGCCTGACCCGCCGCCGCGTTCGACTGGCCCGCCGCGAGCTGGGCGCGGCCGGGTGACTCGGGGTGTGGAAGTGGTCGCGGTGGCCTCGTCGTACGCGGCCAGCGTCCGATACAGGGTGGAGCGGCCGACGCCGAGGTGCACGGCCATGGCGGTGACGGATTCCTTGGCGTCGCGGCGGCGCAGGGCGACGGCGAGCATGTCGGCGTCGACGGCCGGCCGGCCGCCGTGGTTGCCATTGGCCGCGGCGGTGTCCAGGCCGATCAGGGTCCGCTCGTAGATGAACTGTGCGACATCCCGTGGGTTCCCCTGAGCCCGACTGAGTCCCCAACCCCGTGGCCAGGGGGTTCTTTCCCCTTAGAGTGCTCTGCGACTCTGTGACGTAACTTCGGCGTGTCGCCATCGGCGACGCGGAGGTCGTGCATGCTGCGCCGGACCTCGATCACGGACACCCCGGCCCGACCGAGAGCTCGCTGGACGTCGTCCACGTCACCGCTCTGGAAGTGAAGGTGGGCACCGACCGTGTCCGCCGCGACCCACGCACTGAGAAATACGCGCTCAAGGGCCGACCACGCAGTGATGCGCTCCCACAGTTCACCACGTGTAGTAGAGCCCACTCCACGTATGCGTCGACCCCTACGACAGAACTCCCTTACTTGGGCCTGTTGCACTCGTGCCAGTGGTGGACATGTAGAGGCAGGCGCTACGGAAGGAAGCCATGCCCATCGACACCGAGGCCCAGTTCACGGACGTGTATCGGGCTCACTACGAGGATGTGCTGCGGTTCGTGCGCCGCCGTGCCCACCCGATGAACGTCGACGACATCGTGGGTGAGACGTTCCTCGCTGCGTGGCGCCGCCGACGCGAGCTTCCCCGTAATCCGCGGCCGTGGCTGTTCGGTGCCGCACGCAACGTGATGCTGAATGCGGACCGCAGCATGCGCCGACATTCCGCACTCGTGGTTCATATCCAGCAGGCCACCGTGGTCGGCGGCCACGAAGCGGCGGTCGACCACGGTGGCCCAGGTGGACAGCCGGATCGATCTCGTTGCCGCCTGGCAGTCACTCACCCCGGCCGACCAGGAAGTCCTCGCGCTGCACGTTTGGGAGGGACTCGACGCCCGAGACGCGGCCACGGTCCTCGGCTGCACTCGTGCGGCCTACGCCATGCGCCTGACGCGCGCGAGGCGGCGCCTCGCCAGCCGCCTCAACACCGCCGCCCCCGCATCGCCCGCCCTCTCGCTGACGCACTGACAGGAGCCCCTCATGAAACACGATCTCCTCTCCCGCCTCACTGAGTTCGACGCCGCACCGCGCACCGAACCTTCCGCCGCCGACCTCGACCGAAAGGAACGGCTGCTGCGGACGATTCTGAGCGACACCGAGCAGACCAGCCGCTCCGTCGTCGCCGCTTTCCGCCGCCCGCTCGTGCGACGCATCGCGTTGCCCGTGGCCAGCGCACTCGCCGCGGGCGCAGCCGTGCTGGCCGTGCCGGCCGATCCGCCCAAACAGGGCGGATCGGGACCGCTGTCGGCGGCGGAAGTGGCCACCTGGACCAGCACCACTGGTGACGTGAACGCTGCCAGCAGCACCAAATCCTCCCCCCTGGTCTGGTGCCTCGAGGAGGCGAAGAAGGCGTCCGGGGAAGGAGGGGGAGGTGACCTCAGCAACGTGGACATCCGCGGCACCATCCAGTCCATGATTGTCACTCGACACGGCAACGCGGCGTACTGCCTGGCCGGTTCGGACGGCTCGGGCGTGGCTGTGGCCATCGGTCCGCCGGTCGAGGTGCCCGCGGACGGCACCACACTGGACGCGCAGGGTGTCCTGGGCAGTGGCTCGGCTCGGTTCCATTACGCGGTCGGCTCGATGGGCTCCGACGTGAAGGAGATCACCGTGCGCGATCACGGACGCACCGTCCAGGCCACCGTGCGGCAAATCCGCACACTGTCGTACGGCCGGTGGACCGCCTGGTGGCCGGACAGCGACTCCCATGACCTGCTGACTGGCACCCTCACCCTCACCCTCACCGATGGCACGACTCGGACCGTCACCGGAGACTCGCTGATGAGGTAATCAGGAGATACGCCCGTCGACCTCGAGGCTGTAGTAGCGGGCTACTCCCTTCCAGAAGCAGAGCGACCTGGTCCTGCTCGGCGTGAGGTACTGCCGGTGCAGAGACTCGGGCGGGAAGTAGTGGTTGCCCTCGACGATCACCGTGCGCGGGGTCTCTGCGATCACCGTTCCGTTCCATACCGCACGCAGCATGGCCTTGCTCCTCACCGTGAACCCGGGACGGTACGTCCTGGGAGCCCTCACGCTAGGCGGGCCCGGTCGGACGGTTCAGTGAGGACGCTCACCAACCGCGCTGCCCGCCCTGGTGAGGATGCGGCACACCTCAGCGTCGGCGCGGTCGGCCTCACTCGTGACGGTCTTGGTCATCTGTGGCCTTTCTCGTAGTGAGCAGTTACCTCTCCGAACCGATCCCCCCGGCATCGATGCGCGGTCGCGCGAGCACATCGGCGCCCCGGAGGCGGCGCGCACAGCGGAGCCGTCGGAATCGGAGCTCGACCCCGCCCTGCCCTGTCTTCCGCCCGGACCACAACACGCGTCCGAGGCAGCGGGCAAGGGGGCGGAGTGAACGTGCGCTACGGGCGACGGATGCCGCGGCATCCGTCGCCCGTGCGTCCGTCGCAACCCCATGGGCTGCCGGAGCCACGCGGCACCCGCACCCGTGTGGCGACCGCGACGAGCGGCCCCGCAAGGTGCGCGGGGCCGCTCGTCGGGCGTCATCGTCCGGCGGACACGGGGACGGCGGCAGTGGGGTCCGGGCGTCGGACGAGTTTCGCGAGCAGGCCGTGGCGGGGTGCCAGACACCAGGTGAGGGCGAACAGGGCGGTGAGGACCACGACCACGGAGCCGCCCGCGGCCAGGTCGTACGTGTACGAGACGTACAGGCCCGCCACGCTTCCGGTGCAGCCGATGAGCGAAGCCAGCAGGGTCATGGCCCACAGCCGCTCGGTGAGCATGCGCGCCGTGGCGGCGGGGGTGATGAGCAGGGCGAGGACGAGGATGTTACCGACCGCCTCCAAAGACATCACGATCGTCGTGGTGACGAGCACGTACAGGACCAGGTCGAGACGGAACACCGGCAGGCCGGCGGCGCGTGCCGCCTCCCGGTCCAGGCTGACGGCGACCAGTTCCTTGCCGATCGCCAGCACGACGAGAATCAGAACGGTCCCGATGGCGGCCACGGTCCACACGTCCGACGCACTGACCGCGAGGACCTGGCCGAACAGGAACGAGGACAGGTCTGTTGTCCAGCTGTCGCGCGTGGAGACCAGGACGATGCCCAGTCCGAAGGCGAAGGCGAAGAAGACGCCGATGACGGTGTCCTCCTTGAGCCTCCGGTTCTGGGAGACGAAGGCGATCAGCACGGCGGTGGTGATGCCGGCCGCGGCGCCGCCGAGGAGCAGGTTGCCCTCGAAGGCGTAGGCGAGCGCCACGCCCGGGAACGCCGAGTGGGCCACCGCGTCGCCGATGAACGCCATGCCGCGCAGCACGACATACACGCCCACCACTCCGCACACCAGGCCGATCACAGCGGCCACGGCGAACGCCCGCTGCATGAAAGGCAGTTGCCAGGGATCTGTGAGGAAGTTCAGGAGATCGCTCATGAGGTCGTCACCGCCGCGCCGATCGCCCGGTCGAGGCCGAAGGCCCGCAGCATCTGGTCGGGGTCGGCGAGAAGTTCGGGGCCGCCCTCTGCGACGACCGTACGGTTGATCAGCGCCACCCGGTGGCAGGTGCGGGCGGCGGCCGCCAGGTCGTGGGTGGTCATCAGCAGCGCCCTGCCCTCCGCGGCCAGCCGGCCGAACAACTCGTTGAGCAACTCCTGGGTGGGCGCGTCGACGCCGGTGAACGGCTCATCCAGGAGCAGGGTGCGCGGCCCGGCGGCCAGCGCGCGGGCCACCAGGACCCGCTGCCGCTGACCGCCGGACAGCTCACCGACGGGCCGCCGGCGCAGGGCGGTGAGCCCGGTCAGCTCCAGCGCCTCGTCCACCGCCGCCCGGTCCGCCGCGCCCGGGCGGCGCAGCCAGCCCATCTGCCGGGTGCGGCCGGTGAGGACCGCGCCCGCGATGTCGATGGGGAAGTCCCAGGCGAACTCGTGCCGTTGGGGCACGTATCCGATGCGCTGCCCGGCACGGCGCCCATTGCGTCCTTCGACGGTCACCTCGCCCGCGGCCAGCGGAACGAGCCCGAGGACGGCGCGCAGGAGGGTTGTCTTGCCGGCGCCGTTCGGTCCGATGAGGCCGACCAGTTCACCTGCGTCGACGGTCAGGTCGGCCTTCTCCAGGGCCGTCCTGCCGCCGAGGAGGACGGTCGCGCCCGTGACCCGCAGCAGCGGGCCCGCGCTGTCGGCCGGGCTGTCAGCCATGTGCGGTCCTTCGGCGCCGGGCGGCCAGGAAGGACGTGGCGCCCAGGGTGGTGAGGGCGGCGGCGGCCGAGCCCAGGAGTACGGCCTGACCGGCGCCGGTGGAGGCCATCGATCCGCCGGAGTCGTCCGTCGAAGAGCCGCCAGTGGAGCCGGACCCGGAGTCGGATGCGGAGCCTGCCGTGCCCGAGGAATCCGAGGAAGATGAGCCGGACGTCCCGGAGGTTCCCTTGCCGGAGCCGTCGCCCGGCGTGACCGTTGCGGGGTTGGTGTCGCCGATCACGAACGTGACCGTCTCGGTGTCGGAGACCTTCGTGCCGTTCGCGAGCGTGCCGCTCATCGTGAAGGTCAGCCGGTACGTTCCTTCCTTGGTGAACGCCCACCCGCCGTGCGCGTGCGTGTTCTGCGCGACGTCGAAGGCGTCCGGCACCCCGTCCTTGCTGTTGAACAGGACGTTGGCGCCGGACATCGCGTCGTACGTGTAGAGCGCGTACGTGCCCGGACCGTCGACCTTGGTGAGTGAGAACTCCACGCCTCCCTTGCTCGCCCCGGCCTCTATGTTGTCCGTCGACCAGCCGGGCCACAGCAGTCCCTCCTGCTGCACCTGGTCGAGCAGCCACACCGGGTCGCCGCCCTTGCCGAGGAACCTGAAGTCGTCGCTGTCCGGCAGGGTGTTCTTGGCCGCGGGCTTGAGGTGCAGGACCACCGAGGAGGGCTCGCGCCAGGTGGTCTTCCCCGAGACCGTGCCGTCCTTGATGTGGATCTGCAGCTTGCCGTCGACGACGCGCGCGGCGAAGTCGACGTGGCCCTCGTCGAGGACCTTCCTCTCGGACACAACCTCGGTGGCAGCCGTGGTGGCGGCCAGAGCGGTGCGCCGTTCGGCTGCGGCCGACTCCGGCACAGCTTTGCCTGCCGCTGTCGGAGTCTGCGCCTTCTCGGAGGTTTCCTCGGTGGGGGTCTCCTCGGCGACCGGTTCCTCGGTGGCCCTGTCCTCCCCGTCCGCCGTCGTGTCCCCGACCACCACCGTGTACACGGTCCCGACGGACAGCTCCCGCCCGTCAGCCGCCGTGGCCTCGGCGGAGAAGATGACCTGGTACGTGCCGTCCTCGCTGAACTCCCAGCGGGTCTCGCCCTCTTGGCCCACCGGGAGCTTGTGCTCGTCCGGCAGGTCGTCCGCGCTGTCGAACAGCAGCGCGTCCTCGGCGGTGCCGCCTTCCTTCTCGTCCTCGGCCGCGTACACCTTCAGATCGCCCGGGCCGTCGAGCCCGGTCAGCGACCACCGCACGGTGTCCCCAGCCACCGCGCCCTCGGGTACGCCGGTCGTGTCCCACCCGGGTGCCGAGGCGTCTGTCACGTCCACGCCGCCGACCTCGATCACGTGGGCGCCGTCCGCCGGATCCAGCGTCAACGCCCCGTCCCCATAGGCGATCCGGCCGAGGCCGGGTCCTGCCCTACGTGCCGTACTGTCGTCCGCGGCGGCGACCGCGCCTCCCGCCAGTCCCACCGGTGTGGCCGCGAGGACCACCGCCACAGCGACCTGCTGAACTCTCCGCATGCCCCTCATCGGGCGTCCTCCCCCAGGCACTTGGCGAGCTCCGTCGCGTTGTGCCGCATCATCGATACGTAGTCGTCGACCTTGTCGTCGAACGAGTCGCCGTAGATCGTGCAGATCCCGACTCCCTCGTCCTCCGCGACCCGGCGCAGCACGTCGGCGCGCGCCGCGAGGTTCGGCTCCAGGAACACCGACGGGACCTTCTTCTCCCGGATGGTGTTGCCGAGTTCCTCGACCTCGGCCGCGCTCGGCTCCTGGTTCGGCACGGGCACGACGAACCCCGCGATCTCCATGCCGTTCGCCTTGGCGAGATATCCGAAGGCGTCGTGTGTGGTGATCAGCTTCCGGTTCTGCTCCGGCACGGTCGCGAGCTTCTTCGCGACCTCCTCGTCGAGAGCCCCCAGCGTCTTCAGATACGCGGCGGCGTTCTTCTCGTACGTGGCCTTCCCGTCCGGGTCCGCCTTGATCAGCTCGGTCTCGATCCGCCGCACGTACGCCTCGGCGTTGGCGACGTCCGCCCAGGCGTGGGGGTCCATGTCGCCGTGCACGTGCTTGCCGATCACGGCCTGCGGCAGTACCCACAGCGGGTCGCCCGCCTTGCCGAGGAAGGAATACGGCTCCTCCTTCGGGACGGCCGCCTTGGCCCGGTCGGGCACGTTCAGCACCACGTCGTCGGGCGGGAGGCGCGCCGGCTCACCACTCTTGTCGTCGTCCGCGCGGACGTACACCTTCCCGGTCTCGGCGTTGAGGGCAACGTCGGCGTGCCCGCCGTCGAGCACGCTCGTGCCCTCGGGTGCCTCGGTGTCGTCGCCGACGGTGAAGGTGAAGGTGCCGGTGCCGATCTCCTCGGTCTTCCCGTCGAGGGTCTCGGTCTGTCCCGCGACGGTCAGCCGGTACGTTCCGGGCTTGCTGAACGCCCAGTTGACGTGCGTGTGCGCCTCGGGCGGCAGGGTGAAGGAGTCGGCGTCGTCCAGGCCGTCGGCGGAGTCGATGTACACCTTGGGCTTGCCGAGCGTGTCGGTGAGATAGACACGCAGCTCGCCGGGCCCCTCCAGCTTCGTGGCCGTCGTACGGACCTGGGAACCGTCTCCCGCGACCTCGCCCTCGACGGCCCAGCCGAGCCACAGCACGTCGAGCCCGAGATCCTCTTCCAGCTTCATGACCGTGCCGCCGTACTCCTCCAGCTTCTCGGCGACCTCGATCTTCGGGGCGGACTTCTGGGCGTTGGTGTGAACCATCTTCATGATCCCGGGCTCTTCGAGCAGCAACCCGTTGCTGAACACGATGTCGGCCTCGGCCACCTTGGCCGCGTCGCCGGGGCTCGGCTCGTAGGAGTGCGGGTCGCCGTGGTGCGGCACGATCGACGTGGCGTCGACGCGGTCACCGCCGACCTGCTCGACGAGGTCGGCGATGATCGCGGTGGTCGTCGACACCGTCAACTCGGCATCGGACGAGCCGGCTTGAAGCCCGCTGCACCCGGACAGTAACGCGCTCGCCGCGATCAGCGCGGCGGTGGTGATGGTGCGTCTGGGATGGCCCCTCATGGGGCTCCTCCTTCTCTCGAACACGACAATGCCGCGTACGACGGACCGGGGGCTGCCAGACGCCGGTCCGTCGTACGCGGAGCTTTCACTGAGCGGTACGGCGACGTCGTACGAACAACACCGCGCCGCCACCCATGAGCACAGCGGCCACAGCAACGCCCGCGATCACACCGACCTGCGCACCGGTGGAGGCAAGCCCACCCGCCGCCGAAGTGCCGCTGCTGCTGCCGCCCGTCGACGAACTTCCGCCGGTACCGGACGAGCCGGAACCCGGGTCTGTCGCCGGGGCCGAGGCGCTCGGTGATTCGGACGCGGACGCCGACGGGGACGCGGTCGCGGTGGCGGTCGGCGTCACGGAGGTAGACCCCGACGGCGTGGCCGTCGGCGTCGCCGTCGGTTCGTCCCCTTCACCCGGCGTCACGGTCGACGGATCCGTGTCGTCCCCGACCACCCAGGCGAGGGTCTCCGTGTCACTGACCTTCGTGCCGTTCGCGAGCGTCGCGCTGACCGTGAAGGTGGTGCGGTAGACGCCCTCGGCGCCGAACACCCAGTCGAAGTGACTGTGCGTGCCCGCACCGAGGGTATGGGCGTCGGGCAGACCGTCACCGCTGTTGAGCGAGATGACCGGGTCGCCCATCGCGCCGTTGTGGAACATCGCGATGTTGCCGGGGCCCTGCACGGAGTCCAGCCGGAAGGAGACGCGGCCGTCGAGGTCCGCCTTGGCGAACTCCGTGGTGTTCCAGCCCGGCCACACGATGCCGGCGTTCTGCTGCAGCGGCAGCCACCACACCGCGTCGCCCGGGGCGCCGAGGAATTCGTACCCCTCCGGGATCTTCCGCTTGGCGGCGGGCCGTACGTGCATGACGACCTCGCCCGGCTCGTACCACTTGTGGTTGAGCTCGGTGCCCTCCTTGATCTGGAACTCCAGGTCGCCGCCTGCCGGGCGGGCCGCCAGGTCGACGTGTCCCTCAGCGATGACGTGCGCCGCCGGGGCGGAGGGTGACGGGCTCGCGGTCGCCGAGCCGGTCGGCGAATCCGTCGGGGAAGCCGTGGGAGTGGAGCCGTCACCGGGCAGGACGGTCGACGGGTCGACGTCGTCGCCGACGACCACGGCGAGGGTCTCGGTGTCCGAGGAACCGCCGCTCGTCACGGTGAAAGTGAGCCGGTGGACGCCCTCCGCAGTGAACTGCCAGACGGGAAGGAGCCGTTCCTCGTCGCCAGGCAGCGTGAAGCTGCGCTGAACGGACTCGACACTGCCGAGATACGGGATCGCCGGAGCGTCCTCGTTGTCCATCTCACGGGTGTAGGCAGCCATACCGAAGTCGCCAGGACCTTCGTATCCGGACAGCGTGACCTCGGTGTCGTCTCCCGCCGCGGAGCCGTTCCAGCCCGGCTCCGGCGCGAAGATGTTCTCCGCCTCCCAGCCATTGAGCTGCCAGGAGTCCATGTTGGTCGTGCCGAGCGCCGTGGCCACCGGGTCCGGGGTGTACTGCAGGGAGGACGCCGGAGCGTGCAGCACCACCTGGGACGGCTCGCGCACGACCTTCGTGTCGCCGCTGCGGTCGTCGATCTGCAACTGGAGCTTTCCGTCGGCCAGTCGGGGCGTGAAGTCGAGCTCGCCCTCGTCCAGGACGACGGCACCGCCGGCGGCGCGGGCGTTCCCGCTGCCACCGGCGGCGGCCAGCCCTGCCGCGCCCACGAGCACCGCGGTCGCCGCGGCCAGGGCCGCGGCGGTGAAGGCGCGTCTGTCGCGCGTCAGGGCCGGCATCACGAGCTGACGACGACGGTGTAGGTCTCGGTGGCGGACTCCTCGAGAACACCGTTCACCGTGCCGGAGACCTTGAACTTCAGGTCGTAGGTTCCGGCCTCTTCGAAGGCCCAGTTGGCGTGGTTGTGGGTGGCGACGGCGAAGGTCCGGGACTTGAAGCTGGTGGTGGCGGTGTTGCTGTCGAACCAGCGGCTTCCGCTGCCCGCGTAGATGCTGAAGTCCTCGGTGGCCGCGCCGTTGCGTGTGGCGCTGACCAGCCGGTAGGTGACGTTGTTGTTGGCGAAGACTCCGGTGGTGAGGTGCTCGGTGGAGATGCCCGGGAAGAGCACCCCGGCCGCGTCGGCCTCGGCCTCGGTGTCGGGCAGCAGCCAGATCTGGCTGCCGGAACCGAGGAAGCCGTAGCCCGGGTTGGTGACCTTCGCGGCTGCCGGTACCGACAGGGTCACGTCGGCGGGCTCGTACTCGGTGTCGGTCTCCTCGTCGTGGACGTGGAGGTGCAGGTCGGCGCCGTCCCACTCGGCGTCGAGGACGTCGACGTGGCCGCTGCTCAGGGTGGTGGCGGCGAAGGCGGAGGTGTTGAGACCGGCCGTGGCGAGCGCGGCGGCGGCGATGCCGGTGACGGTCAGCAGGCGTCTGTGGGTACGCAAGAGAAACCCCCATGGGTCATGTTCATGCCCGCCCGGGCACAACAAAGACGATAATCGTTTTCATAAACGATTGGCAATGAGATGGCGGTGATGTCCGGAGGCGTGAACGGCCGAGCGTGGCACAGGGGAGTTGGAGGCGAACCCCGATCTGCGGGACCGAGGGAGCGCACGCGCCGACCACCGTGTTCACCGGCGGCACGAGCGGCGTCACTACCTACGGCGCGTGCCGCCGCGCGTATCAGTTGAAGCGGAAGATCAGAACGCAGGGAGGGTAGGCACCAGCGTTGGTCACCCAGGCTCGGGAACGGTTCGTCCGGTTCCCCACTTCCGAGTCCGGTGAGTGCCCAGCAGTCGGCAGACGATGTAGATCGTGAAGGAGATGGTGGTCACATAGGGGCTGATGGGGATGCTGCTGCCCAGAGCCAGCAGGATCCCACCCTCGATGGAGGCCACCGCGAACACCAGGCTCAGCACGGGCAGCAGCACCGGTGAGGCCGTGACCCGGGCCGCGGCGGCCGCCGGGGTGACGAGGAGGGTGAGGACCAGCAGCGCCCCGACGATCTGCACCGACAGCGCGACCGCGAGCCCCAGCACGATCACGAAGGCGAACGACAGCCCACGGACCGGCACTCCGCGCGCCTCGGCCACCTCCGGGTCGGCGCTGGCGAACGACAGCGGCCGCCACATGACCGCCAGCGCCACGAGCACCACGGCCGACGTGCCCAGCAGCCACGACATCTGCGGGGTGTCGACGGCGACGATCTGTCCGGTGAGGAGACCGAACTTGTTCGCCGCCCGCCCCTCGTACAGGGCTAGGAAGAGCACGCCCAGCCCGAGGCCGAAGGGCATGAGGGTGCCGATCACCGAGTTGCGGTCCCGGGCGCGGGAGCCGAGCAGGCCGATCGCCCCGGCCGCGATGAGCGAGCCGATGATCGACCCGCCCACGATGTTCACGCCCAGCAGCAGGGCCGCCGAGGCGCCGGCGAAGGACAGCTCGCTGATGCCGTGCACCGCGAACGGCAGGTCCCGCATGATCACGAAGACCCCCACCAGGCCGCCGACCAGGCCGAGCGCCACGCCGGCGATGAGGGAGTTGCGGACCAGGGCGAGCAGTTCGCCGTAGTTGTCGAAGCTGAAGATCTGCTGCCAGATCCCCTCGGCGATGGTCATGGCCGTACTCCGTGCTGCAGTTCGGCGTGATGCGGCGGCTCGGCCACCTCGTCGGGGACGCCCACAACCATGATCCGGTCCCGGGCCCGGACGACGTCGACCTGCGTGCCGTACAGCTGCGACAGCGCCTCCGAGGTGAGCACCTCGTCCGGTGTGCCAACCCGGTAGCTGCCGCGAGCGAGGTAGAGCACGCGGTCCACCAGGCCGAGTACGGGGTTGATCTCGTGGGTTACGAAGACCACCGCGGTGCCGTGGGAGCGGCGCCGGGCGTCCACCAGTTCCGTCACGGCGCGCTGGTGGTGCAGGTCGAGGGAGAGCAGCGGTTCGTCGCAGAGCAGGATCCGCGGATCCGTCGCGAGCGCCTGTCCGATGCGCACGCGCTGGCGCTCGCCGCCGGAGAGCAGGCCGACGGGGACGTCCGCGTACTCGGCGGCCCCGACCGATTCGAGGACCTCGTCGACCCGGCGGCGTACGGCCTTTGTGCGCAGCCGGGGTCCGAAGCCGTGGCCGTCGATGCCGAAGCGGACCAGGTCCCGGGCGCGCAGCATCGCGTGCGCGGACAGCGTCGCGTGCTGCGGTATGTAGCCGATGTGCCGGCTGCCGTTGCGGGGCGGGCGGCCCAGCACCGTGAGCGTGCCGTCGGACAGTTGGCGCTGGCCCAGCAGGGCACGCACGAAGCTGGTCTTGCCCGACCCGTTGGGTCCCAGAACGGCCAGGAACTCCCCGGGCCGTATGTCGAGATCCAGGCCCTGCCACAGCACGCGCTCGCCGTAGGACAGGGCCGCGCGGCGCAGGCTGACCACCGCGGCGTCCGTGTCACGGTGCTCGGTCCGGCCCTCGCGGGCACGGGGCAAGGAGGCCACGGTGGGCTACCTCACTTGGCCAGCGCGCTCGCGAGCGCGTCGATGTTGGCGGTCATCCAGCCGAGGTAGTCCTTGCCCTCGGGCAGGGTCTCGGTCACGGCGACAACGGGAATCCCGGCGTCCTTGGCCGCCTGCTCGACCTTCTCGGTCTGCGGGCCGGAGGTCTGCTCGTTGTAGACCAGCGCCTCGACCTTCTTGTCGGTCAACAGCGCCAGCGTGTCCTGCAGGGTCCTCGGGGAGACGTCGTCGCCCTCCTCGATGGCCTCGCTGAACTCCTCGGGTGTGGCGTTTTTCAGCCCGCTTGCTTCGACCATGTACAGCGGCACAGGCTCGGTGATGGCCACCTCCGCGCCGCCGTGGTCCTTCTTGATCTGCGCTTCCTTCTCCTCCAGCGGCTTCAGCTTCGCCTTGAAGTCCTCCGCGTTCTTGGTAAAGGCGGCGGCGTCGTCGGGGTCGGCCTTGGCCAGGGCGGCGGCGATGCTGTCGGTCACCTTGCCGACGGTGGGGAAGTCGTACCAGACGTGCTCGTTGAGCTCCCCGCCTGCCGGGGCGGTCTTGCCGGAGACATTGACCGCGTTGATCACCTCGGCGGAGGAGTTGTCGCTGCTCTTCAGCAGCCGGTCGATGAAGTCGTCGTAGCCGCCGCCGTTTTCGACGACGACCCTCGCCTTGGACAACGCCAACTGGTTCTGCGTGTCGGCCTCATAGGAGTGCGGGTCCTGGTCGGGGTTGCTGATGATCGAGGTGACCTTCACCTTGCCGCCGCCGATCCGCTCAACTATGTCTCCGTACACGTTCGTCGAGGCCACCACCGGGATGGCGGACGAGGAGGCGGGGTTCTGAGAGGCGTCGGTGCCGCTTGCGGAGTCGGATGAGTTGCCGCAACCGGCCAGGAAGAGCAGGGAGGCGCTGGTTATCAGCGGCGCCAGACGTCGGGACGAGCACGCACGCATGGAGGATCCCTCCGTGAGTTGTCCGCCGAGTTCAGCCTGTCCCGGCTTCGGCACCACGCTGGATGAAGACGGATGTCAAGAACATGCCCGGCCATCCGATATGGAAGTCCTTACCAAGAACTTAACGCGCGTCGCCGTGACCTGCGCGGCCACAGCGTGCTGCGGCGGCTGATGCACGATGTTCGCCACGGGGCGAGAATGGACTTACCGCGTCGAAGACGGAGGAGTCCGCCGCGCGGAAGGAGAGCATCATGCATCCTGCCGCTTTCGCAGGTGCGGTCGTGGGCCGCATGTCGCATTACGCCTTGTCCGGAACCGCCGGCGTACTGGTTCTGCGGGGGGCCGCCAAGGTCGCGCCCAAGGCGAAACCCGCGGCCCGCAGGCTTCTGGTCAGCGGCATCGCCGGCGGCATCACGACCGGGCGGTGGCTCGGGGAGGCTGCCGAGGAGGCCCGCCTGAAGGCCGGAGACGTCCTGGCGGAGGCCCGAGATCAACTGGGTGAGGAGGCGCCGCCGCCCTCGGCGGTCGGTGTCGAGGGGCACGATCACGACCACGAGCACTGAGAGGCTGTTGCCATGTCCGGCCCGTCCGCATCCGGCGACGTTCCGGCGCCCGGCTCCGGCTCCACCCCCGCTCCTGCACCCGTCCCGGGGGCGGGCCCCATCCCCGGTCCGGCCTCCGACTCCGGCTCCGGTGTGGTCGTGCGGTCCGCCGCTGCAGGCCGGGTACGGATGACGGTTCCCTGGTTGCGGGCGCGCCCTGGTTGCGCCGGGATCGTCGACGAGCGGTTCACGGATCTGCCGGGCTTCAGGGCGTTGCGCATTTTCCCGCGTACCGGTGCGGTGATCGTCTGGGTGCAGCCCGATCTGGTCGACGTGGACCGGCTGGTCGCCGCCCTCGCCGAGGCGCCGCCACCGGGGGTGCCCGCCCGGGCCAGCCGGTCCGTGCCCGATTCCTCCACGGGGGAGGTCGCGCGGCTGGTGGTCGGTGGTGCGGTGCTCGCCCTGGTGGGGCTGCGGCGGCTGCTCGGCCGGCCTCCGTGGACGCCGGGGGGATCGGCGGGCTTCCTCGGCGCGGTGACGGTCTTCACCGGGCTGCCGTTCTTCCGCGGCGCCGCACGCACCCTCGGCGGCAGACGCCACGCGGGCACCGATCTGCTGGTGACGACGGCGACCGTGATCTCGGTCGTTCTGCGTGAGAACGTGGTCGCTCTGATGGTGCTGTGGCTGCTCAACATCGGTGAGTTCCTGCAGTCCATCACTCTGCGCCGGACCCGGCGCGCCATCGAGGAACTGCTCTCCATCGGCGAAGAGCGGGTCTGGCTGGTCCGCGACGGCGTGGAGGTGGAGGTCGATCTCACGGACGTCAGGACCGGGGACGTGGTCGCGGTCTACGAACACCACCGCATTCCCGTCGACGGGACCGCCGAGTCCGGAGAGGCACTGGTCGACCAGGCGGCGATCACCGGCGAGGCGCTCCCGGTGTACGTGCAGCCCGGCACCGAAGTCTACGCTGGCACCATCGTCTCCACCGGCTCCCTCACCGTGCGGGCCACCTCGGTCGGACAGGACACCGTCGTCGGGCGGATCATCACCCGGGTCGAGGAGGCGCAGGCCGACCGCGCCCCGATCCAGACCGTCGCCGCCGCCTTCACCCGCCGCTTCGTACCCGTCTCCTTCGCCCTCGCCGGGATCACGTACGTCCTGACCCGGGACGCCCGGCGGGCGATGACCATGCTGCTGATCGCCTGCCCCTGCGCCGCGGGCCTGGCCACCCCCACCGCGATCAGCGCGGCCATCGGCAACGGCGCCCGCCGCGGCACCCTCATCAAGGGCGGCACCCACCTGGAAGGCATCGGCCGGGTCACCGCCGTGGTCTTCGACAAGACCGGCACCCTCACCCTCGGCCGCCCCCTGGTCACCAGCGTGGTCACGCTCGACGAGACGGTCACCGCCGACGAGGTCCTCAGCCTGGCGGCATCCGGCGAGCTGCACGCACGCCACCCGCTCGCCGAAGCCATCGTCCGGCGCACCGAGGAACAGCACCTGCACATCCCCATTCACCAGGCGTGCGAGGTCGTCCTCGGCATGGGCGTACGCGCCGAACTCGACGGCACCCGCCTCCTGGTCGGCAGCCCCGCCCTGCTCCGCCGCCACGGCCTGGAACTCTCCGAGGTCGCCCAGGACTGGACGAGCCGACTGCGCGCCGCCGGTGAGACCGTCATCTGCCTGGCCCACGACGACAGGCTGATCGGCATGCTCGGCCTGTCCGACGCGGTACGCGGGGGAGCCGACACCGTCGTCCGCCAGCTCACCGAACTCGGCGTGACCCGCATCGCGCTGCTGACCGGCGACGCACCCGAGACCGCCCAGGCCGTCGCCGACACCCTCGGCATCACAGAAGTCCACGCCCACGCGCTGCCCGAGGCCAAACTCCAGCTGATCCGCGACCTCCAGGCAGAGGGGCACACCGTGGCCATGGTCGGCGACGGCACCAACGACGCACCCGCTCTGGCCCTAGCCGACGTCGGCATCGTCATGGGCGCCCACTCCTCCCATGTCGCACTGGAGACCGCCGACATCGCCCTGGCCGGAAACGACCTGCGTAATGTCGCCGCCGTCGTGGAACTCAGCCGGCACACCCTGCGCGTCGTACGGCAGAACTACACCCTCGCCATCGGCGTCAACCTCGCCGGCCTCATCGCGAGCGCCGGCGGCTCCATCAACCCCGTCCTTGCCGCCCTGCTCCACAACACCAGCAGCATCGCCGTCGTCGCCAACTCCGCCCGACTCGTGCGACACACCCCGCACCTCCCGAGCGACGCCGCCGGACGACTGCGGGCCGCACCGCTGGAAGAGCGGCGCGTGCGCTGATCGGGCGCCGTCGTCCTGCCCATACTCATACGCAGGACACGCGCAGGCCGAAGCCCTGGCTGCCTCGCTCAAGGCACCACCCTTCCCCACAGCTGCCCGCCCAACGTCGGCGACATGCACCGCATTTCGCCGCTGCCGCGTGGCCGGGATCCCTGCATCAGCCGCTGTTGAGGAACAGGTCGACGAGGGCCGCACCTCCTACCCGCAAACGCGACGCCATATCGTCTGGCGCCCTATCCATACATGGAGCTACCGTCCATATGGTTATGGATGTCATTTTCATCAGGCTCGGCACCGGGGGGTGAAACGTGGGGTGAGCGACCCGACGATCCAGCAGCGGCCCACCCGTCAGCGCTCGGCCCTTCTGGCAGCTCTCGCGAACTGCCGCGACTTCGTCTCCGCGCAGGATCTGTACGCGCGCATGCCCGCTGACGGCACACGGATCGGGCTGACCACGGTGTACCGAGGACTGCGCGACCTGGAGGCCGCAGACGCGGTCGACGTCGCACAAGCCGGCGACGGGGCGCCACGTGGTCGACGAGCGGGAGCAGCAGGGCGAAGCCGACGGTGCAGCCGATGAGCGCGGCGGTCGGCACGAGCCCGATCACGGCGGGCGACACGCCGAGTTGTCCGGCGACATCGGTGAGCGCGGGCTGGACGGCGTAGTTGTTCGCGACGGCCGTTCCGGCGATGGCGGCGAGCAGGAACGTACGGCCTCGCCCCGCTGCCCGCGTCACGGCCCCTCGCCCCGGACGAGGACGACGGCGTACCGGCACTCGGTGTCGCTGTCGTTGGCGAACGCGCGGGGCACGGGCTCGCCCAGTTCGATCGTGTCCCCGGCGCCGAGTTCGTGCACGGTGTCGCCCTCGTGGAAGGTCAGCCGCCCTTCGAGCACCCAGACGATCTGCCGTACGAAGGCGAAGGCCGCGGCCGGGTACGGCACGCGGGCGCCGGCCGGCAGCCGGATCTCGGCGATCTCCGCGGGGAAGCGCGGACCGGTGATCTGGCGCCGCCGGTACCCGGTGGCCGGGTCGCGCCACTCGGGCGTGTCGGCGTGCCGGCGCAGCCCCGCCGTGGCGCCCGTGGTGTTCGTGTCGCCCGTGGCGCCCGTCTCACCGGTGGCGTCCGTGTCGCCGCTCGGTGTTCCCTCCGCGAGGGCCATCAGCGAGGACACGCTCAGCTGGAAGGCGGCGGACAGCTTGCCGAGCACGACGGCGGTGGGACTGCTCTCCCCCCGCTCGATCCGGCTGATCATGGCCTGCGAGACACCGGAGGCCGCCGCGAGCTGCGCGAGGGTCCACTTGCGCCGCTCCCGCTCGGTGCGGACCCGCGCGGCGATCTGCCCGACCAGGGGGTCTACTATGTTGGACATGAATCCAATATACGAGATGAAGGGGGTGGCTGTCCGTCCGGCCGGCCCCGACGACGCGGCGGCCGTCCTCGCCATTCGCAACCACGCGATCGAGCACTCGACGGCACTGTGGACGCAGACCCCGCAGACGCCCGCCGAGGGTGCCGTCTGGCTCGCCGCCCACCTGGAGCGGGGCTCGGCGTTTGTGGCCGAGGCGGAGGGCGAGGTCGTCGGATTCGCCGTCTACGGCCCGTGGCGCGCGTTCGACGGATACCGCCACACCGTGGAGAACTCGGTCTACGTCCGCGAGGGCCGGCACGGCCTCGGCGTCGGTACGGCGCTGATGACCGTCCTCGTCGCCGCGGCGCGCGAGGCCGGTCATCACGTCATGATCGCGGGGATCGAGGCCGGCAACGCCGCGTCCGTGCGGCTGCACGAACGGTTCGGGTTCCTGCACGTCGGAACCGTCCCGGAGGCCGGCACCAAGTTCGGCCGCTGGCTCGACCTGACGATCATGCGCCTGCCGCTGTCCTGAGCGAGGAACCGGCACGTCACCGAGGTGTCCGGGGCCCCATGTCACAGATTCCCGGGCTGTCTCGTCTCGTGGGGGAGACGGGACGGAGTCCCGGGAGCGGGACGGGAGCGGGACGGTGAGAGGCATGCGGGTGTTCGTGGCGGGCGGGAGCGGTGTCCTGGGGCGGCGGCTGGTGCCGCGGCTCGTGGCCAGGGGCCATCAGGTCACGGCGACGACGACGAGCGCGGCGAAACTGGATCTGCTCGAGCGGCTGGGCGCGGACGGGGTGGTGATGGACGGGCTGGACGCGGCGTCGGTCGGGGAGGCGGTGGCCCAGGCGCGGCCGGACACGATCGTGCACCAGATGACCGCGATCTCCCCGGCGCACGCCGGCAAGCCCGACATCAAGCATCCGGACCGCTGGTTCGCCACCACCAACCGGCTGCGCACCGAGGGGACCGACCATCTGCTGGCCGCGGCCGAGGCGACCGGCGTGTCCCATGTCGTCGCCCAGGGCTACGCCAGCTGGAACGGCATCCGCGAGGGCGGCTGGATCAAGACCGAGGAGGACCCGCTGGACCTGCTGCCGGGGACGGCGGCCCACGGGGGCCTCAAGGCCATGGCCCACAACGAGGACGTGGTCCTCGACGCAGGCGGCGCGGTCCTGCGCTACGGGGCCTTCTACGGCCCCGGAGCCACCGACGACCAGGTCGAACTCGTGCGCAAGCGCCAGTACCCGCTGATCGGACGCGGCACCGGCTACAGCTCGTGGGTGCATCTCGACGACGCGGCGGACGCCACCGTCCTGGCCGTGGAGCGGAAGGCGAGGGGCGTGTTCAACATCGTGGACGACGAACCGGCCCCGGCCGCCGAGTGGTTGCCCCATCTGGCGATGTGCGCGGGCGCCAGGCCGCCGCTGCGCATCCCCAGGTGGCTGGCCCGGCTGCTGGCCGGGGACCAGGCGGTGGTGATGATGACCGAGGGCCGCGGCTTCTCCAACGCCAGGGCCAGACGGGAGCTGGGCTGGGAGCCGGGCCACCCCTCGTGGCGGCAGGGCTTCCGGGAGGAGCTGGCGTGACCCGGGCCGACGAGTTCGAGGACCTGCGGTCCCTGCTGTTCGCGATCGCCTACCGGATCCTCGGCAGCGTGAGCGAGGCCGAGGACGCGGTCCAGGAGACCTGGCTGCGCTACGCGGCCTCCCGCGCACAGCCCGCGTCGGCGAAGGCGTACCTGTCGGCCGTGGTCACCCGGATATCGGTCGACGTCCTGCGCTCGGCTCGCGTCCGACGGGAGGAGTACGTGGGGCCGTGGTTCCCCGAGCCGCTCCTGACCGACCCCTACGAGGACCCGGAACGCTCGGCGGAACTGGCCGACTCGCTGTCGACGGCCGCCCTGCTGCTCCTGGAACGGCTGAGCCCGCTCGAACGCGCGGTCTTCGTGCTGCGGGAGGTGTTCGGGTTCGGCTTCCCGGAGGTCGCGTCGGCCGTGGGTCGTTCGGAGGCGGCCTGCCGTCAGCTCGCGGTGCGGGCGCGCCGCCACATGGACGAGGGCCGTCCCCGTTTCGAGGCCGACCGCAAGGAGCGCGAGGAACTCGCCGGGCGCTTCTTCGACGCCTTCCGGGAAGGGGACGTCGACGGTCTGCGGGAACTCCTGGCCGCCGATGTCCACATGGTCGGCGACGGCGGCGGCAAGGCCCCGCGGTGGGGCGGGGGAGTCACCGGCGCCGAGAAGGTGGCCCGGGTGCTCGCCACGACCGGTGCGCCGATGGTCGTCATCGGCGCCACGATCGAGCCGCACCAGGTCAACGGTCAGCCCGGCGCGGTCTTCCGCGACCGCGACGGCCGGATCATCAGCACCATGACGCTCGACATCCTCGACGGACGGATCCAGACGATCCGCGCGGTGACCAACCCCGACAAGCTCGGGCACGCGGGCCCGGTGGCGGACGCGTGGGCGGTCACCCGAGAGGTGGCCCGGGTGCGCAGGTCACCGAGGGACGGCGAGGGTGGGGACACGGAGGCTCCATGAAACCGGCGTAACCGGTTGCGCCCCCACCCTAGTCAAGTTTGATTAGAGTGGGGGCATGGGAGAGCAGACCATTCCGATCCTGCCGTGCCGGACCCTCCAGCCCGTGCTCGACTTCTACACCGCCATCGGGTTCGAGGTGACGTTCCGGCAACGGAGCCCCAACCCCTACGCCGTCGTGGAACGCGGCGACATCCAGCTCCAGTTCTTCGGGATGAAGCGGTACGAACCATCGGAGTCGATCAGTACGTGCTACGTCCGGACCGACGACGTGGACGCCCTGTACGAGGCCTTCCGCGCCGGGCTCAAGGCGGCGTACGGCAGGATCCCGACCCGGGGCCTGCCCCGTATCGGACCGCTGAAAGACATGTCCTACGGCGTGCGGCAGTTCCTGATGACCGACCCCGGCGGCAACTGCATCCGCGTGGGTCGGCCGACGAGCGAGGAGCCGCACCATCGGCCCGCACCCGAGGAGACCTTCGCCCGGGCCCTCCACCACGCGTCCGTGCTCGCCGACTCGAAGGAGGACCCGGCCGCCGCCGCGAAGATCATCGATCGCGCACTGGCCCTCGACGAC
Organism: Streptomyces sp. NPDC041784; assembly: GCF_055591025.1. Taxonomy (NCBI): domain Bacteria; kingdom Bacillati; phylum Actinomycetota; class Actinomycetes; order Kitasatosporales; family Streptomycetaceae; genus Streptomyces; species Streptomyces sp. NPDC041784. The sequence goes on from NZ_JBVJAB010000058.1 coordinate 25,593, forward strand.
GAACAGCCGACGCGTGCGCAGCTGCTTCAACTCCTCGTCCTACGGGCGGACATCGCCGGACGCCTCGCGGACGAGAGGACGATGGCGGCCACACTGGCCAGGGCCACGGCCACGGCCGTTGAGCTCACCGTCGAGGAACGTGACGCGGTGGGGGACGCTCTGATGCGCCTGGAGGATCTCCAGGCTTGAGCCCGGCCGGCCATAGACCGAAGGCGGCCCCGCGCCGACCAGCGAACCGCTCCTGGAGTCCCTTGGAGTCGGCCGCTGCCGGGGCCGCCGATGCGGCCGGCTGGGCCCGCCGCGAGTGCGGCGGGGGCGGAGGCATGGCCGGCAGGGTCGTGGTCGCTCAGCGGCTGCGGATCGCGCTGGTGGCGAGGAATCCGGTTGCTGCGGCGGTGATGAGGGCGCAGATCGCGAACACCGTGGCACGTCGCATGGAAGGTCCTTCCTTCTGAGGGGCATGGATCCTGCACAACGCCGCACAGGTCCGCGCCGCTTCGCCGACGGCCCGTTGCCACTCGAACGGATGCGCCCGCGGGCCCCGAGGATCCGCCGACCGGCCTACTGCCGGCCGGGTCCCGCCCACCGCGAACTCGCCCGCTCGGATCAGCCGATGCCCGAACGGCAGCCTCGTGGCCCTCGCGCCGAGTTCGGCGGCGCGTCCGGCGGTGGAGCCGATGTCGTCGAGGTGGAACCGTGCGCGGCGGCGCCCCCGCCGGGAGGCTCCGCCGACGGAACGACTACTCGCCCTTCGGCGCCGCCTGCTGCACGACCTCGAAGGACCACAGGGTGGAGGCCGAGGCCGCGGGCTGCGGCCGCTCGCCCTCCGCGCCGCCCCGGTGGGCCGCCTTCATCGGGCCTTCGAGCCACGCCTGGAACGACGCCTCGTCACGCCAGCGGGTGTAGACGAGGTAGGTGTCGGTGCCCTCGACCGGGCGGAGGAGCTCGAACCACTCGAAGCCGTCCGAGTTCTCGACGGCGTGGGCCCGCGCGGCGAACCGCTTCTCGAGGGTCTCCCGCTGCTCCGCCGGGACGGTCAGTACGTTGATCTTGACTACGCTCATGCCCCCATCCTGCCCGCACAGCCCACCGCGGCAGCGCACCGCCCCCCTCGATGCTCCGCGCGCCTGACGACAGCGCAGCAGGTCAGCACACATTTCCGATACGTTCATGTGATCATCAAAACTTGCACAACACCCCCACATCTCGCCTACGCTCACCCCGCACCAACCGCACGACAACCGCACCACAACCGCACCACAAGGGGGCAGGCATGGCCAACTGGAAGGTCATCGGCGGAATCGCCGCAGGCGTCTTCATCCTCGGCGGCATCGGCTCGGCCATGGAGGACAAGGGCACCGCCGACAGCAGCGGCGCGAGCGCGGCCACCACGAGCGCCGCCACACCCGCCGGTTCGCCCGCCACGGCCACCTCCGCGAGCCCCGACGCCAAGGCCGCGAGCCCCAGCGTCACGGCGGAGGCCGAGAAGAAGGCCGTCCTCGATTTCGTCGGCATGGGCCTCCAGTCCGCCCAGGACGCCGCTCAGGAGGCCGGCTTCTACGGGCTGGTCTCCCACGACTCGCTCGGCCGCGGCCGTATGCAGGCCTTCGACCGGAACTGGAAGGTCTGCTCGCAGAACGTCGCAGCCGGCAAGACCGTGTCGACGGACACCGAACTCGACTTCGGCGCGGTCAAGCTCGACGAGACGTGTCCCAAGAAGGACCAGAGCGCGCCCTCCGCGGCCGACGGGACGATGCCCGACTTCAAGGGCAAGTCCGTGAAGGCCGCCCGCGCGGCCCTCGACTCCGGCACCTCGCTGACGGTGAACGACGCGTCCGCCGACGACCGGTTCATCCTCATGGAGTCGAACTGGAAGGTGTGCACCCAGACCCCGAAGGCCGGCGCGAAGCTGAACGGGCAGCCGGTGGAGTTCACCGCGGTGAAGTTCGGCGAGTCCTGCCCCTGACCAGGGGCACACGCGGTCTTGGGGTCCCGGGGGGGGGGGGGGGGGGGGGGGGGGGGGGGGGGGGGGGGGGGGGGGGGGGGGGGGGGGGAGGGTGGGGGGGGGGGGGAGAGCTCAGATAA
>NZ_JBVJAB010000059.1:0-27161 GCF_055591025.1 Streptomyces sp. NPDC041784
GATGACGAGCCGGTCGAAGGTGCAGTGTCCGGCCCAGTGGGCGTTGACGACTAGAGCGGTGGCCGGGGGTCGCCCCGATGCCTGGGATGGTGTGGAGGCGGAGGCGGGGGCCGCGGCGCCGGCGGTCGCGGTGAGGAGGATGCCGGCGGCGGCGACGGCCGTGCGGCGGGGATGGTGGTGCATGACGCCCCCGATCTTTCTGTAGGGGGACTGTGTGCTCACTAGGGGAGACATCAGGGCTATTCGGGCGGTTCCACACTTTCACCATGTTTTCGTATCTTTTAGGCCTCTGGGTGTCTGCTGCGGCTGTGCACGTCTTGGGCCGGTGGGCGGGGTGCACGCGCGGCGGGTCGTTGCCCGGGCGGCCTCCGCGCGGCTCGGGGTTCCTGCTCTCCGGGCCTGCCGGTGCCCTGTCCGGCTGTGCCCGGCCTGGTGGGGCGGGACCTTTTGTGCGGTGATCGGCCCGTCCCGCGGTGACCGCGTTCTGTCGGCGCCCCGCGGGGGCGCAGTGTCCCGCCGGCGGGGCTTCGGCCGATGCGGGGGGCAGGATGTGGCCCGTGCCCTCGGTCATGACCGGGCGGGCGTGGGGATGCGGCGGTGGTGGTGTCGGTGTGTGCGGCGGGGAGCGGCGGGTCCTCGGTGCCGTGCAGGGCGGGTGTCTGCGTGGTGGCGGGGGTCGGATCCGCCGTGCGGCCGTCATCGCAGCAGTTCGGCGGCCCGTTGCCCCCAGGTGCAGCCTCACCGGGTTGCTTCGGGGCGGAAAGCCGTTGCCCATCGCCTGACCGTCACGCCTTTGCCGTCGGGGCGTGTTCTGCGGGGCGTGGGGCGGTGTGGCTGGGGCCCGGTGGTGGGTCGCCGCAGCACACGCGTGCCTGATCGATCGGCGCGTTCCGGCGCAGTGGCCGACTGGCGTCGTGAGGTTCGGGCGGACCGCATCGAAGGGACCCGCCGTGGCCGGACGCGGCCCTGGAGCGGGCCTGTGCGCTGCAGGACAGGGCCGGTGGGTAGCCCGGCCTGGAACCTTCTAGGAAGCGTCTCCCCGATCTTCGAGGGCTCGCGACGCCCGGCACGCACTCTCGCCGCACCGAGCATGAGCCCAGGTACGCCCAGTACCGGGGCACACGCCCGGCGCACCGAGAGCACGCGTCGGACGCTGCTCCCTGATCCTCGAAGATCGGAGAGACGCCCCCTGGCTCGATGCCCCGGGTGTTCGCCACCGGCTCGGGCAGGTCGTCCGCGTCAGGACATCCTTCGACGCGGAAACGAGGAACGGTCAAGACGGGCAGACGCGTGCCGGACCGGAGAGGGTGTGCCGGAGTCGGGAGTGCGGGTGATTGGGTCCGGGCGGAAGCTGCGGAAGGTGCGGAAGCTGGACTTTCTCATACGGAACCCGGGCTGTGTCGCCCATGTGATCATCTCCCGGCGTTCACGCAGTGGCCGGCTGCGGCTCCTCCAGCACCTGCGCGGCCTTTGGGGGCCGGCCTCGCGGCGTGCGGTGGCAGTCAGATGTCCGGCGGGGCGGCGTCCTCCTCGGCCGGGCGCACCGTCCGTGCGGGCGACACCCGCCAGAACGCGAATGGTGCGACCCGGAACAACGGCCGGGCACGGGCTGTCGATACACCCCGCCGCCGGCCCCACCGGTTGACCGGTGAATCGGTTGACGCGCATCGGGAGCAGAAACGCATCGGTCACGGTCCCGGCGGTCTGCCGGATGCGTCCCGGCGGGGGTTGCACCGCGGCCTTCGGCTGACGGAGTGCGGGAGAGACGAGTGGATCCGGTGCGGGTGCTCGTCTGGCGCCGTCTTCGCGGACCGTGCATGTCTGAGTTCTGTCCGGTGTGCGGTCTTCTGGTGGTGCGGGCGAGGGAGCGGCTTGAGGGCCGGCCCGGAATCTTCCTCGGCGCCCCGTTGCGCGTCGCTGGCTGCCGCTGCACCCGCAGCGTCCGCGAGGTGCCCGGCGGGCCGGAGGCGTCCCGGGTCGAATGGTCCGGCGTCTTCGCCCGGGCCGGCGTCGGCGACGAGGAGGCCGTGGCCGTCTTCCGCGACTTCTGTGCCGGCGGCCTCGACGCGCTCCTGGGCACGGTCACCACTGCCTGCCCGCGTCGCCCCGTACGCCGGACAACCCCGAGAGGGTTGTGGGGATGGTCGGTGACATCCCTCACGTGCCCGGTCCCCGTCAACGTGCCGCGATAGTACGTGGCGTGTGGCCGACATAGGCGGATCTGGCATGCGGAAGCAGGCATATGCGGCATCTTGGCCGGGTCGCCGGCCGGGGGCACCGGTCTCGAGCCGCCGGACCGCGTCTGCCGTTCTTCTGACGGAGTGTGAGGCGCTGCCGGCGTCCGGCGCGGCGGCTCGGCACAATCCCGGGCCGGATTCAAGGGTGCCCTCGTCTACGAGGCGAGGTAGTGGAAGCCTCCGTTGCCGTGTCCTTGCGCGGCTTTTAACAATGACGGCCCCGCAAGGCGTCCCCGCAGGTCAAGCGCAGTGTCTGTGCGAAACCGGGCCGGCCGGAGGCGCAAGGAGAGTCGACCGAACGAGGTCCGTATGAGGAACCACCGCAAGCACCGCAGGAAGACGCGCCGCCGGCCCATAGCCGTCGCCGTCCTGGCGATGGGCGCGGTGGCGGTGCCGTCGGCCGCCATGGCGTGCAGGGGCGACACAGGAGCCGAGGCCGTCACCGCCACGTCCAGCGGTCCCTGGACGGACGGGAGGAAGACGTCCTGGGACGGACACCGGGGGCGGGACGTCTGGACCGCGAAGCCCACGGCGACGGCTTCGCCCTCGGCCTCGCCGACGGCCTCTCCCGCAACTGCGGCGCCCGCCCCTAAGAAGCCTAAGGCGCCCGTCTCGAAGCCGGTCACCCCGCCCGCCCCGGCGAGGACCACCGCCGCGCCGAAGCCGGTCACCCCGCCCGCCCCGGCGAGGACCACCGCCGCGCCGAAGCCGACCGCCGCGCCTCCCTCGCCGACGACTGCGGCACCGAAGCCGCCCGCCACCACGGCTCCCGCCGCCACGGCCCCTGCCGCCGGCACGGCGGCCCCCGCCGCCGCCCGCGTGGTCGCCCTGGTCAACAGCGAGCGTGCCAGGGTCGGTTGCTCCCCGGTCACCCTGAACGCGAAGCTCTCGCAGGCCGCCCAGGCTCACAGCGTGGACATGGCGAGCCACCACACCATGTCGCACACGGGTTCCGACGGGTCCGACCCGGGACAGCGGATCACGCGTGCGGGCTACCTCTGGAGCACCTACGGCGAGAACGTCGCGTACGGGTACTCCACGCCCGAGCAGGTCATGGCGGGCTGGATGGCCAGCGCCGGCCACAAGCGCAACATCCTCAACTGCGGCTTCAAGGAGATCGGTGTGGGGGTGGCGCAGCCCGGCAACTACTGGACGCAGGACTTCGGCACGGCCCGCTGACGCTCACGAGGCCCACCCCCCTGTCACGGCCCGCCGGCCATCACGCCCGCCGCGCCGCTCCGCTCGCTCCGGAGCGGCCGCGGCGGGCGTGGGTGCCGTTCTGCCTGGGGCCCGGCGCGGCCGTCCCGCTGCGGGGTCGGCACGGTGATCACCGAGATGTCGAAGCCGGCCGGCGCGGCAGCGTCGGCGGTCGCGAAGCAGGCCCCGGTGTCCAGCACCGCACGAAGCCGCGAGGGCGTCTGAGGGGTGTTGTCACCCACGAGCCGGCTTCCATGTAGGCCCGGTCGGCCAGGATCGGGACGCCCTGGCGTTCGCGGATCCGGATGACCCGATGGGCGCGGGCGGCCGTCAGGTCGTGGGCACGGCCCGGCAGTGCGGGTGAGATCCACAGCAGCCGGCCAGCGGGGTCGGTCACTACCTGCACGTTCACTCCGTGCCGGCGGTGCTTTTGGGAGCAGTCGGCGCGGCCGTCGCGAACCCTGTCGCACTCCGCGAGGGTGCCGTCCAGCAGTACGTAGTCGGGATCGGTTTCGCGTAGGGCGCGCAGCAGGCCGGGCGCGCGGTCGGCGAGGAGGTCGATCACGGCTGCCGTGTAGGCGTGGGCAGTGCCAACAGAGATACCGAAGCCGGCCGCGAGCTGTGCGAGAGGGTCGTGCCTGCGGAGGTACACCAGGCCGACCAGGGCACGTTGGTGCGGCAGAAGCTTGCAGCGGCGGTCACCCTCGCGGGTGACGATGAGCATCGTGACCCACTCGATCAGTGCGTGCGGCAGGTCGAGTGCGGCAGATTACGGAACCAACGCGGCTCCTGTGCCTATGGGTTGAGACTTCGAACACCTCCCCCAACGGCATGGGAGCCTCGTGCGTTGCGCACCCCGTCGGCATCACCCGATCGGTGGCCACGCTGAAAGACCTCATTGAATGCGCCGGGCGATCCCGGTCGCCCTGCCCATCAGCCACTCGAGCGGCCCCCGCTGGAAGAAGCGGGACCAGATGGCGGCGAGGACGGTGATGGACGCGATGAAGCCGAGCAGGATGTACAGCGGCGGGACGGTCATTTCCTCGGTGCCCAGGAGCCAGATGGCGACGATGTGGAAGACGTACGCCGTCAGCGACATCGAGCCGACCGCAATGACGGGCCCCACCAGGCGGCGCAGCCGGGGGAAGGCGTCCATGGCGGCCAGGCAGGCGGTGATCACCAGGATCGCCACACCGGTGTTGCCCACGATGGACAGGGTCGCCTCGCTGTGCGGAGAGGCGACCAGCAGCCCGGCGGGGGTGTCGCCGAAGAGGCCGACGCTGCCGGGCGACACGGACGGCATGGACGATCCCGCTTCGGCCTCCCGGACGGCTGCGGCGGCACCGGGCACGAGACGCAGCGCCAGCCAGGAGCCGCCGTAGCCGGTGACGGCGAGGGCGACGCCGGTGAGGGCCAGGCGTATCCGGACAGCCGTGGCGGCCAGGTCGAGGCGGGCGACAGCCATACCGGCGATGACGAACGGCACCCAGGTCAGGGCCGGATAGCCGCCCGTGAAGAACAGCGAGACGATGCCGTCGGCCTGGCCGACAGTCGGGAACGAGCGGCCGCCGACGACCGGCCTGAGCAGGTACAGCAACTGCGGGCCCACCAGCGCCCAGCCCGCTGCGATCATCGCCAGCGGCTTGGCGCCCAGCCGGTGCAGCGGCAGCACGAGCAGGAAGAACAGTCCGTAGAAGGCGAGGATCGGTACGACCGGGGTGCCGGTCATGGTCAGAGCGGTGCCGAGGGCCAGCAGGATGACAGCCCGGATGATCACCTTGGCGACGGCCTGACGGCCGGCCGGCCCGGTCTTCGGCGTGCGGCGCCCGGTGATGAGGGCGACCGCGAAGCCGGCCAGGACGGCGAACAGGGCGGAGGAGCGGCCTTGCGCCAGATCCATCAGGAAGCCGACGACACCGCCCTGACTCGGGGCGGGGCCGACATGGACCGCGTACATGCCGAAGACGGCCAGACCGCGGGCCAGGTCCAGCCCGATCAGCCGGCCCACGCCTGGCGCGCCGATCGAGGGCTTGGTGCGCTCGAGTGCGGGGGACGGTGCGTCGGCCGGGAGCAGCGGGGAGTCCGGGTGATGTGCCATGCCGTTCAGGCTGGAGACCGGGCCGGTCATGGAGTACCCGGCAGAAGGCTGTGATGCCCCTGCCGACTGGAGGGCGATACCCCGCCGGGTGGCTGGAGCTGCCGCTGGTCGGGCTGCGAGGGCTCTGCCTGGCCTTAGGGTCGAGGCGGCGTGGGTTGGACGGCATGGTTGAAGGTGAGGCGGAGTGCGCGTGATCCGGGTAGTGGTGGTGGACGACGAGGCACTGGTCCGCTCGGGGTTCGGGCTCATTCTGGGCGCGTCCGAGGACATCGAGGTCGTCGCGACCGCGAACGGCGGCGGTGCCGTGGAGACCGTCCGCCGCGAGCGGCCCGACGTGGTGCTGCTGGACATCCGGATGCCGGACGTCGACGGGCTCACCGTGCTGCGCGAGCTGCGGACGATGCCGGACGCTCCGGTGGTGGCGATGCTGACGACGTTCGACGCCGACGAGTACATCCTGACCGCGCTGCACTCCGGCGCTGCCGGTTTCCTGCTCAAGGACACCGAGCCGGAGCAGCTCGCCCATCTGGTGCGCACTCTGGCCGCGGGCGGCGTGGTTCTGTCCCCCAGGGCGTCGCGGACACTGCTGCACAGCCACCCCGGCACCTCGACTGCCGTCGACGAGGAGGCGGCACGGGTCCGGCTCCTCACCGCCCGCGAGCGCGACGTCCTCGTCCTGGTCGCGGAAGGCCTGTCGAACGCCGACGTCGGGGCACGCATCCACCTGGGCGCCGGAACGGTCAAGGACCACGTCAGCGCAATCCTCACGAAGCTGCGGGTGACGAGCCGGGTGCAGGCCGCGCTGCTGGCGCAGCGGGCCGGTCTGCTCGACGAGCGTCCGCGGTCGGAGGCCGGGCGATGAATGGCGCCCGCGCGCTGTGGGAGCGTGTGCCCGCGCCGGTCGTCGACCTCGTCCTGGTGGTGGCAGCGGCCGTGGACGTGTGGCTGAACCTGTGGGACGACACACCGCTCGGCGTCGCACTGGCCACGCTCGGCTGCACCGCGTTGGCCTTCCGGCGCAGGTTCCCGCTCGGCGTGTTCGTGCTGACCCTGCCCATCGCGCTGACGCAGCCCGTCGCCGTTGCTCCGCTCGCGGCGCTGTTCACGCTGGCCGAACGCTCCCGCAACCGCCCTCTCCTCGCGGTGTGCGTCGCCCTGACCGCCGTCGCGAACAGCACTCCGTGGCCCCTGGCCGGCCTCACCGAGGTCGGCCGGACCATGACGCTGATCACCTTCGTGTACAGCCTGGCGACCGCCGCCGCACCGGTCCTCATTGCACAACTTCTCCAGACGCATCGGGACTTGGCGCGGCGACTGGTGGAGATCGAGGAGGCCAGGGAGCACGAGCGGGCCCTGCACGCCCAGGCCGTGCTCGCCCGCGAACGCACCCAGCTGGCCCGGGAGATGCACGACGTGGTCTCCCACCAGGTCAGCCTGATCGCCGTACAGGCCGGAGCCCTGCAGGTCGCCACCAAGGACGCGGACGCCAAAGAGGCCGCCCGCACGATCCGTTCGCTGAGTGTCACCACGCTCGACGAACTGCGCACCATGGTCACGCTGCTGCGCGCCTCCGGCGGCCACGCCACCGAGCTGACCCCTCAGCCCACCCTGGCCGACCTGCGCAGACTGGTGGAGTCGAGCGGCACGCACGCACGGCTGACAGGTGAGCTTCCGCCCACCGTGGGCACACCCGCGCAACGGGCCCTCTACCGTACGGTCCAGGAGGCGTTGACCAACGTCCGCAAGCACGCCCCCGGCGCCACGGCCTGCGTCGAGCTGTGGCAGGACGGCGACGACGTAGGAGTGACCGTCACCAACTCGCCGCCGACCCGCCCTTCCCTGCCCCTGCCCGGTTCGCAGCAGGGCTTGGTCGGTCTGCGGGAACGGGCCGACATCCTGCACGGCACCCTGGAGGCGGGCCCGACCGCGGAGGGCGGCCACCGGGTGCGGCTACGGATCCCGCTCAATGCGGACTGACCGATCAGGACGTCCGATGGTGCGGGACGGCCCGGTGGCTTCGGGTCTTCCCTCGGACCGGACGTGCACGCCACACGTCTCCGCGGACGCCGGTTACCCGCGCGGCCGGCAAAGATCCCGGCACCAGGCCGACGGCCCCCATGCCCGCCTCGCCCACGGGCGGACGACGGAGCTTGACGAGGGTCCTGGGCAGCCGTGGCCCAAATGCCGTGGCGGCGGGGTGTGGCCTGCCCTCCGGCGGGTTGTGCGGACTTCCGCCGGATACCGGCCCACCTGGTGTGATCACCAGCCTGTGGGCATGACGCAGCGGTCGGCCGGCTGATCGGCGTGGATTTGGCCCGCAGGCTCGCCGACGGCCCCGGCCTCCGTCAGCGGCCTGACGGAGGCCGGACAGGGCGATACGCGACTCAGCGACATCGGCCCCGCCCTCGTCACCGGCATCTGTGACAAGTCGCCGCGTCACTTCAGCAGGGTGCTGACCAAGGCGACGGCCACTCCCAGGAGCGCGTCGGTACAGCCGATCCTGACGGCTCGTCCCCATGTGCGGCCTGCGGCTCGGGAGGCGAGCAGGCCCCAGCAGAACAGCAGGATGGTGTTGATTCCGAAGGCGACGTATTCGATGCCCTGGGAACGCCACCAGCCGAGGCCCGCCCCCCACAGCAGCAGTGTGGTGGGCAGCGCCGCCAGCACCAGCGGCCATTCGGCGAGCACGGCACGCACCACACCCCGTACGCCGGGATGGCCCTGGGCATCGCGGTGGGCGATCTGGTGGGCATAACCATGGGCCAGGGCCGAGGCGAGAGCGGTGAAAAGGATCCACAGAGTGTCGTCCATGCGCGCCGCCCGAGTCACCTCGCGGAACTGCGTGAGCGCCGCGACGGCGGAACTCGACACCAGGAGCCCGTACACGCCGCCGAACAGCGCAGTCGGCTGCGCCAGCCAGCCCCACACCGCATGTCTGTAACGGATGGCGGACTCGGTGCGCATACAGGGCCTTTCGCGGTCTTGGTTTCCGTGGGTGTCGGTGCGTGTGGTTGTCCGGCCGGGAATGCGGCAGTGCACGACCGGACAACCCTGCGTGTGATGGGTCATCGCGCGGGGGCCAGGAGCTGAGTGGCCGCCAGCTGCGCGTACAGCCGGTCCTGGGCCACCAGTTCCTCATGGGTGCCCACCGATCGGACCCGTCCGGCGTCCATCACGATGATCCGGTCGGCACCTGTCACCGTCGACAGGCGATGGGCCACCACCAGCACCGTGGTCTCGCGGGCCACCTCCGCGACGACGTCCCGCAGCGCCAGCTCGTTGACGGCGTCCAGCTGCGAGGTCGCCTCGTCCAGCAGCAGCAGCCGGGGTCGGCGCAGCAGTGCACGGGCGATGGCGACGCGCTGCCGCTCGCCGCCCGACAGCTTCGAGCCGCGGTGCCCGACCGGGGTGTCCAGGCCGTGGGGCAGGCGATCGACGAGGGCGGCGAGCTTCGTCCGTGCCAGGACGTCGCGGATGTCGTCGTCCGTCGCGCCGGGCGCAGCGAAGACCAGGTTCTCCCGCAGCGTGCCGGCCAACACCGGAGCGTCCTGCTCGACATAGCCGATGGCAGACCGCAGCCGGGGCAGCGGCCAGTCCCGTACGTCCTTGCCGTCGACCAGGACCCGGCCGCCGGTCGCCTCGTAGAACCGCTCGATGAGCGCGAAGACCGTCGACTTGCCCGCACCGGAAGGGCCCACGAAGGCCGTGATACCGGCACCCGGCACCTCGAAACTCACCCGCTGATGGATGTACGGCAAGCCGGCACGGTAGCGGAAGGACACGTCCTCGAAGCGGACTGACACCGCTGCACGCTGCCTGGGCAGGACACCCTTCTGCCGGGCGGTCGGCTCCGTCGAGAGGCGTTCCACCTGCGCGATCCTGGAGATCGCGGCCGCCCCCTCCTGATAGGAGGACACGACGTCGACCAGCCTGGACACCGGCTCGATCAGGTAGAAGAGGTACAGCAGGAAGGCGATGAGCGTGGGCACGGGGATCTCCCCGGACGCCACCTGCGCCCCACCGACCCCGAGCACCGCGAGAAAGGCCAGTTGCACGGCGAGTTCGTCCGCCGAGCCTGCCACGGACTCCCACTTCGCGCTCTTCACGCCGTGCCGCCACGCCCGCCGCGTCGCAGCCTCCACCCGGGCGGTCTCCCGCTCCTCGGCACCGGACGCCTTCACCGTGCGAAACGCCCCGAAGGCCCGCTCCAGCGCGATGGAGACCTCCCCGACCGCCTCCTGCGACCGCTCGGTGGCCCGCGCGATCCTCGGCATCACCAACGCGACGGCTCCGCCGACCAGCACGACAACACCGAGCGTCACGCCCAGCAGCACGACATCCAGGACCGCCATCATCACGATCGCCGCCACGAAGGCCACCACGCCGGTGGCCGCGGAGACGACCGCCTGGGTGCTGACCGCCCGCAGCAGCGTGGTGTCCGAGGTGACCCGGGACATCAGATCACCCGGCGGGATCCGCTCCCACTCCGCGATCCGCAGCCGCAGCAACCGCCCCACAAGGGTGCGCCGCGCGGCCAAGACCACCGACTCCGCCGTCCGCTCCAGCACAAAGGCGCCGAACGCCTCGACCACTGTGCCCAGCAGCACCAGGGCCGTGAGCGCCAGCAGAATCCCTGAGATGGTGTCACCGGAGGCGAGCCGGTCCACCAGTGCTTTGGTGGCAAGTGGCTGCAGCAGGCCCCCGGCGGCCCCGACCAGGGCGCACAGCAGGCCGAGAGCGAGGGCCCCCCGGTGCGGGCGGACATATGCGTACAGTGCCTTGACCGTCTCTCGGGCGGACAGGGACGTTTCATCCGTCGTCGGGGCGGATGCGGTGTTCACGAAGTTCCTCTTCTTCTGCAGTCTGCCGGGCACTGCATCAGCGGTCCGGCGCACCAGGGCGTGAGCAGGTATCGGCTCAGTGGACGAGTCCGGCTGTGCCCCTGGCGAGGGTGTGCACCAGCGCGTCGGAGACCTCAGGACGGACGACGAACAGGACGAAGGCGCCGGCCGCCGACGTCAGGCCGAGGAACTCCAGGAACTCGCCCCTGCCAGGGACGGCGTCACGGCCCGTTACGTCGGCCGATGACCCGAGGAAGTCCTCGGGCTCCCTGTGTCGCGCACGGTGTGTCATGCCTCCAGCCTGGAAGCCCGGTTACCCCGTGCCCATGCGGCAACTGTCGGGTCCACCCCCGCCGAGTGGATGGAGAAATCCGCCGTCCGGTCGCGCCGGATCGGTCGGGACGAGACTCCGCCGGTCGGCAGGGCGGTACCCGCCGATCGGCGGGGCCGTTACCGAAGCCTGCCGGATGGTCCGCCTCCTGACGTCCACGCGAGATTCTCCGTATGACAAAGATGCAGCCGCCGCGGGAGACGTCAGTTCCGCCGGAGAACTCGCCTCCGCAGACCCGAACCCCGCCCGAGTCCGCCGTGCCGGCCTCGCCCGGTCCTTCGATAGGACGCCTCGTCGGGGTGGACCTGGCCCGCGCGCTGGCGGTGTTCGGCATGTACGTCGTGCACATCGGCCCTCCGCTGTCGGCCACGGACGGCGTCGCCGGCTGGGTCCGGTACATGGCGGACGGTCACTCGTCGGTCCTGTTCGCCACCCTCGCCGGGTTCTCACTGATGCTGCTCGCCGGCCGCCGCGAGCCCAAGACCGGCCTGGCCGGCCGGCAGGCGAAGGCCAGAATCGCGATCCGCGCCGTGGTCCTACTCGCGCTGGGCACCGCGATGGCGATGGAATACGGGGGAGTGATCATCCTCGGCTTCTACGGCGTCTACTTCCTGCTGGCCCTGCCCCTGGTGCGACTGCGGGCCAAGACGCTCGCGATCATCGCGGCCGCCCTCGCCCTCGTCACACCACAGCTGTCGTTCGCCCTGAACTCGCTGTTGAGCGAGTCGGTCCAGCAGAGCATCAACGCCTACGACCCGCTCCACCGGCTCAGTGGCGTGGGAGTGCTCGATCTCCTGTTCACCGGCTTCTACCCGACGATCACGTGGATATCGTTCGTGATCGCCGGTATGGCGCTGGCCCGCCTCGACCTGTCCGCGACCGCCGTCCAGTGGCGCCTGGCCGCGCTCGGAACCGCCCTCACCGTGGCCGCGTACGGCATGTCCTTGCTGCTGGCCGGCAAGGACGCGTTGGACAGCCTGGCGGAAGGCGGGCCATCGTCCGGTAGCTCCGGATCGATGCCCCTCGACGGCGGGTCGCTCCCCGATATGCCGGCGTCGTTGCTCTTGACAGCCGGGCCGCACAGCGGCACCACGTTCGACATCATCGGCAGCGTGGGAGTCGCGATCCTCGTGATCGTGGGCACGACGGTGGCGATCGACCGCCTGCCGCGACTGCGCCGCCTGGCGAAACCGGTCATCGCCGTGGGCACTATGTCCCTGACGGCCTACGTCGGCCACTTCGTCGTGCAGTCCGTCCTGTCCATGCCCGGCGGGACCAGCACCCAGCAGTCCTGGGTGCCGCTGCTCATGTTCGTCCTCGGGGCGATCGTGTTCGCCGCGATCTGGTCCCGCTTCTTCCGCCGCGGACCCCTGGAGTACCTGCTCCACGCCGCCACCAAGCCGGCGAAGCACATCCGGTGAGGCCAGGCCGGGGTGGCTCGCCTCCACGTCTCACCCCGGCCTGAACCAACCGCTCACGGATCCGGCGAGCGGCTCAGTCCTTGCTCAAAGGTGACGGCTCGGTGCCCAGGCCCGGCTGTGTCAGAGCCATCAAGGGCGCGGCAGACGACGACCTCGGCACCGGAGCGGATGAGTGACCGTCGCCGACTACCCCGTCGACACCTCCGCCCTCTCCCGCGTCCTGCTCCGCCAGAACACGGCCGAGTGGGACGACAGGATCGGCGCCGGCCTCGTCGCGATCTGGGGACCTCACGGAACGGGACGTCCTGTGGTCGGCACGTTCGGCCGGGGACCGTACCCGCTTGAAAGCGGTACTCGACGCCCGCTTGGCGCCGGTCCGCCGCAGGGCGGCCGGGGTCTGGTACTCGGTGAGCATGACGACCGGTCCCTTGGCGGCGGAGTAGTCGAAGGCCCGCTCCAGAGCAGGGCAGATGCCCACCAGGGCATCGCGCAGGCGGTTGATCAGCCGTACCCGGTCGGCAATCAGGTCGGCTCGGTGAGCGGTGAGCAACTGGAGATTGGCCACGGTCTCGTCCGGGAGGCTCAGGGGTGTGAAGTCCCGGCGCATACGCACGGTGTCGGCGATGACCAGGGCGTCCTTCGCGTCGGTCTTCCGCTCGCCGCGGTAGGCCCCGGACATTCGGTTGACCGTGCGGCCAGGCACATAGACCACGCTTTGGCCATTGGAGATCAACAGTGCCAGCAGCAGCGTCGAGGCCCGGCCACAGGTGTCCACCGCCCACCGCACTTCGTCGGCCATCTCGCACGCCGCCACGATCAGGGCCAGGATCTCGTCCTCACCGTTGACGACCTTCCTCGAGAACACCTTCTCTCCGCTGGCGTTGACTCCGACCGCCCAGTGATGAGCCTTGCCGGCATCGATGCCGACCCAGACCTGCTCGTGACGTTCCGTCACCGTCATCGCTCCGTTCCTCAGACACCAGCACTCCCTGGGTCCGGGAACGCTCCGCCGCCAAGCCCTTAACCAGCGATGACCGCACTTCTCAATCAGCAGCCGGAGCGTCCTGGAGAACCGGGCGGCTACTCACTCCGAGCCATCAACGGCAGGTCACTATCAGCCACACCCAGTCCTCCCGGACCACCAGCCTTCTTAAGGGGGCACCATGCTCGTCGTCACCCGTGAGGGTGACCGGCGCTGCAAGCTCCGCCCGTCTCAGCGCGCGATGATGGCACTGGTGTACTTGCGTGAACACACCACCCTGGCGAAGATCGCTGCCGGGTTTGGGATCAGCGAGTCCACCGCCCACGCCTACACCAGCGCGGTCATCCACCTGCTCGCCGAACGGGCGCCGGGTCTGCTGAAGGTCCTGCGCGAGGCCGATGTGGACTTCGTCCTGCTGGACGGCACGCTCGACGAGTGCGACCGGGTCGGCGACAGTCGGGCCGACTACTCCCACAAGCACCGCTGGCACGGGGTGAACATGCAGGTGGTCACCGATCCCGGCGGCCGATTGCTACGGCTCTCACCCGCGTTGCCAGGCCGAACTCACGACCTGACCGCGGCCCGCACCCACCAGATCATCCGCATCTGCGAGCGCCAGGGCGTCCCCATCCTGGCCGATCTCGACTACCAGGGCGGCGGCCCTTGGGTGACCACGGGCATCAAACGCAGGCCCCTGCAGGAACTCACCCTCACCGAGAAGACCGTCAACCGGGCCCTGGCCACGGGGCACGGGCACCGGTCGAACGCGGCGTCGCATGGCTGAAGTCCTGGCGGATCTTCCGCAGATCCCGATGCAGCCCGAACCGCATGACGTCAATCGCGAAAGCTGTCCTCACCCTGGAGCGGCAACGCTGAAGAAGCTCACTGACCTCTTTCATCCTGGGTTTCCGCAGATGAGGAGGGTGTGAACGGCACCGACGATGCGGCTGATTCGGTGGGTTGAGCAGCGGGCCCGGCGTAGGAGCCGCCAGGACTTGAGCTGGGCGAAGGCGCGTTCGCCGGGCGCTCGCAGGCGGGCGTGGTCGTGGTTGTACTGCTGGTAGTGGTCGGGGCGTTCGCGGTGGCCGTAGTAGGGGGTGCGGACGGTGGCGCCGGCTCCCTGGTAGGCGCGGTCCGCGAGGATGAGGACTTCTCGCGTGAGGCACGCCTGGACGATGCCGTGGGCGCGGGCCGCGGTCAGATCGTGAGTCCTGCCCGGGGTGGCGCGGGAGAACCATAGGGGTGTGCCGTCCGGAGCGGCGATCACCTGCACGTTCATGCCGTGCTGCTTGTGTTTGTGGGAGTGGCACGGCTCGTTCGCCTTGATGCGGTCGGTGGGGATCAGCGTCCCGTCGACGATGACGAAGTCTCCCTCGCCCAGGCCCACGAGGGCTTCGCGCAGGCCCGGTGCCCACGCCGCCAGAATCTCGACAGTCTCGGCCACATACCGCCAGGCGGTCGCTTCTGACACTCCGAAACCGGCCCCCACCTGTGCGAGTGTCTCGTTCTTGCGCAGGTGGGCCAGGACCAGCAGGGCTTGCCTGAAGCACCCCAACTTGCGCCAGCGTGTGCGAAGTTCACGCCTTCGGGCGTAGATGAGCCACGAGACGTGTTCAACCAGCTCGTACGGGACGTCGAGCATGGAAGGATACGGAACCAACGAAGCCCCCCGGCCGATGGCGTGCTGAGTGAGATCACCACACCAACGACGAGGGGCTTCGCCATGTCACCCCACCTGACCAGCCCATTTCATCCCCACGGCACAGGATGAAAGAGGTTCACTGAGGTGTGTTCTCCATGGCCGGCACCGCCCGGACAGCGTATTGAGCGTGGGTTGCCTTCGCGGGGTGGCAGTCACGTCGGGGTCCGTGAGGTTGTCCAGGCGTGGCGAGCGGGCCTGACCGTGGTGAACGCTTTGCGAGTGGAGTCAGTAAGTGAGCGTGAACTGGACATCGCCCGGCAGCGGTATTTGTTCCGCCATGGCACGGACGACGTTCACATCACTCTGGCTGCGATGCACGGCCATATCGTCTTTCCAGGCACCCCGACCGACCGTGCGGTGGGGGGCCTGTTTCTTGAGACAGAACATGTCATTACACGCCGAGCACGTTCAGAGGCCCGCAAGAGTAGCGGTTAGCGTCTGATCCCTCCGGAACCTGGAGAGGTGATGGGGATCTCTGAGAATATGGCCTGTGGCGCTCGTCGCCTCATGTGGTCTGGCGTTCAACGGAGTGGGGAGCTTCGACGACTGCTGCGCGCGCCTGAGTCGGTCTTCCACGGCTATCCGTCCTGTGCCGTGAAGTCGGGTCCTGGGTCTGGCTGGATGGCGGCGTTGCGTGTCAGTCGGCGGTGGGGGTGCTGCCCGCGCGGTGTAGTCCGGTGAGGCGGGACAGGGCGGCGAAGCCGTCGTCGGTGCCGGGCCAGTGTGCGCGTACGGCGTCGATCCCGGCTCGGCGTACGACGGAGCGCAGTGTGAAGGCGACGATGATGGCGTCATCCGCGTAGCCGATCACCGGTAGGAAATCGGGGATCAGGTCGATGGGCAGGGCCAGGTAGACCATCAGCGCGCCGAGGCGGATCCTCACGCCGCGGGGCAGCGTCTTGTCGGCGGCCAGGCGGCGCAGCAGGCGGACGAGGTCCGGCAGGAGCCGTATGGCCTCGGTGAGCAGGGCGCCCTTGGGGCGGATGAGGAGCAGGCCGATCATCAGGGCGAGCCAGGTGGCCAGCAGGCCGGCGGCGATCGCGAGGAGAATGTCCCACCACATGTGATGATCCGTTCTACTCGACCGCGGGCAGCGTCGCTGATGCGGGCAGCGCGCTGGTCTCGGCCTGGCTGGTGGGGTGGGTGCCGGCTTGTGCGGCGATGGCGGCGTCCTCGAAGGCGGCCAGAGCCGTGCGGCACTGCTCGACCGCTTCTCGGGCCGCGATGCCGCCGGGGGCGCCGAAGTAGTCGCGGGCGGCGATCTTGGCGAGCCATTTGTCGAACCGTTCCAGGTCCGCCTCGGATTCCTCGACCTCCGCATAGGTGGCGTTGCCCCGGGCGGTTTCCTTCTCCAGCTCGGCGAGGAGTTCGGGGGTGCGTTCGACGACTTCGCCGTACTCGGTGTCCCGCTCGGCGTTGAACTCGGCCACGAGCTGGTCGTACTCGACGGGGTCGGCGATGTCGACGGTCAGCCGGCGGGCGGTGCCGCCGTCGGCGCGCACGGAAGTGAGCAGTCGCGCGACCTGGCGCCGTACCGTGTCGCGGTCGGGCAGCAGGCACGCCGACTGCTGGAGATAGAGCGCGCCCAGGGAGCGCAGCTTGCGCCAGACCCGCACGCGGGTCGCTGGCGGGGCGTCGGCGGTGCTGACCGTCACCAGCAGGAACCGGCCTCGCGCTACTGTCGTCTCAGCTGTCATGTAACGACCGTACCATTCATCCTGAACGCAGAGTACGCCGACCGCTGTGGTGGTCCGGCTGCCATCCGCACGACCAGGGAGGACCCCCTGATCCGAACCCAGGCCGGGCCGTCCCGCCTGCCCACCGTCCGCGAGGCCGTCACGGCCGTGGCCGCCGCCGCGCTGGCCGCCGTGCTCGGCGTGTCACATACACCGCCGCGCTCGAGGTGAAGCCGTCTACCGCCGAGCACGTGGCCCGGCTGCTGCGTGATCACCGCATCGCGGCCGGCACCCGCAGGGGCAGGCGTGCGCTGGGCTGCTTCCGTCAGGCGGTGCTCGTCCTGCGCTGGTTCATCGACGGCACGCGTCTGTCCCAACTCGCCTGCGACAACGGCCTGTCGGTCTCCACCGCCTACCGCTACCTCCACGAGGGGCTGACCGCTCTGGCGGCCGGGGCACCGGACCTCGCGACCGCGCTGGACCGCGCGAAGGCCGCCGGGCTGACGCATCTGAACCTCGACGGCACCGCCATCCGCACCGACCGTGTCGCAGCCCCCGGCCCCAACGGCGCAGACCTCTGGTGGTCCGGAAAACATAAGCACCATGGCGGGAACGTGCGGGTCATCTCCACCCCGGACGGCTGGCCGATCTGGGTCTCGCCGGTCCGCCCGGGCCGCGAGCACGACACCACCTGCGCCCGCCACCACGGCCTGGTCGACGCCCTCAACCGCATCGCGGCCGAGCTGGGCATGCCGACCCTGGTCGACCTCGGCTACGAAAACGTTGGCGACGGCTTCCGCCATCCCTGCAAGAAGCCCGCCGGAGGCGAGCTGACCGAAGAGCAACAGACGTACAGCAAGGTCATCCGCGGCATTCACGGCATCTGCGAACGTGCCAACTCCCTACTCAAGACGACCTTCAAGGCCCTGCGCAGGGTCAGCCTCGACCCCAGCCGCATCACGAAAATCGCGGCCGCAGCCCTCGTACTGCTCCGACTCGAGTACGACCGCACCATCTGAACGATCACACAACGTCATGACCGATTACCAGAAACAAGGGACGTCAGCGGGGCAGGGCGTGGTGCAGCCAGGTCAGCAGGTCGTTGATGACCTCCTGGCGGTTGGTCTCGTTGAACAGTTCGTGGCGGGCTCCCGGATAGGTTCGGTAGGTGATGTCCGTGACGCCGGCCGTGCGGTAGCGCTTGACCAGCAGGTCACTGAGCTGGAGTTGTTCGTTGAGCGGGTCCATGTCTCCGACCATGACGCAGATGGGCAGCCGGGCCGGAACGTCCCGGGGATCAGCGAGCGTGGGCAATGCGGCGGCGAGGTCCGCCATGCCCTGGGCATCGAGGCTGAAGCCGCACAGAGGGTCAGCGAGGTAGGCGTCGACGGCGCGGGCGTCGCGGCTGAGCCAGTCGAACGGTGTCCGGGCGGGCTCGAACTTCGCATTGAGGGCGCGCAGGGGGTCTTCTTCGGCGGTCTGTCCCGCGAGCATGACGTCGACCGCTGTGGTGCCGGTCAGCGCGACAGCGTTGATCAGGGAGGCGTGCCGCAGTATGTACTGCTGGGCGGCGAAGGACCCGAGGCTGTGGCTGATCAGTACCAGGGGGAGGCCTGGGTGCCGCTCGTGGGCGATTCCCGAAAGGGCGGCCAGGTCTTCGACGAGCCGGTTCCAGCCGTTGTCACCGAGATGCCCGGGCGCGGCGTGTCTGCTGAGTCCGTGTCCGCGGTGATCGTTGGCGTAGACGGTGAAGCCCTGCTCGGTCAGTGCTGCAGCGAGCGGCGCGTAGCGGCCGGCGTGTTCTCCCATGCCGTGGGCGATCTGCACGACGGCACGCGGTGGTGTGTCGGGCTGCCATTCGTGCACGTGCACCGTGACAAGGTCCGTGCTGTCGAAAGTGAACAACGCAACTCCTGATGTGGTGATCCGGGCAGCTTCGAGTGCCGGGCCGGGTTTCCTGAGTGGCCGGCCGCGGCTGAGAGGCCGTGTTCGAGGCCCGGGGGCGGATGGATCAGACGGTGTGTTCGCCGAGATAGCCGGCGACGATCCTGGCCTGGTCGGCATCGAGTTCCCGGGCTGCGGCGCGGGTGGTGATTTCGCCGTGGGTAAGGACGTAGCCGTGGTCCGCGATCTCGAGGGCCAGGCCGACGTGCTGTTCGACGAGCAGTACTCCGCAGCCGGAGTCGTCCGCGTAGCGCCGTACGACGGGGAGCAGTTCCTCCACGATGATGGGTGCCAGGCCGAGGCTGAGTTCGTCGAGCAGGAGCAGTTTCGGGCGCCGGGCCAGTGCGCGCCCCATGGCGAGCATCTGTTGCTCGCCGCCCGAGAGCAGGCCTGCCCTGCGGTCCTTGAGGCGGGACAGGACAGGGAAGTAACGGTAGGCGGCGGCCTCGTCCAGGCGCTCTCCCCGATGGGCGAGGCGCAGATGTTCCGCCACGGTGAGAGCGGAGAAGATGCCTCGCCCCTCGGGGACATGGGCTATGCCGAGACGGGCGCGGGTGGCGGCCGGGATTCTGTCGAGGGGCGAACCGGCGAAGGTGACCGTGCCGGCCATGGGGCGCAGCAGTGCGGAGATGGCCTTCAAGGTGGTGGTCTTCCCGGCGCCGTTGGCTCCGAGCAGGGCGACGACTTGTCCCGCCGCGACGGTCAGGTCGACGTCGCGGATGACCGGGGCACCGTCGTATCCGGCGGTGAGTCCGCTCACCTCGAGAACAGGGGTGCTCATGATGGCTCCGGTGTGGTGGTGGCGACCTTGGACGGGCCGTCGGCGGATGGTGTGCCGCCGTGCTGCCGGGAGGCAGCGGTGGGCTGGGCGGCGGAGGCCCCCAGGTAGGCAGTGACGACGGCCGGGTCGGTGCGGACCTGCGTGGGTGGCCCGGAGGCGATGACCTTGCCGAATTCCAGGACGACCACGTGGTCACAGATGCCCATGACGAGACTCATGTCGTGGTCGATGAGGAGCAGTGATGTGCCGTCGTCCGCGATGGCACGCAGGCGGCGTCCGAGTTCGGCGCTCTCCGCCGTGTCCAGCCCGGCAGCAGGTTCGTCGAGGCAGACGACGCGCGGTCGGGCGGCCAGGGCCCGGGCCACGCCGACGAGTTTGCGCTGTCCTTGGGACAGCTGGTGGGCCGAGGCGTGTGCGAGATCCTCAAGTCCCAGGGCTGACAGGGCCTGTGCGGCGGCGGAGTCGGGGGACACGCGGCGGCCGAGGGTTTCACCGAATGCTCTCCACCAGCTCGGCCGGTCCGCCGTGATCTGAAGGTTCTCCGTGACCGTGAGGTCCTGGCCGTCCAGTGCTATCCGTCCACGCGCCGTGACGAGGCCGGTGACGGCGTCCACGAAGGTGGTCTTGCCGGCGCCGTTCGGGCCGATCAGCCCGACGAGCTGTCCCTGCCCGACGTCCAGGGACACCTCGCTCAGCGCGTGCACGCCGCCGTAGCTGACACTGACCGACTGGACCGACAGTACGTTCACGAGGCGACCTCCGTGGTGTCGAGCGCGGCGGGTGCGTGGTGCTCCCCGGCGGGGTGCGGGCCATCCGGCGTACTCACCTGGGCCGCGGCACGTGCGGCTCTCTTCGCCGTCCTGCGGCGGTGGTTGGCGCCCGCGATTCCGTCGGGGTTGGCGATCAGCGTCACGATCAGGGACACCCCGCCGAACAGCAGCGCCCAAGTCCCCTTGATCCCGAACCATTTGTCCAACGCGTGCGGCAGCAGTGCTTCGGTCGACATCAGTCCCGCGATCACGGCTCCGGACACCATGGTGATGCCGCCGATGTAGGCGAAGCCGATGAGGCCCAGAGCGGCCAGCGCGGTGAACCGGGCCGCGCTGACAGAGCCGAAGTTGTAGCCGTACAGGGTGCCGGCGACGCTGGCGATGAAGGAGCTGACGGCGAAGGCGGCGATCTTCACGGCCCGTACGTCGACTCCCGCCGCCGCGGCGGCCCGTTCGTTGGAGCGGACCGCGAGCATGCGCCTGCCGAGACCGGTGCGCCGCAGATGGGCGACGTACAGTCCGAGAACGACGGTGACGGCCAGCACGAGGAATCCGAACATGGGGCTGGGCTCGTTGCCGTCCAGACCGCGGAAGTCCGCTCCCGGGCCGAGGTTCACCCCGAACAGGCGAGGCGGGGGTACGGACACGCCGGCGGTGCCGCCGAAGGAGGTGTTGCCGAACAGGGCCTGTTCCATGGCCAGGGCAGCGGCCAGGGTGACGACGGCGAGGCTCACACCGCGGACCCGGAGGGCGGAGATGCCCGCGGCCACGCCGAGCAGTGTGGCGAGCAAGGTGGCGCCGAGGGCGTCGAAGGGGAAGGGAATGCGCAACTGGACCGCGAGGTGGGAGAGGGCGAAGCCCGCAGTGCCGGAGATGGCCATCTGCATCACGGAGATCTGTCCGACGTAGCCGGTGATGACGACGTACGACAGGACGATGACCATGCCGATCATCGAGTTGGTGAGTGCCTGACGGAAGTCGAACGGCAGTACCACCAGGGCCACTGCGGCCACGACCGCGGCCAACAGGGCTGGGCGTAGCAGCCGTTCGGGCAGGGGGACGGCGGGCAGTCGCTGTTCGATGGCTTCCCCGCGGCGCGGCAGGCCGGCGCCCCGGACGTAGAGGGCGACCACCATCAGGACGAAGACCAGCAGCTGCTGAAGGCCCGGCATGGCGTTGCCGTTGTCGGTCGGGAACCAGCTCTGCGTGGAGAGGTAGTACACGATCGACTGCAGCACTCCGATGAGGATGCCCGCCGTGCAGGCGATCCACAGCGACGTGAACCCGGCGAAGAGGGCGGCCGCGAGGGCGGGCACGACCTGGAGAGGGAGGGTGATGGAGTCGACCTGGACGATGGGCGCGGCCAGGACGCCGAGCAGCCCGGCGACCAGGGCAGCCAGGAGGGTGTTGGCCAGGGAGATGCCGTTCGGGGACAGGCCCGCGAGCAGCGCGGCCTGTTCGTTCTCCGAAGCGGCGCGGGTGGCGAGGCCGAACCGGCTCCACCGGTACAGGGCGCCCAGGGCCAGCGCGATCGTGATGATCAGACCGGTCAGCAGGAACCGGTCGGCCGGAGTGGTGATGCCGAGCACGGTGACGGTGTCGCCGGCAAGGACGCTCGGTGCCTGCTGGGGCTGGGTGCCGAAGACCAGCAGCACCGTGGCCTGCAGGGTGAGCAGGATGCCGAGCGACGCGGCGAGCTTGGCCAGCGGTGAGGCCGTGCGCAGTGGCCGGAACACCGCCACCTCGATGAGCACTCCGATGGCGAGTGCGGCTACGAGCGCTCCGATGAGAGCGGCCACGGTCGGCAGGGTGAAGCCGAAGAAGCCGGAGGTGAGCGCCCAGAAGATGTAGGCCGAGGCCATGGCGACGGCGCCGGTGGACAGGTTGATGATGCCCGAGCCCCGGTAGGTCACCACGACGCCGAGCGCGATACCGGCGATCAACGCTCCCTGGCCGAGTCCGAGCACGGCGAAGAGCAGGATCTGATCCATGCATGACTCCTGTCATGACGGTGGGAGTCCCGTGGCGACGGTGCTCCGTTGGGGAGGGACGGCTGCACCGTCGGCACGGGGGTGAGCCCGAGGGCCCGTGGGAGGGTGGGAGCGGGGCTCACTGCGGCGGGCGAATCCAGTCGGTCAGCGGCTTGAACTGGCCCTTGCCCTGGTACTGGTAGAAACGCGCCTGGTCGTTGCAGACCGCGGAGGCGTCCTTGTACTTGCCGCACTTGACCTCGGCAGCGCCCATGATGACCGGCCCGGTGAACGTCTTCAGCTGCTCGGTGACCGTCGCGGGGGTGATCTTGTCGGGGCCGACGGCGTTGAAGATCTTGGCGTACGTCAGCACCGTGCTCCAGGCCAGCGGCGCGAAGACCTTGGCTGCCGTGTCCTTGTCCAGCCCCACCTGTGCCGAGGCGGTCAGGAACGCCTTGGAGTCGGCTGCCGAGGAATCGGCCGTCAAAGTCTGGGCGACCCCATACGTCCAGGCGGGCAGGTCGCCGCCGAGGCCCTGGGCGACGTCCGGAGACAGGCACAGGGGGGTCGCGACCACCGGCTTGGTGACCCCCAGCTGCTTCAGGGCCTTGGCCACACCTACGCATCCGGAACCGATGGTGATGGGCACGACGACGTCGGCCGTGCTCGCCCCCGCCGCGGTGACCGGGCCGATGAGATCGGTGGCCTGGGCGTCGAATCCGACGGACTTCACCTTCAGGCCGGCCGCCTCGAGGCCCTTCACCGCCGCGCTGGAGGCGATCTTGTCTCCCGGCGTGTTGGTGTGGATCACCGCCGCGTTCTTCGCCTTCAGCACGTCGCGGGAGTACGTCCCCCAGGCGCCGAAGATGTGCGGCAGGTCGCCGAAGGTGCTGAAGGTGTTCCTCGCCGTGGGCATGGTCGGGCCCGTCGCCACCCCGACCAGCACCGGCTTCTTGCCCGCGACCACGGCGTTGAAGGAAGCGTCACCGAGGTAGAGGTTGCCGACACCGATGGCGGAGACACTCTTGTCGCCGAGCAGTTGCTGGCCGCACTTCTGCCCCTCCTCCTCTGCCGACACCACAGTGCAGACGTTCAGTTCCAGCGGATGCCCGCCGATCCCGCCCAGCTTCTCGTTGACGTACTTCACGGCGGCGCGGGCGCCCGCAGTCGCCTCGGGGTTGCCTCCAGGGCCGCCCTCCACGTTCACCCAGCCCAGGCCCACGGGGGAAAGGCTTCCGTCGGCCTTTCCCGCCTTGCCCCCCACATAACGCAGGTAGTCGGTCACGACGGCGCTCGACGGGCGGGAGTCCGCAGCGGAGGAGGCCGCCTGCGAGCCGGCGGCCGATGTCGATGCGGGTGTGCTCGAACCTCCGCACGCCGAGACGCCCAGCAGGGACGTCGTGACGGCGGAGACGAGGACCAGTCTTCGGGAACGTG
Source organism: Streptomyces sp. NPDC041784 (assembly GCF_055591025.1). NCBI lineage: Bacteria > Bacillati > Actinomycetota > Actinomycetes > Kitasatosporales > Streptomycetaceae > Streptomyces > Streptomyces sp. NPDC041784. Next base: position 23,388 of record NZ_JBVJAB010000059.1, read on the forward strand.
AGGTTGCGGGCATGCGGGATCCTCCGTACTGGGAACAAGGGCAGGGCGGTGCCCGGCGGGGCATGCGGAAGGAGAGGCGGAAGGCAGCGAGAAGTCTGCGGGCGGCCCGGGGTGACCGGCGCGGCGGGCTGGCTCGAAGAGGCACGAAAGGCCTGCTCATTCAGCCTTTCGAGCTTTCGTAACTTTCTTACGAAGCTGGAATCTAGGTGTAGCCTTTGCGCTGTGTCAACGCCTTGGTGACACCGAATTAACGATCATGCAATGAGGAGGGGTAGGGCATGACAACGGAAGCTGGGCGGCGCCGGCTCCCGCGGCGTTCCCTCGAGGAGACGCGGGCACTGATGCTCGAAGCGGCCACCGAGCTCGTATGCGCCGGCACGGGCGACACCAGTGAGGCAGCCGTCTCTGCCGCCCTCGCCCATATCCGCGTGAAGCAGGTCACCGAGGAAGCCACGCGCATCGTGCGGGAGCGGCTGGGCGACGACCGGGCACCGGCGATCACGACCGGATCGATCTACCAGATCTGGCCGGCACAGGCGGATTTCCAGGCGGAACTCCTTTTCCACCTCACCACCCGCCAGGCCGAGCTGGTCCCGAGCCTGCCGGACAGCATCCGCCGCTTCGAGGAAGCGATCGACAACGGCATCACGTGGCAGGAGGCGCTCAACGGCGTACTCACCCACAACCACGAGAACCACCGCGTCGACCCGATCTACCGCGTGATGCTCGGCTTCTACGCCAGCGCGGCCAACCCACGTGTACGCGAGGCCCTGGGGCATTACGGCGATTCGTTCACCAAGGTCGCCTGTGAGGCGTACCAGGCCCTTCTCGACGCCTACGGACTGCGAATGCGCGCGCCCTACAAGGTCGAACACCTCGCCACCACTCTCGCGGCCCTGCTCGACGGCTTCCATATGCGATGGATCGCCGGATACGCCGATCTGGACGACCCGGAGCGACAGGACGGCTGGTCCCTCCTGACCCGGGCCGCCGTCATGCTGTTCGACCAGTTCACCGAGCCGACACAACCGAGCGGCACCACTGGGCACGTCCAAGCGACCCCGAGCACACCGACGTAACGACTACGAAAAGCCGTCCGCGGTGAAGTCATGGATCGCATCCCGGACCCAGTCCGCGCTGATGAACGACACCTCGGCGATCTTCGCTACGGGCACGCCCTGCACGGATAATATGCACCATTCGGGCCCGCCGTCAGATCACCACCGAACCGGTGCCCCCACGGATGATCCACAGCAACCGCATGCCCTCATCGTCATGAATGTCCCAGCCCTTCAGACGCTGAGCCACCTGATCATTCTGGCTGATGTGGCACAAGCCTCGTGGAGGTAACGGTAGGCGGTGGAGACCGACAGGCCGTTGTCGCAGGCGAGTTGGGACAGACGCGTGCCGTCGATGAACCAGCGCAGGACGAGCACCGCCTGACGGAAGCAGCCCAGCGCACGCCTGCCCCTGCGGGTGCCGGCCGCGATGCGGTGATCACGCAGCAGCCGGGCCACGTGCTCGGCGGTAGACCGCTTCACATCGAGCGCGGCGGTGTATGTGACACTGATCGACACGTGAGGCCCCTCGGTCGGATCTTTCCTTCGCAAGATCGTTCCTGCCAGGGGCCTTACGCCTGCCCGGACTTGGGGACCGCACGGGCCGCAGCGCAAGCATCGCGATCACAGCGAGCGACGGGCGCTTACCGGGAAAGGCTCACTGGCCAGGGTTGTAACTCCTCTGCGCCGCCTGCCACTTGATTCCGTCGTCGGCCAGGTAGCCGATCACCTACGGCATCGCGCGCCGACAGTACGTCTTCGTCGCGAGCACGTACAACTGCGGCAGCAGGGCCTCCTGGATCTCGGTTGGCTTCGCAACCCCGAGCTACCAGGAGACCTTCATGCCTACGGCCGGCAGCGCACCCGATCGAGACGCCCGTCCGACGCACAGCCCTCAAGACAGGAGCGACCTCTTCCCTGTTTCCGCGGTCAGGGCCGACCTCTCGTCCGTCGGGGGCGCCCCGGTCTGTCTGGATTGGGGGCGCCCCGGTTGTATCAGGCGGCGAAGACCGTCTTGGCCTCCTGGTAGGCGTTGAGGCCGTGAACGCCGAACTCGCGCCCGATGCCGGACATCTTGAAGCCGCCGAACGGGCTGATGGGGTCGTCCACGAACTCGTTGACCATGACCCGGCCGGCCTGGATGTGGTTGGCGATGCCGCGAGCCCGGTCCAGGTCCTCGCCGTAGACGTGACCGCGCAGGCCGTAGTCCGTCTCGTTGGCGATCTGAAGGGCCTCCTCGTCGTCGCGGTAGGTGATCACCGACAGGACGGGACCGAAGATCTCCTCCCGGGCGATGGTCATGTCGTTGGTGACGTTGACGAAGATGGTCGGCTTGACGTAGTTGCCCGCCTCGTAGCCCTCGGGCTTGCCCTCACCACCGACGAGGATTTCGGCGCCCTCCTCGATGCCCTTGCGGATGTAGCTCTGCACCCGCTCGTAGTGACCCTTGGACACCATGGGCTGAACGGTGGTCGTGGGGTCGGCCAGGGAGCCGAGCTTCAGCGCCTCCACGCCCGCCTTCAGGACGGCCTTGCGGGCGAGATCCACAGCAGCTTGCCCCCAGGGTCGGCAACGACCTGCACGTTCACTCCGTGGCGGCGGTGCTTCTGGGAGAAGTCGGCCCGGCTGTCACCGACCCGGTCGCACTCGGCGAGCGTTCCGTCGAGCAGGACGTGATCGGGATCCGTCTCCCGCAGGACCCGCAGCAGCCCGGGCGCCCGGCGGGACAGATGGCCGACGACGGCGGTGACGTAGGCGTGGGCAGTGCCGACGGATATGCCGAAACCGGCGGCGATCTGCACGAGCGTGTCGTGCCGACGAAGGTAGACCAGGCCGACGAGAGCACGCTGGTGAGGCGGGAGCTTGCAGCGGCGGTCACCCTCACGGGTGACGATGAGCATGGTTACCCACGGCGTGCGGGAGGTCGAGTGCGGCAGGATAGACACCTCAGGCGCTCAACACGTCAAGCTGCGGAGGCGAGTTCGACGGGGAAGGCAGTATGTTCGTCGAACAGCTTGCGGTGCTGAAGGCAGTGGTAGAGCTGGCCGAGCATGCGGTTGAAGAGGTTCCTCTGGGCGGCTGCGTGCCAGTCTCCGTGGCCGTCGCGGCGCCTGCGGTAGTGGGTCTTGGCGCCTGATGAGGCGGTGATCGCGGAGAAGGCCCAGAGGTAGCCGGCGTGGTTGAGGCGGTCGTTCTTCACCCACCGGCGGGTGAATGTCGACTTCTTGCCAGAGGCCCTGGTGATGGGGGAAGCCCCGGCGTATGCCTTCAGGCCCCGGGCATCGGCGAAGCGGTTTCGGTCGTCCCCGATCTCGGCAAGCACCCGGGCACCGAGCTGGATGCCGAGTCCGGGGAAGCTGAGGATGATCTCATCGTCCGGATGCTGAGGGAAAGCTTCCTCCACCGCCTCGGCCAGATTGTCGGCCGCAGTGCAGGTGGCCTCCAGCTGGACCAGGAGCGCGAGCATCTGCTGGCCGAGCGCGTCCTCGACCAGCGGCTGCTGGTGGGCCCAGTCGGCGCGGAAGACATCGGGGTCCCAGTAGTTCTCGCCGAAAAAACAACACTAATACTGCAACGGTGCTTGTTCTGAGTGCTGGGCAGTTTTCAGGGGCTGTGTCCGTGTCGTTTGTAGTGACTCAGGCGGGCTTGGTGCTGGCGTCGTCGGCGCCATGTTGACCATTGCAGAATGTGCCCGATCGGTGCTGGTCGGCGGTTG
>NZ_JBVJAB010000060.1:0-23720 GCF_055591025.1 Streptomyces sp. NPDC041784
AAGCAGAGCCGCCTCCACAGACCCACCAGCAACACTCCGAGAGACAGAATGAACCAACTCAAAGCACAGCATTCAAGATGAAAACGACCTCTCAGACCGCGTTTGAGATCTGCCGTGCCGCCGGGCTGTTGCGGTCGTTGAGCCTGTCGTGAGCGGTGCTGGGGGTGGGTATCCGTCGGACCTTACGGATGAGCAGTGGGCGCTGGTCGAGCCGCTGTTGCCGCTGCCGAGGGTGGGTCCGAAGGGCGGGCGGCGGGAGAAACATCCGCGGCGGCGGATCGTCGACGCGATCTTCTACGTCGTTCGGACCGGTTGCGCGTGGCGGCAACTGCCGAAGGATTTCGCTCCATGGCCGACGGTCTACTGGTACTTCACGTGGTGGCATGACGACGGCACTGTCGAGCGCGTCCATGACGCGCTGCGTGGCAGGGTACGCGAAGCCGATGGTCGCAACGCCGAGCCCAGTGCGGGGTTGATCGACTCCCAGTCCGTCCGAACCGCCGACACAGTCCCGGTTGCCACCCGGGGATTCGACGCCGGCAAGAAGGTCAAGGGCCGCAAGCGGTTCATCATCACCGACACCCTCGGCCTGCTCCTGGCCGTGCACGTGGTCGCGGCCGACGTTCAGGACCGCGATGGCGCTCGCCGCCCGTTGCTGTGGACCCGCCTGGACTATCCCAGGGTCCAGAAGATCTGGGCCGACCAGGGCTTCGTCGGCCGCCTGGTCGACTGGACCGCCCAGATCCTCGGCCGCGACCTGGAAGTCGTCCGCAAAGAACCTGGTCAGCGCGGCTTTCAGATTCAGCCCAAGCGTTGGGCGGTCGAGCGCACACTCTCGTGGCTCACCGCCAACCGGCGTCTCGCCCGCGACTACGAGACCAGCCCTGCCCATTCGGAGACGATGATCCGCTGGGCGATGATCGGCATCATGGTCCGTCGCCTGACTCGGGTTGGGCCGGCATCTCGACCGGGTCCTCGGCCGTTGTTCCGTACCTCCGACGTGACCAGTCGCGATCTCTGACGCACATCTCAGTCCGGTTCGTCCTCGATGAGCACGGTCAGCATCGCGTCCAAGGCGCTGTCGCTGAGTTCTGGGACGGCCCATAGACGCCCTCACCCGGCATATCCGATCCTTCGCGGCCATGCTTACCGAGCGCCAGGGCGAGCGCCTGCCGGACTGGCTCGACGCCGTCCGGCAGGACGACCTGCCCAGCCTCCACACCCTCGCTGCAGGCATCGACCGAGACCGCGACGCCGTCATCGCCGGCCTCACCCTGCCCTGGAGCTCGGGCGCTGTCGAAGGTCATGTCAACCGGATCAAGATGCTCAAGCGCCAGATGTTCGGCCGTGCTGGCTTCGCACTCCTACGCAAACGAGTACTGCTCGCCTGAGGTTGCCCATCAAGCCATCCAGATCAGGGCTGCTGCCCTCCTCAGATCAGATCGCGGGGCGACGCAGCACGTCCGTGGGCGCCCAATCGCTCTTCCAGAAGGCTTCAAGCCCACACTCGTTGATGAACTGCCGCTCCACCTCGTGGATGGGGTACATCCCCTGGATGTTGATCACGTCGTGACCCTCGTGTCCTGGAACGCCAACGTCGATGCCCAGGTAGTCGTCTCTGTCGAGGACCAACGGCGCGAACACGCAAAATGCCGTCATCTCCGACTCGGGCGCGATTCGCTCGCCGAAGTCAATGGTGCTGCCGTAGCTGAAGGGGAACGTGCCACGCAGCTGCTCGGCAAGGAAGCCCACCGCGTGGGCCCAGATCACGTCGGTCGAGTTCACGCTGAGACAGAGCTCCGGCGAGCCGTGCTGCCAGTCCGGATGTTCTGCCAGCGACAAGCCGTAGGTGAGCGCCGTAAGAAGCCCGTCCGGGAGGTCGTCGTACACGATCTCCGTGACACCACGCAGGCCCTGTTTGGTCGACTCGACAGGGAAGAATCGAGGCTCTCTGCCCCCGGAAAGCCGATCAAGATGGGCGAGGTACTTCTCTACGCGACTGGGCATGCAACCAGCCTGCACGATCGCCCACACGCGGACGCCATCGAGGCGTCCCCAGCAACGCTCTGCAATGGATCCACAGAAGTTGTGCCAGAACCCGAGAACGGACAGCAGATGTACACCGCTTCCGGAGGCACCTCGATCAGCGACTGTTCGATGTTCACGAGAATGAGCAGCACGCTGTCTGCACCCGACGGGCCCGCCCGTAAGCGTGCTTGTGTCCGGGGACGGGAGCCGTCACGCCGATCTCCGCACTGAAGGCACAGGGGTGCACCGCCCCGAAGGAGGGCGGCCCAGCCCGATTACGGTGACGGACGTGACTGACTGTCAGGCGCGGCTCGAGGCCGGCTCCGGTTCCAGCTGCGGAGCGGGGTGCCCATGGCCGAGAGCAGGTAGCCGGCCGCCACTGCCGCCACGGCCCTCGGACTGCTCTCGGGTTCGCGCCTCGGCTCGTCCTGTTCCATCGCTGGCGGTCAGTCGCGCACGTGCAGCCCGAAACCTGTGCGGCCCGCGGGTTCCAGTCCCTCCTTCAGGTGCAGCGAGGGGATCTCGTAGTCGCCGAAGTTCTGCCGCCGGAATGCGATCGGCTCGGTCGACTCCAGGGTGAGCAGGCGCTGCTCCCAGGCCTTGGCGACGTCCGGACAGTCCTCGCCGGTCATCCGGTCGGTGCCGTAAAGCACGAACGGCGGCAGCACCTCGATGCCCGGGTAGTACAGGATGCCGTGCTGGATCGGGAACAGCAGATCGTCGATGGGGCCGTTGATCCCGCGAGCGGCGTAATGCGACTCCGGGCCGCCGGCGGTCACCGACAGCAGAGCCCTCCTGCCCGCCAGGGTGCCTTCGCCGAAGCGCTCGCCGTACTTGGTGTCGCTGTGCTCGCCGACGCCGTAAGCGAAGCGGTAGGTGAACACCCGGTCCACCCAGCCCTTGAGGATCGCGGGCATCGTGTACCACCACAGCGGGAACTGGAAGATGATCGTGTCGGCCCACAGCAGCTTCTCCTGCTCGGCGAGGACATCCGCAGTGAGCGTCCCGGCCTCGAAGGCCCGGCCCGAGTCCAGGGCGACCTTCAGCGGACGTGAGACCTCGGGGCCGTAGTCCGCGGCGTCCACGACCGCCTTCCAGTTCATCGCGTACAGATCGCTCACCCGTACCTCGTGCCCGGCGTTCAACAGCGTGGACACCGCGAGGTCCTTCAGCGAGCCGTTGAGCGACTTCGGCTCCGGGTGGGCGTAGACAATCAGCGTCTTCATGGGGACTCCTTCGGATCGGATGCCTTCGATCCTGGGCGCCGCGCCGCCCGGCGTTCAGGGGCTCCTCATCCATCGGACGGGACTTCCTGGTAACGGCAGGACCACCCTCACGGGCCCCCGCCGAGGCCATACTGGGCACATGGACGATCTTGCGGGCTTCCTGCGGACCCGGCGTTCTCGGGTCGACCCGGCGGCCGCCGGCATCCCCACCGACAGCCGCCGCCGGGTCGAAGGGCTGCGCCGCGAAGAGGTCGCGCACCTGTCCGGCGTCAGCGTCGACTACTACGTACGCCTGGAGCAGGGCCGCGCGACCCAGCCCTCCGAGCAGGTCCTCGACGCCCTCGCCCGCGTCCTCGGCCTCGACGAGACCGAACGCGGGCACCTCTACCGGCTCGCCCGGCAGCACCGCCGCCGCGCGAAGGTACCGGGTGGACGGGTCCGGCCGGAGCTGCTGCGCGTCCTCGACCTGGTACCCGACGCACCCGCGCTGATCATGAACCACCGCCTGGACGCGCTCGCCGGGAACCGCCTCGCCGGACTCCTCTACGGCCGCCCGATGCCGGGCCTGAACACCGCCCGGCACATCTTCCTCGAGGAAGCCGAGCGCGGCCTGTACGCGGACTGGGAGAACTGCACCCTCGACGTGGTCGGGCACCTGCGCCTGGCCGCCGGCAGGTACCCCGAGGATCCCCGCCTGGCCTCACTCATCGGCGAGTTGGCGATGGGCAGTGAACGCTTCCGCCGGCTCTGGGCCCGCGCGGACGTACGCGCCCGCACACATGGACGCAAGGCGTACCGGCACCCCCTGGTCGGAATGCTGGAACTGCACCAGGAAAACTTCGCGCTGCCGGACGAATCAGGCATCGAGCTACTGGTGTTGTCCGCGGCCCCCGGCAGCCCCGCCGAGGACGGGCTGCGCCTGCTCGCCGGCCTGGGCGCGGACACCGGTGACGACGCCCATCCCCCAGTGAACGCCCAGATCCGCGAGTAACTCAACGACGCCTCACCGCCGGGAACATCCCAACACACCAGAAGCCGGGATGGTGCTGGCCGCTGTCGTGTCTGCTGGACAGTTCGATTTCTGTGTGCGGCGGGGTGCCTCTCACGGTGCTGTACATCTGCTGTCCGTTCTCGGCTCTGGCACAGATCTTGGGGACCGGTCGCGGAGCGTCACCCCGGTGTTCGATTGCGAGGGGTTGGATTCGCGTGAGACCGCGCACGTCTTGTCGTCTGGCAGGCGAGAGTGACGCTCCGTCAGGTCTCTGCTCGTATCCGCCGTGGTCGGCTGTGGGCGGTGACGGTGCTGGTCATGCTGGCCGATGCATCGTTTTGGGACTCTCTCGTGTTCGACGGGATCGACGACGTGGACGTCGAGGCGGTGACCGCTGCCTTCGGCACGGTCGATGTGGTGGCCAGAGGCCGGGCGGCCGGGGCAGCCTGTCCGGACTGCGGCCGCTTCTCGGACCGGGTGCACGACTGCTATCAGCGCAGATTGAAGGATCTCCCGCTCAGTGAGCAGAGCGTCGTGATCCGGTTGACGGTCCGGCGTTTCATCTGCGGAGCGGCGGATTGCCCGCGCCGCACGTTCGCCGAGCCGTTCACCCAGTTGACCGCCCCGTACGCGCGGTTCACGACTCGGCTCAACCACGCCCTGGAGCGCATCGGGCTCGCGCTGGCTGGATGGGCCGGCGCCCGGCTGGCCGCCCAACTGGGTCTCGATGCAGGGCGGATGACCTTGTTGCGCAGGGTCACGGCACTGCCGGATCCGCAGTTCAGCACGCCGCGGGTGCTGGGTGTGGACGACTTCGCGATCCGCCGGGGGCAGACCTACTCCACCGTCTTGACCTGCGGAGAAACCCATGCGTGGTCGATGTGCTCCCGACACGCGAATCAGGACCGCTGGCCGCATGGCTGACCGCCCACCCAGGCGTGGAGATCATCTGCCGGGACCGGGCGGGCGCCTACGCCGAGGGCGCCCGGCTCGGCGCCCCCGACGCCCTCCAGGTCGCCGACCGGTTTCACCTGTGGCAGGGCCTCGGCCGGGCCGTGGAGACCTGCGTCGCCGCCCACCGGGAGTGCTTACGAGCACCGGCACCACTCAAAACGACGAGCGCCGACACTCCGCCGGACGGCTCGGAGCCTGCCGCCCGGGAGCCGGTCGGCAGACGGGCTCAGCGCAAGAAGGCTGCGCATGCCCTGGTCCACGAGTTGCTCGCGCAGGGCCACTCGCGCCGGGCGATCGCCCGGCACCTGGGCTGGAGCCTCAACACCGTGCTGCGCTACGCGCGCGCCGCGCACTGGCAGGACACCCTCCGCGAGAACCGCCCCCGGCCCAGCAGACTGGACCCCTACAAGCCCTACCTGGACAGGCGGTTCGCCGCGGGCCGCTCGAACGCCACCCTCCTGCACCGCGAACTCCTCGCCGAGAACGGCCCCCGTCACCTACCAGATGGTCCGCGCCTACATCGCCACCCTGCGTGCCACCCCGCCGTAGGCGCAGCCTCCACCGCCGACGGTGCGCAAGGTGACCGGCTGGCTCACCCGCCACCCCACAGCCCTGAGCGAGGAAGACCGCGCCGCGCTGAAGGACGTCCTGGCCCGCTGCCCCGAGCTGGACGCCGCCGCAGGGCACGTTCGCGACTTCGGCGAGATGATGGCCCACCGCCGCGGCCCCACGCTCCCTGCCTGGATCGACGCCGTTGACGCCAGTCAGCTGCCGGGCCTCACCAACTTCGCCCTCCACCTGCTCCGGGACCTCGACGCCGTGACAGCCGGACTCACCCTGCACTGGAGCTCCGGCGGCACCGAAGGCGCCGTGAACCGCATCAAAAAGATCAAAAGGCAACTCTACGGGCGAGCGGGATTCGACCTGCTCCGCAAGATGATCCTGCTGCAGTGACCCACCCTCGATATTCGAGTGAACGCACGAAAGGGGCTGCGTAGGGTGACCGGCGTGGACCCAGCTGACTTCTACACCGGCATCGTCGCGGAGCTCTACGGACCGCTGAAGTCCTTCTCTCAGGACCCCGAACCCTACGCAGCCTTCATTCAGCAAACCGGCATGCCGGCACTGGAGCTGGGGTGCGGAGACGGTGATCCGCTGCTCGAACTGCGCCGACGCGGCCTGGACGTCGACGGCGTCGACTCCTCCGCCGACATGCTGGAGCGGCTCCGACGCCGGGCAGACGAACAAGACATCCGTGCCACCGTGTTCCACCAGCGCATGGAGGCATTGAACCTGCCCCGCCGCTACCGGGCGATCTTCCTCGCCGGGCCGACCTTCACCCTGCTCCCCGACGACGCCACAGCCCTCGCCGCCCTACGCGGCATCCGCGCTCACCTGGCTGAGGGCGGCACCGCCCTGGTGCCACTTTTCACCCCCGCACCGACCCCCACCGAACAGATCGGCCGAGTGCGCACAGCCGCCACACCCGACGGCGCCGAGCTCCGGGTATCCGTCGTCGCCGAGCAACGCGACGAGACAGCCCGGACACAGACGACGCTTCTACGCTACGAACGGCACCACGGCTCAGACAGCACCATCGAAGAGCGCCCGTGGATCATGCATTGGTACACCCCGGAGCAGTTCGAGAAGCTCGCCACGACCGTCGGCCTGGCCGCGACCGCGGTCACCGATCCGGACGGCAAACCAGCCTCCGCTGATGGCACCGACCTGCTGCACTTCCGACTCCAAACCACCTGACCGCCTCGCCTCTGAGAAGCAAATCCTGTCCCCGCTACCAACTCCGGCCCCCACGACACACCTTGAGTTCTAGTGGTCGTCGCAACACCCCGCCTGAAGGGGTGCGATGGACTTCGAGATCCGGGAGGGACGGGCTAAGTCTCCGGGCCGCAAGTCCCTGGTCCGTGAGCGGGAGGAATACTTCCGGCTCATGGACCAGGGGGTGAGCAGCCGGGAGGCCTGTCGGATCGTCGGGATCAACCGGCGAACCGGCAAGCGCTGGCGTAACGGCAGGAACCCGTCCGGACGGACCAGGGGAGCACCGCCTGTGCGGCGAGAGGTGACCCGTTCCGGTCCGTCCCGCTACCTGACGTCAGCCGACCGCATCCACATCGCCGACCGGCTGCGCGAGAAGGCGTCCATCCGGCAGATAGCGGCCGAGCTGGGCCGCAGCCCATCCACGATCAGTCGGGAGATCCGCCGCAACGGCATGCCCCTGCGCGGCGACGACTCCCGCTGGGCCTACCGCCCTTACGCCGCTCAGGCCCGCTCTGACGCCCGCAGACCCCGCCCGAAGCCAGGGAAGATCGGCCGGAATCGGCAACTGCGGGACTTCATCCAGGACCGTCTGAACCTACGGTGGAGTCCCGAGCAGGTCTGCCAGGCTCTGCGGGCCCAGTTCCCCGACCGGCCGGAGATGCACGTGGTCCACGAGACCGTCTACCAGGCCCTCTACGTCCAGGGCCGTGGTGAACTGCGCCGCGATCTCGCCAAGGCTCTGCGCACCGGCCGGGCCCGGCGCAAGCCCCGCCGCCAGGCCCAGCAGCGCCAGCCCCGGTTCCGCGACCCCATGGTGATGATCAGCGAACGGCCCGCCGAGGCGGAGGACCGGGCGGTGCCCGGCCACTGGGAGGGCGATCTGATCATCGGCAAGGACGGCGCCTCCGCCATCGGAACGCTCGTCGAGCGCTCCACCCGCTACGTGATGCTCGTGCATCTGCCCGACGGCCGCGGCACGGAACTCGTCCGCGACGCCCTGGTCGAGACCGTCCGGACGCTGCCGACCCACCTGCATAGCGCGAGCAGCATAGGATCCATGAACGTGGCACGCACATTCGACGATCTCGTGGAGATGCAGAGGGCGGCCGACGAGGCGCACGGCCGGGTGCTGGAACTGCGGGACACCTACGGCCGTCCCACGGTGACCCCGTGGCCGCCAGAGCAGACCGAGACGTACGAAGAGGCCTGGCAGCACTGGAGGAAGCTGGCCGGTGAAGTCCAGGCCGCCGTCACCGCGCACGCCAAAGGCGAGGACAAACCCCAGTTCAAAGTTGAGGCCGCAGTACGGACCACGGCCCGGCATCCGGAAGCGGCGACGGCCTAGAAGGTCACCGCGCCGGCCCTTTGGTCTGCATCACCGCAACGATCGCGCACCCGGCGGGAGCCGCGCGCAGTGCACTGCGGGCAGTCCAGCACGCGGCCGACTTCGGACTCCGGCCTGTGTACGGGATCACCGAGGCGGGCTGGCCCCACTCCACTCCATCCTGGCGCGGTCCGGAGGTATTGGGCCGGGGCGGTGCGCGCCGGACGGCACCGCGGCCCGAAGGGCTGGAGCCGGGCCCGTTGGGTCTGCGGGCTGAAGCCCGAGGCCGGGGGAAAACGGCGGTGATGCGGCGGCCCGCCCGGCAGAATCGGGTGATCGACACACCCTTTGGGGGAGCTATGCAGGAACTCCGCTTCGACGACGACATCCGGTTCACCGCGGCGGTCAGCAACGACCAGACACGGTGCCGCAGGCAACGGCTACCACCAGCAAGGCCCGCACCGAGGGAGGGAACGCGGTGGCGAACGGCGAGGCACAGTGCCGGAAGACGCTCGCTCGGCAGCGCAGGCAGTGGGAGACCGAGACGGCCCTGAACGCCGTGATGTCGGACCCCGCGGTTCAGCGCCCAACGCAAGAGATCGAGGAGCTGGAGGCCTCCCTGGCACGGGAGCTCAGCCCCATGCTCCAGCGTTTCCAAGAGCGGTACGACCGAGCGGTCCAAGACGGAGACCTCGACCTTCTGAGCCGCTCGTGTCCAGGCAAGCACGGCAGGTGGGGGAGGGTCTGCGTCCTGGACGTCGGGCACGAAGCGGAGTACCCGCACCTGGGGACCACCTCCGAAGGGCAGCCCGTGGCCTGGGTGGGGTCCGCTCCGGACGATGACTGACCTGCCGGATCGGCAGAAGCGACGTACGATGCCGCGGTGAACTGGCGTGCGGCTCCGTGGCTGACTCCGCCGGCGGGTGTCAGCCGAGCGAGTCCTCGGACGTGATCGGCGTGCCGGGTGTCGGCGATGGCCACGACGCCGGGGGTGGGCCGAATGCGCGACGAGCTGTCCACACGTGCAGAGCGGCGAGAGCAGCGGTGGCGCCCCCACCGATCACGGCGCCGAAGCCGAGCGGTGCTACTTGGCCGAGCACGACGATGCCGTCTTTGGTCCCGTGCTTCGTGACGAAGTTCGGTCCCATTACGCCGTTGATCTGGCGCAGCCTCGCGACGGGAACCTTGGCGACCGCCTGCCCCCCAGTGTGGTCCGGTACGCGCGGCGACCCTGGGAATGGCTGCCGAGCCGATCCCGTAGAGCGCGACTCCGATAAGCATTCGCAGGCGCTCGTCCTCGTCGCCGGAGACTCCGTGGACTTCGGCGATCGACAGCGCGAAAAGGGACCTCAGCTGAAGAGACGAGACAACCTCGCCTGCCGACGCGACTCCCGAGCCAAAGCCGGGCGCGGCCGCAAACGCTCCCACTACGGCGCCCCTCCCGGCGAAATCCCTGATGTGCCTCCGCTCCAGGGCGCGGATGATCTGTGCCGGTGTCGCCTCCGGGTTCCGTCTGCGGGCCCGGGCGATGTTCTCGCGAGCCCGTGGGCGCTGGTCCTCGACTACCTGGTTCAGGCGATCGCGGACCTGTTGCCCACGGAGGGCTGCTACGGGAACCGGTCCGTCGAGGGCACCTGCTGCCATGCCATGAACTCCCTAGATCATCACGTGTCGAATGAGTCTCCCACCCCGGGCCGGCCGATCGGTTCTCGCATCAGATGGACGGCCGCCGCCCGCAACGGGAAAGGCAGTAAGGGCGGTTATAGGCGGTGTCTTTCGGATCATCGCGAAAGACACGGACTGAGGCTCGGCGCCGGCGGGGCTACCGGGGTCGCAGGGTGTGGAGATCCGGCAGATGGCGTTCGCCGACATGGGGCAGGGTGGTCTTCCGTCCTTGGCTGTCGCACAGACGTACGCGCTGCTTCGGTGGAGACGAGTCCGTCTCCACGACGATGTCCTGGATGTCGGGCCAGGCCCACTTCCGCACCCGCACCACCCCGACCACGGCGATCCCGCTCGCCCGCACCACCGTGCGGGCGCGCCACAGGGACAGGGCCCACACGCCGTCGACGATGGTCAGAACTCCTATCAGAATCGCCGCGACCCAGCCCGGCAGGTCGTTGATGACCACCTCGAGCACCCCGCACGCCAGCATCAGCGCGATGAGCGCGAGCACCTTCAGCCGCGCGCGTCTGTCGGCGCGGTACTCCCGCAAGATCACGCCCGTCACGCCCGTCACACCCATGCCCCGCTCCGCCGGGTGGCCTACTTGGCGGCCCAGTAGCCCAAGTTGTTCCGGTTCCCCTCCGCCGCCCGGCGCGGCGCGTCCGGCGATCCCAGCAGACCGTACGGCAGATACCCGGACCGGACACCGAGTTCCCACCCATGGACCTGGACGGCGAGGCAGGCCAGGGCGAGGGTGCCGAGGGGGAGGAGGGACCGGGGCGCGGGATCACCGGCATCGGCCTCGACGCCCTCCCGGTACGCGACCAGCCGGGCGACGAGGGCGTCCTCGAAGGCGTGCTGGTCGTCGTCGAGCAGTACGCGGAGCAGTCGCTGGTCCGCGCTCAGCGCGGCGCCGACCTCGTCGAGCCGCCGGGCGGCCTCCGCGCGCTCCCCGGCGTCGGGCTTGCGCAGCGGAACCGTCGGCCAGTCGCGGGGCAGATGCCCGGCCGCCTCGGTGAGATAGGGGCACAGGGCGTCCATGGCGGCGAGGTCGGCGGGGTCTGAGACGGAGGTGTACCGGTTGTAGGGCACGCCGTCACGGATGGCGGGCGCGTAGTCGCCGCGCAGCAGCAGTCCGGTGACCCGCTCCCAGTCCCACACATGCCCGCTGACGACACACATCTCGAACATGTCGAGCCAGGTCCGCGCGGTGGGCGCCTCCTTGACGACGTCCCGGAAGGTGATGGGCCCGTCCCCGAACTCGTCGTCGTCCGGGTCCGTGCTGATCCGCTCCCCGACGAGGGGGAACCGGAGTTCCTGGTCCCCGTTCGGGAAGCACATGATGCTCAGCACTCCGTGCACACATTCCGCGGCGGTGACGGCGACCATGCCGGCCGCGGCGTCGAGCCCCGGCTCCGTCACCGTTCGCGCGGCGACATGGTCGAGCAGTTCGTCCGCCATGGCCCGGATCAGCGTCGGCGAGATGCTGCCGTACCGCAGCGAGTGCCACCGCGTGTAGGCCCGCCCGTCGATGTCGTCGAGCGCCTCGGCCAACCGCTGCTCGCCGACCTGATGGCATCTCACATCCCGCACGTGCACCGACCCTTCATGAACTCCACGACTGGACGAGGCACATTATCAACGGGCACTGACAGCACTAGAGCGCAGCCGCGGTCTCCACGCCAAACTGTGGAGGAGGCCCTGCGGCGGCAGCATCGGCCTGACGCGGGACCCGACCGCCGGGCGTGGTCCAGTTTCGCCTACTCCTGCGCGGTCTCGGTGGCGGCGGGCCGATCGGACCGCAGGCGGGGTCGAGTAAGCCGGCGCCGCGAGGACCTCCACCGCCGCAGACGGATCCCGCCGGAGCCTCCTGCTTGATCTGCCTCGAGGTGCTGAACAAGCCGCTCGTCCTGGTCGCCTTCACTGTCCAGGACGAGGCCCGCGCCGGCCACGCCCGGGACGGCTGCGACCCGTCTCGATCAACCATTTCCAGCGGTGTCGGTCGCGGAGCATCGGCGCGCACCACGTCGGGGCCCCACTTCTCAACGCTTTCATTCCACCGCGTCGCAAAGCGTTCATCATCATGAATGTATTTCGGTAGTTTCGTGGTCTGGTCTAGACGAGCGGACAGCAATTGTGAGACGCGCAACCCCTGGGCACCACTGAGGTCGGTGCTCCGGGGGACGGCCAGCCCCTCAACGGTGTTACTGACCTTGAATGCGTGATGTCGTCATGGTGGCTGGCGTCGGAGGCCGGTGCCGGTGAGGCAGCCGTCGAGGACGTCGTGGCGGTACTGGAGCTGGCGGAGGCCGCGTCGGACGGCAGTGATCAAGTCATCGGGGTCGGCGAAGGCACGATTGGCCACGGTGGTGCGTCGCAGGACGGACCAGATGCCCTCGACCGGGTCGAGGTCGGGTGCATAGGGCGGCAGTTGGAAGACAGTGAGCCGGTCGCGGTCGGCGATGTAGCGGCGCATGCCAGCGGTGAGGTGGGTGTTGAGGTTGTCCCAGAACAGCACAATCGGACCGCCAAGCCGCTGGTGGGCAGTCTGGATCAGGTCGCGGCAGTCCTTCCAGGAGAAGCTTTCGCGCCCGTCGGGCCGGGCGTCCGGGCAGGGCCGGTAGATCAGCCGCGAGGACTCACCAGCCTTGTAGCAGGCCAGGGCGGCCACCGATAAGCGGCGGCGGGAGCGGCCCCGCACGCGGACCACAGGGGTGTGACCGCGGCGGGAACAGGTGCGGGTGGTCGGCGGCGTCATCGAGAATCCGGCTTCGTCCTCGAAGACGAGCCAGGGCTTCGCGGGCGGCCAGCGAGACGACTCGGAAGAAGTAGCTCCAGGTGCTCGCTGTTGGGCAGGGATCCCACAGCCGAGCGTTTCCGGCCCTCAGCGATCTGTCGTTCGATGAGGCGAGCCAGCGTCGGCGGCAGGAGCACAGGGTTCTTGTCGAAGGCGAAGTAGGCGCCGTTGTCGTCCTCGTGGAACTGGTCGGCGGTCAAGTGGACGATGCGGGCCGTGCGTCAGGTAGGCGACGTCCCGGCCCGGGCACAGCCGGTCGACGGTCCCGGCCACATCCAGCCGGCGCAGAAACTCGGCAGCGACAGGCCGAGCGCCCAGACTCTTCTCCACCACGGCGCTGACCACGCATTCCATGCGCGGACGCACCGTCCGTGGCCGCGGGGACCGGGAAGACTTCGTCACACCCCACCAACGCGGTCACGTCTCCCACAGACACTCTCACAGGCCCCGAACCAGCCGATTCAGCCACCCGCGAAGTACGGAGCTAGTACCGCATCAAGCAACGTTCGCCCTCAATGGTGCCGACCTGGTCCACCACCAGGAACAGGGCAGCAAGATCCGCCGCTACATCATCTGGCGAAACAAGCACGCCGCCGACGAACGCCTCCGCCAAGTCGTCGCCAGGGCGAACGACGCCTGGCGCAGCACTGGAGGGCCTGCCTCGCCGATGCGCCGGGCCGCGAGCGAGACCGTGCGTAAACTTTGGTTTCCATGCACCGATTCGGGAACTATAGTTGTCGCATGATGGCCTTTGAGATCACCCCGGAAGAGCAGGCAGAGCTCGACAAGGCGCTGTACGACGCCTTGAATCCGCTGGCCTCGGCGATTCGCTCCCGACAGACCGGGCGGCCCGCGGACCGCATGTGGGAAGCGGATCCCATCGAAGTGACACTGTCCGTCCTGGCCGCTTGGAAGGTGATGGATGCTGAGGTCAGGCAGTTGACCGCGCGCGCGGCAGCAACCGCTGGCTCCTACGGCGCCAGTTACGAGCAGATGGGGGCTGTCTGGGGCATCACCCGGCAGGGCGCCCGTAAGAAATGGCCCGACGCCGTCAGCCGCTCAGCGCCCGCGACAGCAAGAAGGAACACGCTTGCGCTTTTCGGAGGGACTGCCGAACTGGTGCAGGTGTCTTCCGGTGACTGGAGTTGGACAGGCGTGGGCGCTGATGGAGCATCCGCCGCGGTCACCGATGGGACGCGCCACGCGACCGCGGAAGAAGCAGCAGCCCATGCGGGCGCTTTCCTCAAAGAACACTCCCTCGACGCCCCCGACCGTTCCTAGCATCAGGCAACGTTCGCCCTGTTCACGACCTCGCGGAGGCGTTCGTCGGCGGCGTGCTTGTTCCGCCAGATGATGTAGCGGCGGATCATGCTGCCTCGCTCTTTGTGGCTTGCGTGGTCGGTGCCGTCGAGGGTGAAGTAGCGCAGGGCGGTGAACTGGGCCTCGATGCGGTTGAGCCAGGAGCTGTTGGTCGGGGTGTAGGCGATCTCCACGTTGTTGACCGCCGCCCAGGTCCCGACCCGCTGGCACCGCTTCGTCGTCAGGTGCGGGGAGTAGTTGTCGCACACGATCGCGATGCGCTTCCCGACCGGGTGCAGCGAGCGCAGGTAACGGCAGAACTCCAGGAATTTCGAGCGGTTCTTGGTCTTCTTGATGTGGCCGTAGAGCTGGTCTTTGCCCAGGTCGTAGGCGGCGAACAGGTGCCTCACCCCGTGCGGGCGGGTGTAGGTCGCCCGCCGTCTCGGCCTGGGCTGGCGCAACTGGTTCTTGTGCCTGCCGCCGCGTTCGGTCCACTGCCTGCCAGGGTGGGGCTGGAGGTTGAGCGGCCCGAACTCGTCCACGCAGAAGACGACTTCAGGCTCGCCGTCCTCGGGTATGACCTCGCCGTCGGCGATCGCGTAGAGGTGTTCGACGCGGGCCTTCTTGGCCGCGTAGTCGGGGTCTCGCGAGGCTTTCCAGGTCTTTATGCGTTGAAAGGTGACGCCTTCCTCGCGGAGCAGGATGCGCAGGCCCTCGTGGCTGATGTCGTCGACCACCCCCTCGGCGACCAGGAAGTCGGCCAGCTTGGCCAGGCTCCAGGTCGAGAACGGCAGGCCGTGCTCGGCCGGCCTGGACTTGGCGATCTTCTTGATCTCCCGCCGTTCCGGCAGGGTGAAGGTCCTCGGCCGGCCGCCCTTGTACTTGGGGTAGAGGGAGTCGAAGCCGTCGGCGTTGAAGTTGTGGATCACGTCGCGCACCCGGTCCGCACTGGTGAACGTCACCTCCGCGATCTTTGCCATCGACATGCCCTGCGCGGACAGCAGCACCACCTGGGCCCGCCGCCAGGTCACCACCGACCCGGTGCCCCTGCGGATCACCCGCAGCAACCGCCTGCCCTCGTCGTCATCAATCTCCCTGACCCGCACGCGCTCAGCCACGTGATCATTCTGACCGTCCGCTGCCGCACCGCACAGCAAGCCGACACATCATCACAGGGCGAACGTTGCCTGATGCGGCACTAGCTGTCCGATACACGCGTCACGAACGAATTCCGGGCACCGGCCCGACCGGGCGCGCGAGAAGGGCGCCCAAGGACAGCGGGGCGCCCTTCTCGTATCGGGGGAGGCATCAGAGCCGTACGAGCTCCCGGTCCTCGTCCACGTCGCCGTCCTTCGGGCGGTCGTGCGCGCGCAGGCCCTCGCCCTCGACGTCGACGTTGGGCAGGGCGCGGTCCAGCCACTTCGGCAGCCACCAGGCCTTCTTGCCGAGCAGCGCGAGCACCGCCGGGACGATCGCCATGCGGACGACGAACGCGTCGAAGAAGACGGCGACCGAGAGCCCGACGCCGAACATCTTGATCACGGTTTCGCCGGAGGAGATGAAGCCTCCGAAGACGGCCATCATGATGACCGCGGCGGCGGACACGACCCGGGCGCTGTGCTTGAACCCGGTGACGATGGCCTGGTTCGGGGACTCGCCGTGGATGTACGCCTCCCTGATGCGGGTCACGAGGAAGACCTCGTAGTCCATCGCGAGACCGAAGACGATACCCACCATGAAGATCGGCATCATCGACATGATCGGGCCGCTCTCCTCGACGCCGAGCAGGCCGCCGAGCCAGCCCCACTGGAAGACCGCGACGACGGCGCCGATCGCGGCGAGCACCGAGAGCAGGAAGCCGAGGGCCGCCTTCAGCGGGACCAGGATCGAACGGAAGACCGCGATCAGCAGCAGGAAGGCCAGGCCGACCACCAGCGCCAGATACGGGACCAGGGCGTCGGTGAGCTTCTGCGAGAAGTCGATGTTCATCGCGGTGGTGCCGGTGACCAGGACCTTCGCGTCCGCCTCGGAGGCGACGTCGTCCCGGATGGCGTGCACCAGGTCCTCGGTCTGTGTGGAGGACGGCTTGGAGTCCGGGATCACGGTGACGGTGAAGGTGTCCCCGGCCTTGTTGAACGTCGCGGGCGTCACCGTCACGACATCGTCCAGGCCCTTGATCTTGTCGGTCAGCTCGGCGGCCGCGGCCTTCGGGTCGGCGCTGCCCTGGGCGTCGCCGACGATCATCAGCGGACCGTTGAAGCCGGGGCCGAAGCCCTCCGAGAGGAGGTCGTAGGCGCGCCGCTGGGTGGTGGACGTCGGCTGCGAGCCGTCGTCGGGCAGGCCCAGCTCCATGGAGCTCACCGGAAGGGCGGCGACGCCCAGGCCGACGACGCCGAAGAGGAGGACGGCGACGGGACGGCGGATGACGAAGCTCGCCCAGCGGGTGCCGAGGCTCGGCTTGTCCGCCTTCTTCTCCACGGACTTCTTGCGCTTCTCCCCCTCCGGCCGGACCTTCCGCCCCGCGTATCCGAGCAGCGCCGGGATCATGGTCAGCGCGATGAGGACGGCGATGACGACCGTGCCGGCGGCCGCGAGGCCCATCTTGGTCAGCATCGGCACGCCGATCACCGACAGTCCGGCCAGCGCGATGACGACCGTGAGGCCCGCGAAGACCACGGCCGAGCCGGCGGTGCCGGTGGCCCGGCCGGCCGCTTCCTCGCGGTCGCGGCCTTCGGCGAGCTCGCCCCGGTAGCGGGAGACGATGAACAGGGCGTAGTCGATGCCGACCGCGAGCCCGATCATCGAGGCGAGGGTGGACGTCGTGTCGCCGAGGTCGAGCGTCTTGGCGAGGGCGGTGATGGCGGAGACGCCGATGCCGACGCCGATGATCGCGGTCAGCAGCGGGAGCCCGGCCGCGACCAGGGAGCCCAGGGTCATGACCAGGACGACGGCGGCGATGGCGAGGCCGACGACCTCACCGGCCGCCGGCGGTTCGGACTCGGCCTGCAGCGCGTCACCGCCGACCTCGACGGTCAGCCCCCCGTCCCGGGCCTCGTCCCCGGCCGCCTCCAGCACGTCCCGGGTGGAGTCCTTGAGCTCCCTGGAGGGGGCGTCGTAGGTCACGGAGGTGTAGGCGACCGTGCCGTCCTTGCTGACGGCGTTGGTCTTGTAGGGGTCGGTGACGGAGACGACCTCGGAGCCGTCGCCGAGCGCGGCCACGGTCTTCGCGACCGTCGCCTTGTTGGCGGCATCCGTCATCTTCTGGCCCTCGGGCGCCTTGAAGACGATGCGGCCGGTCGCTCCGTCGGCGCTGGCGCCGGGGAAACGCTGATCCAGCAGGTCGAAAGCTTTCTGCGCCTCGGTGCCGGGGATCGAGAACGAAGAGGATCCGGCAGTGGGCGCGCTGGCCGCGGCGACGCCCGCGAGCGTCAGCAGGGCCACCCATATCAGGGCGACGAAATGCCGTCGCCTGAAGGCGAGTCGGCCGAGTTTGTACAGGAAAGTGGCCACGTGGGCGTACTCCCGGTCAGGTCGTGGGGTGGAGGGTCTGTGCTCCGGCGCAGGCCCTGGGCAGGGGTGATCAGCCCGGTGGGTGGCAGGGGTGATCGGCCCGACGGCGTGAGCGGTGACGTCAGGTGCGTGGAGGACTACGGGGATGGACGGGTACGGGGATTTACTGGACGCCGAGGGCTGGGAGGACCAGGGCGTCGATGTACGAGAGGAGGAAGGCCTGCGTCGGCGGCTTCTCGTCGATCAGCGTGCGGGCGGCGAACCAGCCGATCATCATGTGGATCATGAACTCGATCGCCGGGTTGTCCGCGGCGACCTCGCCCCGGTCGATCGCCCGCTGCACCAGGCGGCGGAACTCTGCCATCTCCGGCTCGATGAGATGTTCACGGAACGCCTTCAGGAGATCCGGGTTGCCGTGGATCGCCATGGCCAAATCCCGCATCAGCGCGGAGTTCTGCTCCATCTTGGCGTCGTCCGAACACAGGGTGAGGGCGTGCAGATCTCCCCTGAGCGACCCGGTGTCGATCTCGGCGAGGCCGGCCCCGGGCTTGTCGTGCCGTACGGCCTTGGCGACCAGCTCGGCCTTGCCGCCCCACTGGCGGTAGAGCGTGGCCTTGCTGGACCGGGTGCGGGCGGCGACGGCGTCCATGGTCAGGGCGCCGTAGCCGACCTCGCGGAGCAGGTCGAGCACGGCCATGTACAGCTCGGCCTCACGCTCGGGCGTGATCCAACTACGCCGCGCCGTTGCGGTCTCAGTCATCCCACTCACCTTCCTCACCTGTCTCGTCTGCTCGACCGTGTCGTCGGCTGCCTGGTCGGCACAGCGTGTGGTCGCCGCTACGCGCTCGGCTGCTTGCTGCTGGTCCGGCGGGCAGCGGGACTGTGGGTGAGGATGCTGCGGAGTTCGGCGGTCTGCTGGTCGATGGCCTGTGGGCCGTTGCCGGTGAGCAGCCGCACGGACGGCTCATAGGCCGTTTGCGGGGCGGACATGTTGAGGGAGGACGCGACGGTGAAGCCGGCTTCCTTGATGGCCACGTCGACGAAGTAGGGCAGTCTGGTCTTCTTGCCGGGGACGTGCGGGTAGAGAAAACTCAGCGCGAACAGCTCGCCCATCTTGGGGACGGTCGCGATGGGGGCGGCGAGGAACGGGTTGTCCTTCACAGGGTAGGCGGCGCCCTGCGCGTCGATGCGCTGCCGGGTGGAGGTCACCGCGATGGGCGCGTGGCAGATCAACGAGATGGTGACGCCGTTCTCCCGGGCCGTGTGGAGGGTTTCGCCGAGCCACGCATTGTCACGGAAGTCGACCATGGGGGCGTGACCGCCGGGGGTGTGGATGAAGTCGAAGTCGGCGAGGGTGAACGCATCGGCCGGGTCGCGGTGGCGTTGGACGAGGTCCTGCAGCGAGTGGAAGGTGCCCTCGGGCAGCTTGTCGAGGCGGCGGATCAGTTCGGGTCGGTACTCGGCGAGCTCCGGTTCGCTGTTGGGCAGTAGTTCGGAGACCGGGATCCGGCCGATGTGCCGCTCCAGCAGCCGCACTTCCTGCTCGCGGCGGGCGACCAGCTCGGGGTAGCGCTGCCGGAAGCCGTTGACGTCGAACGAGCGGCGGCGCTGCTGCCTGCGCAGGGGGATGGTCTTGGCGCCGATCTTCTCGATGTAGTGCATGGACAGGGCCATGCCGTTGATGTCGAGTTGCGGGGCGTTGCCGTCGGGGGTGGCGAAGGTGAACTCGTAGTCCTTCTCGAACTCCTTGAGCATCTGAGCCATCTCGACCAGGAAGAATCCGGTCGAGATCGACTTGACCTCGGCCGGCTTGGCCAGCGACAGCTGGCGGCCGGACGAGATGATGATCAGTGCGCGACGCTTGGTGGTGGGCATGACGGGGCTCCCTTCAGTGGGCCTCGATGGCGTGGGGAGGGGTGGGCCCGGCCGACCCACTCCTGGTTGTGCTGCTGTTGGTTGTGCGGGACGAGTTGCCCGGGCTGCCGACCGAGAGGCATCCGCAACGGGGGCGGCATGGCGCTTGCGGAAGCGGGTGACGTCGAATTTCGCTGGAGAAGGACCTGCTGCCTGCGGGGGTGAGGGAGCCTGGGCGGGTGTGCCACCCGGGCTCCCTCAGGTGCCGGCGGTGCGGGTGCACGCCGTGGTGTGGGCGTGTCATGGCCCGCGGGCCGGGCGTTTTCTACTTGCCTTCCGCGGCCTTGGACACGTGCGCCCACTCGGCCCACTCGTCCAGGCGCTGCTGGTAGACCTGCGGTGCCATCAGAGTCGGCCCCTCCCCGAAGAACACGCGCAGCGGCGGCTCCTCGGCGTCGACGAGCGTGAGGATCGCGGACTTGAAGCCGACCGGCTCCGGGAGTACGACCTGCGCCCGCCGCGCGGCCATGTTCTCGTGCAGAGCCGCGTACGCGGGATGCGCGTCGGCGACGATGGCGGATGCACCGGACCAGTCGGTGGCGAAGCCGCCGGGTTCGACCAGGGTGACCTTGATGCCGAAGCCGGCGACTTCCTGGGCGAGTGCGTCCGTCATCCCTTCCAGCGCCCACTTCGACGCATGGTAGGCACCGAGGGTCGGGAACGCGACGATGCCGCCCATGGTCGAGATCTGGATGATGTGGCCCGCGCGCTGCTCGCGGAGGATCGGGAGGACCGCCTGCGTGACATGGAAGACACCGAACAGGTTCGTCTCGAGCTGGTCGCGCAGCTGCTGTCGGTGATCTCCTCGACCGTTCCGAAGAGCCCGTAGCCCGCATTGTTGATGACGACGTCGATCCGCCCGAACGTCTCGTGCGCGGACTTCACCGCGGCGAACACCTGGTCGCGGTTGGTGACGTCGAGCTCGACCGGGAGGACGGCGTCGCCGTACTGCTCGACCAGGTCACTCAGAGTGTCCGTGTTGCGGGCGGTCGCTGCGACCTTGTCGCCACGCTCGAGGGCGCCGAGGGCGAACTCGCGGCCAAAGCCTTTCGACGCGCCGGTGATGAACCAAACTTTGCTCATGATTTAAACCTCCTGTTGGTATGGACGGCCGCCCTCAAACGGGCGAGGGCTGTCCGGGTGTAGGTGGGCGGCGGTAGCGGCCCGACGGGTCATGGCCCGCGGGCCGGGCGTTTGCTACTTGCCTTCCGCGGCCTTGGATACGTGCGCCCACTCGGCCCATTCGGCCAGACGCTGCTGGTACACCGCGGGCACCCACTGGGAGGGCTCCTCGCCGAAGAACACGCGCAGCGGCGGCTCCTCGGCGTCGACGATCTGGAGGATGGCACCGCCGACCCCCTCGGGGCCGGGCGCCTGGGCGGTGGCGCCCATCTCGGTCAGCGACGCGTGCAGGGGGGCGTAGGCGTCCTGGCGGTGCGCGGTGAAGACCGACGAGCTTGCGAAGTCGGTGGCGAAGGCGCCGGGTTCGATCAGGGTGACCTTGATGCCGAAGGGTGCGACTTCCTGGGAGAGGGCCTCGCTCAGGCCTTCCAGCGCCCACTTGGAGGCGCTGTAGCCGCCCGTGCCGCCGAAGGTGGCCACTCCCATGGCCGAGGAGATCTGGACGATGTGGCCGCTGCCCTGCGCCCGCAGGACGGGCAGTACCGCCTGGGTGACGTGCAGGACACCGAACACGTTGGTCTCCAGCTGGTCGCGCAGCTCCTGCTCGCCTAGTTCCTCCACGGCGCCGATCAGGGAGTAACCGGCGTTGTTGACCACCACGTCCAGCCGGCCGAACCGCTCCGTGGCCGCCGCGACCGCCTCGAACACCTGGGTGCGGTCGGTGACGTCCAGCTGCAGCGGCAGCACCGCGTCACCGAACCGCTCGGCCAGGTCGGCCAGCGCCTTGGTGTTGCGGGCGGTGGCCGCGACCTTGTCGCCGCGCTCCAGGGCCGCCTCGGCGAACTGGCGGCCGAAGCCGCGCGAGGAACCCGTGATGAACCAGACCTTGCTCATGGAAACACTCCTGCTCGAAACGAGGTGTTGCAAGAAGACTGTAACTCTACTTGAGACTCGGTATCAAGTAGAGCTTTCGTGTACTCTGCGGGCATGAGTGACTCCGCCGCTACTCCCACCCGCTCCACGGCCAAGCCCGGGCTGCGCGAGCGCATGCGCGCCACGATCCGGGCGGAAGTGACAGAGGTGGCCCTCAGGCTCTTCGCCGAGCAGGGATTCGACCGGACGACCGTCGACCAGATCGCCGCCGAGGCCGGACTGTCGCGCGCCAGCCTGTTCCGCCATTTCGGCACGAAAGAAGACATCGTTCTGGCCGACCTGGACGAGATCGGCCGCCAGGTCACCGAAGCGCTCGCCGCCCGGCCCGACGAGGAGCGGCCCTGGGAGGCACTGCGCCGAGTGTTCGACGTGATGACGCGGATGCTCGAGGCGGAACCCGAGCGGATGCTCAGCTATCTGCGGATGCTCCAGGAGACGCCGTCACTGCGCGCCCGGCACTTCGAGAAGCAGCTGCGCTGGCAGGAGATAATGGCCCCGGAGATCGCACGGCGACTGGGGGCCAGTCCCGGCCAGCCGGACGATCCCCGGCCGGCTGCCCTCGTCGCGGCCGCCCTCGCCTGCGCGGACGCGGCTTCGGCAGGGTGGGTGGCCTGCGAGGGAGCAGTTCCACTGACCGTGCTGCTCGACCGCGCCATGGGCGCATTCACCGACTAGGGTTGTCCCGTAACTGCTGGTCACGGGTGAGATGATCTTGTCGTGGCTGGTGTGATCACGGCGTCGCAGCCGTCCTGGATAGCCCCGTTTACCGGGCTGAGCCCGCGTCAGTTCGGGAAGCTGATCACCGCGTTGCGGCGCGAGGGTGCGGATCCGGTGCGCAAGGGCCGGCCGTGGAGCCTGCCGCTGGAGGATTGCGTGCTGCTGGTCGCCGCGTACTGGCGGACTAGCCTGACCCTGCGCCAACTGGCGCCGTTGTTCGGGGTGTCCAAGTCTGCGGCTGACCGCGTCATCAACCACCTCGGACCCGCGCTCGCCCTTCAGCAACGCAAGCGGTTCCGCAAGGACGCCGTGGTGATCGTGGACGGCACCCTGGTCCCCACCCGCGACCACACCATCGCCGCGCAGTCCAAGAGCTACCGGTACTCCACCAACCACCAGGTCGTCATCGACGCCGACACCCGGCTCGTCGTCGCCGTCGGCCGGCCACTGCCCGGCAACCGCAACGACTGCAAGGCATGGGAACTCTCCGG
Organism: Streptomyces sp. NPDC041784; assembly: GCF_055591025.1. Classification (NCBI taxonomy): domain Bacteria; kingdom Bacillati; phylum Actinomycetota; class Actinomycetes; order Kitasatosporales; family Streptomycetaceae; genus Streptomyces; species Streptomyces sp. NPDC041784. The sequence goes on from NZ_JBVJAB010000060.1 coordinate 22,748, forward strand.
AGCGAAGGCCGCCGTCGGAAAGACCACGGTCATCGCGGACGGCGGCTATCGGGGCACCGGCCTGGTCATCCCGCACCGCCGCGAAGCCGGCCAGAGCGAACTTCCGGCCTGGAAAGAGGAACACAACGCCTCCCACCGCAAAGTCCGCGCCCGCGTCGAGCACGCCTTCGCTCGGATGAAGACCTGGAAGATCCTCCGCGACTGCCGCCTCAAAGGCGACGGCGTCCACCACGCCATGCTCGGCATCGCCCGCCTGCACAACCTCACCCTCGCCGGGTGACGAAGAAACGGGCAGGTCATCCAACATCTCAGAGATCATTTACGGGACAGCCCTTAGGGTGCGGAAATGTGAGCTGACCTGTGGAAACGCCTGTGTGCACACTGGGGCGGGCGGGGCGCTGGGTCCGTACTTCCCGGGTCGCTGAATCAGATGGTTTGACGGTCTTGCCGGTGTGGCCGCGTTGGTCCGGGTGTGTCGATGACTTCCTGGTCCCCAAGGCCACGGACGGAACGCCCTCGCGTGGAGGTCGCGATTAAGTCCGTGGTGACCAAGCGCCTGGGCGCTCTGCCTGTCGCTGCCGAGTTTCTGCGTCGGCTGGACGTCGCGGGGATCGTCGAGGGGCTGCGGCCACCGGATTCGCGGGCGGACCTGACGCACGGCCAGGTGATCGAGGTACTGGTGGCGAACCGGCTGACCGCTCCCGCGCCGCTGTTCCGCGCCGGGGACTGGGCGTACTCGTGTGAGGCCGGCAAGGGTCTTGGTGGAGGCCGATGCGTGTCCCGGCTGGTGCATTGACGGATCTCATCGATGTCTTGCTGGGGGCTTCGGCGATCAGCGGCGTTGTCGCGTCCGGCCGGTGGCAGCAAAACGTCTCCTCAGAGGTCGTTTTCATCTTGAATGCTGTGCTTTGAGTTGGTTCATTCTGTCTCTCGGAGTGTTGCTGGTGGGTCTGTGGAGGCGGCTCTGCTTGGT
>NZ_JBVJAB010000061.1:0-22351 GCF_055591025.1 Streptomyces sp. NPDC041784
TTGAGGTGCTAGTGCCCTTTATCGGGCGTGGGGGTTCAAGTCCCCCCTCGGACACACAGAGGAGCGAGGGCCGCGACCGTTGGTCGCGGCCCTCGCTCGTGGTGTGGCCGATCTCTCCCCAGTCACTCCGTGGCCGAAGATCACGCAGGTCACAGCCCTGGGTCCGCCGCCGCGAGCACCCCCGGACGGCCCTCCCCGGTGGCCGACGCAAGGGGGCGAGCCTAGCGTCGTACTAAAATTTCCGGCTTGTTACGGAGCCGGCACGGACAACCCCAGGCAGACCTGCGGGCCCGCCGGCGCCCCGGAGGCTTCCGGGATCGAGACGCGAGGACCGATGGCAGCCACACACGAGAGCAGTGCTCTCGGCCTGCTCGACGAAGAAATCCGCGTACAACTCGGTGACACGGCACGTTTCTCCGGTGGCCCCGCCGCCTCCCCCCGGACCCTGGTCGACGTGTTCGACGCGTCCGTGCGTTCGTACCCGGACGAGCCGGCCCTGGACGACGGCACCACCCTCCTCACCTACCGGGCGCTCGCCGTGGAGGTGGAGCGGCTCCGGCGCCGGCTCGCCGCCGCCGGGGTCGGCCTGGGCGACCGGGTGGGCGTGCGGGTGCCGTCCGGTACCAACGACCTCTACGTGGCGATCCTGGCCGTCCTGGCGGCCGGTGCCGCCTATGTGCCGGTCGACGCCGAGGACCCCGACGAGCGGGCCGAGCTGGTGTTCGGCGAGGCCGAGGTCCGGGCGGTGATCGGCGCCGGGCACGGGATCACCGTCCACGGCGGTTCGAGCGCCCTGGCCGGACGGCCCGGTGTCGAGCACGACGCCTGGATCATCTTCACCTCCGGCTCGACCGGCAAGCCCAAGGGCGTCGCCGTCAGCCACCGCAGCGCCGCCGCGTTCGTGGACGCCGAGGCCGCGCTGTTCCTCACCGACGAGCCGATCGGGCCCGGCGACCGGGTCATGGCCGGGCTGTCGGTGGCCTTCGACGCCTCCTGCGAGGAGATGTGGCTGGCCTGGCGCTACGGCGCCTGTCTCGTGCCGGTGCCCCGGTCGCAGGTCAGGAGCGGTGCCGATCTCGGACCCTGGCTGGTCGAGCAGGAGATCACCGTCGTCTCCACGGTGCCGACGCTGGCCGCGCTCTGGGAGCCCGAGACCCTCAACGACGTACGCCTGCTGATCTTCGGCGGCGAGGCCTGCCCGCCCGAGCTGGTGCAGCGGCTGGTGACCGAGGGGCGCGAGGTGTGGAACACCTACGGGCCGACCGAGGCCACCGTGGTCGCCTGCGCCTCCCTGATGACCGGCGAGGAGCCGGTGCGGATCGGGCTGCCGCTCACGGGCTGGGAGCTGGCCGTGGTCGACGAGGCCGGGGAACCGGTGCCGATGGGCGGCAGCGGTCAGCTGGTGATCGGCGGGGTCGGGCTCGCCCGGTACCTCGACGCCGAGAAGGACGCGGAGAAGTACGCGCCGCTCACGTCGCTCGGCTGGGAGCGGGCGTACCGCAGCGGTGACCTGGTGCGGGCCGACGCCGAGGGGCTGGTCTTCCTCGGACGGGCCGACGAGCAGATCAAGCTCGGCGGGCGCCGGATCGAGCTGGGCGAGGTCGACGCGGCGCTCCAGGCGCTGCCCGGCGTCGCGGGGGCCGCCGCCGCGGTCCGCACGGCCCGCAGCGGCAACCAGCTGCTGGTCGGATACGTCGTCACCCAGGACGGCTGGGACCAGGCCGCGGCCGTGGAGAAGCTGCGCGCCGAGCTGCCCGCCGCCCTGGTGCCGCTGCTCGCGCCGGTGGACGACCTGCCGACCCGGACCTCCGGGAAGGTCGACCGCAACGCGCTGCCCTGGCCCCTGGAGGGCGTCGAGGCCCCGGCCGCGCAGCTGTACGGCACCGAGGCCTGGCTCGCCGAGCAGTGGACCGAGGTGCTGGGCATCCCGGTCGGCTCGGCCGCCGACGACTTCTTCGCGATCGGCGGCAGCAGCCTGGCCGCCGCCCAGCTCACCACCCGGCTGCGCACCCGCTACCCGAGCGCCGCCGTCCTGGACATCTACCAGCAGCCGACCCTGCGCAAGCTGGCCCGCCTGCTGGAGGAGTCGGCGCACGAGGACGGCGACAGCCGTACCGTCGCGCCGGTGCCGAGGCAGGCGCAGCTCGTCCAGCTGCTCCTGCTGGTTCCGCTCTTCACCCTGCTCGGGCTGCGCTGGACCATCGTGCTGGCCGCGCTGGGCAATGTGCTGCCGGGCTACGCCTGGCTGCCGACCGCGCCCTGGTGGCTGCTGGCCGTCGGCGCGCTGCTGCTGTTCAGTCCGCCCGGGCGGATCGCCCTCGCGGCGGGCGGGGCGCGGCTGCTGCTGCGGGGCGTGCAGCCCGGCCGGTACCCGCGGGGCGGGTCCGTGCACCTGCGGCTGTGGGCGGCCGAGCGGCTGGCCGAGTCGAGCGGGGCGACCTCGCTGACCGGGTCCTGGCTGGAGCGGTACGCCCGTGCCCTGGGCGCCAAGATCGGCCCGGACGTCGATCTGCACTCGCTGCCGCCGGTCACCGGTCTGCTCAAGTTGGGCCGGGGCTCGGCGGTCGAGTCCGAGGTGGACCTGTCCGGGCACTGGCTGGACGGCGACCGGCTGGAGATCGGGCCGGTCAAGGTGGGCGCGCACGCCGTCGTCGGCACGCGCAGCATGCTCTTCCCGGGCGCCCGCGTCGGCAAGCGCGCCGAGGTGGCCCCCGGCTCGGCGGTCACCGGGCAGGTCCCGACCGGCCAGCGCTGGGCGGGCGCGCCCGCGGTCAAGCTCGGCAAGGCCAAGCGCAACTGGCCCAAGGAGCGCCCGCAGCGCGGCACGTACTGGCGGGTGATGTACGGCGTGACAGGCGGCGCGCTGAACCTGCTGCCGGTGGCGGCGGCCGTGGCCGCGCTGCTGGTGGCCCGCGTCTTCGTCACCCCCGGCCTCGGGCTCGGCGGGGCGCTGCGCGGGGCCGTCCTCGCGCTGGTCCCGGCGACGCTCACCTACGGGCTGGTGTACGCCGTGCTGCTCCTGGTCGCCGTACGGCTGCTGAGCCTGGGGCTGCGCGAGGGCACGCATCCCACGCACAGCCGGGTGGGCTGGCAGGCGTGGACGGTCACGCAGCTGATGGACCACTCCCGCGAGACGCTGTTCCCGCTGTACGCCGGTCTGGTCACCCCGGTGTGGCTGCGGCTGCTCGGGATGCGGATCGGGCGGGGCGCCGAGGTGTCGACCGTGCTCGCGCTGCCGAGCCTGACCACGGTCGGCGAGGGCGCGTTCCTCGCCGACGACACGCTGACCGCCCCGTACGAGCTGGGCGGCGGCTGGGTGCGGATCGGGCGCGCGGAGATCGGGCGGCGGGCGTTCCTCGGGAACTCGGGGATGACCGCGCCGGGCCGCAGCGTGCCGGACGGTGGTCTGGTCGGCGTGCTGTCGGCGACCCCGAAGAAGGCGAAGAAGGGCAGCTCCTATCTGGGCCTGCCGCCGGTGAAGCTGCCGCGCAGCGCGGCCGACGGCGACCAGAGCCGTACGTACGAGCCGTCGGCCCGGCTGCTGTGGGCGCGCGGTCTGGTGGAGCTGTGCCGGATCGTGCCGGTGTTCTGCTCGGCGGCGCTGGCCGTGCTGACGGTGGCCGTGCTGTGCGCGCTGGGCGGGTGGGCGCCGCTGCTCGGCGGCCTGGTGCTGCTCGGTGCGGGCGTGACGGCCGGGCTGGCGTCGGTCGTGGCGAAGTGGCTGCTGGTGGGGCGCCACCGCAGCGGGGAGCATCCGCTGTGGAGCTCCTTCGTGTGGCGCAACGAGCTGGCGGACACGTTCGTCGAGGTGCTGGCCGTGCCGTGGCTGGCGGGCGCCGTGCCGGGTACGCCGGTGATGTCGGCGTGGCTGCGCGGGCTCGGGGCGCGGATCGGGCGCGGTGTGTGGGTGGAGAGCTACTGGCTCCCGGAGGCCGACCTGGTCACACTGGAGGACGGGGCCACGGTGGGCCGGGGGTGCGTGCTCCAGACTCACCTCTTCCACGACCGGATCTTGCGGACGGATACTGTGGTCCTCCGTGAGGGCGCCACGCTGGGCCCTGGCGGGATCGTGCTGCCCGGCAGCACGATCGGGGCCCGTACGACACTGGGTCCCGCGTCGCTCGTCATGGCCGCGGAGTCCGTCCCGGACGACACCCGCTGGCTCGGCAACCCGATCGAGGCATGGCGCTCCTGAGCGCGGGCCGGGCGGAGCCGGTGAGCGGGGCATCGGCGAACGGTTCGAGCACAGTGCAGGGAGCGAACGCGGAAGTGGCAGTGCAGCAGGCAGTGGGTCCGGACCCGTACTTCCCGGACAACGGCGATCCCCGGTACCGGGTGCATCGCTACGAGCTCACGCTGGACTACCGGCCCGGCCCGAACCGGCTGTCCGGCACGGCCCGGATCAACGCGATCGCCGGCCGCGCGCAGCTGCCCGAATTCCAGCTGAACCTGGCCGACTTCAGGATCGGCCGGGTCCGGGTGGACGGGCGGCAGCCGCACTACACGCACCGCGGCGGCAAGCTGCGGGTGCGGCCCGCGAAGCCGCTGCGCGCCGGGGCCGCGTTCACCGTGGAGATCCACTGGTCGGGCAATCCCAAGCCGGTGCCCAGCCCCTGGGGCGGGCTCGGCTGGGAGGAGCTGACGGACGGCGCGCTGGTGGCGAGCCAGCCGATCGGCGCGCCCTCGTGGTACCCGTGCAACGACCGGCCCGCCGACAAGGCGTCGTACCTGATCTCGGTCACGTCCCCGTCGGCGTACTCGGTGGTGGCGGGCGGCCGGCTGCTGACCCGCACCACGAAGGCGTCCACGACGACCTGGGTGTACGAGCAGTCGGCGCCGACGTCGAGCTATCTGGTCGGGCTGGCCATCGGCAAGTACCAGACGCTGTTGCTGGGCGACCCGGGGCTCGGCGGGGTGCCGATGCACGCGCACATTCCCGCACATCTGCTGCCGCAGTTCTCCCGGGACTTCGCGCGCCAGCCCGCGATGATGGACCTGTTCCAACGGCTGTTCGGGCCGTACCCGTTCGACGAGTACGCCGTGGTCGTGGCCGACGAGGAGTTCGATGTCCCCGTCGAGGCACAGGGGTTGTCCCTGTTCGGCGTCAACCATGTGGACGGGGCGCGGAGTTCGGAGCGTCTCGTGGCGCACGAGCTGGCGCACCAGTGGTTCGGCAACAGTGTGTCCATCGCCGACTGGCGGCACATCTGGCTGAACGAGGGGTTCGCGAAGTACGCGGAGTGGCTGTGGTCGGAGCGGTCCGGCGGCCGTAGCGCACAGCAGCTGGCGGCCGTCGCCCACCGGTTGCTCTCCACCCTGCCGCAGGACCTCCGGATCGCCACCCCCGGCCGCAAGTCGATGTTCGACGACCGGCTGTACGAGCGCGGCGGTCTCACGGTGCACGCGCTGCGCTGCGCGATGGGCGACGAGGCGTTCTTCCACATGCTGCGGGCCTGGGCGGGGCTGCACCGGGGCGGCGCGGTGACGACCGGCATGTTCATGGCCCATGTCGCCCGGTTCGCGGCCGAGCCGCTGGACGGGCTGCTGGAGGCATGGCTGCACGACACGGCGCTGCCGCCGCTGCCCGTGCAGGGTGCCCGGGTGGCGTAGGGGCCGGCTTTCGGAGTTCGGGGCGGTTCGGCGAAACCGCCCCGGACACCCCTTCCGGCCTGGGGCTTCGTATGCGGCTTCGGAGTGGTTCGGCTTTCGGCCGCCGGGGGGCCGCGCAGGGGCAGGGTGATGTCACCTACCAGTTGCGGAGTCCGGGAGGACGGCATGCGGAAGATCATCACCCTGCGGAGCGCGGTCATCATGGGGGCGGCGGTGGCCGCCGGCGCGGCCGCGGGCGGCGCCGTGGAGACGGTGTCCGGCCTCGGCGGGGCGGGGCCCGTGGTGACCGGGGCGGTGGCGCTCTGGTTCGCGGAGAAGCTGGACCGGGTGATCGGGGACGACGGGGGCGAGGGCTGAGCGGTCCGCGTGTCCGCCGACCCCGCACCGGCACAATGGTGGGCATGTCACGACGTGCCCGCCGTTCCGTTCCTTCCGCTCCCCCGTCGAAGGCCGGGCTCACCTGCCCCTGCGGTCTCCCCCAGCCCTACGACGCCTGTTGCGGCCGGTACCACGCCGGGGGTGTGGCGCCGACCGCCGAGGCGTTGATGCGGTCGCGGTACAGCGCCTTCGTGAAGGGGAACGCCGGGTATCTGGTGCGGACATGGCATCCGCGGACCCGGCCGGAGCGCCTCGAGCTGGATCCGGGGATGCGGTGGACGGGGCTGGAGATCCTCGCGACGGCCGACGGGACGGCGTTCCACGCCACCGGGACCGTGGAGTTCCGGGCGTCCTACCGGGGCGGTTCGCTGCACGAGGTCAGCCGGTTCGAGCGGGTGGAGGGGGCGTGGGTGTACGTGGACGGGGTGTTTCCCGGCTGACGCGGTACGCCGACCCGCTGCCGCGGGACGGGGAGGGGCTGCCCGTGTCGTAGGGCGTCAGGGGGCCAGGATGTCCAGTTCCTGGAGGGCGCCGACGGTGATCTCGCGGGTCAGGGACTGCGCGCGCGTCGCGTCGCCCTCGCGGATGGCCTCGGCGAGCTGGACGTGGAGGGTGACGGCCGCCGGGTCGGGGTCCTCGAACATGACCTCGTGGTGGGTGCGGCCGGTGAGGACCTCGGCGACGACGTCGCCGAGGCGGGCGAACATCTCGTTGCCCGAGGCGGTGAGGATCACGCGGTGGAAGGCGACGTCGTGGAGGAGGTAGCCCTCCAGCTGGTGGCCGCGTGAGTGGGCGACCATGCCCAGCGCGGCCTCGGTGAGTTCGGCGCACTGCGCGGCCGTGGCGTGGCGTGCGGCCAGGCCCGCCGCGACCGGTTCGATGGCGGAGCGCAGCACGGTGAGCGAGCGCAGCTGGTGCGGGCGGTCGGCGCCGGCCAGCCGCCAGCGGATGACCTGGGGGTCGTAGACGTTCCACTCGGGCTTGGGGCGGACGGTGACGCCGACGCGGCGGCGCGACTCGACGAGGTGCATGGATTCGAGGACGCGGACCGCCTCGCGCATCACGGAGCGGGAGACGTCGAAGCGCTGGGCCAGTTCGTCGGTGCGCAGGACGCTGCCCGGCGGGTACTCACCGGCGGTGATCGCGGGGCCGAGCGCTTCCAGTACATGGCCGTGCAGACCCCGGCCCGGAGTGGTCATGCACTCAGCGTACGGGGTGCGTCACCAAGTCAAAAAGTCAGACTTATATGTCACACACTCTTGAATTCGTCGTACCTAATGCGTTTCAGTGTCGTCGACATCAGGTGTCGAGGAAGACAGCGAGGCAGTGATGCGTACCCCCCACGTCGCCCCCCACGTCGTCGTCGTGATGGGCGTCGCCGGAACGGGCAAGACCACGATCGGTCCTCTGCTCGCCGCCCGGCTCGGCGTCCCGTACGCCGAGGGCGACGACTTCCACCCGCAGGCCAACATCGCCAAGATGTCGGCCGGCACCCCGCTCGACGACGAGGACCGGCTGCCCTGGCTGGACGCCATCGGCGCCTGGGCGCACGAGCGGGCCGGGCTGGGCGGAGTGGTCAGCTGCTCGGCGCTGAAGCGGTCGTACCGCGACCGGCTCAGGGCCGCCGCCCCCGGCCTGGTCTTCGTCCACCTCACCGGCTCCCGGGAGCTGATCGAGGACCGGATGGGGCACCGCCAGGGCCACTTCATGCCGACCGCCCTCCTCGACTCCCAGTTCGCCACCCTCGAACCGCTCCAGGCGGACGAGGCGGGCGTAGCCGTCGATGTCTCCGGCAGCCCCGAGGAGATCGCCGACCGTGCCACCGGCGCGCTCGGCGATCTCTCCGCACCGGCCCGGTAACCCCCCGCACCCCTCCCCCAACCCCGTCTCTGCAAGGGAATCCCTGTGACCAGACTCAGCGTCGAGCTGCTGGCAGCGGACACCGTCGAGCCGATCACCTCGGCGGGCCACACTCAGCTGGGCCTCGCCGTTGTGGCGGGCATCGCCGTCATCGTCGTGCTCATCACCAAGTTCAAACTGCACGCCTTCCTGGCGCTGACCATCGGCTCGCTCGCGCTCGGCGCGTTCGCCGGGGCACCGCTGGACAAGGTCATCACCAGTTTCACCACCGGGCTCGGCGCCACGGTCGCCGGCGTGGGCGTGCTGATCGCGCTGGGCGCGATCCTCGGCCGGATGCTCGCGGACTCCGGCGGCGCCGACCAGATCGTCGACACGATCCTCGCGAAGACGGGCGGCCGTTCGATGCCGTGGGCGATGGTGCTGATCGCCTCGGTGATCGGTCTCCCGCTGTTCTTCGAGGTCGGCGTGGTGCTGCTGATCCCCGTGGTGCTGATGGTCGCCAAGCGGGGCAACTACTCGCTCATGCGGATCGGCATCCCGGCCCTGGCCGGTCTGTCCGTGATGCACGGCCTGGTGCCGCCGCACCCCGGCCCGCTGGTCGCGATCGACGCGGTCGGCGCCAACCTCGGCGTCACCCTGGCGCTGGGCGTGCTGGTCGCCGTCCCGACGGTCGTCATCGCGGGCCCCATATTCTCCCGGGTCGCCGCCCGCTGGGTGGACGCCCCCGCCCCGGACCGCATGATCCCCCAGCGGCCCTCCGAGGACCTGGACAAGCGGCCCGGCTTCGGCGCCACGCTGGTCACCATCCTGCTGCCCGTCGTGCTGATGCTGTCCAAGGCGCTGGTCGACATCGTCGTGGACGACCCCACGCACACCGTGCAGCGCGTCTTCGACGTCGTCGGCTCCCCGCTGATCGCGTTGCTCGCCGCCGTGCTCGTCGGCATGTTCAATCTGCTGCGGCCCGCCGGTTTCGCCAAGGAGCGGATCTCGGGGCTGGTCGAGAAGGGGCTCGCTCCCATCGCGGGCATCCTGCTGATCGTCGGCGCGGGCGGCGGCTTCAAGCAGACCCTGATCGACTCCGGTGTGGGCAGGATGGTCCTGGAGATCTCCGAGGACTGGTCGATCCCGGCGCTGCTGCTGGCGTGGCTGATCGCGGTGACGATCCGGCTGGCGACCGGTTCGGCGACCGTGGCGACCGTCTCGGCGGCCGGCCTGGTCGCCCCGCTGGCCGCCGACATGTCGACGACCCACGCGGCCCTGCTCGTCCTGGCCATCGGCGCCGGCTCGCTCTTCTTCAGCCATGTCAACGACGCCGGGTTCTGGCTGGTCAAGGAGTACTTCGGGCTGAGCGTCGGCCAGAACATCAAGACCTGGTCGGTGATGGAGACCATCATCTCGGTGGTCGCCGGCGGACTGGTCCTGCTGCTCTCCCTGGTCATATAGGAGTACGGGTATGAGTCACCCTCTCTGATGACGAGCGTGCAAGGTGCTGCGCGGGCTGGCCCACGCGTGTCTCGCGGTGCGGGGGCGGGCGGACGAGTGGGCGGCGGCGGAACAGGACCACGCGGCACTCGCCGGCCCGGCGGACACCTGCAAGGGGCGGGCCGCCCAGCGGGTCCTGGCCGGGCTGCTGTCCTTCCACCGTTCCCGGCCCTCGGCCACCGCCCGGCTGGTCGACGCGCCGGACGCCCCGCCCGCCTGCGCCTTCGCGATCGGCTCGGTCGACGTCGGCGACGACGGGGAGGCCCGGCCGGGCGACCTCGTCCGGATCGAGCTGCGCGGCACCTGCTTCGACCACGCGGAACTGCTGCGGGAGGGGGCGGTGTTCATCGGGGGGCGGCGGCTGGACGGGCCGTTGCGGGCCGTTGCGCGGTCGGGCGACGGGCTGGTGCTGGCCGCGGCGGTGCCGGGTCCCGACGAGGCCGGGGCCACGGGGTCCACCGGGTCCACCGGGCCGGCGACCGGGGGCCCCGATTCCGGTGGGTCGCCCCGGTCGGTCGCGGTGGTGGTGCGGTACGGGTCGGCGGAGGCGGTGCGGGCGGACGCGTTCCGGGTGCTGGGCTCCGGGACGGGTGGAGCGACGAGCGGACCGCCGAACGGGCCGCCGAACAGGCCGCCGTCCGAGTCAGCGGGGCGACCGGGATCTCCGGCCCTCGGCCCGTGAGTGCGCCGGAGTCCGCCTGAGCGCGTATGAATGCGCCTGGATGCGTCTGAATGCGTCTGAATACGCCTGAGCAGGCCTCACTCCCGCCACAGCGGATGCTCCCGCTCCGCCCACTCCCGGCTCACCGCGCCGGTCCGCATGCCGCGCCGTGCCTCGGGGTCGCCGAGGGCCATGCCGATGTGGCCGGCGAGGACGACACCGATGGTGAGGGCCAGCCAGTCGTGGACGAAGGTCGCGCTGGTGCGCCACTGGATCGGGGTGAGGTGGGTGAACCACATGAGCAGCCCGGTCCCGAGCATCACCAGCGTCGCCCCGGCGATCCAGGCCGCGTAGACCTTCTGCCCCGCGTTGAACTTGCCCGCCGGACGCGCCGCATGCCGCCGGTCCCGGCGCAGGGCGGCGCGCAGCCAGCGGCGGTCGTGCGGGCCGAAGCGGTTGAGGCGGCCGAGGTCGGCGCGGAAGGCGCGGGAGGCGAGGCCCGCGAGCACCGGCACGGGCAGGGCGAGACCGGCCCACTCGTGCACCCGGACCACCAGCTCACGGCGTCCGACGAGCTGCGCGAACTCGGGGATGTACAGGAAGGCCGCGGTCACCACGCACAGGCCCATCAGCAGCGCGGTGGTGCGGTGGATCCACCGTTCGGCGCGGGTGAAACGGGGGACCCTGGTCATCGGGGGTGCCTCAGCTCGTAGGCTCATCGTCCCGCCCGTTCGACCGGCCGACCCAGGCGTCGACGTCGTAGCCCCGCTCCTCCCAGTAGCCCGGTTTCACCTTCTCGGTGACGGTGATCCCGGAGAGCCACTTGGCGGACTTGTAGAAGTACATGGGGGCCACGTAGAGGCGGACCGGGCCGCCGTGGTCGTGGCCGAGGTCCTTGTCCTGCATGCGCAGGGCGACCAGGACGTCGGAGCGGCGGGCCTGGTCGAGGGTGAGGCTCTCGGTGTAGGTGCCGTCGAAGCAGGTGAAGCGGAGGGCGCCGGCCTCGGCCTTGACCCCGGCCGCGTCGAGGAGGACGGACAGGCGTACGCCCTCGAAGGCGGTGTCGGGGACCCGCCAGCCGGTGACGCACTGGACGTCCTTGACCATGCGGGTCTGGGGCAGCGCTCTGAGGTCGGCCAGCGTGTAGGTGGCGGGGCGGTCGACGAGGCCGTCGACGGTGAGGCGGTAGCTCGTGGCGTTCCGGTGCGGCACGGAGGAGGCCACGGAGTAGTAGCGGAAGCCGCCGCCGTTGGGCAGCAGGCCGGTGAGGCCGGTGGGGTCCTTGCCGGCGGCGGCGCCCAGGACGGTCTCCAGACCGCGTTGGAGCGGGGGTGCGGCGACGACCCCCAGGGCGCCCAGGGCGAGGGTGCCGAGGAAGACCCGGCGGCCGACGGGGCTGCCGCGCTCCTCGGATGGTTCGGGATTCACCCGTCCATTCGAGCACTTCGGGGCCCGGCGGGGCCAGGCGTCCGGGGCGGCCGTCAGACTTCCGTCATCACTTTCTTACCCGGCGCTCGGAACGTCTTACGGACGCATGGACTCTCGGATCACGGACCCATGGACTCTCGGATCACGGAGCCAAGGACTCTCGGACCACGGAGCCAAGGACTCTCGGACCACGGACGCAAGGGCTCTCGGACGCGGGCCCTACCCGCCGCCCGGCCCCAGGGCGTCAGCCCGCCCCGCCTGGAAGGCCCGGTGCGGATCGCGGTCCGGGTAGGACCACGGCCGCGGGGTGGCGTGCGGCCCGATGTGCCGGAACAGGGCGGCCGCCTCGGGCGCGCGGCCCTCGCAGACCTTGGCGTGGGCGAGGAAGTTCAGGTCGACCAGCCGGCGGGGGTGATCGTCGTGCTCCCACTCCAGCAGCCAGTCGAAGGCGGCCTTCATCACGCCCCGGGCCCGGCTGTCGGTCCAGTGCCCGGAGGCCGCCGGGTCGGCGGGGGCGAACCCGCGGGCGGCCAGCACGCGGTAGCGCTCGGCGTGCGCGACGACCGGGAGGATGGCGAGGGGCGAGTCGGCGGGGGCCTGCTCGGCGGCCCAGGCGGCGAAGTCGTACACCTCGTGCAGCGGGTCCGGGCCGGTGCCGGCGCGGCGCTCGGCGAGCCGGGCGACCATCAGGTGGTGCGCGTGGTGATGGTCGCGGTGACGGGCCCGGACCTCCTCGAAGATCCGTACGGCCTCGGGGCCGCCGTCGCACTCCAGCATGAGCAGGCCGAGCCAGGGGGTGGGGTCGGCGGGCGCGAGCGCGGCGGCCGACCGGCACGCCTCGCGGGCGGGGTCGCGGCGCTCCTTGCCGCGCAGGGCGCGCCGGACCTGGGCGAGGGCGTGCAGGACGGCGGCGTCGGCGGTGCCGGGTTCGGCGAGCAGCCACTCGTGGGCCCAGGCGGCGGCGTACGGTTCGAGCGCGAGGACGGTGATCCGGTGGGCGCGGCGGTCCCAGTCGTCGCCGGTGCGGGCGAGCAGCGCGCGGGCGGCCTGCCAGCGGCCCTGGGCGAGCGCGGCGCGGGCGACACCGAGTTCGACGTCGTCGAGGGCCGGGTCCGGTTCGGGGGTCCGGGCGGCGCGGCGGCGGCCGCGGCGGAGGGAGAGCGGGGGTAGGGGCACCGCGGGACTTCCTCATCCTCCTCGGTGACGGTGGCGACGTCGGCCCGCGATCGGCCGATCACGCACAGCAAAACCCCAGCCGACGTCCGCGTCAAGGGCCGGGACGACCTGACAGGTGTCAACTGCCCGCGCGGGCAGGGAACTTGGGGGCACCCCGCCGCTGGTGAGGTACCCGCCGGCGCGGCGGTGGACACTCGAATGTGGCGTACGCCATGGCGCCGCGCGGCCGGAGCCCACACCATGGCCATAGGTCGCCCTTCGCTCCCGGGCCTGTCGACGGGGGCGCCGCGACCGAGCCAATCGCCCGGTTCCGGGTACTCCCGTACTCCCGGAATCCAGCTTTCCGGGCACTCCCGGGGGCCGCGCGGGCGCCGGGAGGCTACAGTCGGCCACCACCCCCGTCCGTGGTCCGACCGGATGATCGAGGTACGCAGCGTGTCGGTTCTGGTTCTCGTACTCGCCGTCAGCGCCGCCTGCTGCCTGGGGTTCGGGTTCGTGCTCCAGCAGAACGCGGCGCAGAAGGCGCCCCTCGGCGACTTCCTCTCGCTGCGGCTGCTGCTCGACCTCATGCGGGTGCCGCGCTGGCTGGGCGGCATCGCCCTGATGGTGGCCGGCATGGCGCTGGGCGCGATAGCGCTCGGCAAGGGCGAGGTCTCCCTGGTGGAACCGCTGCTCGCGACGAACCTGCTGTTCGCCCTCGCGCTCTCCCGCCACCAGACCAAGCAGCCACTGGGCCGTCAGGGCTGGGCGGGGCTCGCCCTGCTCGCGGGCGGGGTGACGACGTTCATCGTGGCGGGCGAGCCGCGCGGCGGCACCGCCCTCACCGATCCCGTCCGGCACTGGCTGATCATCGGCGTGATGATCGGACTGGCCCTGCTGCTCACCACCTACGCCAAGCACTCCCGGCTCAGCTCGGGCCCGGTCCTGCTGGCCCTCGCCGCCGGTCTGCTGTACGGCGTCCAGGACGCCCTGACCCGGGTCAGCGGGCAGCGTTTCGCCGACGGCGGTCTCACCGAGATGCTCACCGGCTGGCAGCCGTACGCCGTGCTGGCCCTCGGGGTGACCGGGCTGGTGCTGGTGCAGAGCGCCTTCGAGACGGCGCCGCTGCGCATGTCGCTGCCCGCGCTGACCGCGGCGCAGCCGCTCGCCGGGATCATCTGCGGCGTCGGCTTCCTCGGCGACCAGCTGCGCACCGACACCGGCGCGCTGGCCTGGGAGGCGGCGGGTCTCGCGGCGGTCGTCGGGGGCATCGTGCTCCTCGGACTGCACCCGGCGATGCCGTCGGGCGTGGCACCGCGGGAGCGGGTGGCGAACCTTCAGCCGCAGTAGGCGCCGCCTTCCCGGCGGACGCCTGTGGGGCCCGTGGCGGACCGGCGGACGTCCGTGGCTCGTGGCGGTCCTGCTTGGATGGGCGCATGAGCGCTGCTGACGAGATCCTCGACATCGTCGACGAGAACGACCAGGTCATCGGGCAGTTCCCGCGCGGGCGGGTGTACGCCGAGGGCCTGCGCCACCGGTGCGTCTTCATTCAGGCCCGGGACGCCGAGGGCCGGCTCTTCGTCCACCGCCGCACCCCGACCAAGCTGGTCTTCCCCTCGCTGTACGACATGTTCGTCGGCGGGGTGGTCGGCGCGGGCGAGGCCTACGACGACGCGGCCCTGCGGGAGGCCGAAGAAGAACTGGGCGTGAGCGGGCTGCCCCGGCCGACGTTCCTCTTCAAGTTCCTCTACGACGGCGGTGCCCGCGGCAGCTGGTGGTCGGCCGTGTACGAGGTCCGCTGCGAGCTGCCGGTGAGCCCCCAGGTGGAGGAGGTGGCCTGGCACGACTTCCTGCCGGAGGCGGAGGTCGAGCGGCGGCTGTCCGGCTGGGAGTGGGTGCCGGACGGGCTCGCGGCCTACGAGCGGCTCAGGGAGTACCGGGCGGCGACAGGCTGAGCGCGGCGGAGATCCGCTCCCGGGTAGGGTCCTGCGCGTGATCGAGTTCGTACGGAACGTCCGGTTGTGGTTCGCGCCCGAGCGGATCCGGGAGGAGGGCAGCACACCCGACTACCGGTTCTCGCTGGCCAACGAGCGGACGTTCCTGGCCTGGCTGCGCACGGCCCTGGCGCTGATCGGCGGGGGCTTCGCGGTGGACCAGTTCCTGCCGGACCTGCGCTGGGGCTGGCGGGTCGGGCTGGCCCTCGCGCTGCTCGCGGCGGGCGTGCTGTGCTCGTTGCGCGCGGTCAACCACTGGCTGCGCTGCGAGCGGGCGATGCGCCGGGGCGAGGACCTGCCGGTGTCCCGGTTCCCGGCGCTGCTGAGCATCGTCGTCGCGGTGGTGGCCGTGGCGATGGTCGTGGTCGTGCTGCTGGGGTGGGCCGGGTGAGCGGGGCGAACGCGGTGGCCGCGGGGGAACGCGATCCCGGGCTCCAGCCGGAGCGGACCCGGCTGGCCTGGCGGCGTACGACCCTGTCGAGCACGGTCGCCGCCGTGCTCGCCGTGAAGACCACCCTGCACGGCGGTGCCACGGCCGCCGGAATCGTGGCCTGTGCCCTGTGCTGCGGCCTGTGGCTGGTGTTCCTGCTGCTCGCCCACCACCGCATCCGCGCCCTGACGGCCGCGCCGCCCCCTGCGCCGTTCACCCTGCTGCACGCCGCCGTGGCGGTGCTGTGCGCGGTGGCGACGGCGGTGTGCGCGGCGGCACTGGTGATCTAGGGCCCCTCCGGCGGAGCGGCGGTGTCCCGGTCCACCGTGACCACGATCTTGCCGCGGGTGCCTCCCCCCTCGTTGCGGCGGTAGGCGTCCGCCGCGCGTTCCAGCGGGAACGTCTCGAAGACGTGTACGGAGACCACGCCCTGTTCGGCCAGTTCCGCCAGCCGGGTGAGGTCCTCGGCGTCGGGCCGTACGAAGCAGTAGCGGCCGCCGTAGCCGACGACGTCCCCGTCGGCGATGGACACCAGACGGCCCTCCGGGACCAGCAGCTGGGCGGGGAGACCCTCAGGGTCTCGCCGCCGACCGTGTCGAAGGCGGCGTCCACGCCCTCGGGGGCCAGCCCGCGCACCCGCTCGGACAGTCCCTCGCCGTAGGCCACCGGTTCGCCGCCCAGGGAGCGCACGAAGTCGTGGTTGGCCTCGCTCGCCGTACCGATCACGCGGGCGCCCAGGTGGCGGGCGAGCTGCACCGCGATCGAGCCGACGCCGCCCGCGGCCGCGTGGACGAGGACGGTCTCGCCCCGCTGCACGCGCAGTGCCTTGGTGAGCACCTGCTAGGCGGTGAGGCCGGTCAGCGGCAGCCCGGCCGCCTCCTCCCAGGTGAGGTTGCGGGGCTTGCGGGCCAGGGTGCGCACCGGTGCGCCGACGTACTCGGCGAAGGTGCCCCGGGAGAGGAAGTCCTCGCGGACGTAGCCGATGACCTCGTCGCCGACCGCGTACTCCGTGACGGACGCGCCGAGCCCGACCACGACACCCGCGACGTCCCAGCCCGGGACGAGCGGGAAGACGGCGTCGAGGACGGGGTCGAGGTAGCCCTGGCGGGCCTTCCGGTCGACCGGGTTGACGGCCGCCGCCCGTACCTTGACCAGCACCGAGTCGGGGCCGACCTTCGGGTCGCGCAGATCCCCGTACTCCAGGACCTCGGGACCGCCGTACCGGCTGTAGCTGATGGCCTTCATGGCATCGACCCTCGGCTGTGGGCGCACGCCACGCAAGCCGGATGCCCCGATATGTGCCGTTCGCGTGGCACCCTGTCCGACGTCATTCCCCGCACCACCGAAGGTGAGCACCATGACCACCCTTCACCAGGAGCACACGGCCCACTCCCACATCCACGGTCCGGACTGCGGGCACGCCGAGGTGCCGCACGGCGACCATCTCGACTACGCCCACGACGGGCATCTGCACCGCGAGCACGGCGGCCACTGGGACGAGTGCGAGCCGGGCGGGCACGTCACGCACGCCGCCCACGAGCACGCGCACGGCGAGGGCTGCGGGCACGCGCACGTGCGGCACGGCGACCATGTGGACTACCTGCACGACGGACACCGGCACGCCGAGCACGACGGCCACTGGGACGACCACTGAACGTCCGGAAAGCACCACCTGCGGCTCCCCGCGCTTCTGCCCGGGGAGCCGCCGTCCTAGGGTGGCCCGGATCACGTTGGGTGCGGCCACTGGACTACATACCGACCGGTCGGCATCATTGAGCGAGTCCCGTTCACCGTCCGTAGGAGCCATGTATGAGCCCCGACCACCCGCCAGGTCTCGATCTCGACCGGCTGCGCGCCCTGCTCGACCGTGAGCACCCCGGTCTGGTCCGCGGCCCGCTCACCGGCCGGCTGATCGAGGGCGGCCGGTCGAATCTGACGTACGAGGTCGGGGACGGCACCGGCCGGTGGGTGGTACGGCGCCCCCCGCTCGGGCACGTGCTGGCCACCGCGCACGACATGAAGCGCGAGCACCGGGTGATCAGCGCGCTGCACCCGACCAGTGTGCCGGTGCCGCGCCCGGTGCTGCTGTGCGAGGACGAGGACGTGCTCGGGGCGCCGTTCTACGTCATGGAGTTCGTCGAGGGCACCCCGTACCGGACCGTCGACCAGCTCGCCCCGCTCGGCGCGGAGCGCACGCGCGGTGCGGTGCTGTCGCTGGTGGACACGCTGGTGGAGCTGCACGCGGTGGAGCCGGCCGAGGTGGGCCTGGCCGACTTCGGGCGCCCCGAGGGCTTCCTGGACCGTCAGCTGCGCCGCTGGGGCAAGCAGCTGGATGCCTCCCGCAGCCGTGACCTGGCCGGCATCGACGAGCTGCACGCGGCACTCGGCCGCGAGCTGCCCCGCTCCCCCGCGCCGGCGGTCGTGCACGGCGACTACCGGCTCGACAACGTCCTGATCGGCCCGGACGACACGATCCGGGCGATCCTCGACTGGGAGATGTCCACGCTCGGCGACCCGCTGACCGACCTCGGCCTGCTGGTGATGTACAGCGTGCCGCTGGACCTGCCGAACTCCCCCGTCTCCACGACCGCCTCGGCCCCCGGGCACCCGGCCCCGGCCGAGCTGATCGAGCGGTACGCGGCGCGCTCCGGGCGGGACGTCTCCGCCGTCTCCTGGTACACGGCGTTCGCCTGGTTCAAGCTCGCCGTGATCCTGGAGGGCATCCACTACCGGTACACGCTGGGCCAGACGGTCGGGCGCGGCTTCGACCACATCGGGGACCTCGTCCCCGTCTTCATCGAGCACGGACTGACCACTCTTCAGGAAGGCTGACCGGCATGGACTTCGCGTTCGACACACGCACCGAGGAGCTGCGCGGCAGGCTGCTCGCCTTCATGGACGAGTACGTCTACCCGGCCGAGGCGGTGGCCGAGGAGCAGCGGGCCGCGCTGGCGTCCCCCTGGGACACGCCGGCCGTGGTGGAGGAGCTGAAGGCGGAGGCCCGCAGGCAGGGCCTGTGGAACCTCTTCCTCCCCGACTCCGAGTACGGCGCCGGCCTCACCAACCTCCAGTACGCGCCGCTCGCCGAGATCACCGGGCGCTCCCCGCAGCTGGCGCCCACCGCGCTGAACTGCGCGGCGCCGGACACCGGGAACATGGAGGTGCTGGCGCAGTTCGGCGACGAGCGCCAGAAGAAGCAGTGGCTGGAACCGCTGCTGGCCGGTGAGATCCGCTCGGCGTTCGCGATGACCGAGCCGGAGGTGGCCTCCTCCGACGCCACCAACATCACCACGCACATCCAGCGGGACGGCGACGAATACGTCGTCACGGGCCGCAAGTGGTACATCTCCGGGGCGATGAACCCGGACTGCGCGATCTTCATCGTGATGGGCAAGACGGACCCGGACGGCGCCGACGTCCGCCGTCAGCAGTCCATGGTGCTGGTGCCGCGCGACACGCCCGGTGTCACCGTGCGGCGCGCCATGAAGGTGTTCGGGTACGAGGACCACTCCCACGGCGGTCACGCCGAGGTGATCTTCGACCACGCGCGGGTGCCGGTGACGAACCTGATCGGCGAGGAGGGCGGCGGCTTCGCCATCGCGCAGGCGCGGCTGGGCCCCGGCCGGATCCACCACTGCATGCGGCTGATCGGCATGGCCGAGCGGGCGATCGAGCTGATGTGCCGGCGGGCCGTCTCGCGGGACGCGTTCGGCAAGGCGCTGGCCCAGCAGGGTGTGGTCCACAACTGGATCGCGGACGCGCGGGTCACCGTGGAGCAGCTGCGCCTGCTGGTGCTGAAGACCGCCTGGATGATGGACACGGTCGGCAACCGGGGTGCCCACACGGAGATCCAGGCCATCAAGATCGCAACGCCGCGCGCGGTCGTCGACATCCTCGACCGGGCGATCCAGCTGCACGGGGCGGGGGGCGTCAGCCAGGACTTCCCGCTGGCCGAGCTGTACGCGGGGGCGCGGACGCTGATGATCGCCGACGGGCCGGACGAGGTCCACCAGCGGTCGCTGGCGCGCCGGGAGCTGAAGAAGTACCTGTGAGGGGACGTGTAAGGGGCGGCCGCCAAGAGCGGCCGCCCCTTACACGTGCGCTCTGCTCACACACGCGCTCTACGGACGCAGGGCCCTGAGCAGAAGGTCCGCGAGATGATCCGCGACCTCCTGGGGGCTCATCGGCCCGTCCGGCCGGTACCAGGTCGACAGGTGGTGCACGGACCCGAAGTGGTAGTCCACGACCAGGTCGGCGGGGGTCGCCCGGGAGAAGACGCCCGCCTCCTGGCCCTCCTCGACGAGCGCGCGGAAGCGTTCGTGATAGCGCCGGCGCTCGGCACGGACCTGCTTGTTCTTCTCCGGGCTCAGATGGTGCATGGAGCGGAAGAAGATCATCGCGTCGTCGAGGTTCTCGATGGTCGTGACGACCACGTCGGCCGCCGCACCCCGCAGCCGCTTCTCGATGGGCTCGTCGGCGTTCGCGAAGGCGTCGAGGCGCTCCTGCTGGACGCGCAGCACGCGCGCGTACACCTCGTGCAGCAGGTCGTCCTTGGAGCCGAAGTAGTGGTACAGCGCCCCCTTGGTGACGCCGGCCGCCTCGACGATCTCCTGTACCGAGGTGCGGTCGTAGCCCTGCTCGGCGAAGAGCCGGGTGGCGGCGGCAAGGAGCCGCTGCGGGACCGGAGTCTCTCCGCCGTCCGTCGTCCTGGGCACTGCCGCCACCTGCCTTTCGCGTCGTTCCTGCTGGCCGTCGTGCACGCCTACTGACTGTCGTGCGCGCGGGAACGCAGTTCCCGCCGGAGGATCTTCCCACTCGCCGTTTTCGGCAGGTCGGGCAGGATCTCCACCTGGCGCGGATATTTGTAGGCCGCCAGTCTGTCCTTGCAGTAGGCGGCGAGCGTACCGGCATCCGCGTCGGCGCCGGGCCGCAGGCTGATGTACGCCTTCACGGTCTCGCCCCGGTAGCCGTCGCGGACCCCGACCACGGCCGCCTCGCGCACCGCCGGGTGCGTGTGGAGCACGTCCTCCACCTCGCGCGGCCACACCTTGAAACCGGACGCGTTGATCATGTCCTTCTTGCGGTCGACGACGTACAGCCAGCCCCGCTCGTCCATGAACCCGATGTCCCCGGTGCGCAGTTCGCCGTCGGGGAAGGTCTCGGCGGTGGCGTCGGGCCGCCGCCAGTAGCCGGGGACGACCTGCGGACCGCGGACGACGATCTCGCCCTGCTCCCCGAAGGGCACCTCGGCGCCCTGCTCGTCCACGATCCGTTCGACCGTGTCGGGGCCGGGCACGCCGACGGCGAGGGTCCCGGAGGCCGGATCGACCGGCGCCTCGTGCTGCGGCGGGACGGACGCGCAGGGGGCCGTGCACTCGGTGAGCCCGTAGCCGTTGCGGATGTAGGGCCCGAAGCCCGCCCGGAACTTCTCCACCAGGGCCGGCGGCACGGGGGCGCCGCCGGAGGAGATGTTCACAAAGGAGGAGAGGATGTCGTACGTGACGGCAGGGCAGGCGGCCAACATTCCGAGAACCACCGACGGCCCGACCGTGAGGCCGGGCCGCACTCGGCGTACGCGTCGAGAACGGGAGCCGTCTCGAGGCCGTACATCACGACTGTGCCCGCAGTGCGGACGCACACCGTGAACTGGCAGACCATGCCGGTGATTTGGCCCCCTCCTCGCGCCGAGGCGTGAGGATTCCAACCCAGTGGGTCGAGGTTCACGGACACTCGACCGCGTACACGGTGTCATCCCTCCGGCAGGCCCTGCCGCGACACCCCCTTGGGGGCTCCTATGACATACCAGTCCGCTCAACTCGCGCCAAACCGGCGCCTGGTGGCTAGTGCGGGCGACGGCGGTGAGGTCGTCGGCGTCGGACGGCTGCGGAAGCCCTTCGAAGGCCAGCACGCGCGTGTCACCGCGCGTCTGGAAGTCCAGCTCATATCCCGTGAGCACGATCCGCACCGGAGAGCCAGCCGCCGTGTCCCGTAGATACGACTCCCAGGCCCGGTCGGAGCAGATCAGCGCGGCGACCTCGCCGTCCCGCAGGACGTGCGCCACCTCGCCCGACTTGTACATGGGGTTGACCGGGACCACGGTCGCGCCCGCCTTCCAGGCACCGAGCAGGGCGAGCACGAAGAGCGGGGAGTTCTGGAGCAGGATCGCCACCCGGTCGCCGCGCTCCAGACCGCGGGTGGCGAGGTGGCCGGCGACCGAGTCGCTCAGCTCCTCGACCTCGCGGTAGCCGAGCCGTCCGTCGAAGTAGGCGGGGCAGGCGCGGTCCGGGGCCTCGGCGGCGGACCGGCGCAGCGCGTGCACCAGGGAGGCGGCAGGGTCGACCGGGGCGCGCTGGGCGTCGTCGAGAAGGTCCAGCCAGGGCTTGGCCGCGTAACGGGAGTCGGTCACTCGGCGGACTCCCACTTGCGCTGGAGGTGGTTCATGTTGGTCAGCCAGCGGTCGGGGTCGGAGGCGCGCAGCTGGTAGTACCCGGCGACCTCGGAGTGCGGCAGGATCAGGAAACGGTCCTCGGCGATCCCCTTGAACAGGGCGTCCGCGACGTCCGCCGGCTCGATCGCGGTCGGCTTGAGCACCAGGTCGCCGGCGCTGCCGGTGGCGGCCAGCATGTCGGTGCGGACGCCCTGGGGACAGATCGCGTGGACCTTGATCCCCCGGTGCCGGTAGGTGAGCGACAGCCACTCGGCGAAGGCGTAGGCGCCGTGCTTGGTGACGCTGTAGGGGGCCGCGCCGATCATCGTGAGCAGTCCGGCGGCGGAGACGGTGGAGACGAACCGGCCCCCGCCGCGCTCCAGCCAGTCCGGCAGCAGGGCGTGCGCCGCGCGGACATGGGCCATGACGTTGACATCCCAGGCCTGCGCCCAGACGGCCGCGTCGGCCGCCTCGGAACCGCCCGAGGCGACCCCGGCGTTGGCGCAGTAGACGTCGACCGTCCCGCCGAGCGCCTCCCGGGCCGGCTCGACGACCGTGGCGGCGTCGCCGGGAACCGCGATCCCGCCGATCTCCTCGGCGACGGCCCGGGCCCGTCCGGCGTCCAGGTCGTTGACGACGACCCGCGCGCCCTCGGCGGCGAACCTCCGGGCCAGCGCGGCCCCGATCCCGCCTCCCGCTCCGGTGACGACCACTCCGGCATCCTGCACGGCTTCCACGGCTTCCACCCTCGGGCTCCTTCGACGCGACGCGAATCGACTCGGCGCCAGACTAACCGGTCGGTATGTTTGGCGGAAGGCCGAGCGCACCACCCTAGTGACCTGAGTCGGAGATTCGTCGTTGGTTCGGTATGAGTCGTCCGGGTCCGAAGATTCCGCCGTTGTCGGTGACCGATGCCCAGCGGGCCG
>NZ_JBVJAB010000062.1:0-20649 GCF_055591025.1 Streptomyces sp. NPDC041784
TTCTTCCTCTTCGGCCAGGG
Organism: Streptomyces sp. NPDC041784; assembly: GCF_055591025.1. Classification (NCBI taxonomy): domain Bacteria; kingdom Bacillati; phylum Actinomycetota; class Actinomycetes; order Kitasatosporales; family Streptomycetaceae; genus Streptomyces; species Streptomyces sp. NPDC041784. The sequence goes on from NZ_JBVJAB010000062.1 coordinate 21, forward strand.
CGAGGTCGCCCCGGTCACCCGCGAGGTCCTGCGCGAGGCCGAACCCGACCGCAACCGCAGACCCCGCGTCCACACCGGCTGAATCCGGCGCTCGCGTCAGGCCCCCGTCAGGATTCGCCCGTACGGCGTCAGGACCCCGTCAGCGGCAGTCTCCTGGCCCCGCCCTGCGGCCTGGCGTCAGCGACATGACACGGATGGACCCGTGGGCCCCGGCCGTCGGCGACCGCCACTGGAGCGGCAGCGCCCGGCTGGCGGCGACCTGCGCCCTGGTGTTCTGCGCCCTTTCCCTGCTCGTGGACTGGGACGCGGGCAGCCCGACGTTCCTCCGAGCTCTGCTGTGGCTGACCTTGTCCGCCGCCGTCTTCGCCGTCCTGCTCCCACCCTGGGTGACCTCGGGCCCCGGCTGGCTGGCGGTACGCACCCCCTGGAGCAGGCACATCGTGCGTACGGACGCGCTGGTGGCCGTACGACAGTACGGCGGCGTCACCACGCACCTGGTCCTGCGCGACGCCGACGGCGGGCGCCTGGAACTCGACCCCCTCGTTCTCGCCGCCAACCCCCTGATCTGGCACGAGCTCGACACCGGCGTCCACCGCTCCGTCGAAAGCGGCACGCTCCGCCAAGGCGCGGACATCCTGGAACAGCTCGGCCACCGGATCGACGACGAGACCACGCGAGCGGTCCTGAGGGCGTCCGGGCTCTCCTGACAGCCTGAGATGCCACAAATAATCGTCATCTCAGGCATCTCAGGGATTCCAGTCGAAGGTGATACCTTCGAAGCATGCCGACCGACGCCCAGCTGCTCTTCGCCGACCACGTCGGCCGCTTCTACGCCCGGCAGTACGGCTTCCCGCCCATGGCCGGACGCCTGCTGGGCCACCTCCTCGTCTGCGATCCGCCGCAGCAGACGATCGACGAGCTGGGCGAAGCCCTCCTGGCGAGCCGCAGCGCCATCACCGGCGCGGTCAAACTGCTCGAGAACTACGGGATGGCCCGGCGCACCCGCACCGCCGGTGAGCGCATGGACCGGGTGAGCCTGAACCCGGACAGCCGGCAGCCGCAGAACTTCGACGCCGCACTCCACCACGAACACGCCGCACTGTTCCGGGAGGGCCTTGTGCTCCTCGCCGACGCGCCGCCGGAGCGCCGCGCCCCACTGGAGGAGATGGTCGCGCTGGCCGAGTTTCTCGCCGAGCGCCTGCCCCGCCTCGTCGACGAGTGGGAGGCACACCGCGACGAGCTGCGCGCCTCGGGACGACTGGCCGGCCCCCGCGCATAGCCCCACACAGAGAGGTCGCCCCTGATGACCGAGCACGACCCGACCGCCCAGTCCACCCAGTCCGCCCTGTCCGCTCTACGGGACCGGGCAGAGCACGGCGACCACAGCGCGATCGACGAACTGATCGAGCTCGCCGCCGAACTCGGCGACCTGAACGAGCTGCGCCGCCTCGCGAACGAGGGCAACACCGACGCGGCTGACGAGCTCATCCAACTCGCCGCAGAACAAGGCAACCTCGTGGAACTTCGCCGCCTCTCGGACGGCGGCAACGCCACAGCCACCGACCAGCTGATCGAACTCGCCACCGAGCAGGAGGACTTGGACGAGCTACGACGCCTCGCCGGCCGGGGCAACACCACTGCGGCCGAGCAGCTCGCAGAACTGACCGCCGAGTGACCTCCGCCTGCCGATAACGGCCTCTCCGCGGGCACCCGTGAGGCTCGGCAGAGGGCCTGTCGCGCCTCACGGATGCAGGCGTCGAGGATGTCGACGGCCGTGTGGCCAACGGCACCGCCATCGTGATCGCGGACTGCACGGGCACGGCCGCCCAGCAGTGGACGGCGACGTCCACCGGCACCCCGGCGAGGTCGCGACGGACAGGGCGGCCGGGGCCACCGCGGTCTGTACGGGGATGGCGCTGGAGAACGAACGCGGCCGGGTGATCACGCGCCGGGATGAGGGCGGCCTGCGCCTCATCGGCGGGAAGGCCTTGGCCGCCTTCTCCGTCGAGCAGGCCAAGAGCGGCGACGGCAAGGATGACGCCTCGTACGCTCCGTCCGCAACGCCCTCCCCGGCATCGTCACGGCCGTGGCGCGGGCTCCGCCTCCGGCTCCCGGGAGTGCGGCACGGTGGTGTGGAACAGGCTCGCTTCGAGGTCGTCGAGAGCTCGTCTCGCGGTGGCGATGCGGGCGCGGACCTCGTGGTCCGGGGCGAGGGTCGGCTCTGCCCCGCCTGCGGCCTGTTGCTCACGTTTCATCTCGCGGGCCTCCTCCAGAGGCGTCTCCGCTGCCCGGAGCACCCCGACGGGAAGAACCGCTCATGACCCCGCAGCCGCCCGACCACCGCACCATCGACGACCTGCTGGCCGAGGCCCGCACCCGCAACCGGTACGCCACCTACAACATGGCCGCGGCCGAAACCCGGCTGCGCACCCGGCAGACCGCCCGCCACCGGCCGCCCCGCCAGCGCAGCACCGACACCGCCCTCGCCCACACCGAGTGGACCCCGCCCGAGAACGAATCCACCCCGGACGCCGACCGCGCCTGGTGGGACCTCAACGCCGTCTGCCTCCTGGTCCTCGGACCCGACGCCGACAGCCACCTCAACGACTTCATCACCAGCCAGTACGCCGACAAAGCCGGGGCACTCGTCTTCGCCTGCCTGCTCCACCTCGCCGACGACCGCAGCGGCGCCCGCTTCTGGTGGCGCTTCGCCGCCGGTGCCGGCCACCAGCTCGCCGAGTACTGCCTCTTCCTCGAACACGCCCACAGCGGCGAGTACCACGACGCCGACTACTGGCGCACCCAGCTCGTGCGCCAGCACTTCGAACCGGCCTTCCTGTGCGGAGACCGCTCCACCGCCCCCGTTCTCGGACCGCCCTGGATGGACCAGATCCATCCCCTCATCACCCGCTGCCACCACTCCGAGATCGGCGCCATCCCCCTCCCCCAGCCCGCCCCGGTCGACCAACTACGCAACCTCACCTCCCCCCTGTGAAGGCCGATCACGGACCAGGGTGTTCTTCTGACCCGCTCACCTGGCTCACCCTGGTGAACGCTACGAGGGGCCGGTCCATCAACCGAGCCCCTCGGATTGCCCCTCCATCGATCAGAACGACTCGAGCCGGTCAGCCGCGCTTCACCCGCCGGGTGAGAAGGAGCGCCCCGCCACCGAGCAGAGGCAGTCCGGCAGCCCCGCCGGCCAGCAGGAGGGCCGAGCGGTTCTCGATGGAGTGGGCGATGGGCTGCTTGGCGGCGTGGTCGACGGGCTTGTTGTCGGGGTCGTTACCGTAGCCGCCGTCACCGCCGTCGTGCCCGCCGCCGTAACCGCCGTCGTGCCCGCCGTCGTCCTCTCCGTTCTCAACCGTGATCTCGGTCGAGAGGGTGAGGTCCGGGTCCTTCGCCCTGAGCAGGAAGAGATGCTCACCCGATTTGGTCCGTGCGGGAATGGTGACGCTTCCCTCCACCCTGCCGGTGGAGTCGGCCGTGAAGTGCCCCAGGACGACGATCTTGGACGCGAGGTCCGCTTCCACGTCCTGGTTCGCCTGGAATCCCGTTGCGCTGAAGTCGACCTCGCCGCCCGCGTCCACAACCGTGGCACTGAGGGACAGGGACGGGGGCGGGGGCGGATACGGCTGGGCAAGGGCAGGCTGCGCGCCGAGCACCGGTACCGCGGTCAGGACAGCGGAGACCGCTGTGGCCGCGAGGGCGGCACGCCATGTCGATGACGCCGTCATTTCACGCTCCTTGAGTGGGATCAGGCCGACGCCATGGTGCGACCCACGAGTGTGTTATGTGCATGTATAACTGCAAAGCGCGCTTTATAACACTTTTTTTCTAATGACAGACCATATGGAGCAGTGAGCCGCCGGGGATCTGTCACGTCGGCCACGCTTTCTGAGCCGACCAGCGGGGCAAGGGAAGTTCGCCGTACCTCGCGTAGGCGCTGTAGCGGCCGCCCTTGAGGGGCACGGTCATGTTGAAGACGGTGCCAAGGACGCGGCCGCCCACCCGTTCCAGCGACTCGGCGGCGGAGCGGACCTGGTCACGGCTGGTCTTCGAGGCCCGGACGACGAGCAGCGTGCCCTGGGCGAGCGGGGCAAGTCCGATGGTGTCGGCGACCGGCAGCAGCGGCGCGGTGTCAACGATCACCACCTCGTAGGTCTCCGTCAGCTCACGCAGGATCTCACCCATGCGGGCCGAGGCGAGCAGCTCGGTGGGGTTCGGCGGCACGGCGCCGCTGGCGAGCACCGACAGCCCGTTGCCGGCTCGTTGCATCACGTCTTCGACCCGGGCCCTACCGATGAGCACGGTGGTCAGTCCGGCGTCCCGGACGAGGCCGAAGGTCTTTGCCACGCACGGGCGGCGCAGGTCGGCGTCCACCAGGCAGGTCGACACACCCGCTTCGGCAAGGGAGAGGGCCAGGTTCACCGAGGTGTTGGTCTTGCCCTCGCCGGGCACCGAACTGGTCACCATGATGATCCGGGGACGGTCGTCGACCTGGGCGAACTGCAGATTGGTGCGCAGCTTGCGGAACGCCTCGGCGCGCTTGGAGTGGGCGGCGGAGGTGACGAGCGGTCGTCTGGGGGCGTTCTTGTCGTACGGAATTGCTCCGAGGCCCGGCAGACCGGTGAGTTCGCCGAGCGCCTGGCTGGTCTTGACGGTGGTGTCGAGGGTCTCGCGCAGGGCGACAAGTCCGGCACCGAGCAGTAGCCCGGCGAGCGCTCCGACGGCCAGGTTGAGCAGGGGGCGCGGCGAGACGGGACGACTGGGCGCGACGGCCTGCTGGGTGACGCCCAGCGAGACCGGCGAGACGGTGCCGGGCTCACCTTGCTCGCGCGGCTGCTCCCGGTCCGCCGGCCTGGGTCTCTCCAGCGACTCGACGACAGTACTGAAGCGCTCCGCGACGGCGTTGGCGATCCTCGCGGCACGCTTGGGCCTGGTGTCCCGGACGGTGATATTGATGAGCACGGTGTCGAGCGGGGCCTCGGCGGTGATCCGGGATGCCAGTTTCTCCGGTGTGGTGCGCAGCTTCAGCTCACGCACCACGTGCTCGGTCACCTGACGGGTCGCCACGATGGCGGCGTACGACTGCACGCGCGCCTGCGAGAAGGTCTGCCCCTGATTCAGTTGGACGGTGTCCTCACTGGTCCGGGTGGCGACGAACAGTTGAGTACTGGCCGAATAGACGGGGGTGCTCACTCTCGCGAGGGCGAGCGCCGCACAGAGCGAGAGAAGCAGGCAGACCGTGACGGTCAGCCAGCGTCTGGCAAGAGCATTCAGGAATGCGTGGAGATCCAAGCTGCACCCCTCACAGAACCAAGGAAACCGCTTTGAAGCAGATGTGTTTCCCAAATGACACCGTTAAAGATAGGTGCTCGAACGCTTCAAGCCGGGAAGCCACCCCCATGTCGGTCCGTTAATAGGCCCACTTATAGGTGTATCCAGGTCTTGTTCACGGTGGACTCCTGTTCAAGAGGGACGCCACATCGACCGGCCTGGAACCGACCGAGGAGAGTGGAGAGCATGACGGCTTCGCCGAAGTGGCGCCCGGCTCCCGTCCGGCGCCCAACGGTCAGAAACGTGCTGCTGGCCGCCGCCGCGCTCGGTCTGGCCGGCGCCGCCTGGATCGCGATCACCGGACTGCTCGCCCGTTCCGAGTTGCTCGCGGCGCAGCGGGACCTGGACGCGCTGCGGCAGTCGGTCGCTCTCGCACCGGCGCCCGGCGCGGCCTCCGGTGCGCCGGGCACGTCCGACCGGGAGAAGACGATGCGTTCCGCGGCTGCGCACGCCGCACGCGCACATGACCTGACCACCGGCCCGGCCTGGTACACAGCCGCGCGCCTTCCCTTCCTCGGCGGCCCCGTCGCGATCCTGCGTGGCACCGCGTATGCGGCGGACAGGCTGGCCGACGACGTCCTCTCGCCGCTGACGCGTGTCTTCCCGGCCCCCACTGCGGGAGGCGGCGGGTCCGACGCCGTCGCTCAGTCCCTCACGGCGTTGCAGGGTCACGCCACAGAGCTCGACCGCGCCGCACGCACCGCGGCGGAGGTGCGGGCCGACACCCGTCGGCTGCCGCGTTCCACCTGGCTGCCGGCGGCCGACCGAACTCGTGAGCAGCTCTCGCGGCAACTCGACCGCGTCGCCCCGGCCATGGCCGATGCCGCCTTCGCGGCCCGTGTCCTGCCGCCGATGCTCGGGGCGCAGGACGAGCGGCGTTACTTCCTCGCGTTCCAGAATCTCGCCGAGGCACGTGGCACCGGCGGCATCCCGGGCGCCTTCGCCGTGTTGCGGGTGAACCGCGGTCGCCTGGACTTCGAGCGTTTCGGCAACAACACCGAGATCGAGACGACCGTCACGGCCGCCGCCCGGCCCGTGGACCTCGGAGCCGAGTTCGCGGCCCAGTACGCAGGCAGCGCCCCGACCCGTACCTGGGCCAACTCCAACATGAGCCCGCACTTCCCCTACGCGGCCCGCATCTGGGCCGCGGCATGGCGCGAGCACAGCGGCGAGCACGTGGACGGCGTCATCGCCGTCGACCCCAGCGCGCTGAGTCGGCTCCTGCGCGTCACCGGTCCGGCCCGCATGGCGGACGGCACCGTACTCTCCGCCGACAACGTCGTGGACCTCACCGAGCGGGCCAGCTACGCCATCTACGGGGACATCGCCGAGCGCAAGGCCTTCTTCGTGGAGGCGGCACGCGCGGCCGCCGTACGGCTGACGGACGCCTTCGACGACCCGCACCTGCTGCCCGGCCTGCTCGGCGCCGTGTACGACGCCCAGCGGAACGGACACCTCAAGGTGTGGAGCGCCCGCGCGGCGGAGCAACGGCTCCTCGCATCGCGCTCCTTGTCCGGTGTGCTCCGGGACACCCCCGGCCCTTTCGCGGGACTCGTCGTGAACAACGCGGCCGGCTCCAAGCTGGACTACTACCTCGACCGGAGCCTCGTCTGGTCGCCGGACCGCTGCTCCGGCGACCACCGGTCGGTCACCGCGACCGTGACCCTCACCAACCGGGCCCCGGCCTCGGGCCTGCCCTCCTACGTCACGCTGCGGGCGGACAGACCCGCGTATCGCACGCGCCCGGGCGACAACCGCCTCCTGGTGTCCTACTACGCGGGCGCCGGCGCCGGCCTGACCGAAGCCACCCTCGACGGCCGCCCGGTACTGCTGGCCTCCGGGACCGAACGCGGCCATCCCGTGTACACCCTCGACCTGGAGCTGCCCGCCCAGTCCAGCCGCACGCTGGTGCTCCACCTGCGCGAGCCGCACGCGGACCGTGCTCCCACCGTTCTGCGGCAGCCCTTGGTGACACCTCTCAAGGCCACCGTGAAGCAGGGCGATGCCTGCCGTGCCTGAACGCGTACGCCTCGCCGTGGCATCGGTGCTCGCAGGGGTACTGCTCACCTCGTCGACAACGGGTGGCACGTCGGACCACCGCACCTCCGGTACGCCGACGGCCGCAGAGCCTGCGCCGACCTCCGCGGACGGCGTCGAACGGTTGCGGGTCAAGGTGCTGGAGATCCTTCCGCACGACCCGGAGGCCTTCACCCAGGGACTGGAGATGTCCGGCGGCACGCTGTACGAGGGCACCGGTCTGGTCGGCCGGTCGTCGGTCCGGGCAGGTCCGCCCGGCAGTCGCCCCACGGTCCGGGTGGCGTTGCCCGCGCCGCTGTTCGGCGAGGGGATCACCGTGCTCGGCCGGACGCTCTGGCACCTCACCTGGCGGGACGGGACCGCCATCGAACGCGATGCGACGACGCTGTCGGAACTACGTCGCGTCCCCTACTCCGCCGAAGGCTGGGGAGTGTGCCACCAGCGGTCCAGGAACCGGCTGGTGACGAGCGACGGCTCGTCCCGGCTGACGTTCCGGAACCCGAAGACGCTCGCGAGGACGGGCGACATCACCGTCACCCAGGCCGGCCGACCGGTGCCATGGCTCAATGAACTGGAGTGCGTCGGCGACGCCGTGTACGCCAACGTCCTGTTCACCGAACGGATCGTGCGCGTCGACCCGTCCACCGGGGCGGTGACGGCGAGCATCGACGCCGCGGGCCTGCTGCGCGCGGACGAACGCGTGAACGGGTCCGCCCTGAACGGCGTCGCGGCCGTTCCCGGCACCGATCAGTTCCTGATCACCGGCAAGTTCTGGCCGAAGATGTTCCGCGTACTGTTCGTCCACGACTGATTCCGGGCGCTGCTGATCGAGTGACAGACGACCGAAGCCCGGCGTCGCGGACCGGTCCGCCGTCAACAGGCATACAGACTCGATTGCGTCCTGTCGGCGCGGTTGCAGTGCGAAGGCAACCGCGCAACGAAGCTCATACGGATCGCTCACGCCGTGTCAGCCGGCCGAGAGCCTCCTCATGAATGCGGGGAACCGGATGCACATCGCCATGATCGGAACACGAGGCGTTCCGGCGCAGTACGGCGGTTTCGAGACCGCGGTCGAGGAGATCGGCAAGCGCCTCGTCGCGCGTGGTCACCGAGTGACCGTCTACTGCCGCAACGAGGGCCAGACGACGACCGAGTACCTCGGCATGGACCTCGTCAACATGCCCGCGTTACGCAAGCGGTCCCTGGAGACACTGAGCCACACCGCACTGTCGGTGCGCCACGCGACCAGGCCGAAGAACATCCCGGATGCCGCCGTGGTGTTCAACGCCGCCAACGCGCCGTTCCTCGCCCGGATGCGCAAGGCGGGCATCCCGACCGCGGTCCACATAGACGGCATCGAGTGGAAGCGCCAGAAGTGGGCCGGCGCGGGCGCCAAGTACTACAAGTGGGCCGAGCGGAAGGCCGCCACCGAGGGCCTGGCGCTGATCGCCGACGCCCGGGGCATCGCCGACCACCTCTGGGACAGCTACCGCCGGCACTCCTACGTCATCGCGTACGGCGCCCCGATCCTCTGCCCCGAGTCGGACCTGCTGAGGCAGCACCGCCTCGAGACCGGTGGGTACCACCTGGTCGTGGCCCGGATGGAGCCCGAGAACCAGGTCCACCTGATCGTGGAGGGCTACGCCCGGTCGGGCTCGGACGTCCCGCTCGTCGTGGTGGGCGGCACCCCGTACGGCGACGAGTACATCGACCGTGTGAAGCGGCTCGCCGGCCAGACGGACACACGGTTCATCGGCACGGTGTGGGACCAACGACTGCTGAACCAGCTCTACGGCAACTGCCGCAGCTACCTCCACGGCCACTCGGTCGGCGGCACCAACCCGTCGCTGCTGCGCGCGCTCGGCTGCGCCGCCCCGGTCTCGGCGTACGACGTGACCTTCAACCACGAGGTCACCGCGGGCCACGCGCGGTTCTTCGGCACACCGGAGCAGGTAGCCGGGGTGATCCGGACGGACGACGCCGACATCGAGGGTGCACTGCTCCGCGGCAAGACCGGCCAGGAGCACGTGTCCGTTGCCTACCGGTGGGACGACGTGACCGACGGCTACGAGCAGATGCTGCTCGAGCTGGCGGGACACGTCGGCCGGTCCACTTTTACGCTGACGGGGCCCGGGGCGCGCCTTGCGGACGTGCCCGGCACGGCGGAGACCGGCTGACTGCACATGGACGGTCTGGACCTCTGCTGCCTGCTGATCGCAGGCCTTCTGGCTCTCGCGTGGTCGCTGTCCCGTCGACGCCGCTTCGTCGCGGGGGTCGGGTTCGCGCTCTTCATTACCTGGCTCGGGCAGCAGGGGTCGTTGCCGTATCTGGGCGTGCGGGATCCCTCGCCGGAGAGTTGGTTCGGTGCGGTTGCGGCGGCTGCGGCCGCGTCCCTGGTCAACCTAGTCGTTCCGGAACGGCGGCCTTCGCTCCGCGACGCATTCCCCGAACGCCTGCAGGGACCTCATTTCCGCCGGGCTGTCGCAGTCGGCCTGGTCGGCCTGACTCTCATGGTGCTCAGGTATGCGCAGCACGGAGTCCCCCTGCTGTCGCGGTCCAGATTCGAGTCCGTCGGCTCCGTATCGCCTCTTCTGTCCTTGACGACGACGGCTTGCCTGGCGACCTCGGTGGCCATGCTGAGCATTCCGTCGGGCAAGCTCCCTGCGGCAACTCGTCTCCTGATCGCGATCGAGTTCATCCTGGTGGTCCTCAGCGGATCTCGTGTCCTCCTGCTGGCCCTGATTCTGCTCTTCGCAACGGCTCGGATGCGGTCAGGAGCGTGGAGACTCTCCTTGCGGGGCGTCACGCGGGCAGGGCTGGCGGCCGCCGTGATCGGGCTCGTGGTGTTGCCCGGCGTCTATTCGCTCAGGGCGACTCACGCGGACGGGACCGCGATCCTGGCTCAGCGCACTCTCTCAGACCCCCGCCTGAACGGGAGCCTCATCCGGATCATCGGTCCGGGTACGTACGTCTCGGCTCGGAACGGGGCGGCGGTCACCACTCGGCTCATCGCCATGCCCACTCGTCCCCGGCACGGGTATGTGGGCGCCGCCCAGCTCCACCTCGCCTCGATCGCTCCCGGCACCCCGTACGTCGAGGATCCGGAAATCTTCCTGACCGAGTCGGTGTTCGGGCTCGATCGATCGCTTGTGGGCAGCACCGCGCTGCCCGTGACCTCTGCCATCTACGTGGATTTCGGCCTCTGGGCGTGTGCACTGTTCGGCGGTCTCGGAGTCATCGTGTACGACCGGCTCAGTCACTCGAACTTCTTCGTCGCGAACTGGTTCGTGTTCGGTCTGGCCATGTCCGCGTACGGGATGTACCTCTTCTCCCTGCAGTTCGTATCCCTGATGGCCAGTCTTTGGCTCCTGACCCCCTGGCTGCGCAGGGTGAGCACGGCGGGAGACGTTCGGTGAGGGGGGTCGGCCTGGGCAGCGCCCGAGTCGGCTACCTGTTGATGTCGGGAGCCGCGTTCTTCGTGGCCGCCTTGAGGGCAGATCCATCCGAGATGGGACGCTTTGCACTCGCGAGCGGCTACGCGGGCATCGCGGTCGTGGTTCTGGACATGGGCCTGAGCCGGGTGGTCCTACTGAAGTTCGTCGTCGGTCCGAGAGGGTCGGACGCGATGGCACAGATCGTACGGGTACGAGCGCCGGTCTACGCCCTGCTGGCCGCGTCGCTGCCCGCCCTGGCCCTGGTCGGCCCCGAACCGACCGGGGCGGCCGGGATCGTGGCGAGCCGACTCGCCCTGGGTGACGTCGAGGCACTCAACATCGCATGCCGGCGTTTGACGGCAGCCACGATCGCTTCCCTGGTCAACGGGACAGTCACGATGATCGGCCTCATCCTGGCCGCCCCCTACGGTTCGGCAGTGATGCTGTGGGCCTCGGTGCTCGGCAATCTCATGGCACTCGCGGTTCTCGGTGTTTCGGCATGGGATGCGCGACCGGATGCGCGGGACGATGTCGAACCGCTGCGTTGGCAGGATGCCTGGGCGTTCGGCCTGATGGCCGTTGTCGGCGTGGTGTACCTCCGGTCCAGCATCGCGGTGCTCGGTCCGATCGGGGTACTCGCCGTTCTCGTCGCGTCATTCGCCATCGCTTTCAAGCTGTTCGAGTTGATCGTCGCGATGCGTGGGGCGCTTGTTCAGCGCCTCGCCGTCGACCTGGCCTCGGCCACCGATCCGGTGCCACTCATGCGGCAGTCGGTCCTACGGATCTCGGTGGTCTCCGGCTGGGCGGGTCTGCTTGCCGTGCTCGTCACTTTCCTGCTGCGCACCAGGTCGTTGTTGGGTGGCTACCCTCAACTGTGGGACCTGGCTCTGGTCGTCGCGGCCTCGACGCCGCTGATCATGTCCCATTGCGTGACGTCGGCCTGGGTCTATTCGCGTTCGGGTTCAGCGGCGACGCTGTGGGACAGCGTGCTCCTGGCGCTCGTCGCCTTCACCGCCGCGGCACTGGGCGCGCTCGTGGACCTTCGGCTCGTGATGGCTGCCACGTGCCTGATGGAGTACGTGTCGTTCTTGGCCTTCTCACGGCGGGTCGGGCCGAAGTTCCTCCGATCGACCCGGACATGGATGCCGCCGATCCTTTCCTCCCTGCCGGGAGTCGTAGTGGCTGCGGTGGTGATCCGATGACGCTTGCTCTGGTGGGAATGCGCTGGTGGGGGCCCGGGCCTGATGACTTCTGCCAGCTGGCCCGCTCCCATTCGATCCGGCCCGTGGTCGTTGCCGATCTCGGGCGACCGGTACAGCGGAGGATGCTGGGGAGCCGAACAGCATCGGATTCGCTGGTTGCCGCCCGCCTGATGTCGCAAGGCAGAACGGCCAAGGGCTTCATCGTCCTCGCGCCGCATCGCGTGCCGCCCTCCCTTCTCGGCTGGATGAAGAAGCGGGGCCCGGTGTTCGCGTGGCTGGGGGACGAACCTGTGGGGGCGCGCGCGGTGCGCTTCCCGATGACCGCCTTCACGAGAGTTGCCTGCGCGGACCCACGATGGGTTCCCGGATCGTCGTGGCTTCCCTGGCCGCACCTGGTTCCGCGATCCATGACCGAGGGAATCTCAGAGGGTGCGTCGGGCTCGTTCGCTGTTGTGGGCACCGCGTATCCGGATCGGGTCGAGCTGGCTCGCTCCGTTCACCGGATGGGTCGCCTGAGTGCGTGCGTAGGTACGGGGTGGCCCGACGACCTGCCCGCTGTGCCCCCGAAAGGACGCGTCGACACTCTCGCCTGGCTGAAAGGTCGCGAGGTCACTGTCCTGAACGTTCCGCATCGGCAGATACTGCGGACCTACAACCCCTTCTTCTTCGATGTGGCGGCGGCCGGGATCCCGCAGATCGTCATGGCGCCACCCAGTCCCTTCCCCAGCGCACTGGATGTGGTCGGCCGCTGTGCCCATCCGGAAGGGCTTCGACGAACTCAAGTGGCGCCTTCAACGACCGTGCGACTGCAAGCGGAGGTTCTGGCGCACCACTCGGTCGACGCAAGGTTGGAGATGTTTCTGTGAGCAGTACACCGCTACCCGTCGCCGTGATCACGTACGGGCACCCACCGGACATGGTCCAAGAAGCCCTCTCGTCCGCCCTCGAGCTGCAGGCGGAGGGCTTCGCACTGACACCGTGGATCGTGGACGACTGTTCAGGTCGCGCTCCGAGCCTGCCGGGAGTCAGAACCGTGACGACCCTCAGGAACGGTGGCTACGCGGCCGCGGTCAACTTCGCCGTGTCCGCGTTGGCAGCCGACGCCGAGCGGATCGTCTTCATCAACCCTGACGCCTCGATGGACCGGGAGTCGTTCCGGGCGTTGGTCACGTGCCGATCCAGTGCGGCGGTGGTCGTGCCCTCGATCCCCCACGGCCCGCATCTTGAGAACGTGCGACGCGTTCTCACCTCGCTGCAGGTCCTCTTCATGCTCATCCTGCCACGGCTGGTCCGACAAGCCCTGCTGTCCAGCACTTCGGTGCCCCTCCGAACCGATCTGAGGTCGGGCTGGGTCCCCGCCGGGACCATTGCGTCATTCGACGCCGCCTACCTTCGAGCGCATCCCTTGCGGCCAGAGATGTTCTGGATCGAAATGAGCTCATGGGCGCGCGACAATCCGCGAGCGGGAATCGAGGTGCTTCCGATCATCGCTTCGCACTCCGGTGGAAGCAGTAAGAAGCAATCGGCCGCGAAGGTCACGGCCAGTCAGCTGGCCGCGCACGTGGCCTACCTCCGCGCGTACGGCAATCCGATGGAGAAAGCTCTGCTTCCGGTCGCATTCACCCTTGGCCGACTGCTGCAACTCGCGTGCCTGAGATTGTCGGTCCGAGGAATGGTTGAACTGTTCCATCTCTACCGGGGGGAGTCGTCGTGGCAGTCGATCCGCGCATTGCGTTGATCACCGAGGCGTATTCGGGCCGCAACCTGGGAGACCGCGAACTCGTGCTGGCGACCGTTGAAGTCGTCCGAGAGGCTCACCCGTCGATGCGGCCGGTCGTCGTCGCACTTGAGCCCGAGACCTTCCGAGACGCGCTTCCGCATGTCGATGTCCTGCCGCGTCTGTTCGACCGCCGGAAGCTTGCTGAAGCCACCGCCGTTCAGCGGGCGTGCCTGCTTGTCGGGTGGGGTGCGTTCATCCTGGTGGAGACCTCCTTCGTGGCGTTGAGGGTCCCCGCCCGACTCCGGCGTCCTGTTGCGCAGCGGTTGTTGGGGGCGCCTGCCATGCGCACCTACGACTCGTACTGCCGTGCTGTCAGGCATTACGCGGTGGGCGGTGGATACCTCGGTGACCGCTATGTCAAAGAGTCGGCACTGACCTTGTGGACCTGGTGGTGGGCAGTACGCAGGGGCGTGCCAGTGGCCACCATGCCCGTCAGCATCGAAGCTCAAGGCCCGACGATGAAGCGCCTGCTTCGCGGCCTGCTCCCAGGGGTCCGGGTGGCTGTTCGTGACGAGTCGAGCGAGTCGGTCCTGCGCGGTCTCGGACTTCGTTGTCGACGGTTCCCAGATCTGGCCTTTCGTCACGCGTTCCGGCCCGCAGAATTTCTCCCGGCGGTTGGTGATCGATGCATCATCTTCCCCGTGGGCTCCGACTACTTCGACACAGCGGTCTGGCAGGAAAGATGGCGGGACGTGTGCCAAGTTGCGGAGACCGAAGGGTTTCCCTTGTCCGCGTACGCAATGCACGAACCGATTCATGGAGCCATGGCGGGTCATGACGGGGAAGTGGTCGATCTGCTCGTCCAGCAACACAGCGCGGAGAGACTCGCCGGCGTGGCCTCGTATCAGGACCTGTGTGCGGTCATCGGCAGGAAGGCGCGACTGGTGGTCACGGCTCGGATGCATGCGGCGATCGCCGCCCTTTCCGCAGGGGTGCCCGTGGTGGTGTTGGGGTACGAGGAGAAGCATCGGACGCTCATGCGCCTGCTCGGGCTCGAGGATTTGTACATCCCCTTGGATCGGGCTGGTCGGCCGGCTGTCGCGGAAGCGATGTCGATCGCCCTTTCGTTGGACCGGACGGAGCTGACCAGACGCGTCCTCGCCTATGCCCGGCCGCTCGACGGTCTGGTGGCCGCGCTGTGAGGGTCCTGCTGGTCTCCAAGTACCTCCGCCGGCTTGGAGGGGTCGAGACATACGTGGGATGGCTGAGCGGCGCACTGGCCGACGCGGGTCATGAGGTGGCGCTCCTGGGCATGGACGAACCGGTCGGCTCGACGCCACTGTGGCAGGAGAGCCAGCGCGTCTGGTTCTCACCGTCGCGTGATTTTCACGGCTCCCTGTCCCAGAAGGTCAGCGGGGCCGCTCTCTCGGTGTACGCGCCGGGCGTTCGCCGTCTGCTGGACTCGGCATTGCGGGAATTCCGTCCCGATGTCGTGCACTTCCACGGAACGTGCTACCAACTGACCCCGAGCGTGTTCGCGAGTGCGCGGGCCCACGGAGTCCCGTCGTTGCTGACGGCCCACGAATACAAGCTGGTATGCGCGAATCAACGCCTCTGGGACGACTCGCGGGGCCAGGAATGTCATGCGTGCGTGGGTCTGTCCCCTCTCGCGAAGGCCAGGGAAGTCGTGCGCAGAAAATGCGTCAAGGCATCCGTCGGCCCAAGCGTCCTGGCCGCGCTCGAGCAACCTCTCTCACAAGCGCTCGTCAGGAAGGCCGGCGTTCGTTTCCATGTTCCGTCCCGGTACATGGAGAGCGTGCTTCAGGCGGATGGATACGCGCCCGAGTCGGTCGCCTACGCGGACCTCCCCTGGACTCCGGCGAAACCGGCCGCAGACGTACGGGAACGGGCCACGATCGTCTACATCGGGCGGCTCTCCGTCGAGAAGGGCGTCGATCGGTTGCTCCGGGCCTGGCCATTGGTGGTGACGACCTGGCCCGGTGTCACACTCCGGATCGCCGGAGACGGGCCCGAGCGGCCCGCACTCGAGTCCCTCGCTCAGCAAGGGGACCTCAAGGGCGTCGAATTCACCGGACGGTATGAGCCACACGAACTGGACAGCCTGTTGAACGGCGCTCTGGCGACCGTCCATCCGTCCGTCTGGGCCGAGAACAGCCCTTTCACCGTCAGGGAGTCCCTGATGCGGGGCGTACCCGCGCTCGTGTCCCACCGTGGCGGCCTGCCCGAGATGGTCAGCTCTGCCACGGGCTCGGTCTTCGACTCCACCGATGTCCAACAGATGGCGGCCGTGATCACCCAGGAGATCGAGGCGCCGAGGGCCGGATCAGAGGCACTGGCGGCTGCGGTCGAACGGCGACGCGTCACCGCGAAGCAGCATCTCGACTGGCTGACCGGACACTACTCGGACTTGCGTATCGGCCGCGGCAGTTCGCGCCCGTGATCACCCGGCCCGGACAGCCGACGCGATGCGGTCCACCACGCCCTCGATCCGCACCAGGCACTCCAGCAGCTCACGGGGACGGGCACCAAGAGGGTCGTCGATGTCGTCGGCACCCGGATGTGCCCCCGCCGCGCCGCGTCGAGTGGCGGCGCCTCGGACGAGGGCCGCGAACCGTGCGGCCGGGTCTCCCACGCCCGCCGCGTCCTCCGGCCGCACCAGCCCGGCGAACTCGCAGAGGGTGAAAGCGCGGGCCAGCGCCCATACGGGAGAAAGCCGCACAGCGGCCTCGCGATGCTCCGTCGCGGCCCCCAGCACCAGGTCCGAGTTCTCGACCAGGTCCTTCGTCAGCCGACGGGAGCCCGTCCCGGAGGGATCCGCACCGCGCTCAAGAAGGAAGGACGCCGCCACGGTGGGCATGGGCATACCCGGGACGGCCTGGGTGCCCGCGCTGCCGAGTCGGATCACGTGCCGCGACTCAAGCAGCCGCTGCCTGAGCAGACACTCGGCGAAGGGGGAGCGGTAGAGGTTGCCGGTGCACACGACGAGCACGCGGAACCCGGGTACACACCCGCCGGGCGACGGTACCGGAGAGGGCCCGAGGCTGTGGAGCATGACCTCAGTATTCACCCGCGACTTCCGCTGGACGGGGACGTTCGCGCCCGCCAGGGTGTCGGGTCGTGGGCGGTGCGGGGAGGCCGGTCCGCCGGCCTTCGCTGCCGGCGCGGCGCCTGGAGGGACAGCCGCCGTACACCACGTCTGTGGACGCCCCCCGCGGCTTCGCCCGCACCAAAACAGCCCGCCGCGTCCTGCACGCCACCATCAGCGGATGAACGGGACGGCGAGGTCGTGATCACCAACGCTGGTTCCGGCATCAGTACCCTCTTGCGCCTCCACCGGAAGAAACGGGGTCTGTTGAGTATCCGGCTTCGTCCACTTCCCGGAGCAAGCTGCGGGTGCCGGAATCATGCAGCAGTTGTGGACCATGAAGTTCGTGATTGTTCACGAGAGCAGCGCCGGTGTCACGCAGTGCGCCGCGCCCGCGAGGGCGTCACTACCCGGCGTGTGACCGGGTGAGTCCGGTCCCGACCTTGGTCAGCATCTGGCCAAGCAGGTGGAGGGCTCGTGCCCGCGTCGGCGCTCCTCGCGCTGTGCCCCTCCAGTAGGCGTCGGTGAACTTCTCGGTCGCCGCGAGGATCTGGTCGTTGTCCTGGGCAGCCAGCACGAGAACGAAACGCACGTAGTCGCCGATGTCGGTGCCCTGCTGGTGACGCTCTCTGAAGCCGCACAGGCGCGGGGTCAGAGCGGGCAGCGTGCGCTCAGTCGGGAGGACCACGGCGAGGCCGGCGAGGGCCAGCCGGACCGCCGGACACTCGGCCGACCATCGGGCCAGCAGGTCCGGTGTGCAGGACTGGACGGCGATCCGGGCTTGGGCCTCGCTGTCGGGATCGACGTGTGGCGGAGTGGTCGGCCAGCATTCGGCCAGGTGACGCTCGGCGACGGTGGCGGCGCTGAACAGCAGGCGCACTGCCTGGAACCGGTGCCGGGCGGGCACCCGGCCGTCGGTAGCCAGGGTTGAAAGCAGGGCGAGGCCGTCGGCGGTGTCCGGCCGGCAGGTGTCCTGGTGGAGGATCTCGCTGTAGAAGTCCGTAAGGAAGTTCCCGTCGTCCCAGGAGCGGTCGGTCGTGGAGTCGAACAGCATCGCCGCCTTGGGTGGCCGCCGGTTGGGCAGGCGGTCGGCAATGACCTCCCGAAACAGCTGCCGGATAGGCGGACCGGAGCCGATCGCGTCCTGCACAGGATCGGGACGGACGCGAGCCGATGGGCGAGAACTAAAACCATCGAGGTACTCCATACTTGAGGACATCAAACAATATGAAGCTGACAGATGTCAAAGGTTGAGAGATTCAAGCTTTTCGCGGTACCCTCCAGGTATGCCGTCCACCCCGTCCAAGGCCCAGCTCATGGAGCTGCTCGCCCATTCGGTCAGTACGCACTACGCCGACTTCACGACAGCCGCCGCCGACATGGGCCTTACCTCCAGCCAGGCGAAGACCCTCACGGTGCTGCGCCGCGCGCCTGCCTCGATGCGCTCGCTCGCACACACCCTCGCCTGTGACGCATCGAACATGACCGGGATCATCGACCGCCTCGAAAAACGCGATCTGGTCCGCCGCGAGGTCAGCGCCACCGACCGCCGCGTGAAGAACGTCGCCCTCACCGAGACGGGCCAGAAGCTGATCGACACGATCCGCGAGCGGATGGAGCAGACACAGACCGGCCTGGACCAACTGTCCGACGAGGAGCGCGCCGAACTCTTCCGCCTCCTGACGGTGGTCTTCCCGCACTGATGTGCGGCGGTGTCGTTCTGTCGGGCAATCGAGCGGTGGCTGACGGCTCGACCGTGGCCCAAGAACCCCACCCGTCCGGCAGGCTGCGGCCCAGCCTCTCGGCGCGGACCCTCGCGCAACTCGCCGACCGAACGAAGTCCCCTGACTGGCAAGGTCCGGGCTGGGCCGGCTTCGGCAGAGTGCAGTCGTACAGCAGGTCCGCCCAGGGCTCGCCCGCCTCGTGGAAGCCGTCCTTGAGCGCGACCAACTCCTTGGTGCCGTCCGCGCGTACGCCGACAAAGACGAGTACGCGGACTGGGCCCCTTCCGAGCGGACGTCGAGGTGGATGCCGCCGACCCGCACAAGCGCAGTCGATCTCTGCGCGGTCGCGGTCAAGAAGGCGGCGCGGTCGGCGTGGCACTGCTGCTCAGATGGGTGACTGTGGCCGGATGCAGCCCGGCCGAACCGTAAAGGAACCGCTCCAGCACGGGTGCAAAGTGTGCGGCATCAAGGGACTTCTGCGTCAGTGGCGGATGAGCGAGGGCCCCTCAATCGAGTCGACGAGTGGCGCGAGGACCCCGTGGGAGCTATTGTCGGCGAGGTAGAACGACCGGTCTTTCTGTGAGGTGGCCCCTCGGGGCCGTCTGGGCGGGTCCGCCATCAGCTGGAGGACTCCCCCGGGCCCCGGTGCACGTCGAACAGGGATGACAAGTTCCATGAAACCAATCCGCTCCAGGGCCGAGGTGGCCTCCGCCGGTGAGCCTCTTGTCGCTGAAGAGGGTGCGGATCCCTCCGAAGGGAGCCATCAGGCCGCGCACCGCCTGGAGAGCGTCTGAGCACTCGGCGGCCGCGTACATGAACGGCGATGCGCGGAAGCCGCGCTCGCGCGCGTGCCCTGGGATCGTCTCGAAGATCAGCTCGATCGCCTCCGCGGGCGGGTGCCCGGCGGTCAGCTGTTTGGCCACCTCCCAGTAGCGCGTGTCCCTGGTCAGCACACCGGCCACGGCCAGGTCGTCCGAGAAGGCGAAGTGCCGTAGAAGGTGCCGCGTCCTCCACGGCCGACGTCGCCCTCCCAGTCCTTCCGCCCTCAACAGAACCGGCCGCTGCGCCACCGACGGGACCCACAGCACATTGCCCGTTCACACCGACACGATCGACCCCCGCACTCCCCGACAAGGGCACCGACATGACCACCAGCACCACGCACCACACAGCCCGGCACTGCCCGCTCTGCAGGCGGCCCTTGCAGGAGCCGAACGACTACACCCTGTTCCTGCGGCAGTGGGTGCGCGCACCGGCCCGTATGGGGGCAATCGCCCCCAGCTCGCGGCACTTGGCCGAGGCGGTCTGCGCGCCGGTGCCCGAACGCGGCGAGCCCGTCGTGGTGGAACTGGGTGCCGGCACCGGACCGTTCACCGCCGAGATCCAGCGCCGGCTGGGCGGCCGCGGCCGCCACCTGGCCGTCGAGATCGATCCACTCCTCGCCCAGCGCCTGCGTCACCGCCACCCGGGAGCGGAGGTGATCCAGCGCGACGCCGTGCACCTGCGCCACCTGCTGGATGAGCGCGGCATCGAGAAGGCCGACGTGGTGGTCAGCGGCCTGCCCTGGGCCCTCTTTCCCTCCGCCACCCAACACCAGCTCATGGACGCGACAGCCGCGGTGCTCGCCCCGGCGGGTGCCTTCACCGCGTTCACCTACCTCCACGCCGTTCCCCTCACCCCCGCCCGTCGATTCCGCGAACTGATGGCCAACCGCTTCGAGGAAGTCGTCCCGAGCCGCACCATATGGCGCAACACACCCCCGGCCTTCGTCCTCCACGCCCGCAGACCCCGCCCATGACCCATCCTTCCGTCGTGGTCGGCACCCCCGCAGACCACTTTCGCGGTGCTCGCACGTGAGCGCCTGGCCGCTGCCGAGGCGGCCGGGACCGGGCCGGGCTGCTGGTCGCAGGCAAGACCCCCATGGGGGGAGGCGGCGTGGGCGTGGGCCTGACCGCGCCCGAGCCGATTCACTCAAAGTGGCTGTCGGACAGGGAAGCCGTGAAGGTCACCAAATCCGGGACGTACGCGATGCGTTCTCTGTATGGACCGGGTGACGGCGTGCGCGCGCT
>NZ_JBVJAB010000063.1:0-19606 GCF_055591025.1 Streptomyces sp. NPDC041784
GGCGCGTCTTCCGCAGAGCCCGCTGCAGCCCCAACCGCATGACGGTCATCGCCGCTGCCGTCCTCACCCTGGAGCGCCAACGCTGAAAACGCTCACTGACGCGCGGATCGACATCGGGGAGTTCGATGCGAGCGCAGATGTTGGCGGGCAAGGGAACGTCCGCATCGACCATGTAATTCATGAGGATCCGCCAGGTCTTGTACACCTGGACCACGCTGGACGTCGCATCCAGACCCGGCCTATCCAGCAGGAAATCGATGAAAGCCATCGTGTCCCGGCGTGTGAGCGTACGTGAAGGTCTGGTTCCCGCGAACGGTTTAATGTGACACCGGAGGTGGCTCTCGTAGTTCTTGGTTGTGTTGTTGTTCTTCTTTTTCTTCTTCCGGCGCTCGATCAGCTCGTCCGCGTAGAAGGCGACGGGCTTCAATCCAGGCTCGGGGGCCACCCACGAGTCGTCGCGCAGAGCCGCTCGAATCGTGTCCAGGTGATCCCGCGCTGCTTCCCACGTGTCGAATGTCGGCCGACGGGGCTTCCCGCTTGGATCTGTGTAGCGAGCTTGCCACTGTAGACCCCGCCCGTGGTCGGCAGACGGGTACAGCTGGTTCTTCTTCGTGCCGCACTTGCACGGCACGTCGCCCTGTTTCGGATAGCTCTTGTGCCACCGGTCAAACGGTGCATCTGACTCGGCCATGTGCCCCTTCCCTAGAATGCTTCCAGCTTCTCGTGGCCTGTGCGACCTAGGGATCCAGGGGCTTGGGTGAGCGGGCAAGCTCACCGTTCTTGATGCGCTCGAAAAGGTCGTTGACCTGATGTTCGCTGTAGCGCACCCGACTTCCATTCCTGTTCCCTCCCCGATTGTCTCCTGGACCGGGGCGGTAGTACGGGCCAAGAGGAACGGCGCGCAACAGACCGCGATTCGTCCACCGACGCCGTGTTGAAGGTGAAATACCGAGTCGGTGTTCCACCTCCCTGGGAATCATATAGCGATCCGGGGGATTCGAAGCCGAGTTCTCGGATGCATTGTTAGTTTTACCCATCACAGCACCGGAGAAGGCATTCCGAGTCGAGTCGGAGTGGGGAGTCTCCTAAATGTGAACCTGGTGTCGAGCAAGACTCGTGCCTCCTTTAGTCACGCGCTTCCACCGCCAGATGGTTGCGGCGAGGCGAAGGGTCTTCATGCCAAGGGCGCCAGAGCCAGCCATCTACAGGTGTTGACGAACATACTCGACGGTAGCTCATGGCTCTCGATGGCGACAGGCGCGATTCATCCTGTTTGTCACTGCATGTTAAGTAATGCCTTAAACGCGCGTTGATGAAATTACGGTCCGGGTGGCGGGCCGTGGGATATACCGTGCAGCCCGCACAAGCGGTGACCGGTCAAGGCCATCAACGGCAGGTCACTATCAGCCACACCCAGTCCTCCGGGACCACCAGCATTCTTAAAGCCAGACCATGAACAGGCCCAGGTCGCGGGGCGCCGTCCGCTAATCGCGCCCCGTCGCACGGCACCACCGCAGGTAGAGCGCCGCGCCGCCGGCGTTCGTCCTGGTGGTGAGCTCGGCACGGCTCTTGCCGAACCGCTGGTGCCGCGCCCACTAGCTGCGCCATGCCGTTGTAGCCGAACAGGGCGTCGATCTGCGGGTTCGTCCACCCGGCAGCGTCCCGGATCATGGCGAACGCGGCGGTGAAGCGGCGGCGGGCGGGGTGGTCGTCACGGCGCCGGTCGATGAGTTTGCCGACGTCCTGGCCCTTGGGGAACCCGGTGCCGTACAGCCAGTGCAGCGAGTCACGGAGCTTGAATCCGGCGTCCTCCACGGCCACGGCCATGCGGTGGTAGGTGCGGGTCGCGCCGAACGCGGCCAGATGCCCGCCCGGCTTGAGGACGCGCAGGCACTCCGCCCACGATGCGATCCCGAAGGGGCGGCGGCTTCCTCTGTGGTGGACGTTGCGCAACCCGTCACGGCCGCTGACCTACCACGCGGCACACCGGATGTTCGAGCGGGCCAACAACAAGGCCGGCACCGCGGCGACGCTGCACGCGCTGCGGCACACCGCCGCCTACCGGATGGCCGAGGACCCCGGTCTCCCACTCACCGATGTCCAATTCGTCCTTGGACATGCGCAGTTGACCACTACCCAGATCTACCTCACGCCCCGCAAGGAGGAGGTCATCCGGCGGCTGCTGGCTCATCATGCCGAGCAGACGAGACAGGCCGCTGCTCGCACCGCGCCCGCCGCTGCCCCTGGCTACTCGGCCGAGTCGCTGGACGTGCTGTTCGGGACGGCCCGCTGATGACCACGACGCTGGAGACCGCGCAGGCCGCGGCGGCTTCGCCGCCGCGGTCGGTCACGGAGTTGGTCCGAGCGCGGCCGCGGGAAGATTCATGGCCCGCGACCGGTCAGAGCCGCGAGGAGTTCTGGGGCCGGCTGGCCGCTGAGCCCTTCGCCCCGGCCTGTGACAACAACGGTCGAAGGTTCGGGCTTGGCCTGCTGCTGGACTGGCTGGCCGATCAGCCCGGGGCCACCTGGCAGGAGCGTTGGCTGGCCAGCGGCGCCGACGATGACGGCGCCAACTGGCGGGATATTCCGCTGCGTTGGATGCGTGAGCGCGGACACGAGGTCCCCTGGCGTCAGGAGTCCTTCTTCCGGGCGGTGCACCCGGCTCTTTGCGCCGACCTCGTCCGGCCCTCACTGCCCTGGCTGATCACCTCGTCGCTTCGCAGCAGCGCGCTCGTCGGCATGCTCGCCCAGCACCGCGACCCTACCGGCTTCGCCCGGCTGCGAGAACGCTGCGCTACGGATCCGAGCGTCAACACGGCCGCGGCGACCCGCACCGCTTACCGCGCTGCCCAGATCCTCGTCGCCAAGGGCGGCATCATCGCCGACATCGTCCCGGGCGACGTCCTGGAGCTGCTGGAAATCGAGGCCGAACTACGCGGCACCTCCGTTGGAGCCACCCACCTGTTCTATCGGGTCCTGCACGACCTGGATGTCTTCGACGATCAGGCTCCGGCGACGCTGCGCGAACTGCGGACGGGCGGATAGCGCACGCCCGAAGAGCTGATCGACCGCTACGGCATCGTCTGCCGCCCCGTCCGCGACCTTCTCGTCGACTACCTGCGAGAACGTCAGCCGGCACTGGACTACAACAGCCTGGATGCGCTGTCCTACTACCTGGCCAAGCTGTTCTGGTCCGACCTGGAACGGCACCACCCGTGCATCGACAGCCTGCACCTGCCGACTGACGTCGCTGACGCCTGGAAGAAGCGGCTTCGCACCACCACCAAGACCGTCCGCACCCCCGACGGCCGCCGGATCACCACCGAGGCACCACGGATTAACTACCGCGAGTGCCTCACCCCGGTGCGGGCCTTCTACCTGGACCTGGCGCACTGGGCCGTCGAAGATCCCGCTCGCTGGGCCGGCTGGGTCGCCCCCTGCCCGATCGGGAGCGAGGAGATCAACCGCAAGAAGGACAAGCGGCGCCGCAAATCACGGATGGACGCCCGCACCCGCGAGCGTCTGCCCGTGCTGCCGGTCCTGGTCCGCAGTGTCGACCAGCGGCGCAAGGACGCCGCCGCCGTGCTGGCTGCCGCCCGCGACGCTGCACCGGGCGAGACGTTCACCGCCGTCGGGCAGACATTGGTACGCGTTGCCCCGCGCCGGTCGGCGGCAGCCAAAGTGCTGGCCGAGGACCCCGTTATCGGGCACCGACGTGATCTCGGGCGCGAGGAGGACCATGCCTTTTGGGCCTTCGCCATCGTCGAGGTGCTTCGGGCCACCGGCATCCGGGTCGAGGAACTCACCGAGCTCTCCCACCACGGCCTGATCCAATACCGGCTTCCCACCACCGGCGAGCTCATCCCGCTCCTGCAGGTCGTTCCGTCGAAGACCGACACGGAACGGCTCCTGGTCGTCAGCCCCGAGCTCGCCGAGGTCCTCTCCACGATCATTCGCCGGGTCCGCGACAAGAACGGTCGAGTCCCCCTGGTCCCCGCCTACGACCACTACGAGCGCACCTGGCTGCCGCCTGCACCACTGCTGTTCCAGCGACACCGCGGCTACGAGAACCGGGCGATCAGCTCGGGCGCCGTCCGGAAGATGCTCACCACCGCGCTCGCGCACACCGGGCTGACGGACTCCGTCACCGGCGGCCCATTGCACTTCACGCCGCACGACTTCCGCCGACTGTTCATCACCGATGCAGTCCTCGGCGGTCTGCCCCCGCACATCGCCCAGGTCATCGCCGGGCACCAGGACATCAACGTCACCCTCGGCTACAAGGCGGTCTATCCAGACGAGGCCGTCCAAGCCCATCTGGCCTTCCTGGCCCGTCGACGAGCCATGCGGCCAACCGATGAATACCGCGTCCCGTCCGACGAGGAGTGGACCGAGTTCCTGGGCCACTTCGAGCGGCGCAAGGTCTCCATCGGCACCTGCGGCCGCTCGTTCAGCACTCCCTGCATCCACGAACACGCCCGCGCGTTCGATGCCCAGTCCTCATCGTCTCCCCCGCAGAAAGGCCCCGCCTGATCGAGATCCGCGACAACCTCGCTGACCGGATCGCGGAAGCACAACGCGAGGGCTGGCTAGGCGAAGTCGAAGGACTCTCTGTCAGTCTCGCCGCGGCAGAAGAGAAGATCGCCCAACTCGACGCACGGCAAGAACGCAGGAACTCTCCGACCTTCATGGGGATCCCCACGTTTGATCAGATCGCCGCCCGTGTCATCAACACTGATGATTCTCGATGATCAGCTGTGACTACTTGCTGAGTTGCTCGACGAACAGGCGCGCATATCGGCTCCAGTCAATTCGAGCTTTCTTGATTCTTTCCATGGCCCGTCCCGAAGGCATTTCGTCTTCCATGCGGGCCCAGGAGATAAGAAGGAGGGCGAGTGTCGTTGCCGCCTGTGAATCTTCTCCGTCCATGACCTCCCAGATTTCCTTGCCCATGGGATGTCGGAGATTCAACTCAATCTGACATACCCCGGCAAGGAGCGAGATGTTGAACATCTCTGGACCATTCCAGCCCGCCGCGACTATACGAGTGTGAAGTGAGTTCTTCTCACTCGTTGGCGCATCCAGCAGCACCTGCCACTTTCCCTGCCCCGCATCGGACGTCGGTGGACTTTCCTGCTCGGACTCAGGTTCCACCGGCCTGCCGGTCTCAGTCTTCTGGATCGGCTCTGGTGGGGTGAGTGGAGGAGACTCAGGCTCAGGGATCTCTCCGTGGTGGTCTCCTGCGGGAAAGTGGATTGACTCCCACAGTGATCGGAAACGATCGAGCTCGGACAGTGCCGTCTCGCGTCTCGCGAGGGTGAACAACGCGTCCACCAGTGCTTCCACTTTGAGCCAGCGTGGCACGCGGCGACCCGTCAAAATATTCGCGACGGTCTGGTGGGACATAGAGTCCTTGGCGAATTCCGATCGGGTGATCACCTTGCTGATCACCCGAGTGCTTGGAAAACCGGCTAGTCGATACAGATCGTGCAGAGCTGTCAGTAGATTGCGGTGAGGCCCCGGCGGGACCTCCGATTCAGATGGCAGTGCAATCAGGCTCAGCCTCACTCCTATCACGCCCCCCTGGCCGCATTCACTGATCGTTTTTAAGGAAGTGCTCGACAACTGCCTTGGTTGCGCCCCCGACAGCAGCCGATACCAATGCCAGGCCGACTCGGAGTCCGGCTCGCTTCACTTCTTCGCTTTGGGCTTCCATGGAAGCCTCCGGCTCTTGCTCCGGGCTCGGCTCCGGGTTCCGCTTCTGAGAGGTGCTCATGAACTAATGCTGAGATCACCCTGGCACCCGTCAGACGCTCGTGAACGCTAGTTGACAGAATTTTACAGAGCTGACCGGGACGGGACATGGCGGTCATCGCCTAGTTCAGAGAAGAGCTGGTGGCCGCGCTCGCAGACCGCGCCGAAGTGACCCGCAAGGACGCCGACGCAGTGCTGGCAGCCTTCGCCGAAGTCGTCGGCGGCATCGTCTCCAAGGGCGACGAGAAGGTCACCATCCCCGGCTTCCTGACCTTCGAGCGCACCCACCGTGCCGCTCGCACCGCCCGCAATCCCCAGACGGGCGAGCCGCTCGAGATCGCAGCCGGATACGGGGTGAAGGTCTCGGCGGGCTCCAAGCTCAAGGAAGCCGCCAAGGGCGCGTAGAAAGTTGCCCCTGCGAAAGCGGGGCCCCATCGGTCGGTGGGGCCCCGCTGCCGTTGTGGCCTCGTCGACCTCTCGTTCCCGCGGCTATACGCCTGCCCTTCGGAGAGCCCCGCCACGGCCTCGCATGGTCGTGTCAGCCTCGCCAAGCAGAGCATGGACGAATCCGTATGACCTTCCGTGCTCCTCTGCGATGGCTCGGATCGAGGCACCACCTTCGTACACCGACGAGTACGGCAACCACCGCAGCACGGCCACCGCCTCCACCCGCTACGCCCCCGCGATCGATCGTGTCCTGCCTGACCCAGTTCCGCAGCCCCTCGGCGCTGACCCCAATCTGCCGGGCCACCTCGGTGACGGTCTTCCCGGAGGAGCACACGAGCGCGACCGCGTCCCGTTTGAACTCCTCCGTGTACCGCCGGTTGCGGTTGCTCTTGCTGCCCACCTGGCACTACTTCCTCTGGAACCTCACGTCCCAGTCTCCAGGTGTCCACGATCAAGGGGAAGGTTCAAATGGACTGCTGCCATGGGGATGTGGGCGTGCCATCCGGGTCCAGCCCGTACGGCCATTGTTCTTTGAACAGGCCGTAACTCAGCATCTGGGTGTTGGTCTTGCCAGCATCGGCGGCCCGTCGGAGCAGAGCTTCGATGTCCGCCTGGTTCCCTGCCCCCTCCAGCATCTCGGCCAGATGGGCTAGTGCGTCAGGGTCGCCGGCGTCGGAGGCCTGCCGGTAGAGGGTTTCGGCGCCCTCCCAGTCCCCGCCCTCCTCCCGCATCCAGGCCAGGCGGACTAGTGCGGTGGCGTAACCGGCGTCGGCGGCCTGCCGGGCCAGGACTTCGGCTCCTTCCCGGTCCCCGCCCTCCTCCCGCATCTTGGCCGTGTAGAACAGGGCGCTGGTGTCGCCAGCGTTGGAGGCCTGCCGGTAGAGGGTTTCGGCTCCTTCCCGGTCCCCGG
Organism: Streptomyces sp. NPDC041784; assembly: GCF_055591025.1. Lineage (NCBI taxonomy): Bacteria > Bacillati > Actinomycetota > Actinomycetes > Kitasatosporales > Streptomycetaceae > Streptomyces > Streptomyces sp. NPDC041784. Next base: position 7,112 of record NZ_JBVJAB010000063.1, read on the forward strand.
CGTCCTCCCGCATCCCGGCCAAGTGGAGTAGGGCGCTGGTGTCGCCGGCGTCGGCGGCCTGCTGGTAGAGGGTTTCGGCTCCTTCCCGGTCCCCGGCGTCCTCCCGCATCCCGGCCAAGTGGAGTAGGGCGCTGGTGTCGCCGACGTCGGCGGCCCGGCGGGCCAGGGTTTCGGCACCCTCCCAGTCCCCAGCCTCTTTCCGTATCTTGGCCAGCGGGAGTAGGGCGCTGGTGTCGTCGGCGTCGGCGGCCTGCCGGTAGAGAGTTTCGGCGCCCTCCCAGTTCCTAGCCCTCTCCCGCATCCCGGCCAAGTGGAGTAGGGCGCTGGTGTCGCCGGCGTCGGCGGCCCGGCGGGCCAGGGTTTCGGCACCCTCCCAGTCCCCAGCTGTTCCTCTCATCTTGGCCAGGCCGACCAAGGCGCTGGTGTCGCCAGTGTCGGCGGCCCGGCGCAGCAGGGTTTCGGCGCTGTCCCGGTCCCCAGCCCTCTCCCACCTCTCGGCCAAGTGGAGTAGGGCGCTGGTGTCGCCGGCGTCGGCGGCCCGGCGCAGCAGGGTTTCGGCGCCCTCCCAGTCCCCGGTTTCCTGCCGCATATCGACCAGACGGAACAGGGCGGTGGTATCACCGGCGTCGACGGCCTGCTGGTAGAGGGTTTCGGCTCCTTCCCGGTCCCTAGCCCTCTCCCGCATCCCGGCCAAGATGAGTAGGGCTCTGGTGTCGCCGGCGTCGGCTGCCCGGTCAAAGAGGTGGTAGGCCCATTGGAGGCGATGCCGGCTGCGGGCCGCTGTGGCGAGGTTTATGAGGTCATTGGGGTTTGTGAGGTGAGCGTGTGCGGCGTCCCAAAAGGATGCGGGCGGACATACGGTCCACCGGGCGTGGCGGCCGTGCTGCTGAAGGTAGTCAGCCAGGCGGACCATGCCAGGAACCGCACCCATCCCGGAGGTGCGGGGCACGTCCTGCAGGGCGGAGCTGACCTCCTTGATCTTGGTATGGGCGTATGTGAGGGCTCCGGTGAACCAATCGACGGTGGCACCGGCGCGCTCAGCGTCGGTGAGGTAACCGGGGGCGGCAGCTTCGAGGAAGGTGAGGGGGAGCGGGCTGGCCACGCCCAGGCGATGGGCGTCTATGGCGACGCTGATCAGAGCCCTGCCATAGACGCCGTGCACGCCAGTCGGGTGCTCGTAGTGAGTGATTAGGTCCGGTCCCGCGGCCAAGACCTGGGTGAGGTCGGCGCTGTCGGCCGCCAGGGCAGTGGCCAGGGACTGGTCGTGGCCAGCCACGCGGCGGACGGCGTCCAGATCGTCGGCGAAAGAGCGGGGAATGTAGGCGCGGTGGGCCTGGGCCAGCAAGGCTCGGGCATGCCGATGCGGGTCGACCTTGCCGAGGTCAGGGGTGGCGGTGAGTGTCTTGTCATGGTCGGGCCACAGGGTGGCGAGCACGATGAGAGGCCCGTCGGTGTCGAGACGGCGTAGCAGCTCGGATGCCGCTGCTTCGCCTGCGGGGCCCGCCAGATAGTCCTGGGCCTCGTTCAGCCATAGGACCGTGCAAGGGCCGAGAGCGCCCGCAGTAAGCACGGCCAGGAGACTGTCAGCGTTCGCGGGGAAGATCAGATCGAAGTCGTCCGGCACGGCCGCGTTCAGGGCCTCGAAGGCAGTGCGGGTCTTGCCGGTGCACGACCCACCCCGCACCACCACCAACAGCGGTGGAGCCCCGTTGACGACGGCAGCGGCCAGACGCTCGCGCAGCTCGGTGTCGTGCGGGCGGGGCACGTAGAGGGGCAGAACGAATCCGGCGCCCCCCGGCCCAGCGGGCTGCCCAGGAACGGCCGGGTGCACCCCGAGCCGCTGGGCTGTCCAGGACCGTACAGGGCGGGCACGGTCCGCCAACGCTGCCTGACGGGCACGCCGCTCATCGAGCTCCAGGGCCGCCTGTGCCTGCTGACGCTCGACGGCCTCTTGATCGGCCTGTGCGCGGCGCTTGCGTTCCGCGTCATGCTCTGCGCGCCAGCGGCTCCCGTCCAGCAGGTCAGCGACCGTCTGACCCGCCATCCCGTCGCACGGCGTGTTCGTGATCTTCTTGCGGGTGGCCTCGACCCGGATCTGCGCCATTACGGTCAGCAGCGCATCAAGATCCTGGGGAAAACGCTCCCCGCGCAGCCACGCCCCGACCGTGTCACGGGCCACACCTGCCACCCTGGCCAGTGCGCTGTCCGACGGCTGCCGGCTGAGCCGGTCGCGCTTGAGTGCACCCACCCGCCGTAGGTCCTCGAACAGGTCCGGAGTCTTGCCCATACCATCCCCGGTACGTCGTGCGATGTCCTGAACCGACACCACCGGACATTTCAAGGCTAGGCCTGCCACCAGCACACATGCACATCGATGTCCGACCCGGTGACAGAGAGCAGCAGGACGCACCGCCGGACAGATCTCGTGGATCCTGAACCGGCCCTTACCAGTGGGCCACCGAGCCTCACTCGAGGGAGACAACACGATGACCCCGCTCCAGCTGCTGGCATTGATGCTGGCCCTGTCCGTGGCCCTGCACATCGGCTCCGTCACCGCGTTCACCGCCTGGCGCAGCGGCACTAGCCCCGCCAAGGCCGTCCTGATCGGCGTCAGTACCACCGGCAGCGCGTGCGGGCTGTACTTCGCGGCCCTCAGCGCCTACCAATGACCGCAAGGTCGCAGGACTGGGCGGCGGCGCCGTCCGGTTGCGGGTGGGGACCGTGAGGCGCGGAGCGCCGAGGACAAGGGAAGTGGTAACGCGAAGCCAGGGAGCAGCGCACGGAGCGCACGGGGACCGCCTGCCGGCCCCCGCCGCGCTCGGTCCGGGCGCCCGCAGAGCGACTGCCCGGCACGCGGCAAAGCGGTACGGCGCCGCGCCTCGGACCGGCAAGAACTGATCCTTTGCCCCCCTCTGCCGCACCTGGATGACTGCCGCGTCCCCTTGTCCCGCCGGACGTGCGCTGACTTCCTCGACCTCACGGCCTGACCATGCTGGCTACGGTGCGATGCTCTGGTTCTCAGACCGGATCATGCGTTGCAGGCTGGTCCGTGCGCTGGTCAGATCGTCCTCGGCCTCGGCGATCTTGCCCGTCAGCTCCTTGACCTGGGTCAGGGCCTCGGTGAGGTCGTCTTGCAGCTTCCGGTTCTCGGCGGTGAGTTCGTCCACCCGTGCGCCGAGGTCGGCGGCGCCGAGCTGGTCGAGTTGCTGGCCCAGGCTCCGGCGGACCGTCGCCTTGAGGCGATCGACCTCGGCGCGTAGGCGCCGGTTCTCCTCGCGAACGATCTCTTGCTCGACCTTCCAGCCAGCAGGGGCCTTGGCCTGGCCGCGGGCCTCACCGCGCGCGGTGCGGAACTGACGCAGGCGAGCGGCTTCTATGTGCTCGCGCACCCCGTCGGCGTAGACCAGCCAGTGCGAGACGTTCGCGGCGCGGGCCATTCCCGTAAAGGTGACCGGTTCCTCGTCGGCGACGAGCTGATCAACGACGGACAGGACCCTGGCGCGCTTGGTACGCGAGTCCTTCTGCCGGGCATCGCGAAGGACCTGCGCGGGCGAACGGGACTCACTCATCGGACGTGCTCCTGGCGGGGACGGTGGGAACGGGAAGGAACGGAAGCGGGGCTGCGGCGCGGACCTTGCGCAGCACCGCGGACGCTTCTTCAATATGGCGCCGCTCGTCCTCAGGCATCGCGGCGAGCTTGCTGCGGATGCCGACAACGACAGACTGGTAAGACTCGATCTGGTCGGTGATGTTGCGGATGACGAACTCGGCGGCCTGCATGGCCCGAGCGGTCTCTCGGTCCGCCTTGAGCGCGCGGATGTGATCTTCGACGGCCGGAAGGAACGAAGGGTCGGGACGGTAGAAGCCGCAGCCGGAACACTGGAACCGGATCGGGCAACTCCCGCCGCGGGCCTTCACGTTCGACGGCTCGGTGCAGTTACCGAACGGCACGGCCACCGAGCGCGCTTCGTACGCCGTGGCCGACGAGGTCGGCGCCGCCTGCCCAGAGCGGTCCACGACGTGGAGCCGCATCGTCTCGACTGCCTTGCGGCGCCGCTCGAGAGAGACCCGGAAGTATCCAAGAGTGGTATCTGCCGATTTGTGATCCATGAGGTCACGCAGGGTGTGCAGGGGCGTACCGGCGTCCGCGTGCCGCTGAGCGTAGGTGTGCCGAAAGGCGTAGGCGAAGATCCGGCTGCGGTCGAACTCCAGGGGGCGGCCGTCCTTGTCGACGGCGTCGGTGATCAGTGTCGGCAGGCTGTCGACCCAGCTCCGCAGCATCTTGGCCACGGTGCCTGAGTCGATGCACGCGTCGTGGGCATGGCTCGACGCCGCGGGGAACAGGAAGGTGCGCGAGCGGGCCGGGATCTTCAAGGTCTTGCAGATCTCGAGCCACGCCTGGGTAGCGAAGGCGGTCTCGCGGCTGATCTCCAGGCGTTTGTTCCGCCGCGACTTGTGGATGCCCCTATGTTGCGTCAAGTGCTAGAAGGCGGGGCATCAAGGGCCGACGCTGGCTGGATCTCACGGAAGATCTCGCGGGCGACGTAGCGTTTGAGGCATCGGATGATCTCGCGTTTGGACATGCCCTGCTTCGTGCGGCGTTCGAGGTAGAGACGTGTGCGGGCGTCCCGGCGGAGGCGGGTCACGACGATGCGGTAGAGGGCGGCGTTGGTCTGTCGGTTTCCCCCGCGGTTCAGCCTCCGGCGCTGGGTCTTCCCGGAGGACTGTTCGACCGGGCTGACTCCGCACAGGGCGGCGAACGAGGCCTCGCTGGCCAGCCGTTCCGGGTTGTCGCCGGCGGCGATCAGTAGGGCAGCGGCACTGTCGGGTCCGACGCCGATGACATCCAGAAGCTGCCGATGGCAGCGACGGACGGCCTTGGTGACCCGGCGGGCAAGCTCCTTCACCTCGGCTGTCATCTGCTGAATGCGCCGGGCCAGCAGCCGGAGCGTGAAGACGGCAGCGTCGTCGGCGTCGGGAAGGCCGGCGCACCTGGCGATCAGTGCCGCGTTGGTGAGCTTGGACAGCGCCTCACGCAGCGCGGGATCAACTCCGAGCAGCACGGCCTTGAGCTGGTTTTTCGCCTGCGTGCGGGGCCTTGACGGCCGACTCTTTGGCCAGCCGCAGCACGCGCATGTCGGCCGCCGGGCCCTCACCGGTCTTGGGCGTGACGTCAGCGCGTCCGGACAGCACGGCGCGGGCCGCGGCCTCCGCATCCACAGCGTCGGTCTTGCCGCGCTTGCGGCGGATGGCGCGGTCCGGCTGGTTGACCTCGACGACCTGCATGCTCTCCCGGCTCAGGAAGCGTGCCAGGCCCGCTCCGTAGGATCCGGTGCATTCCACGCCGGCTCGGCGCAGGGTGCCGAACGAGCGTGCCCAGGCCAGGAGTTGGCGGTATCCGACGGCGGTGGCCGGGAACTCCTGGTGGGCCAGGACCACCCCGAGCACGGTGATCACGGCGCCGACATGCACGTCCTTGTGAGTGTCCACCCCCAGGACCACGTCCTCTGCCAGCGGTTCTTCCGGCTGCGCGGGCAGAGTCGGCTGGGGCAAGCCGGTGATGGTCACGCGGCTCCTCGATCGGCACGGGGCTGTGGCCGCCGTCGGGCCGGTGGGCGGTCAGAACTGTGACGGTGCCTGGTGCGGCAAGGCCCCTATCGAGACACGCTCGCCAGTCCGGCGACAGCAAGCACCGCCCGGGACCACAGGCCGACAGATCCTAAACAAGGCAGCCTGGGCGAGTTGTCCCACGAGTCAGACCCTGGCCCCGGACGGCGCCCCATGAGTCTCACAGTTGTCCCAGATCAGCTGGTGTTCGTCCCCGTCCTTCTCCAGGCGGTCCAGGGCGAGCCGGGTCACTTCCTGGGGCCGCCGCCCGGTGTCTCGCAGCACGAGGTAGACGGTCTGGAACATCGCCTTGATGTCCTCGGAGGCCAGCGTTCCGTAGGGGATGGCCTCGCCGAGAAGGTCCAGCTGCTGGTCGAGCTGACGGATCACCGACTCCGGGATCGCCTTGCCGATCTCATCCTCGTCCTGGACCGCATCAGGGATGCGGTGCGAACTGTGGCGGGCGAACTTCCCCGCCACCTGGTCGAGAAGTCCCGTGCGGCGGCCGTAGTCGAGAACTTCGAAGAAGCTGGTCAGGTAGAGGCGCTTACCCTTGGGGCCCATGAGTCGGTGCCGTCCCGGCGGGGCATCGCACGGAAGGCATCCACGATCACTTCCATGTCCGCGAAGGACAGGTCCGCCGGGATCATGCCGCCGCCGGGCAGCGAGTAGAGGGCCTGGAGGCCACGACCAGGCCCCGGATGCCGTCCCGCACTTTCCCGCTCTCCGGGCGTGCGGTCTCCACCCAGGTCATCGCCAGCTCACGCATCCAGGGCTGCTGGATCTCGGTGAAATCCACCGTTCCCGGAATCGTCCGGACCCCCGAACGAGTGAGCTTCGATGGGATCTGAAGCTCGGTGAGATCCCAGACCGTGCCGTGGGTCGGCGGGAGGCCGAGGAACGTCTTGTGGGCCCGTTCAACGGCCCTGCGCGTCCACCGCAGGAAACTCGCCAGGTTGGTGTCCCCCGTGTTTTCCGGGCTCGGGCAGCTGTCGCCGACGGCGATCGAGGACAGGCCAAGCATCAGTTTCGCCGCGAGCCTGACCGGTCGGGGATAGACGATCTGGGTCCGCTCCTCGCGCTGCTGCAACGCGAACAGCAGCTCCAGCCTCACCGTTTCCGCCAGCGGTGCCAACGAGAACTGTGCGGCCGTCGTGTAGGGAAACTGGGCTGCCGCCCATACCCTGCGGGCACTTTCGTCCAGGACGTCGAGCCGGTCGGCTCGCGCGGTCGCCCGCCAGTCCCGGCGGTGGTTCAGGCACAGGTTCTCGGCGTGATTGCCGTCCCGGGGACATCCGGTGACCACGCAGGCCGGCATCGGCCCCAAGGCCCGCTGCGTGCGCATCCAGTCCTCCAGCACCGCCGCGGGCTTGATCTTGCGGTGCCGGTGCCAGTTCGACATGTGCGGACTGCAAAGACCCAGTGTGTGATGCTCTCGCTGGCACGTCCCCTCACCAACACGGCAGTTCTGGCGCTTGCCGCCGAACGTCCGCTTCGGGTTGGGCACGTTGGTCGCGTTAAACGTCTCCAGGTCCGCGGTTCCCTCCCGGAACCGGGATGCGCAGACAGTGCAGTGGGTCTTGTTCCCGATCAGGGTCTCGCAGCGGAGAACGGGGCACTTCCAAACTCCGGTCCGCGGGTTGTCCGGGTCACCGGTGAACAGCCACAGTTCCGGCTGCCACTCGTCCGGCCGCCAGTCCTCCACCACGGCCTCGCGGAGCCAGGCCCGCCAGTCCTCCATGGCGGCACGGGTGTAGAAACCGCCCTTCGACCCCGGCAGGGAGGTGACCGTGGCGATGCTCACGCGTGGGCCTTCCGGTGGGCGGTGCCACGTTCCACTGCCTCGCGCCGTTCCGCGCTGGTCGAGTGGAGATACGGCTGCATCGACTGTCCCGAGACGTGGCCCATGAGGTCCTGAACAACGTCCGGGTCGGTGCCCCCGCGAATCCAGCGGGTGGCCGCCGAGCGCCGCAGCATGTGCGGCCGGGCCGCGAACCCCGCTTTCCTCGCCAGCCGGTCGAACAGGTCCTTCGCGCCGTGGTACTTCATTGGCTGTCCGAGTGGCTGGCGGAACAGATTCACGAAGACCATGTCGGACTCGGCGGCCTCCGCGACCTGGTCCCGTTCGTGCTGATACTCAGAGTAGAAGCCGACCGTTTCCGCTTCCACCGGTATCGAACGCGGCTTGCGGGCCTTGGCCAGAGCCCCGTTCGCGTTGTTCGAGCGGCGCCGGATGTGAACGTGCGGTCCGCCCTCGGGGCAGCCCAGCGAGCGGGAGTTCGCCAGGAAGTGCATGTCCTCCCGCCGCAGTCCCAGCACCTCGCCGATGCGGGCACCGGTGACCGCCAGCAGCGTCACCAGGAACCGGTCGCGGGCATTGCGGGTGAGGCCGATGATCGTCTCGATCTGGTCATCCGCGAGCCATTCGTAGCCCTCGATGGCAATCCGGAACTTCACCGTCCGGCCCTGGACCGACCCGAACTGGCCGTCCTCCCCGAGGTCGTATCCCGGCGGCGGTGTTCGCAGGAACTTCGGCTCCCAGAGCATGTTCACCACGTCCAGCGGCACCCACCCCCGGGTCGAGCAGAAGTCCAGGAACCGGCCCGTCGTGGAGACGACGGCGTTCGCGGTCTTCTCCTCCCGGTGGCGCGGCTCTGCCGACGCGATGCGGCCCCGGGGCGGCAGCGGCTCCTCAACGAGCCAGTGCAGGAACGTCTTGAGCTGCCACAACGTCGGCCTGGTCCAGTCGATGCCCCGCTCAGCGCAGTACGACAGATATGGATGCCCGTTAGATGGCGCTCTCAGGGGAGGTAGGCGCCCGAGATGACTGCGGCGGCGAACGAGGTGCCCCACAAGCTCGTTGACGAACCGGTCGAATGAACCAGGCTGCCGAGTGGGCTGGTATCGCTCCCGCCGTAGGCTTCTTCTGTGGCTGCCCCTGGAGGCGGCGTGGAGTTGTACGCCGCCCGCCCGCCCGTGTCATCCAGCGCGAGGGCGACGACGGCCTCCGGCACCCTGGCCGGGTAGCCGCTCAGGGTGGTGCTGCCGCCGTTGCCCGCAGCGGCGACCAGCACGGGTAGGTTCACCATCATGGAGCAGTAGCGCACGGTGTAGTCGATGCTTCTGCCCAGCGAGGTGGCGCAGGCTCCCATATTCTTCGTGGTCAGGCTGGCGTTGATGAGGTCATACTGCCCCGACCACAGCACATACATCAGTCCGGCCAGCACTTCGTAGGACTGGCCGATGTTGTTCTCGTTGAGAACGCGGATGGGGTGGATGACCGCGCTGCCCTGGACGGCCTTGATGACCTCGGCGACCGCTGTACCGTGCCCGTGCGGGTCGTCCGCAGGCCTCGTGATGACTGCCTGGCCAGCACAGTTGATGAAGTCCACCATGTCGCATCCGGCCCCGCGAACACCAGTGTCCAGCACCGCGACCCTGGGGCCCCCGGCCTGCCGGTTGGTCGGGATGATCGGCGCGCTGCGTACGAGCTCGTCCAGCTGGGCTGGGTCGAATGGGCGCGAGCTGTTGACGCTCCCCTGGTGGGTGGCCTGGAACTCGAATCCCGGCTCCCACAGCAGTTGCAGTCCCCACGGGTAGAAGGGGTAGTCAAGCTGTAAGCGGGTCGGTGGGTCTACGCGGCCAATCGTTAGCTCGGCCTGCAACTGCGCCGTTCCCGGGATGCCGAGGCCGACGCGGTGGTGGGCGACGGCAATGGCCGGGCTCTCGGGGTCTTGGAAGCGGCGTGAGGTGTCCCGGTCGACTTCTCGGAGTTCGACGAGCTGAGGCCGCTCGATCTGGAGTCTTCGTGGCGTGGCCAGACGGGACCAGTATTCGATGAGCCACTCGATCTGCCCTCGTGGCCCGACCACCGTCGAGTAGCCTGCGCCATCCTCACACATGGTTCCTCCTCGCCTCCGATCAGCGTAGGTCCGGCGCCTGCGGGAGGCGTGCCGGAGTACGCCGTCCGGCGGCATGCGCAGGCCCAGCTGTACGGATGCGTGCACCCTGGTGCAATGGCGCATGATGCGGTGCCGTTCAGGTACGGGCAGTACCTGGTCACGGACGAGGAGCTGGCCAGCTGGACTGTGGTGCGGTCGGCTGAAGGGGAGATCCTGGCCGTCAGCGGTCCATGTCCGAATTGCGGTCACGTCACCAGGCAGGACGTGGAGGAGTCCGTCGTGGCCTTCGGTCAAAGCGGCCTGGCTGCTGCGGCTGCGCCGACCGAGCGGATGACCAGGATCTGCGAGTGCGCCTGCGGCGTGGACCACCAGGGCGCGGCCGCGCAGCCGGTCATGAGTTGCGGCAACTGGTGGTTTTTCACGATCGCCCTGGATGCGAACGCTACCGCGCCGGTTCGCGCGGCAACGGACGCCTCCCTGCTGCCGGCCCTGCGTGCGGTGCAGGAGGTGACGGCGACGGAGGAGAGCACGCTCCGGTCGTCGGCGGAGAAGTGGATCGCAGCGGTAACTGCGCTGGTCGGACTGTTCGGTCTGGCGGGGGTGGTGGTGGGCAAGGACGCGTTCACGGGCCTGAGCGCGTGCGCGCGGGGCTTTGCCGGGGGTGCCGCGCTGGTGGCTGCCGGTTGCGCGGCAGCAGCGATCGTGTGGGCCTACAAAGCGGCATACGGGTGGCCCGAGATTGTGGACCTCGGCAATGACCAGCTGCTGACCAGGTGGTTCTCTAGCCGGCGCACCCATCTACAGACCGCTGTGGGGCAGCTTCGTAAAGGGGTGATGTGGGCCCTGATCTCGTTGGGCGCTCTGCTGGTGGCCATCGGGTGCATCTGGTTCTGGCCCCGCTCTTCTCCTGACGGGCCGCTCGTCGAGGTGACCCGCAGAGATGACTCCAAGATATGCGGCACGCTCCTCGATTCCAAAACCGATCGCGGACTGCGGATCAGGCGGCCGAACGGTGTGGTCGAGACGGTCAGTGCAGCAAGCCTTGGGCCGGTTGAGAATGTGAGCTCCTGTGATGCGTGAGCGGCTGGAAGGTCAGCGGCTGTCCGCTGACGTCGGTGATGCCGGTATCCGCCAGCAGCGTGTGGAGCGACGAGCGGATCGTGGCGATGGAGATCGCCCTGTTCTCGCCGCCCACAGACCACTGGTAGAGCAGCGGCATATTGATCCGAAACGGTAAGCGTTCCGGGTCGTTGCATGCTGTGTGAGTGAACTGGTGGGGGACGCACGGCAGTTGTCGCCGTCGGCGCAGGAAGCGTTGCGGCTACGGGCGGTGGCCGCTCTGGTGGAGGGCCGGGACCGCGAGGACGTCGCGGCGGTGTTCAAGGTCTCGCTCAGGGCGGTGGACGGCTGGTGGGCGAAGTGGCAGGCCGGTGGGCGTGAGGCGCTGACCGCGCGTCCGCGTGGGCGGCGCGTGGGTGAGCATCAGGTGCTGTCCGGGGTCGAGCAGGCGGCGGTGCGGCAGGCGATTTTGGATCATCTGCCGTGTGACCTGGGTCTTCGTGGCCAGTTGTGGACGCGTGGCCAGGTGGGTGAGCTGATCGCGAAGCTGTATAGGGTGCGGATGACCGAGCCCGGGGTGGGCAAGTACCTGCGGCGCTGGGGACTGTCGTTCCAGCGGCCCGACAAGCGCGCGGTCGAGCAGAACCCGGAGGCGGTGCGGACCTGGCTGGAGGTGACATGGCCGGCGATCCGGGCGACGGCGAAGGCCGAGAACGGTGAGGTGCTGTTCGCCGACCAGGTCGGCATCCGTTCCGATCAGGTCACCGGCCGTACCTGGGGCGAGAAGGGCCGCACCCCCGTCGTGCGCCGCAGCGGCAACCGGTTCTCTGTGAACGCGATGTCGGCGATCAGCACGAAGGGCCGGATCCACTTCATGGTGTTCACCGAGACCTTCGACGCGAAGATCATGTGCCGCTTCCTCGACCGGCTCATAGGCCACTTCGACCGCAAGATCCACCTCGTGGTGGACGGTCACTCCGCACACCGCTCCCGCGCGGTCCGCACATGGCTGGCCGACCACGCCGACAGGATCGAGCTGCACTTCCTGCCCTCGTACTCACCCGAACTCAACCCCGACGAACTCGTCAACGCTGACCTCAAGCGCAGCCTGCCCATGAGCAGCAGGGCCCAGAACCAGGCCCAACTCGCAGCCGAGACACGCAGGTTCTTCCATCGCCTCCAGCGCCAGCCCCACATCGTCCGCGGCTACTTCGGCGGCCCCCACGTCCGCTACACCCTCGAAGAGAACCAATTGAGTTTCTGATCAATAGATCGGCTCGTCACTGTTGTTCTCGATCACGTAGGCGTACCCCTCGCGGATCCAGGTGGGCCCCAGCCTCACGGCCTCATGCCACATTGCGTATCCGTGGACGCGCCGAGCCTGCCCTCGACGTTCAATAGCCTTCTGCGTGCGATCCCGGGCCACCTCCTGCCGGAGGAGAATGAAGCCGGTGATGAAGGCGGCGACTGTCCCAATGGCCGCGCCGACCATGGACCAGGCACTGATCCAATCGGTCACCAAAGGGGTCGTGCTGACGGGAAGCGGAAGAGGCAATTGCATCGACGCCATGCTGGCACCGTAGAGAGCGCCGCCCTTGGACCCGAGCAGGCGCCTGGGGAGTAACCCGATCAGCGTAGGTCAGGGGTGGCACCGGACACTCTGAAATACGGAAATACCCGACACACCTTCTCCGAACTACTGCCGCAGAGGTTGACTCACGTCCGACTGTATTGAAGTCAGCCGGTCTGGTCCCGGTTCTCGGCGTTCCGAACTACCAGTTGGCTGATCGGTGGCATGCCGACGAACACCGGCGAGTTCCGTCGTCGCTCATTGAACCTCTTTCATCCTGAATAGTCGCAGGTCAGTAGTGTGTGGATGGCTTGGACGGTGCGGCTGATGCGGCGGGTGGAGGAGCGGGCTCTGCGC
>NZ_JBVJAB010000064.1:0-19491 GCF_055591025.1 Streptomyces sp. NPDC041784
TCCACGGGCTCGACAGCCTCAGATCCGAACACGTTCTCACTGGTCATCGATGCATCTTCCATGATCGGGAGTTACACCGAACGTCTTACAGTCCCTGGGAAGTTGGAGGGCCTGCGCCGCTCGGGTGGCAGGTCTCCGACTGCTGCAGAGAGGATCGATCATGACCTCGGACCGCGACACGCTGTGGCGTCGCTGCGCGTACCTGGGCCGCGTCCTGCTGCCACTGCTGGACCAGGAGCCATGGCGCCAGGGTCGCCGCCGAGAGCGGCTGCACTCCTGGGGCATTGACGTGGCGGTGGGGGAACGACTCATTGAGGTCTTCGCGGCCTTAGCCGCCCACGCTGTCGCGGTGGACACTTCCTTATCCGCAGCAGAGTTCGAGACGCTGCCCCTCAGCGCCGTGGCCGACGCGGCGACAGGCAAGCAAGACTTCGAACTACTCGCCGGGCTCCCAGACACCTTCGCCGACGACCACGACGAAATCGCGGTCAAAGTCTTCCGCCTGTACGCCTACAAGGGCGGCCAGACCAGCCTTCAGCTCCTTCGGCTGAGCACGGAAGTGCGCCATACGCTGACCGCTCTTGCAGCCCGCGAGTCGGTGCCCTCCCCCACGTGCGGAGAAATCTTCCGTAAGGCGGACGAGGCCAACCTGCGGCAATAACACGGAGATCGTCACTCCGGGCGTTGGCGCCAGCAATACAACACAGCCTGACGGACGATCTCCTGCTCAGAGGGCGGGATGTGAGCTGATGTCCGTTTCGTCGTTGTGGATGAAGTCGCCCTCGCCTGACGACTACGGACGTGGCAGGGTGAACAGCCTCGGTTCTGGCTCGGTCAGGATGTTGCGCCCGGTCAGGCGCTTGAGCTTCAAACGGACGTTGTTGATGTTGTTCGGAGCCGGGTCCAGGTCCATCGCCTCGCACACGCCCCGTGCCCGTAATCGCCCGTGGTCTGCAGGTGGGCATCGTCTACGCGGTCTGGTCGAGCACTCGTTTCCTGAGCCTCGGTCTGCTGTACAACCCGCTGCAGATGACCGGGACGACGACGGCGGACGGCGTGTTCTGGCAAGGGACGATGACAGGGGTGACCGGCAGCGGGCGAGAAGGCCGCCGAATCTTCGGATCCGGGTTCGTGGAGGGCGCGGCCCCGGGCGGACTTCAGCGGGCGAGCAGTCCGCGGAGAACCACCCTTTCCACAGCTGCGACGAGTTCCGTCAAATGGGACGCGTCAGCGCGGAGTCGGTCCGCGCGCCAGGAGAGGCCGAGAACGCCGTTCATGGCAGCCCACAACGCGGTGGCGGTGGTGACGGGATCGAGGTCGGCGGCGAGCGAGCCGTCGGCCACCCCGTCGGCCAGGGCGGCGGCGAGTTTGGCGTTCTGCTCGTCGACGAGCGCGGCGACCCGTTCCAGGGCCGCGGGTTCGTCCGGCGGCTCGGCCAGCAGGCGGAACTGGTGCGGGCGCTCGGCGGCGAAGCGGACGTACGCGGCCGAGGCGGCCCTGATGCGTTCCACCGGGGTGCCCGGGGCAGCGTAGGCGTCGTCCATGTAGGTCCGGTTGTCCTCGAGTGCCCGCTCGGCAACCGCGATGAGAACGGCCGCGCGGCCACCCACGCGGTTGTACACCGTCTGCACGGCGACATCCGCGCGTTCGGCGATGCCCTCCAAGGTGACCGCCTCGGGGCCCCCGGCGGCCAGCAGCTCCTCGGCGGCGTCGACAATGGCCGCACGGGTTGCGGCGGCCCGACGTGTCGTGCGTGTGACCTTGATTGTCATGGCTCCCAATACTTTACGAGGTGCTTGAACGGCCGGCCCCCTGGGCCGCTTCCTTCAGCCCGGAATTCAGCGGGAACCGGCCTGGTGGCGCTCATGCACCGCCGAGTCGTGCCAGCCCGACGCCGAGGCGAGGCCGAGGGCGCGCTGGACCGTCTGAGGGCGGAAACCGACACGTTCGAGTATCGGCCGGAACAGACCGGGAGCGTTCGCGGTCAGGGTGAGGGACCTGGGGACGACGACGCGGTCCGCACGGCGCTCGATGCCGCGGACGATACCGGCGATGACCTTCTCCAGCGGCACCATCTTCCACAACCCCTTGGAGTTGCCTCCCCAGAGGGCGTGCCCGGCCGGGTCCGCGGTCACGTCGTCCATCATCGGAGTGCGGAAGAACGTGGGGTGGGCGCTGCCGACACCGACACCCAGGTGGCGAACCTCCAGGCGAAGGCTGTCGCACATCGCCCACACGCCGGCCTTGCTCGCGGTGTAGGAGATCTGGAGCGGCGAGTGCACGAAGGCGGCCATGGAGGAGATCGCGAGGAGATAGCCGCGTTGGGCCTCGACGTGGGGCAGAGCCGCGCGGAAGGTGCGCCAGACCCCGTTGAGGTTGACGTCGATGACACGTTCGTAGGCCGACGGGTCGATGGTCGCCATCGGGGCCATGGTGTCGATCCCGGCGCCTGCGATGACGATGTCGAGGCGCCCGAAGTGCGTGGCGGCCTCGTCCATGGCTTGCTGCAGGCCGACGAGGTCGCGTACATCGGCGTGCCAGCCACGGGCGACCGTTTCGTCTCCCAGGTCCTGGGCTTGGGCCGTGGTGGCCGCGAGGCTGAGGTCGAGCAGCGCGAGGTTGGCGCCGCGCCCGCGCAGGGCCCGGGCGAGGGCGGCGCCCAGGCCGCCGGTGGAGCCAGTGAGGACGACGGTGCGCCCGGCCAGGTCGTAACGGGGCATGACAGCCTACCTCGGTGAGTCGGTCTGCGGGGACTTGCCTGTGGGGGCGGCGGATTCCTCGAGTCGGCGCAGGAGTCGGCGCAGTTCGGGGTGGCGTTCGGCGATGAGATCGGTGACGGGGTTAAGGACGCCGCGCAGGGCCGAAAACGGTACCCACCTGCGGGGGACCATGACACGGGCCGAGCGGTTCTCGATGCCGCGGACGACGGCGTCCGCGACGCGCGCGGGGGCGATGGCCTTGCCGAGCAGGGACGGGAAGGCGATCTCGCGCATGCGGGTGGTGATGTCGTTGCTTCCGAAGGCTGTTCCAGCGATGGGCGTGTGGACCCAGCCGGGGTAGAGCACCCCGGCGCTGGCGCCGTGGATGCCGAGTTCGGCGCGCAGGGCGCGGCCGAACTGCTCGACGCCGGCCTTCGACATGGCGTAGGGGGCGTTGGTCATGCCGTTGAAGTAGGCGTACACCGAAGCGGTGACCAGGACGTGCCCGCGCGCCGCGACAACGTGCGGCAGTGCGGCGCGAACGGTGCGCCAGACGCCCAGCAGGTCCACTTCGACGACGCGCTCGAACATGGCCGGGTCGATGGTAGCGATCGTCGCCGGCGGATCGGCCGCGATCCCCGCGTTGGCGAAGGCGACATCCAGGCCGCCGAACCGGTCGACCGTACGGCCCACCGCGTCGGCCAGGGCGGCGCGGTCGGTGACATCCACCGACAGCGCCAGTGTCCTGTCGCCGCCGAGGTCGCGGGCGAGGGCCGATGTGGCGTCGATGCCCCGGTCGGCGAGGACCACGTTGGCTCCGCGCGAGTGCAGCGTGCGGGCGGTGGCCGCACCGATGCCTCCGGCTGCGCCGGTGATGAAGACGGTCTTCCCCGCAATCGGGTAGGTGGGCATCTCGTATACCTCTTTCAGGGTGTCGTGGGTCCCGGGGCGTCACCGGGTGCGGAGCCGATGGGGACGTGCCGCGCCAGGAAGGCGAGCTGGTCCGTGACAACGCGTTCGAAGGGCTCGCCGAGGTAGATGTCGAAGTGGCCGTCGGGGTAGAGGCGGATCTCGCCGCGCGGGGCCCTGCGGGCATGGCGCAGGGTGGGCCGCGCGGGGGCCACGCTGTCGTGCTCGCATACGCAGAACAGCACCGGGCATGCGATCTTCGCGGTCCGGCGGCCCGGCCGGTAGCGGAGGATGTCCAGGGCGAACCGCGCCGCAACCTGGTTGGAGAAGGGCGCGTCGTCGGGCACGAGGGCCAGGTAGCCGGGCTCGGCGTCCGCAGCGGTCATCAACGCGGCGGATCCGGGCGGCCCCGCCGTCGCGACCATGACGGGAGGGCGCCCAAGGCGGGCGCCGGCCACGTCACGGACCGCGCGGGCCATCACCTTCACCGAGGTGTCCGGGCGCATCGCCAGGGCAGAGGCGACACCGTCGGTGAACAGGCCCTGGGCGATGACGGCGGCGACGGCCGGGTCCTGGGCGGCTGTCGCCAGGACATGGCCGCCGCCGAAAGAGGTGCCCCACAGGACCACGCGCCGGGGATCGGTCTCCGGCCGGGAGCGCGCGTACGCCACGGCGGCCCGCCAGTCCTGGAGCTGTCGTCTGATGCTCAGAAGCTGTCGCGGCTGACCGCCGCTGGCCCCGAAGTGCCGGTAGTCGAACACCAGGCACGCGTAGCCGGCGGCGGCGAAACGCTCGGCGTAGGCGTCCAGCCGCATTTCCCGGATACCGCCCAGGCCGTGCGCCATGACCACCACGGGACGCCGCCCCCCGCCCTCGGGCAGGTACAGCCAGGCGTGACACTCGTCCGGCCCCGAAGGAAACGTCACATTCAATCGGTCGGTCATCGGACCTCCGTAACACGGCTCGCAGCGTTGGGCTCGCGGGATACTTGGAACTGCTTCCAACATTGGAAGTTAATCCAATATTGCGGGGCTGTAAAGCAAGTCGACGGCAACGAACACGTCACGCCTCCGCTGGGTCCTGAGCCACGCCCTACTTCAGCGCCGCACTGACCGATTGGGAGGCGAAAGGGACGATGACCGGCGGAACAGCGAGGCCGGCGTGCCCCCCGGAGACAGGGCCGGCATGTCCTTGGCGGACGTCGTGACGCGCATGCGACCCGAACTCTGTCGGCCCACAGGGCGGTCGTTGCTGTAGGCGAAGAACGGCCGACGGTCCGAGTGTGCTACCACGGCCTCGCCCTGGACGCCGAGGGCACCACGTTGCTGTCGCGGCGTGTGGCCAACGACGAGCCCGAGCTGCTCACGTTCATCGGCGATGTCTTGGCCAGCGGACGGAAGCCCGGTGACCTGGGCGATCGACATGACCGACGGCGAACCGGCGTTGCTGCTCGCCCTCCTGCTCAACCACGGCCAGGAGGTCCTCTACCTGCCTGACCGCCTGGTGAACCGGGCCGCCGACGGTTACCGCGGCGAGGGCAAGACCGACGCCCGGGACGCGTATGTCATCGCGGACCAGGCCCGAATGCGCCGTGATCTGCGGCCGATCCGCCCCGGCCCTCGCCTGACGACTACGGACGTGGCAGGGTGAACAGCCCCGGTTCTGGCTCGGTCAGGATGTTGCGCCCGGTCAGGCGCTTGAGCTTCAAACGGACGTTGTTGATGTTGTTCGGAGCCGGGTCCAGGTCCATCGCCTCGCACACGCCCCGCGCCCGCAGCGGACCGTCTGCCTGGGCGAACACCGCCATGATCTCCTGGTAGGCCGCCCCGTCAGGCAGCTCCGGGGCGGACGCCGACGGCGCGGGCGGGCCGGGGTCGGGCAGTTCCAGCAGCGTCTTGCGGGTGATCCGCACTTCCTCGGCGGCCCGGCCGAGCTCGTCCAGCACGGTGGTGAGCCGCGTGATCTGCTCGCGGGTCTCTTCGGCTTGCTCGGCGATCTCCCGCTCGCGCTCCTCCAGACGTACCAGCACCGCCCCCAGGGTCAGGTCCCCGCTGGTCATGCGCCGCGCCAGGAGGTCGCGCTGCCGGTCAGCCGACGGGCCATCACGTCGCTTATCGCCCAGTAGACCCGGGACTCGGCCGAGGCGGGTCGGTGCTCGTAGTCGCGTACAAGTCGCCGGTGCAGCATCAAGATCCCATTCGTCTGCTCCACCCGCCAGCGGATCGGCTGCGGGACGAACCCGGTCTCGGCCGGGTTGCGCTCGACGACTTCGACGTCGATGCCCACCCGCTGACCGTGGTCCACGGCGGTCTTCTTGAACCCCTGGTCCACCAGAGTTTCGTCACGGTGCCGCCGCTACCTGCTGCGACCTTGTCGAGCAGAGCGGTGCCGAAGGCGTTGTCGTGGACGGAGGCGGCCAGCACCACCACGGCGATCACCAGACCCAGCACGTCCACGGCAAGCCCCCGCTTACGTCCCGGCACCTTCTTCGCCGCATCGCGTCCCGTCGTCTCGGCCGGCACACCGGCCGCCGCGTGCAGGCTCTGGGTGTCGAGCACCACCAGGCTGGGGTCGGCTAATCGGCCCCTCTTCTCGCGGACCTGCCAGCGCAGCAGGTCGTGAATGACCTGGTCAGTGCCATCGTCACGCCACGTGTAGAAGTAGTACTTCACCGCCCCGGCAGGCGGCAGGTCGTGCGGAAGGTACTCCCACTGGCAGCCGGTCCGGGACTGGTAGAGCAGCGCGTTGACGATCTCCCGCATCGCGTAGCGGCCCTCATGTCCGCTGACGGAGGGGTGCTGGGCCTTCCATGCGGTGATCACCGGCTCGACCAGCGCCCAGCGTTCGTCGGATAAGTCGCTCTTGCGGGGGTTGCGGTCACTCACGCAGCCACCTCAGCACGGCGCCAGCCCCGCGACCCGGCGGAGGCGGCAAGGCCACACGTTCAGGCGACGACAGAACGGACATCACCTCCCATTCCGCCCTCTCAGACTGCCGTCCGCGAACAGCGTGAGCGACTCGGGAACCGGTCACACCAGCCCTTTGACCTGCGTCTTCAAGTTGGCGGAAGCTCAGTGCGCACCTCCGCCGTCCCCGGGTGCGCACTACACGATGGTCAGGCGCACCGGTGCGCACCGGCCGGTGCGGGGTGCGCATCAAAGGCCTGGCCCAGGCCGACGGCCTCCATCTGCCGGAGGATGTCCGCGACGTCTTCGTGCTCCTGGGTGAGGACCTCCCTGGTGAAGCGGATGACGGCATGGGCGATGCCCTTCGCCGTGTCCGGCCCGGCCTGCGCCCAGTTGAGCAGAGTGGTCACGAAGACCCGTCCGACGGCCTGCAGGGCGAAGGAGTCGTCGCACGGCTCCGGGTCGATGCCGCACAGCGCGGTGACCGGGACGACGATCCGCTCAGCGACCTCCACGAGCAGCCCGGGCATCCCCGGTTCGGCGGCGACGAACTCGGCGGCGGCCTCCGTGTCGCCGGCCTGGACCGCCCGGAGGTACTTGAAGGCGCTGATCACCTCGTGCGGGGTCATCGGGGCGAGCGGCGCAGCGGGGTTCTGGAACATGGACGGCTCCTCACAGAGTCGGACGCCGTGCCGATCACGGCGTCACGAGAGCAGCCTCGGACGGCTTGCCTGTGGACATAATCTGCCGCCGGACGGGGGAGAAATCTCCTCCACTCACATTGATCACGATGCGGTCACGGCCGACGGGTTTTTCAAGATCAACTGGTGGGGAGCGTCATTCCGGTTATGCGGTATTCCCCTCGGCGAAGGTCGTACGGCCGCTCATCGTCCAGCTTGTGAACGCCGCTGAGCGCGCCCCGTTGCGCTGACCCGCGACCGGACAACGAGGTGGCGTGTGGTGAACCTGGTGCATACGATCCCGGGATGGCTGGAATGTCGATCACCGTATGCCTGCCCGGTTCGGCTGCGAAAAGGGTGGACGAGGCGGTCGCGGAAGCGATGGCGCCGTTTGCCAGTGACGGTGTGGGCGCCGTGGAGCGGGATGTGTGGGACAGCTATCGGATCTGCGGTTCCGTTGGTCTGCCGGTGCTGGCGGGTCATGAGGGTGATCTGCGGTTGGTCGCTGATCGCCCCCGCTGGGACGGTTCGCTGGAGCCTGCGGTGCCCGGGGAGTGCGCGGGAGGGCCGCGGGGGCTGATCGACTTCCGCGACGTCCTGCGGGCGGAAGCCGCTGGTCACGCGGGTCGGGTGTGGGATCGCTGGCAGGAGGTGGTTTCCCGCCACCTGGCCCCGGACGACGAATCAGTGTTTTTCTACCGTCACCTGGCCGCCGGAGGGGCCAGGGACTCGTACGAGACATCACGGGAAGCCGCCGACTACCGGGCGCAGCCGGCCGTCCGTGCCTGGGTGGATGCAGCGCCGGGGCTGGCCCGGCCCGACATCGCGGACCACTTTTCTTTCGGTTGGGATCCGGTCGGAATCGGACAGCGCAGCCGCGAGGAGTACGTCGCGACCTACGAGTTCAGCCTTCTGCCACTGCGCAACGTGCTGACGCTCAGTGGATGGTGGTACGAACTTGGCGATGCTCCCCTGCACGGCGCATGCCACGGTCCCCTCGAGTGCGTCCACGAGCCGGACTTCGGCATGGAACACCCGGGGGTGCAGTCCTATCTCATCGCGCTGCCCGCCGACACTCTGCTCGTCAACGTGCACTGCCACGTCTGATCCGCCCCACCCACATGGCCGGTCGACGCCACCTCGCAGTGGTGATCATGGGACTACCTCTACCGACAGCCGGGCGGTGAGGGGTTGTTGGTCACCCAGTCGATTGCGTGCCCTGCCCGGAGCTGGCGCAGGAACGACCGGAGGGCTCAGGTCGTCCGGCTGCTGGACCGGCGGGCAGCGAGGTAGGCACTCCAGTCGGGTGCCGCTCGCCGGTGCCACTGCTCAGCTGTGATCACGTGCATGCCGGTGATGGAGGCCAGGACTGCGGGCCGGCCCCCGGGGCCAGTTCGCCGTGGCAGGAGCGCTCCGGCCGCAGAACGCGCAACCGGTCCTGCGCGTAGCGCGGATGCCGGTAGCCGGCAAGCCAGCGCACGTTGGCCTCCACCACTGGCTGCGGCGGTGCGATCAGACGGTAGTGCCAGCCTGCCGCGGCCGCAGCACCCTCCAGATGGGCTGCCCGCCAAACCAGCCGCCGCCCCGTCCCGAACCGGCTCGCACAGTCCACCAGCAGTCCGCTGCCGTCCGCCAGACGTGCCATCAGGTGCGGCGCGTGCGACACGGTCCTGCCGCCCCGGCCGTGCCACAACAGCTCCACCGGCTGGCAGGCCAAAGCCGTCACCACCGGATCGTGGTCCAGCATCATGAGCTGCGTGCGCATGGCCTTGAAGCCGTGGTGCACCAGACACCTATCAGTCGCGGACCAGTACCAGCCCGGCGCAGAGCGCCGCCCCTTGCAGACGGGGAACCGCCGCACCGGCAGGCACTCCTCCAGCCGCTGTTCTCCAGCCGTCTCCAGCCAGGGCAGTTCGTACTCGGTGCCGTCAGGGCGGATGAACCGTGCGGTCATGTGTGCCGGATCAGTGAAGCGACGGCCCATGCTCAGTGGCTTTGGGGGATCAGCCTGTTGGTGTGCTTCGAAAGACAGAGGGATCACGAACAACTCTCGCGGATTTAGGGAAACTGGCATGAATGACACTGCTTGGAAGGCGGGAGGTATCTGGGCACACTGTGCAGACACCGTTCGAACCCAGTACGGCGAGCGGTGGCTCGCAGCCGAGTCACCTCAACAAGGCGCGCGGTACAAGAGTGGAAGCAGAGCGGCCTTCAGCGCCGACCGATGGGAGCGCTGTCGTCGCCCGGGCGCGGGCAGGATTCCCGTCTGATCGTCTGCGGACGCCCGGCGGCCTCTACGCCCAGCAGCGCCTTTCCTTCAGCCACATACCGGCCGTCGACTTTGGGGCAGGATCAGGCATGGTGAGCGTTGAGCACGACGTAGCGGCATTCGTGAGGGAGCTTGCGCGTCATCCGATTGGACATCCCCGCCCACTCAGCTCTCGTGTAGTTCCTCGTCCTGAACCGGGTGCTCAGCAGCTCCTGTCACGCAGCGGGTCAGCTGGAGTGACCGCAGTGGATCAGGGGAGGTCGGCAAAAAGGGGTGTCTTGGACTGGTGAGGCGTTGCGCGGGCGGGGGAGCAGGCGGCGCTGGTCCTGCGGTGGTGGGGGCGTGCCGGCCGTGCCGCCGGTCAGCGCGTATCGGCAAGCGGCGCGCAGATCGGGCAGCTCGAGCCGTGCGCCCATGAAGCCAAGAAAGTCCGCGACGCTCCAGTCGATGAGGGCGCCCTGGCGAGACAGATACAGCCCCACGGAGTCGATGGAGTAGCTGTCGCTGTAGTCCAGCAGAAGGTAGCCAGCGAGCTGGGTAGAGCTCAGCGCGGCTCATCCGCTCGGGGCGGATAGTGGCTTTACAGTCGATCAGCTGGCCGCGGAGGATGAAGTCGGCGTCGGCTCCTCCCACATGGCGGCTGCCGTCGAAGACAGGCCCGCATACCCGCTGTGCTGCCGGCAACTGCCGCAGACTGTCGAAGGGCCCGGGATGTGCGGCCAACGCCATCTGCTGGCGGATGTCATCGACGACGTATGGCGGCACGGCGTCGACGATTTCGTCCAGCGTTGCTCCGGGCCGGCTCGAGCCCAGGCTGTTGCCGCGCACCCATCCCACGTGGCGGAAGATCGCTTCAAAGCTTGATGCGACGTGACACAGCCTCACCAGACGGTCTTCCGTCTTGAAGCCGAGCGCCAACGGCTGGCCGTCACTGCTTTCGTACTGCTCCAGCTCCTTCAGCAGATGCCCCTGCTGCCTGCACCGTGCTGATGATGTCGGGCTCCGGCCATCCGTCGTCGTCGAGGACTGCCCGCACGATGCCTTCTTTGATCGGTTGACCGGTGGGCGCTCCGAGGCTGATCCGCAGCCGGTGGTCGATCGTGTGGCCCAGCATGCGGTACTCCGCCCGCTGCCCCGCTGCAGCAGCGGGGTGCACGGGCGCTGGATAGCGGGCCAGGCGTCTGCGGTAGTCGGATAACAAGCCGTCGGCATCACGCAGATGCTCGGTGAGGAACCGCGACATCGTCGAGGTCGGGTTTTTGAGGGACGAGGTGAGGCTCATGGACCGCATCCTGTCGCACCCGTTCGGCATGCAGGCAGCGTCCGGTTTGGTACCGGACGGTAGCCGAGACTTCACGCCATTCCCGTCGCATCGGCCGCAGACGCGTTGTCAGACCCTGCCTCTAGAGTGCCCCGCCTCCTGGGCAACGACGCTGTCCCGGGCGCGTACTGAGCCGGACAGGAGAGCGCCCTAACCTGCGTGGACGGTGCTGCGGGCGCCAGCGCGAGGCGGACATCCGTCAGCGATCGACAGCAAGGACGTACGGTCGGCGACCGAAAGCTACACGCGTTGCATCCCGAACAGAAGATGGGAACAAATGACCGAAAGGATCATGCCTCGTGTGAGCCCGCTCTAGGTTCAAGATGTCCCCGCCCACCATCCACCGGACCGCATCAGGCCATGCACTGCCGGCGTACCCGACTGGCTGGCGCTCACAGCGCTGCTGCTTCGGCCTTCGCATGTGGCACCGTCTGTTTGATCACCGCCCCCGGCAGGTCCGGCTGTGCACACCCACGCAATGACAACGAAACCCGCGGAAGCCGGCGAGGCGGGCTTCCGTGGCCGCTAAGGAGAACGGATGATCAGACAGAAGCTGGCTGTGCAGTACCTGGCCGACGAGACAAGCGACTGCCCCATCCCGATGGCCCCAGACCGCTTCTCACGCAAGCGCTTCTCCAGTCACGACTTCGTCCACTTCGGACACGTCAGCGTACGCGCCTACAAGGACGCCAACCAGTGGAAGTTCCACGAACCGGATGTCCGCAACGCGGGACGCGCGATCACCGCACTGCCATGGGACCCCGAGGACCTCATCGACCCGTGGCCCAGCGCACACTCCCAGCTGGACACGGCTCCAGCAGAGTCTGGCTGGCGCATGCAGATCTCCAGAGTCATCCGGCGTGCAGTGGACGCCGCACACACGGAGAGCAGCCCTTCATACGGCTTGCTCGTCCACCCCCAACCAAGCAGCGCCTGGGCTCCGCCCTCTGGGCTCACTCCAGTTGACCTATTCCAAGGCTGGGAAAACTACTCGATCGCCTGCACCCTTCCCATTCCTGCACTGGCGTGGACCGAAGGAACCTGGTTGATCCCACGCACCCTCTCGGTCATCCTCGACCGCTGGGAGGAGAACGAGAGAACACTGACCACCGCCCTTCAGCCATGCAGCGGCTGCGGCCTTCACAGCGAGGACTCCTCCTGGCGCACGCCGACGGCCAGCGGCTGGAAGGTCTTGTGTCCGGCGTGCGCGGCCTCCAGCCTGCGCAACTACCGTCAGGAGCTGGCAGGCGTCACCTACGCCCGCGTTCGGGAAAGCGGGCCGCGGGCCGAAGACTACCTCTGCGCGATGTGCGAGCAATCTCGGCCTGCTGCCGCCTGGGACCACTGCCACCAGCACGGCCTTATACGCGGGCCCTTGTGCGGCAGCTGCAACACCATGGAAGGGCAGGTGTGAGGTCGCACCGTTGTTGCGGTGACCGCATGCCGTTGAGCTGCGGTGCCGCAGATGGATTGCGACGGGTTCTGGACCCTGCTCGGGCCGTTTGACCTGCGGTCCTGCAGGTTGGGTGAGACTGCCGCAGTTGCGGTGAGAACGCCTGCTGCGGGGTGCTGGGGGAGTGCGCCGGAAGGTGATCATGGTCGCAGCTCGGGGAACGCCTCCTCCCAGACGTCCTTGATGGCCCTGCTGATGAGCTTGTGGAGTACTGGCCACAGCTCAAGCAGGATGCCCCGGTTCAGGAAGCGGCATAGGTCGTCGCGCATGCCTTCGGCGAGCACCGTTCTGTACAGGCTCATGCGCTGGCGTGGCAGGTCCAGATCGAGGGTGCGCAGTCCGGACCACGCGATGTGCAGCGGCAGTGCCACCATCCCGTGCTCGGGTCCGGTCAGCGACCTCTCGGTCTCGAGGCCTATGCGCCTTGGGCGTTTGCCCGGCCGGGCTCTCAGCCGTGGTGCTCGTACAGGCTCAATGAGTGAGCGCAGCGGGCGACGTCGATGAGGACCTCGGGTACGGCCTTGGTGATTGTTCTCACGAGGATGGTGACGGATCCCGAGGCCAGGGCCTCCGCCACGAGGGCCCGTCGCCGCACGTCGGAGGGGGCGTGGCCGACCGCCACCTGCAGAAGGGCCTCGCCTCGTTCGTTGAAGAAGTCCGATGCGTCGAGGGGAAAGGCGCGGGCGAGGTCTGCGGCCTGGTCGAGCTTGCCATTGGAGACGAGCCGCTCGACCTCGCGCCGTTGTGAGAACGTCGTGTCGTTGCTTCCCGCGGTGCGTTCTCGACCGTTCCTCGTGGGCGGTGTCTTCGGCCGGGAGGCCGCGCTTCGGGGCGAGTCGTCCGTGCTGTCCGGCCATGTCTGGGCCGCCTCGGACTCCATGGTTGCGGGGATGCCGGACGGGACGTCTGCCAGCCGCTTCAGCTTGTCGCTCCGCGCCGCTTCCACCAGTTGGAGCGCATGCTCCCGCTGCCCGGTGTCGAGTAGTGCGCGGACGATGGTGGACAGGGCCTCCTCCGCTTCCCTGGAAGCGTACCGGCGGGCTGTCTCAGGCAGGTTGTCCGCCTTGCGCAGGGCCAGGATGGCTGAGATCGACGGCTCGGCGCCGTCGGGGTCGCCGCGTCCGATGAACGCCCTCGCAGTTTCCTCGAGGGATTGGAGGGACCAGGTGAATTCGTCGATGCTCTGCGCCAGGCCGGCGGCTTCCTCCAGGCGCCCTTCTTCGAGGAGATGCCGGACCCCTCGCTGCAGTGCTCTGCCCCGGAAGAAGGGGGAGGGGACGTGCCGGGCGATGCGTAGGGCGGCGGTGAACCTGTCCTTCATCAAGTTCGTGGCTGCCTCCTCCAGGGAGCAGTCGAGCCATTGGGGGGTCTCCGCCACGGAGGTGATCAACTCGCAGGCGTCCTCGGCGGCCCGCACGGCCTCCTCGACGCGGCCGCAGTCCGACAGGCGGATGGAGATCTGAGCCAGGGCCTCGGCCCGCAATACCGTGTCACTGATCGACTGCGCCAGGTCGAAGGATTCCGGGGCGCGGCCCCGCTTGGCCCATGCCTCTGCGGTGTCCTTCAGCGCGCGGTCTCTGACGTCGGGCTTCGTGATGGAGCGTGCCAGCTCTGTCGCCTCGTCCACGCTGCCGTGCTGCACAGCACCCGACACCACCGCGTCCAGCGCGTGGTCCTTCCCCGCCGGGTTCGGGATCGCTGAGGCCACGTCGAGGGCGGCTTTCAGGTTCCCGGACGAGGCCATGTCCCGCACGGAGTCGAGCAGCCACTGCAGCAGGCCGGAGTGAGCGCTGGAGCGCGTCTGCGCGGTGGCCTCGCGGGCCAGTGCGACCGGTATCCGGCCCACGCTGTCGCCCGCGCTCGCCAGGTGGTAAGCCACCACTCCCAGGGTGATGCCCCGCCACCTTGCCGTGGCGATCGACCGGGCGACGGCGATCGCGCGTTCGTGGTCGCCCTGTTCGACGAGCTCCGTCACAATGTCGATCAGGGCATTCCCGGCCTGAACGTCGGCCGGAGTGCCGGCGAGCATTGCCAAGGCTTCGTCCAACAGGCCCACTCGCGCCAGAGTGAGTGCGGCCTTCGGCATCAGGCGAGGGCTTACGGAGAGGGCGTACGACCCCGCCAGTTCTGTGACTTCCCGCGCGGTCCGAGCGGCGTCCTCCGTTCTTCCCGCGCTCGCCCATCCGAGGGCGACCCGGGTCAGCGCCGCGAATCGTGCCGGGAGTTCGGGAACCTGGTGAGCCAGCTGGTCCGCCTGTTCGAGTGCGCCAGCCTCCACCAGAAAACCGACGACATCCCGCAGGACGGGGCTGACCTCGTCGGCGGCCCGGAACTCGCGGGCCTCGTCCATGGCCGCGCCGGCCGCTTCCTCGGCCTCCTCCAACTGCCCAGCCTTCGCCAGCGTCTCCGCCACGCTCGCCCTCGCCGCAGCGCGCAGCGACGGCTCACGGATGGCAGCGGCGGTGGAGAGCGCCTCCCGCCACGCTTCCGTGCGGGCCCCTGACGCGACGACGCGCCGCAGAGCGTCGTCGTGCAGGTGCGGATCCAGCATGGAGCGTACGACGGAGACGGCTCGGCGCACCTCACCGCTGCCGGCGAGCTCCTCACAGAACACGGACCACGCGTCCGGCCGTGCGTCGGCAGCGACGGCAGTCTCGAGCAGGGCGCGCGCCACTTCGACCAAACCGGCCCTGCCGAGAGCCCTGATGAGATCGCGGATCAGGTCACGATGCCGGGACTCGCCCTCCTCCCAGGAGCACGCGGGCACGGCCTCCGCGGCCCTCTCCGCCAGTCCGGAGATTTCCCAGGCATCGCAGCCTTGCTCCGAGAGCCGCAGGCAACACCATGCCAGAGCCCGGGACTGTTCCTCGGGGTCCTCGATCGCCAGACACAACTCCTCGGCCTGTTCCGGGAGTTTCCGGGATGCCAGAGCCAGGGCGCACCAGCGCAACGCATTGTGCCGGCGGGAGGCCGAAAGGATGGCGAAGACGGCGTCGAGGACTGTTCGCGCGTCGTCCGCCGAACGGCATTCCTCGAGAACTCTGCCGTAGAGATCTCCGGGTTCGCTCAGGTGACTGAGCGATGCCTGCTGAACGGCTCTCCTCACGTATCCCAGCCGCGCCCACATGCGCACGACGCCCGCGGGAACGGAACGGGCTCGCTGCTGGATCTCGTCCCGCTGGACGGCAAGCCGTACGCAGGCCCCCACGTCGGGGTCCGGAGCGGCGACGTGACGCTCCAGCGCGTCCAGTGTCTCCGCGAGCGCCTCGGTGTCCGACCCGTTGCTCTCCCAGAGCCGATCCTGGCGTTCCTGGTCCGCCGCCAGCTCGGTCAGCCGCTTGAGGTCGCCACTCTCCCTCAGCATCGCCGGGTAGCCGAGCAGCGCGAACTCAGGCGTTTCCTCTGGCCATTCGGCCTCCTGGAACTCCGCGACGAACTGGTGCAGGCGGTCGCGGGCCGCCCTCAGTTCGGCGGGTCGCAGCAGGTCCCGGGCGGTGATGAGCAGTTCCTGGTGCGCGAAGTGGTAGAGCCTGCTCCCCGCAGGGTCGAGGTGTGCGGGGCTCCTCCGGAAGACCCGCCCGGCCGATCCTCCCAGTACCTGCGCGACGCGCCGCGGGCTGTCCTCGGTCAGCCATGCGTAGTCCTCGGCGTTGAGGCCACCGCCGGCCGCCGCGGTGAGGGCGACCAGGACGCGCTCGAGCCCTTCCGAGTCGAGGAGCAGGTCGAGGTTGCGTTCGGCATCCTCTCGGATGGCACGCGCGGCCGGGATCTCGCTCAGCGGGTGATCGATCCGGGGGTCGCGCAGCGGGTGCTTCTGCGGGACGTCACCCGGAACAGGCGGGTGCGGGCGCCCCGCGACGACGATCCGCAGCCCGTCCGGTGGCTTGCTCGGCAGCAGCGCGGCGACGCTGTGCCCTGCACTCGACCGCGGAACTCCGGTGTCCTCGTCCATGCCGTCGACGAGCAGGATGAGATGCCGTCCGGCGGCCTTGGCCTGCCGCGCCGCACGTTCCAGGGCTTCGTGGAGGGTGCCCTGGTCGGAACAGTCGAGGTTGGTGTCGTTCAGGTATCCGCTCAACCGCTTTTGGAGTACATGGAGGAAAGCGTGCCGGTCGGACCGTCCGTGCATACGGGCCGTGATGAAGAAGGGCAGGACGTCGATGTTTTCCGGGTGATGAAGCGCGAAGTGCGCCATGAGGGCGGTCTTGCCGCACCACGCGGGCCCGATCCACCGCCAGTACGGTGAGGGCGAGCCGTCCGTGCCGTTGCAGAACGCCGTCATCGCGGCGAGTTCGGCCTGGCGTCCCTCGAACTCCTCGGCCTCGAACTCAAGGATCTCGTAGTGATAGGAGGGCCTCTGGCGCCGGGCGCGAGCCCTGACGATCAGGTCCCCGTTGATCGAGAATTTGCTGCCGTCGTCCGTGACTGCCAGAGGGTCGACGACTTGGGTACCAGGCATCGCGGGAACGAGACCGGCTCCTGCCGGTGTACGGGCCTGTTCTCCACGGGCTCTGTTCAGCTGATCACGCCACCATCGCTCGTCCACCTTCTCACGGGCCCACTGCGACCACACCGTGATCAGCGCCACCACGACATCGTCGTTCTTCTCCAGCGGCATCTTGAAGCGATCGATGTTCTTGGGCGCCCAGTCGCTGGCGCGCTTGCCGGTGAAGTCTTCACCCCCTGGCAGGCCGCTCGACTGTACAGCTCTCTCAAGGACGGGCTGGCTCCAGAGGAGTTTTGCGGCCTTACGAGCGGCCTCCGCGCGCTCACGCAGGCCACGCAACCGCGCGTGCAGCTCTTCACGCTGTGCCCCCACCCGGCCCTCCACTTGATTGCCGTCCGCTCTGCCCGCCATTCCGCCCGCCGCGGGCAGAGCGGGCGAACCTCCGACACAGGCGTTGACCTGCAGCATATCCGTCCTGCCGCCCTCCGTACCCGCGATCGCGGACACACACAGTCAGCAGACGCAACAGTTGAAGCAGTTGACGGGCCCGGCTACTTGCACACACCGGTTTCAACCAGTGCTTCTTCCTTATCCGCTGTCCGATGCAGGGACTGATGCGCCAGTTCCCGGCACGGCCTCGCTTCCATGAGGACAACGCGTCATGCTTTGCTCATCCAAAAATGCCACAGAGTATGTAGTTCGGTCCTGCATCGGCTTGGCGCAGGCACAGGTGCCGCAGGAACAGGCACCTCTTCTGGGCGGCTGGACGTGGCCAGCGGTCTTCGCTGCACTATCCCTGGTCGCCACCGTGGCCATTGCTTTGATCACCTGGCGCCAGCGGTCTTTTGATCGAAAGGCGGCCGAACTACGGTCAGTTTATGAGCGCGTACGTTCAGTCGAAGCGGCGACGGACGCCCTCGAGATGAAACCCATGTTGCTGAAGGGCGACGTGAGAGCTCTGACTCGACTGCGAGCCGAGCTACGCGATGACAGTCGCCGATGGCCCAAGTGTCCCCTCAAGGATGCCGACGGCCTGATCGAGAAGTACATCTCCGTGTTGACCGAGGAACGCACACGCCGATTGCGCCCCTTGAGCACCAGCAAGAGGATTAGCCTCACTCTGGCCAGGAGGGATGCGGCAACAGAACTCCGGGCTCTGCTGGCTGCTGCCAAGGAATGGATTGAGTCACGGCTGAGTCGATGATCGCCTGATGTCGGTGTGGCGTAGCTGACGCGTTTGCTTATTGATCTTGGTTGTGGCCTGGTGTTGCTCAGCTGTGCTGAGCGGTGGGTCTGTTCCGTGGGGAAGGTTTATGCGGAGTCGAGTGTCCGGCGCCGGAGGATACGTGGGCTGAGCTGGCCGTTTGGTGCTGCGCGGTGAGCTGAGTGGGCAGGGTCCCTTGCATGATCGACGTCTGTCTGGATTCATCCGGTGATGCCGAGGGCGGCCAGGGGCCTTCGCCAGTCGCGAGCGGTATGACGTAGGGCGGCGGCGATGTTGGTGTGGCCGTCCTGACGGTGGACGCCGATGGCGAGGTTGCGCAGGCCGGCCATGATGCGCGGGAGATTGCCGGCATGGATTTTGGAGTCGTCCTCGCGGAACGTGCGGTCGCGGACGTGGTGCAGAAGATTTTCGATCTTCCAGTGCCCTCTGATCCAGTCGGCGAGCTGGGCGCCGGTAGCCGCGCCGGGCGGCAGGCTGGTGATCAGGCAGACGCGCTCGATGGTGAGCTTGCCGGTGGTGAAGTCCTTCCTCCAGCGCACGACTTGCAGGGCCTGGCGTGCGTCGGGGTAGTCGAGGTGGGCGAAGGCGGCGGTCTTCAGCCGCCGGATCTCCAGGCGGTGGTGGGCCCGGGTGCGGTCGTAGTGGTCGAGCGTGATCTCGCGCCAGGGCAGGCGGCGGATGCGGTCGAACAGACCGGGATGGTTGGCCTTGACCTGGGCGATGTAGTGGGCGCCGCGCTCGCGGAGGTAGGTGCCGTGAGCGTGCTGGGTGTGCAGCGCGTCGGCGGTGATGACCGTGCCGGTCAGGTCGACGCTGTCCAGCAGGGGCCGGAAGGCGGGGATCTGGTTGCTCTTGTCGGCGACCTGCCGCTGGGCCAGGACGTGACCGGTGTGGTCCATCGCGGCGAGCAGGGTGACATGCCCGGTGACGTGGGTGCGTGAGCCGCGCAGGGCCTTGCCGTCAACAGCGATTGCCCGCAGTCCGGGGCCGGCCGGGGTGGCGCGGGCGGTGAGGAAGGCACCGATCGCCCGGTCCAGGGCGTCGCCGTCGAGTTGGACGAGCAGACGGCGCAGGGTGTGGGGGTGCGGGACGGACACGGCGCCGGAGAGCGGGTCGGTGGGGAAGCCGAGAACCCGGCAGGCCCACGCGGGGACGTCGCTGATCCATTCCGTGATCGCGGTGAGCGAGCGGGCACCGGCCAGGACACTCGCCGCGGCCGCGGCGACCAGGGTGGACAGCCGGTAGCGGCGGCCACGGACGCCTCGCGGGTCGGGCACCGGGTCCAGGAAGCCGGACAGTGCGACCGCGTCCGCCAGCGGGGCCGGCGCGGCAGTCCGGTAGTCCTGCACACCGGACCTGCTGGCCCGATGGTCGGCCGAGTGCCCGGCGGTGCCGCTGGCCCTCGCCGGCCTCGCCGTGGTTCTCCCGACTGAGCGCACGCTGCCTGCTCTGACCCCGCGCCTGTGCGGCTTCAGAGAGCGTCACCTGCAGGGCACCGACATCGGCGACTACGTGCGTTTCGTTCTCGTGCTGGCTGCCCAGGACAACGACCAGATCCTCGCGGCGACCGAGAAGTTCACCG
>NZ_JBVJAB010000065.1:0-18303 GCF_055591025.1 Streptomyces sp. NPDC041784
TCCACGGGCTCGACAGCCTCAGATCCGAACACGTTCTCACTGGTCATCGATGCATCTTCCATGATCGGGAGTTACACCGAACGTCTTACAGTCCCACCCTGCGCCCCATGAGCACCCCCATGCACTTCCAGGCGAAGCCAACCGCCGCATTGATGACTCGACTGTGCTCTGCTCTCCTGCCGGGCGGTGCCCACCAGCGGGCCCCGTGCGGGCGTTGTAGGTCACGCAAGAGTGAGCGCTGCAGCAGAGGGCACGGCGGGCGTTGACTTCGCTCAGTTCGACGTTGATGCCGTAGTCCGCGGCCAGGCCGGCAAGCCCCGTGTCGTAGCCCTGACCGACAGCACGCACTTTCCAGCCCGAAGCGTGTCGATAGATCTCCACGACGATGGAGACGGTCTCGCCCGAAGTGAAGGGTGCTGGCTCGAAGGACAGAGTGGTGCCAGAGGGTTGGGTGGTCTCCGTACGCCATCTGGAGTGGTGGTCGAATACGGCCGTGGGCTGTGCTTCGAGGTCGATGCTGGCGATGACGGCCACGGTGTGGACGTCATCGGGGACGTGGGGCAGGTCCGCGGTGACCGTGTCGCCGCTGGTGCGGACTCCGTCGTGGTGCGGGTGGTTGTAGAAGACGAGGTCGTGGTCGCTGCGTACCTTGCTGTGGCTGGTGAGGAGGACGGCAGAGACATCGATTGGCGCGCCGGTGGTGATGAGACGTACCGCTACGGATTCGGTGTGAAGCGGGGCGTTGGCCCCCTTGGCCAGCAGGTGCTTGGTGCTTTCCGGCGGGCCGGGGGCGTCCTCGGCTGCCTCTGCGGCGGGCGCACTTGCGGGCAGAGCGGTGTTGGTCAAAGTGGCGAGGGCGCGTTGGAAGAGCGGCCAGCCTTCAGTTTCTCCTCCAGGCCAGGCCAAGGCCGGCCGTGCGGAGCCGAACTGTTTGGGTGTGGGGGGCTGTCCGAGGGCTTCGCAGAGCTGCACGTAGCGCAGGCTTTCGATGGCCAGGCAGGTGAGTTGCCACTGCCGTTGGGCTTCTTCGGGCTGGTTCATGCGCAGGTCGTTGTCGACGGCGGTGCCGCCGAGTGCGGCGAAGACGCGGCGGGCGAAGTCATAGCCGTCGCCCGGCAGGAGACGGGCCGGGCGCTCCTGCTGCGCGGGCGCGGGTTCTCCGATGGCGGTGTGCAGGGCGCTGAGGTCGCCGCCGGTCCACTGGTTGGCCGCGGCGGTGGCGAACTGGGCGAACTGGATCAGGGTGGGCGGACGGCCCTTCGCGGCCACGAACTGGTGGTGGGCGCGAGCGACGTCTTCCAGGGCGGTGCGCCAGCGCTGCTGCAGGTAGGTGTCGAGGTGCTGCTCGGCCCAGGCACGGCGATGGCGGGTGATGATGTCGTGTACCTGCTCGAAGCCTTCGCGGCGGCTGCCGCTGCTGTGGCTCATGGTCAGGGTGAAGGAGCCGACGGCGGTGTCCACTGGGAGTACTGTGTGCTCCGTGATGATCGCCTCTTCCGGGCCCAGGTGCTGCTCGGCGGTGCGCAGTTCCTCGAACAGGTCCGGGGGATGGGGCAGTCGGCGGCGCGCAGCGCGGTGAGGGGGCGGCTGTAGTAGTTGGCCACACCGGACAGGGGAGCGCGGGAGTAGGGTCCTTCGCACACGAACCAGGCGGTGAGTGCGACGCCGTGCCAGAACTCCAGGGCCGGGCCGAGGGCTTCGGCCATCAGCTGGTGGGGGCGGGGATTGCTGACGATGCTCTTGGCATGCCGCTGCAAGGTCACCGACTGCCACAGACGGTCCACCTGCTCGTTGACAGAAGCAGGCAGCACCTGCCGGTACAGCTGTTGGGTGAAGCCGTGCTCGTCCGGCCCAAAGGTCATGATGTTGTCGTCAACGAGTCCCCACAGCGGCCGCATGCCGGGTCGTTGGGCGGCGTGCGTCTGGTCGAAGGCTGTCCACCACTCACGCAGGGCCGCTACGCGTTCCTCGACGGGGGAGAGGGAGGTCGGGCCGCCGAGGAAGGCTGCGAGCATCGCGTGGATCTCGTCCTCTGGAATGCCCGCCTCTGCCGCCGTGCCGGCGGCCTGGGCGGACATCCCCACATACAGCCGCGGTTCGGGCAGCGCGGTGATGACCTCTTCGTCCGGGTGTGGCGGCGCCTGAAGGTAGTCCAGTACGGCCAGCCAGTCGCCGGCGAAGTAGCCGGAGACGACCGGCTGCAGGGCGCGCGTCAGAACCCGGCGCGCCAGGGCGGTGCCGGTCTTGGCTTTCTTCGCGAAGCCGGTCATCAGGGCCTGCATCTGCAGAGTGCGATGACGGGTGACCAACTGCAGCGGATCGACCCCGGTCAGGGCGTCCAGCAGGCGCAGACGGGCGTGCTGCTGTCCGGGCCGGTCCAACCGGTGCCAGCCGCCGCCGAAACGGAAGGCCTCCAGCGCATCGTCGGCGATGCCCAGCAGACGGTAGCGTTCCTCGATGCCGGCCCACAGCCGCCGCTGGTCTTCGATCGTCTTCGCCGGACCCGCCGCCCGCACCCGGATCGGCTCGATCAGTGTCTCGAACAGCGGGACCAGCACCGACCACAGCAACACCGCATCGGCCGCCCCGGCCACCAGGCTCACGCCGGCCGAGCTGTCCGCGGCCAACGTCAGGGCATGGGCCGGGCGTTGGCGCACCAGATGCGGCAGATTCACCGCCCCGGCTTTCAGCGACAGCTTCTGCGGCAGGTACCAGGCCCCGCGCCGCGGCTGCTCCTGGACCCCGAATGTCTCAGCGCACCACGTCTTCTCCTGGGCGGTGAGGCCCAACACCTCGGCGCTGTCCGCAGCCTGAGGGCCTGTGCCCCTGACCACCGAGGCCAGCGGCCGACCGGCCAACGCTGCGGCCAGCAGCCGGGCCGCGAGCACGTCGAGCTGAGCAAACCGCTGCTGCTGTCCGGCAACTGCCTCCAGGGCAAGCGCTTCTTCAGGGTGTGCATCGAGGGCAGGCTGCCACCAGCACGGTTGGTCACTGGCCACCGGTCAGCCTCCGCATGTACTCGACGAACTGCTCAAACGGCATCGGAGTCGCAGTGGTTTGCGCGTAGACGGCGTAGCGCTGGGCCATCAGCTGCATCTCCCGCTCCGCCCGCTGGGCCTCCACCCGGTCCAGGTCGTGCACCACCCGCTGCTCGACACGCCCCTGCTCGTACAGCACGAACGCATCGACCCCGCCTGGGAACGCACTGTCAGATGCCCCTTCCCCCAGGCCGTCACGGTCCGCGAAGTCCGCCTTCAGCGTGCTGGTGTCGATCAGGGGGACGTCGAGCAGCAGCGCGGGATCCATGTCGTTGTCCGCGCACATGGCCTCCAGATGGTCCTCGAGGCCGAGTTCGGCATGGCAGACCACATCCAGGTACTGCTGATCGGCTGCCGGACCGGGATGCCGCAGCACCCGCACACCGCGTCCGATGAACTGGTAGAACTCGCCGAAGCTGCCATAGGGACGCACGGGCACGACCACGGTGATGGGCGGGAAGTCGTAGCCCTGGCCGAGCATCCGCAGCTGCACGATGCCCTGCAGATCACCCGCGTCCGACTCGAAGCGCCGCCGGGTGGCCTTGATCGCCGAAGGCGACATGCTGTGGTGCAACGTGGCGCACGGAATGCCATGCTCTTCGGCGATCCGGGCGACTTGGCGGGCGTGGGCCTCACCCATCGCCGCAAACAGTGCCCGGGGTTTGACCGGGGCCAGCAGCTTGGCCTGAGCATCCAGACAGGCCCGCGTCACGGTCATCACCTGCCGGATCGAGGCATCGGACTGCGCGGTGATGCGGGGCATCTTCCGCCAATGCGGCCAACAGCGCTTCGCGGCCCACGATCTGCTCGCGCCGCCCGTCGGGCCACACCGCCTCGTACACCGCCGTTGCCGCATCCGGGGCGAACCGGTGAACGCGCAGATTCTTCGCCGAGCCGCCCGCGATGGAGTCCACCAGCCGGTAGCGGTAGACCACGTCAGCGTCGATCGGCTTGCCGTCCAGGCGCTGGAAGCACGCCGACATCAACAGCGTGCGCGCACCGCGGAAGTGAGCGAACAGCCGCTGATAGGAGGCGCTGGCCGCGATGTGGGCCTCGTCGACGACGATGAAGTCGACATCCTCCGGCTCCAGCTTGGCCAGCAGGTCCCCGCCCTTGTCGCCGGTGCCCAGCGCATGAAGTTCGTGACCAGCACGTCCGCGTCCAGCATCCGCTGCCGGCTCACCCGGCTGATCTGCTCGTCGTCCGCGTCCAGGACCAGCGTGGTCGGCGGCCGCGAACCCGGCAGCAGCGGGCCGCCCGCCAGCCCGTACAGGACATTGCCGGGAATTCCGGGATCGAGGGCCTTGGCGAAGGTGCCGCGGATGACCGAATCCGGAGTCACCACCAGCGCCCGCCGCCTGGCGAACGACAACGCGGCCGCCACCCCCAGCGCGGTCTTGCCGGCCCCGACCGCCATCACCGTGGCCGCATGCCGGCCGCCGGAGGCGTAGTAGTTGGCCAGCGCGGCCAAAGCCTCGTCCTGGCAGGCCCGCAACGGCTCCCGGACAACCTGAGCGCGCACACCAGCGAAGTAGGCATCATCGGCCGGCGATTGGGCACCCCGAGGCGGATCGGCCGCCCGCAGGGGATCGCCCACCATCTCCGGGACCTCGACGCGCGGGGCGGCGATGACCAGGGGCGAGAGCACGGCATCCTGGCGCAGCATCGCCTGCAGCTGAGCGACGCAGCGTGCAGTGTCCAGGCGCACCGCGTCATAGGAAAACCGCAGCACCGTCAGCCCTGTGGCCGCCAGGTCGTTCTGCCGCAGCCGGTCGTAGGTGAAGGCGGCACGGTCACTGTGGAAGGTGAACCCGTCCAACTCCACGGCCAGGTGCAGTGACTCGCCCGCGATCAGATAGTCCAGCCGGTAGGTGCGCTCGTTGACCGTCACCGGATGCTGACTGTGCACATGCGCCACGATGCCCCGCTGCGCGGCCGGAGTTAGCACCCAGCGCAGGAAGGCCTCTTCCAGGTAGGACGCCGAGGGGATCAGCTGCTCCAGCCCGGCACTCATGCGGCCCCACCAGCCCTCGCCTCGGCCGCCAACGCGCCAATCTTCTCCGAGAGACGGGCCACCGCGTCCTCACCCTGGTCGAAACGGGCCAGCCGTCGCGCCACTTCGAGGGCGTCGATGAAGGCGCCTTCGCGTTCCAGCAGCATCACCAGCCGGGGAACGGACGTCACGTGCACGAACGATGTCGGGACGGAGCCGGTGTCAAAGGAGACCGCCTGCGGGGCAGCCTCCATCAACTCCAAGTCCAGCAGCGCGAACACCTCAAGCAGCTCAAGCCCGTCAGAGTAGGAGCGTCTGCCGCTCCACAAGCGGTCCACCGCGCCTTGGAGGACGAAGTGGTAGTCCATCGCTTCACCGGGAAGCTCCAGCGCCTCCCAGACCCGGGTGACCAGGTCCGCTCCGCTCGCCTCCACCGGCACATGCCGGCTGGCCGGCGTTGCCGACGTACTGCCCTCAGCAGACGGCCACATCAGCGAGCCGTACGACACCTCCGGACGGACACGTGCCTCTGCGAGCGCTTCGCGGACGACACCAGGGCTCCCGGCGAACCGCACACCAGGAATCGCTGCCATACGTTCAAACCACGTTGCCATGCCCCCCACTCATCCCACTCCCACAGCGTCAACCGCCCCCCAACGCCCACAGCCATGCTGTGGTTCGGCCGGTCCCGAGAATCATGCGCCCCCGGTGACCCACTGCGTGCTGCTCCCCGACCCAGTGCATCCTCTCGCGCAGCCCCCGGTCGGGCGCAGGATTCTCTAGAACAGCACGCCGATTGAGCGACGGCCGCTCAGTACGGCGCGAACTGCCGCATCTCTAACCGGGGGTGGACGAGTTGGTCGACGGGCCTCCGGTCGAGGTTGTGCGGATGCGGCGAGTTCTCGATCGGCAAGTCCAAGGCCCCTCCGTGCGCACGGAGTTCATGCATACGGGTAACGGCAGCAGCGATCCGCCTCTGGCGGTCAGTGTCTCTTCCTACGTTGCTGGTGGGGCAGCACACGGGGAGGGTGCCATGGCGGACCGAACGGCAGACATGCAGGAGCTGTGGCCGCAGCTTCTGCAAGTCATCAAAGAGCGGATGCGGTTCGCCTGGATCCTGCTGAGCCAGAACGCGAGCGTGCTCTTCTACGACGGCACCACGCTGACGCTCAACATGTTCAGCCAGGGCGCATACGACACCTTGATCAACTCGGATTGTCGCAGCGTGCTCGAGGAGGAGCTCGCAGAGCTTCTCAATCCTCCGCCCGCC
Source organism: Streptomyces sp. NPDC041784 (assembly GCF_055591025.1). NCBI lineage: Bacteria > Bacillati > Actinomycetota > Actinomycetes > Kitasatosporales > Streptomycetaceae > Streptomyces > Streptomyces sp. NPDC041784. Next base: position 6,302 of record NZ_JBVJAB010000065.1, read on the forward strand.
GTAGAGGTGCTGGTGCAAGGCAAGACCCCGCCTCCCCCCGACCCCCCCAACCCTGAAGGCCCCACGCAGGCGCATCCGCCCGGTGCCGTTCCGACCACCGACACGCCACCGGAGCCGGACGAGACCCTGACGACCATCTTGCATCTCGTCCTGGCGCAGACAGCGTTCCTGCTGCATGAGGACGGAAACAGCCAGGCCGCCGCCTTGTTGGCGGACGTGGAAGACATCGAGCATGTTCCCAGCGACCGATCTGAGGAAGGCGAAGACGTCGCCCTCATCGTGCCGCTCTACCTCGTGCTCCGCTTCACCCGGGAGGTCCTCGCCGCCATCCAGCCCCTGCTCGTCCACGTGGCGGCACGTCACGGCCTGCTGGTCGACAACGTCAGCGCCATACCGTCCCTCCCCGAGACCGGTGACGACTGGCGGCAGCGCCTCCAAGAGAAGCTGATCAACAAAACATCCCCCAGCCAGTGCCCCTCGCCCCGTGCCGAGGAGGCAACCGCCACCCTCAGCAGGGACGGTTTCGCCTTCGACTCCCGGAAGCAATTGCTTGTCTACGAGGTGTTGAAGCGGGCACAGGCACAGCTGCCGCAGGATTCCACCATCGCCATCTTCCCGCTGCCGAGGGCCCGGGTCGGCAGCGGCAGCACCTGCGCCCCGGACTTCCTCGTCACCGCCTCCGGCCGGGTGGGCGCCATCGAGGTCGACGAACCCCATCCCCACGAACACTTCACCGCGGACGCCGCCCTCGACAGAACCTGGCGCAACAGCGGAATCGCCCACATCGAACGCATCCTGTTCAAGGGATTCAGCGCCGACCGCGAAGTCGACGCCCTCGTCCGGCAGTTCCTCACCCGGCTGCACGAACACCACTGACCACCGCGGCAGCCCGGCCGATCACCGAACGGCCGAAGGCGGCCGCAGCGCGTGCGGCGTCCACAAGCTGCACCGTGGCGGGCACCAAGCCAATGCCTGCCTGGCCGGCACCTCTACCCATCCCCGCGGCCGGGCGGCGAGCCTTCTCACGTACCACCGTGCGCGGCGCACGGCATGGAAGCAGCGACAGCCCTGTGACCAGCCAGATGTCACAACTCCCGGAGAAATCGTCACTGTTGTGGTGCATGTGATGCGCGGGTGGTACCGAGCAAGCCATCCGGAAGGGGAATGTACGGCCTGATCGTCTTGCCGCCTTGTCAGGGCGATGGCCTCGATGCTGTGCCTGCCGGGCCGTTGGGCGTGTTGAACAGATCCTGATAAGCGCGTAGTTCCTCTCCGGTCAGTTCCGGGTCGCCGCTGATGGCGCTCATGGTGGTGTCCCATTCCCGGTAGCCGTCGGTGCGGGGAGTGAGCAGCACACCGACCGACGTGAGCTGGGCGAGGTCCGCATGCTCGCCGCGTTCGTGATGGCGCAGCTGAAGCCAGGCGGAGAACGCGGCGCGGGTGTGGTCAGTCAGGGTGGGACAGACGGCGAAGCCAAGCTGATCCTGATCAGGTCCGGCGATGAAGGTGCGCATCCGCCATACCGTGGTGCGTGGTGCCTGTCGCAGGCTCGGAGACCGCGGCCAGCGCGTCCAGCAGAAATCTTCCCAGATCTGTGCGGTATCCGACCGGCAGGCTGTCGAGAGAGGCCAGGACGCGTTGCCGGGTATCCCACTCGTCCGGGTCCAGCGGGCTGGTGGCCACGTCCTCGAGCATGATGCGGACCATGGTGTGGGCTTCGTCGTCGTCACTGCCGGCCGGGGCAGTGGGCAGCAGCGGCACGCTGTGCGGCTGTCCGCCGCGCCGAGTCCAGGACGGGTCCGCCTCTCCCGGTACTGCCTCGGCGTCCGCGGCGGCCAGCTCGTAGTAACGCTCCGGCTCGCCGCCCAGAACGGGCGCCGACGTGCCGACCCGGTGCAGATAGCCGACCACGGCGTGGGTGGAGCGCAGCTGGTTGAACAAGAACTCCCAGTCGCGGCGCAGCAGTGCGATCACCGGTGTGTGTCCGTGCTGCTCCGCGACAGTCAACTCCTGTGGGGGGTCGGGGTGTTCGATGATGGCGACGCCGACCCAGTCGATGGCTGGTCCGTCGATGCGGACGCGGCGGCCCCGTCCGTTGACCATGTGTACGCTCTCTGCCCGCAGCCGGCGGGCGGTGCCCTGGATCTGCTTGCCCGCCGCAGTGATTTGCTTCAGGACCCAGGACGTCTCCCGCTCTGCTGAGGCTGGCTCGCCCTCGCGCGCCTTGATCTGCACGACGACACCCTGGTCGCCGACCACCAGCAGACCGTCGCTGATCTCCCGCACGCCTCGCCCCTTGCGTTCCACGCTCGGGGCCATCACGAAATCCGGCAGGCCCCAGGTGGCCGCCGCATCCTGCACAGCCATCTCCGCGGCCGTGCCCCGCCGGTCATGATGGCGCAAGGGTGTCGCGTGCGGGATGACCCGCTCGAACACCCCGTTTGGAGTGCTCACCATCCGCGTGAGCGTGTCGGCGTCCTCGAATCGTCCCAGACCGATATCCGAGGAGGCCAGCGCGGCCAGTTGCTCGGCGGACCAGTGCCTCGACGAGCGTGTGGCTGCGATCCAGGTGTCCCCGGGGAGGGAGTGCCCGGCAGACAGCACGCGCCGGCTGACTGGCACCTGGCTGGACAGCCACGCAAACGAGACAGCGAACCGGGTGACCGCCTCGATCACCAGCGACAGCCGCCGGACGAAGTTGTCCTCGTCATCGGCCGGGACGAACCCCTCCGTGAAACACAGGTCGACATACGTGCCTGCCCGCGCGGTGACAGCACACCCGCTCTGGTAGGAGCTCAGCCGGTAGCGGGCCAGGACATGTTCCTGTTCGCCGAGCGCCCCGGGCTCCGCCGCCTCAACGCTCTCGACCATCGCAGGCGCTGCGGCACGGACCTGCGGTTCGACCGGGGTCGCCCACGCGCCCATCACCGCCCCGGCATCCAGCGCCGCCTCCCATTCCAGCAGATGGCCCAGCCCCCGGCGGATCCGGTCGATGACCTCGTCGCCATCGCTGTCCTGAAAGGGCTGGCAGTCTTCCACCATCGCCACGTGCGACCGCAGGGCGCCGTCCATGCACGACTCGGCCAGCGACTCCCGGAACCCCTCAAGAGAATCAGCAACCGGAAAGAACCGGGGACACTCCGGCCTGCGCAGCCGCTGCAGCGCACTGAGCCTCCGCCAACTTGAAGTTACAGGTCAAAGGGCTGGTATGACGGCCTTTCGGGGTGCGCGCGCTGGTCGTGGGCGGCAGTTTGCGGAGTAGATCGTCCGTCAGCGCGGTCGACTCAAAGAGCATCCGGGCAGGGCTGGGCGCGATGACGTTCTGTCGGCCTAGCCATCGCCTTCGGGCAGTGTTGAGGCGACTCGTTCGAGTAGGTCGGCAAGCTGCGTCTGCTCGTCTGCGCTGAGCCCGGAGAGGAGTCGACGCTGGTTGTCCAAGTGGACGGCGATGAGTTCGTCGGTCAGTTCGACGCCCTCGGCGGTGAGGGTGATGAGGCGTCCGCGTGAATCACTCTCGGCGACGGATCTGCTGACCATGCCACGGGCTTCGAGCCGGTCGACCCGCTTGCTGATCGCGCCGGTGGTGACCAGGACGGTGCGGCTGAGCTCGCCTGCGGACAGCGCGTAGGGCTCCCCGGAACGCCGGAGCGCCGCCAGCACGTCGAAGTCACCGCCACCCAGGCCCGCGGCCTGGAAGGGCGGGCGCAGCCGTTGGTCCAGTGCGTCTGTGAGCCGGAAGAGCCGGCCGATGACGAGCATCGGTGCCGCGTCCAGATCGGGGCGCTCGTGTTTCCACTGTTCGACGATGGCGGTGATGGCGTCGGTCTGCATGCCTTCACTATATCTTCCACGGATGATACATTATCTTCCATGGAAGATAAATCTGTTCCTCGTGCCGCCACGCTGGTCGTCCTCTACTTCGATGCCACCTGCCCCTTCGCCTGGGTCACTTCCCGATGGCTACTCGAAGTCGAACGGCTTCAGCCGATCGACCTGCGCTTGCGGATCATGAGCCTGTCCGTGCTCAACGAGCATCGCGAACTCGACCCCTGGTACCGCGAGTTCAACGAACGGGCCTGGGGCCCGGCCCGGGTGTGCGCGGCCGCCGAAGCCCTCCACGGCAACACCGTCCTGCGCGAGCTCTACACCGCGCTCGGCAGCCGTATCCACGTGGGGCGCAACAAGGACTACGACGCGGTCATCACCGAGTCCCTCGACGAACTGGGACTGCCCGCGTCCCTGGCCAAGGCCGCACACACCGACGCGTTCGACGCGGACCTGCGCGCCAGCCACCAGGCCGGCCAGGAAGCGGTCGGCGAGGAGGCCGGGACACCCGTCGTCACAGTGGACGGCGTCGGCTTCTTCGGCCCCGTCCTCACCTCCGTCCCAAAAGGCGAGGAAGCGATCCGGCTGTTCCAGGCCACTTTGACCCTGGCCGGGATAGGGGCATTCGCCGAGCTGAAGCGGGGTCGCGGTGCGCTCGACTTCGGCTGAACCGGGTGTTCGCACCCGGCGCCGACTCATCGCCGCGAGCCTGGTCGGCTCGATCGGCGACGGCATATACGTGCCGCTGACGATGCTGTTCGTCCACTCGCTCACCGGCCTGTCACTGACGTCGATCGGCGCGGGCCTGACCGTCGCTGGGCTCTGCGCCCTGCTGTTCATGCCGGTCGCAGGCGTCCTCATCGACCGGTTCAGCGGCCGACAGGTGCTCATCGGCGTGCTCGCGTTGCGGGCGGCCGGTTTCGCCGCCTACCCCTTTGCCGATTCCTATCCCGCTTTCCTGGCGATCGCCCTGGTGGTCGCGGTGGGGATGTGGGCCTCATCGCCCAGCCAGCACGCTCTCATCGGCGAGATCGCCCAAGGCCCCGAGCGTGACCGGCTGCTGGCATGGGACCGCAGCCTACGCAACGCCGGCATGGGATTCGGCAGCATGGCGGCGGCGGGCATGCTGGCGTGGAACGGCAGCGCCGGATTCATGGGTGCTGCCGTGGTTCTGGCCACGGTGTTCGCCATCGCCGCTGTGCTGGTGTTCCGGATCCCGACCGCCCAGGGAGGGCCCAGGGCACCGGAGGCCACCCAGGGCGGATACCGGCAGGTGCTCTCCGACCGCCCCTACCTGCTCATCACAACGGCCAACTTCCTGATCGCCTTCGGCTACACCAGCCAGGCCATCGCCCTACCGATCTTCCTCACCCGCGACGTCGGCATCCCCAACGCCCTGGCCGGAGCCGTGTTCGCACTCAACACCGTCCTAGTCGCCGCGCTCGGCGTCCCCATCGCCCGCTTGACCCTGCGCGGTAGACGCACCCGCACGGCCGCGTCCGGCGCAGTCATCTTCGCGCTCTCCTTCGCCGCCTTCGCGGCCCTTCCCCAACTAACCAGCGGTACCGGCGCCATCGTCGCCGTCCTGGCGGTCGCGGTGCTCTACACCGCCGGTGAACTCATCCACTCCGCACCATCACAAGGCCTGTCGATCCAGGCCGCCCCCGATCACCTGCGAGGACGGTACCTGTCGATCTATCAGCTGTCCTGGTCGGTCTGCCGCACCATCGCGCCCATGCTGCTGGGATTCCTACTCGATGCCGGACAGTGGCACGTGTGGACAGTTTTGGCACTGATCGTCCTGACCGGCGCCGCGATCCTGCTCTGCGCCGAGCGCGTACTGCCGCCACACGTCGTCAGCAGCACACGGAAAGCCACCGCCACCACTCCTCAGGAGGTCATGACCTGACGGTCGAGAGTCTGCGTGACATGTTCCGGTCTCTTCCGGTCTTCCCCGCCGACTGCCCCGGCCGGCAGCCGCAGGCACCGAGCCCTCTGGGGCTTGACAAGTGGTCGAGGTTCAACGGAAGGGAGGGCTGTCAGGCGTCCAATCTCACCTGCTCAGCATTCTTGAGGCGGGCAGCTACGGCTCGTGTCCGCGTACTCGTTGAAGTGGCTCCGGCAAGATTTTCGGAGCCAGAGCGGAAACTCGTGAACGAAGCCAGCTCGCCGGTTCTTGCTCGCTGTGGTTGGGCCGTCTTCTACGATCCGGTGCATGCTGGATCCCGAGCTGCTGAAACGGATCACCGCGCGGCGCGTGGAACTGGACGAACTCGAAGAACAGCTGACCAAGCAGTTGGCAGAGGTACGGGCCGAGCGGGACGACTCGCTGTGGCCGAACGGGTCCTTGAGCGGATGGGCGAGCAGCTCGCCGACGAACGTGCCTCGGCCGCGCCGGTGCCGGGGCAGGTGGGCGGGCAGGCGGTGATGCTGATCCCGCACCGCACATCGGGCGTGGAGGAGGCCACGCTCCCGCCGGACTACCAGCGCATCCTCGCCGCCGTGCGGCAGGCCGCCGGACCGGTCATGGCCCGGCAGGTCGGCGAAGTGCTGGGGGTGAACGTCAGCGTGAGGGGCAAGCTGGAACCGCTGCGCGGGAAGCTGGTCAGACTGGCCGACCGCGGCTGGCTGCGGAAACTGCCCGACGGCCGGTTCACCACCCGCCTGTGACCAGGGACACCGTCGCCCGGATCGATGCGGCGCGGGCGTAACCAGGGTTCCCCCGGCAGCCGTTGGAATCTGTGTGACGAGAACTGAAGAGCACGCCGAGGACACCTGCCCGCTTGTCTATCAGTGCCGTCTTCCACTGACCACGCACACCGTCAACCACCTCGCCGACCTGCTGCGGCGCCATCTGAAGGCGATACGGTCCAGGTGGCGGATCCTGCCGCCCGGACGGATCGCGGTGATCGTCCTGGCCGTGCTGCGTCACGACCAGCGCCTGGCCGACATGGCCGGCGGCAACAATGTGTCCGAGTCCACCGTCCGCCGCTGGCGGGACGAGCTGATCTGCCTGCTTGCCGCGCAGGCCCCGCGCCTGGACCGCGCCCTGAAGAAGATTGCTAAGCGGGGTGGGGAGGTGGTCCTGATCGACGGCACCCTCATCCCCACCCAGCGCCGCACCGGAAAGTCCGACCGGCGCAACTACTCCGGCAAACACCGCCGCCACGGCCTGCACTTCCTCGCCCTGACCGACGAAAGGGGCCGCCTGATCTGGATATCTGCGGCCCGGCCCGGCCGCACCCACGACATCACCGCCGCCCGCCACGACCATGTCCTGGCCCACCTGCGCACCGCCGGTCTCGGCGCCCTCGCGGACCTCGGCTTCCGCGGCCTGGACAACGACGTACGTGACCCCGTGATCGTCACCGGGTTCACAGCCACCCGCGCACACAAGCTCACACCCGGCCAGAAGGGTGCCAACCGAGTCCTCGCCACCGGACGCGCATCGGTCGAGCACGGTTTCGCCCACCTCAAGAACTGGCGGACCCTCACCAAACTCCGCACCGACCCCGCCCGCGCCACCCACCTCCTGCGCGCTCTGCTCGTTCTAACGAACCTCGAAGTCAACCGCTGACAAACGATCTACGCCGCAGACTGCCGCCCACGACCAGCGTGAGCACCCCGAAAGGCCGTCACACCAGCCCTTTGACCTGCGACTTCAAGTTGGCGGAGGCTCAGTGGTGTGCATCGTGAAGTAGCAGGTCACGGGCCTGGTGTGCGTCGGCTCCGGGGTACTCATGCTGGTGACGGGCGGGTGACTTCGGTGGAGATCGTCGGCCAGCGGGCGACTTCCCCGTTTGTGAGGACGAGCAGGCGTGGGCGCCCTCCCTCATCGTCACCCACTGCCGCGGCGCCGCCTAAATCCGCTGGCGGCCAACGCCTCGTCCTGCGACAGTGCGGGAATGGAGTGGAGAGCCGTTTCCGTGGCGGACGTCGACGCCCTCGCCGAACTGCTCGGCCGGGACGAGGAGGCGACGGTCGATCGCCGCGAGTCCGGCCCCGCCGAGGCGCGCAGCATGCTGGCCGCCCCCGGCCTGGACCTGCGCTCCCGCACGTGGACCGCGTCGGGCCCCGACGGCGGCTTGCTCGGCTTCGCCGCCCTCCATCCCGCGCCTCAGCCGGGCGAGCTGCGTGCCCAGTTGGTCGTCGCCCCGTCCCCGGATGCACCTGCCGTCACCGCGACGCTCCTGGACCGCCTCGACGTCTGGGCCGCCCACGACCTGCCGACCCCTGACACGCCGGTGACGTTGTATCAGCTTTCTGGCTGCTTCCCCCACGACCAACTCCTCAGCCGCGGCTGGACCGTCGTGGGCAGCAGCAGCCGCCTCACCGTCGACCTGGACGCCATCCGCCTCCCCGAGCACCCCGCGCCCGCGGTGCGCGCGGCCCGGAACGAGACCGACCTCCGCACCGTCCACTCCGTGCTGAACGAGGCCTTCACCGACGACCCGGAGCACCCCCACCAGGACTTCGACGCCTTCCACCACGCCCAGCGCCGACGCGAGGGCTACAACCCCGACTTGTGGCTCCTCGCCGAACTTGACAGCGTCCCCGCCGGCGCCCTTATCGCCCGCGACCCCGTCGACCGCGCCTGGATCGCCTGGTTCGGCGTTCACCCCGCCCACCGCCGCCACGGCCTCGGCGCCCAACTCCTCACCACCGCATTCAGCCTCCTCCGCGCCCGCGGCCACCGCACGGTCGGCGTCGACGTGGACACCCACAACACCGGCGCCATGCAGGCCTACACCTCCGCCGGCATGACCCTTCTCGGCGCGGCCGACCAGTGGCGCAGGACCTACATCTGAACCCGGCGCCCGCCCTGCGTCAGGCAGGGCGACGCCGCCGGTGGTAGGCCCAGGCGAGAGCCAGAACGATCGGTGGAGATCGCCGGTCAGCGGGCGACTTCCCGGTTCGTCAGGACGAGCAGGGCCCGCACCAGCGCGGTCGCCCACCTCGGGTTGGTGCGGACCTTGCCGAGCACGCGCCAGTTCTTCAGATGCGCGAAGCCGTGCTCGACCGGGGCCCGGACCGCGGCCAGCGCCTTGTTGGACAGCTTCTGCCCCCTGGTCAGGGCCGGTTGCGGGCCGCCTTGTAGCCGGTGATCACCGCCGGGTCCGCGTCCGGGCCGCCGTCGTCGAGACCGACGAAGCCCAGGTCCGCGATCGCGCCGAGGCCGGCCGCGCGCAGGTGGGCGGTCAGTTTGTCGTGGCGGCAGGCGGTGATCTCCGAGGCGCGTCCGGGCCGGACCGCGCTCACCCAGACCAGGCGGCCCTTGTCGTCGGTGAGCGCGATCACGAGCAGGCCGTGGCACTTGTGCTTGCCGGAGTAGTTCCTCCGGTTCTCGGTCCCGGTGCGGCGGTGGGTGCGGATCAGGGAGCCGTCCAGCAGGACCACCCCGCCACCCGATCGGGCGATCTTCTTCAGTGCGCGGTCCAGGCGCGGGGCGCGGGCGGCCAGCAGCCCGACGACTTCCCGCACCCACCGGGACACCGTGGTGCGGTGCACCCCGTTCCCGCCGACCAGGTCGCCGGGCCGCTGGTCACAGCGCAGTACCGCCAGCACGATCCCGGCGATCCTCCCCGCGGACAGGGCCCGCCACCGCGATCCGATCTTCTTCAGGTGGCCGCGTATCAGGCAGCTGAGCCAGTTCAAGGTGGCGCTCGCCAGCGGCAGGCGAGCGGTGTAGACAAGACCGTCGGGGCCCTCGGCGAGGCTGTTGTTTTTCTTCACACCAAACTCAACTGCCGCCGAGGGCCCCCCAGTTACGCCACTGCGGCTGCCGGGCAGGCACGGCTACAGGCGCGCGGTGAACTTCCCGTCGCCGCGCTTGTGCAGCCAGCCGCGGTCCGCGAGCTTGACCAGCTTTGCCCGCAGCGGCTCCAGCTTCCCGCGCACCTCGACCTGAAGGCCCAGCTCTTCGCCCACCGCCCGCACCTGCACCGGACCGCCGGCGGCCCGCACGATCGCCAGGATCCGGCGGTAGTCGCCGGGAAGCGCGGCCTCGTCAACACTGTCGCCGCGGTGCGGGACCAGCAACACCGCCCGCCCGCCGACCTGCGCCCACGCTGGTGCGACGGCAGCCCGTTCCCCGGCGATCTGCTCGCTCATCCGCGCCAGAACCCGCTCAGCGACTGCGAGTTCGTCCCGCTCGGCCCGCACCTGGTCCAGTTGCTTGACCAGCTGTTCTTCCAGACTGTCCAGTTCCGCGCTGCGCGCTGCGATCCGTTCCAGTACCTCGGGGTCCACCATGCCCGGGAGCGTAGGAGCCCCTGGCTGGATCGGACCAGAACCCGCGAAGTCCTCCCTGCCCGACGATCTACACGGCAGACTGCCGCGCGCGACCAGCACGAGCACCGGGGCACGGAATCACACCAGGCCCGTGACCTGCCACTTCACGATGCACACCACTCACTGGGTGCGAGCCGGCCGGTGCGGGGTGGGCATCGAGGGCCTGGCCCACTCCGACGGCCTCCAACTGGCGCAGAGTGTCGGCGACGTCCTCGTGGTCCTCGGTGAGGAACTGCGCGGCGAAGTCGATGACGGCGCGGGCGATGCCTTCCGCCGTGTCCGGTCCGGCCTGCGCCCAGGTCCGCAGCGAGGTCACGAAGACGCGTCCGAGGGCCTCCAGGGCGAAGGTGTCCGCGCACGGCTCGCCCGCCTCCGGGGCCGGGCAGCGCGGTGACGGGGACGACGATCCGTTCGACGACGTCGACGAGCAGCTCGGGCATCCGCGGCTCGCCGCTGGCGAACTCGCGGGCGGCTTCGACGTCGTCGGCCTGGACGGCCCGGAGGTAGCTGAACGCGCTGATGGTCGCGTCCGGGGTCATCGGGGCGAGCGACATGTTGGTGGTGGGCATGATGGCTCCTCACGTACGGGGCGCCGCGCCGATCGCGGCGGCCTCATAAGCGATCTTCAGAGCGGATGCCTGTGGATAGAGTCCGCGCACCGACGGTGAGCGGACTCGCCTGGCCGGCGCCTGCGTTGCCCCTTGTCCAGTTCCGCTACCTGCGACATTCCGCCCATTCCAGTGGGGAGAAATCTCCGTCCCGGCACGCTGCGCGACGGCCGGAAGAAAAGCCGCTGCCGCCCGGGCCTGCCGCTGGGAGACTGCGGGGATGACCACGCAGCGGCTGCCGTTCCCGGTCCCGGACGAACGCGCCCACTACTTCGTCGACAGCTGCGCCGACATGCACGACCTCGTTGAGGACATGGTCGTGCCCGCCGGCGCTTCCGAGGCTGCAGCGACCGTCCTACGTACGGCCCGCGAGCTGCTGCGCCAGTCGTACTACTGCTACGAGTTCTCCACGGTGGCGGTCATGCACTCCCTGATCGCGGTGGAGATCGTGCTGCGTGACCGGATCCCGGACGCGGGCAAGAAGCCGCTGCACCAGCTCATCAAGCAGGGCGCCGCCGACGGGATCCTGACGGTACGGCAGGCGGAGTACCTCGACTATGGTCGGCAGATCCGCAACGGCATGGCGCACGGCCAGACCACGCACGCGGTGATGCCGCCGGCCATGGCGATCCCGATGGTGACGACCTCGTTCACGATCGTCTCCGAACTCTGCACCGCTGCCCCGTGCCGCTGAACCTGGACCGTTTGACAGCGAAGTTGGATCAGTCGCTCAGACCGCTACTGAGATTTTCGGCTTAGGGTGACAGTGATCTCGCGGGTGGGTGTATCCCTGGAGGATGCGGTATCCCGATGGGGGTGGCTTGACCGCGAAGCAGCGGGCCCGGCGGGAGCAAGTGCGGTTTGAGGCTGCCGAGTTATTCGCGCACGGGGTGACACCGCCGCAGGTCGCGCGGCGGTTACGGGTCTCACGCAAGTCCGCTTATGCCTGGCATGCCCGCTGGTGGGACAGCGGTGTTGAGGCCCTGCGGAGCAAAGGGCCGTCCGGGTGTCCGTCACGGATGAAGCCGGAGTGGCGGGCCTGGCTGGCGGCGGAACTGGAGAAGGGGCCGGCCGCGCACGGCTGGACGGAGGACCAGCGGTGGACCCTGGCCCGGGTGGCCACGGTGATCGCCCGGCGCTTCCACGTGCGCTTCAGTTCGGCGCAGACCTGGCGCATTCTGCGCCAGATGGGTTTTTCGGTGCAGGCGCCGGTGCGGCGGGCCGCCGAGCGTGACGAGAAGGCCGTGGCCACGTGGATCAAGGAGACGTGGCCGCAGG
>NZ_JBVJAB010000066.1:0-16972 GCF_055591025.1 Streptomyces sp. NPDC041784
AACTCCCGGACACTGCGACGCTCCGCGTCGCCACCACACGATGCCATTCCTCCCAGGCGTAAACGCCTGGGGTTCCTCGCAAGAATCTCGCTGAAACGTCCTCTCCCACAGGAACGGTGGCCGACCCGAGGACTGGGCCGGTCGCCGTCCTTTTGGCATGATCAGGCCTCCGAAGGCAACGTGCACGAGTAATCGGGGGGAGGTCCAGGTGATCCTGACGGTCACGCTGAACGCCGCTCTCGACATCACCTATCGGGTGCCGTCGCTGCGGCCGCACGCCTCGCACCGGGTGACGGACGTGGTGGAACGGCCCGGCGGCAAAGGGCTGAACGTGGCCCGGGTGCTGGCCGCGCTCGGGCACGAGGTGACGGTCACCGGGTTCGCGGGCGGCGGCACCGGCCGCGAGATACGGGAACGGCTCACCGGGGTCGTGGACGCGCTCGTCCCGGTCTCCGGGCCCTCCCGCCGCACGGTCGCCGTCGTCGACGCCCGCACCGGCGACGCGACCCAGCTCAACGAGCCCGGCCCGCTCGTCATCCCCGCCGAGTGGTCCGCCTTCCTGGCGGCGTACGAGGAACTGGTGGCCGGCGCCGAGGCGGTGGCCCTCTGCGGCAGTCTGCCGCCGGGGGTGCCGGTGGGCGCGTACGCGGGCCTGGTGCGTACGGCACGGTCCGCGGGTGTACCGGTCCTGCTGGACACCAGCGGGGAGCCGCTGCGCCGGGGGGTCGCCGCCCGCCCGGACATCGTCAAGCCGAACGCCGACGAACTGGCCGAACTCACCGGCTCCCACGAGCCGCTGAGGGCGACTCAGGACGCCCGCCGACGGGGCGCCCAGTCCGTGGTGGCCTCCCTGGGGGCCGAGGGGCTGGTCGCGGCGACCCCGGAGGGCCGCTGGCGGGCCACCCCGCCCGCCCGGTTCGGCGGCAACCCGACAGGCGCCGGCGACTCCGTCTCGGCGGGCCTGCTCTCGGGCCTGGTGGAGGACCTCCCCTGGCCCGACCGCCTGTCCCGCGCGGTCGCCCTTGCCGCGGCGACGGTCCTGTCCCCGACAGCGGGCGACTTCGACCGGGCGGCGTACGAGGAATTGGTGAGCCGGGTCGCGGTGACCGGGGAGGTCACCGCGGCCTGATCCGGCGCTACTCCTTGACCTGGCCCTTCTTCAGCCACAGCTGGTCCAGCAGCACGTCGCACTTGTCGCCGTTCTCGCAGGAGACGGAGATCGTGTTGGTGCCCTTGGTGAGGCTGGGCCAGGCGTAGGTGGTCGTCCAGCCGTTCACGAAGTCGCCGCCGGCCGCCTTGGCGTAGTTTTCCAGGCTCAGCGAGTTGCCGAACTTCTTGCCGTTGATCGTGAGGGTCATCGACTGGTCCGCACCGGGCACGCTGTAGTGCGCGAAGACCGTGTACGTGCCGTCCTCGGGAATCCCGTTGACCGTCCACGTCACGGAATTGCCCACCTGGTTCAGGTTGCCCACGTACACACCGCCGTCGGCCTGCGCGCCCTGGACGTCCGAGGCCAGGGCCGCGGTGCCGCCGAGCTTCAGCGCCTTCGCGTCGATCGTCGGCAGTTCCTTCTCCGTCGCCTCGCTGGTGGAGGACTCGCTGGGGGAGGCGCTCGCGGAGGTGGAGGGGGCGGCGGAGGTCTGGTTGCCCCCGGCGTTGTCGTCGGTGCCGTCGTCGCCGTTGGTCATCACCACGACGATGCCGACCACGACCGCGGCGACCACCGCGACCGCGCCGATCAGCAGCCCCTTGGTGTTGGGGCCCCGGCCCCGGCCGCCGCCACCACCCTGCGCGGACGGCTGACGGCCCGTCGGGCCGCCCGGGGCGGAGAAACTCTCGGGCGCCGCGTAGTGGGCGTTCGGCTGGCCGTGCGCGCCCTGTTGGGGGACGGTCGGCTGGCCGCCGTACTGCCCGTACTGGGCCGTCTGCTGTGGCTGTCCGTACTGGCGCTCGCCGACCGCGCGCACCCGGCTGACCGAGTTGGGGTAGCCGTAGCCACCACCGGAGGGCGGCTGGGCCCCGTTGGCCTGACCGTCGGCGTAGAGGTAGCCGAACGGGTCGTCGTCCTCGGGCGTGCTCGCGCCGTTGTTGCCGGGCGTCATCCCTTCGTACTCCTCAACAGGTGCGGGGTTGATGCGATGCAAGGTGAGAATGGCGAGCCTACCCGCTCCCCATGCCCCAAACAGGTGACTCGGATCGCATCAGCTCGGTAACCGGGCCACTGACCTGGTGATCATCCCGCACGTCTGTGCTGTTTGGGACGAGATCGTTTCTCGACGTACATCCGTTCGTCGGCGGACTTCAGCACTTCGTCCGCGGTCATCCCGCAGTGCGCCCACCCGATGCCGAAGCTGGCACCGACCCGGACGGCACGTCCCTCGGCGCGGATCGGCTGGATGATCTCGTTGCGCAGGCGTACGGCGAGGTCCTGGGCGTCGGCGCGGCCGAGCCCGTCGGCGAGGATGACGAACTCGTCGCCGCCGAGCCGGGCGACGGTGTCGCCGTCGCGCACACAGTGCGACAGCCGCCGGGCGACCTCGATGAGGACCGCGTCGCCCGCGTTGTGCCCGAACCGGTCGTTGATCGACTTGAAGCCGTCGAGGTCGCAGAAGAGCACCGCGAGGCCCTTGGCGCCGTCGTCGCGGGCGCCCTCCTCGGGGGCGACGGTGTGCACGTGGTGGTCGTAGGCGTCGAGCGCCTCCACACCGCCGGGCCGGTAGTCGAAGCCGTGGCCGTTGGCGTCGAAGGCGGGGTGGCCGTAGACCTGGTCCATGACGTCGACGGCGGCCGGGTGGGTCGACTGGGGGCGCTGGCAGAGCCGGGAGGAGAGGCGCGAGCGCAGTTCGGCGGAGTTCGGCAGGCCGGTGAGGGAGTCGTGCGAGGCGCGATGGGCGAGCTGGAGCTCGCGGCGCTTGCGCTCCTCGATGTCCTCGACGTGAGTGAGGAGGAAGCGCGGCCCGTCGGCGGCGTCGGCGACGACGGAGTTGCGGAGGCTGACCCAGACGTAGGTGCCGTCCCGGCGGCCCAGGCGCAGTTCGGCGCGGCCGCCCTCCGCGGACGTACGGAGCAGGGTGCCTATGTCCTCGGGGTGGACGAGGTCGGAGAAGGAGTAGCGGCGCATCGCGGAGGCGGGCCGGCCGAGGAGGCGGCACAGCGCGTCGTTGGTGCGGAGGATCCGGCCGTGCTGGTCGCCGCCCATCTCGGCGATGGCCATGCCGGAGGGGGCGTACTCGAACGCCTGCCGGAAGGATTCCTCACTGGCGCGCAGGGCCTGCTGCTCGCGTTCGAGCCGGACCAGCGCCCGCTGCATATTCGCGCGTAGACGTGCGTTGCTGATGGCGATGGCGGCCTGGAAGGCGTACATCTGGAGCGCCTCGCGGCCCCAGGCGCCGGGCCGCCGGCCGTTGCGCGGCCGGTCCACGGACAGGACGCCGACCAGCTCGCCGCCGGGGCCGCTGCCGGGCGTGGGGGGCGTGAACATCGGCGCGAAGAGCCGGTCGGAGGGGTGCCACTCGTCCTCGAAGCGGGGCGCGGGCCCGTCGGTGTACCACTGCGGGACGTCGTCGTCGTCGAGGATCCAGCCCTCGGTGTGGGGTATGAAGACCAGGTCGCCCCAGGTCTCGCCCATGCTCAGGCGCCGCTCCCAGGACTCGCGCGAGCCGACCCGGCCGGTGATCAGGGCCTCGGCGGCGGGGTTCCCGGAGAAGGCGGCGACCACGAGATCGCCGTCGGGGCGTACGAGGTTGACGCACGCCAGCTCGTAGCCCAGTGCGGTGACCACGCCGTCGGCGACGGTCTGCAGTGTGTCGGCCAGGCTGCGGGCCGTGTTCATGTCGGCCATGACCTGGTGCAGCTGTCGCAGGGACGCAAGGCGGACGTACGGCTCCGACTCGGTCTCCATGCTTCGCCCTCCCCCCGAGACTTCGCAGCGAATCAAGGGTTGTCTTCGGCGTAACGTCGTTTCTGGTGCTGTGTCTGTCGGTGTGTGTGTCCTTGTGACGCCTCCGCCACTGAATCACAGCGCGCTGCCCACTCGGTACACAGGGTCAACAATTAATGCCCCTTGTGACTCAAGTCACATATGAACGTGAACAATTGAGTGGAGTTTCTGCGTTTTCCCTGTGTGTTTACTGAGCGTATGACAACACATGGCCGAGCGTACGGGAACGGCCGGTGAATCGCTCCGCTACCTCAAGATCGACGAATCCGGGATCCGTCGGGGGTCCTACGACCGGGACCGGACCGTCCTCGGGCGCAAGCCCGATGCGGGGCCGTCCGGGCGGACACTAGCGTGCGGAGGGTGCTGCCTCCAGACGTACTGAAGACTCCCCCTGTCCCCGCCCCCGGCCCGGCCCCCGGGCATGCTGTGGGGGTGAGCAACGACGAGTTCCGCGCGGTCATGTCCCGGCTGGCGGGCGGAGTGGTCCTGGTGACCGCGCAGGAGCCGCCGCTGGACCCGGACGACCCCCGGGCGCCGCAGGGCGAGTACGCCGGCATGACGGCCACCGCCTTCCTGTCGGTCTCCCTGGACCCGCCGCTGGTCCTGGTCAGCCTGCGCGCGGGCTCCCGCATGGACGACCTGCTCGACGAACAGCCCCTGTGGGCGGTGTCGGTGCTCGCCGAGAGCCAGCGGCACATCGCCGGCCGGTTCGCGATGAAGGGCCGCCTCAGCGACCGGCTGCTCTTCGAGGACATCCCGTACACCCTCGGCGCGATCACCGGCGCGCCGCTCGTGGGCGGGGCGCTGGGCACCCTGGAGTGCCGTACCGAGCAGCGGGTGCCGGCGGGCGACCACACGCTGGTGATCGGCCGGGTGCTGGGCGCGCGGATGCCGAGCGCGGACGGCGGACCGCTGGTGTATTTCCGGGGCAGGTACCGGCAGTTGGGGTGAGCGGGAATTCGGTGGCCGGTCCCCGCCCGCCGTCCTACGGTGCCCGGATGACGACGCCATCGCCCTCGACTTCGACCCCGACATCGACCCCGACATCGACCCCGACTTCGGCCCCGACTTCGGCCTCTTCTTCCGGGTCTTTCCTCAGGCTCGAAGAAATCACACGCGCGAACATCGACGCCGCGCTGGGAATTCGGGTGCGCCCGGAACAGGAATTCGCGGTCAGCCCGGTGGTGAAGTCGCTCGCCGAGGCATACGTCCATCCCGGCGTCGCCTGGCCCCGCCTCATCGTCGACGGCGACCGTCCCGTCGGCTTCCTCATGGCCTTCTTCGACATCGACTGGAACGACGACGGCGGCGGCCCGATCCGCTCCGGCCTGTGGCGCCTGAACATCGCGGCCGGCGAGCAGGGCCGGGGCTACGGCCGGTTCGCCGTACGGTCGGTCGCCGAGGAGATCCGCCGCCGGGGCGGCAGGCAGCTGTACGTCACCTGGCACCCCGGCGACCACGGCCCGGAGAACTTCTACCTCGGCCTCGGCTTCCGGGACACCGGGGAGCGCAGCGAGGAAGAGACGGTGGGCGTCCTGGCGCTGGACTGACCGGACGGCCCGCCCGGAGCACGTGCCGTGACCACTCGTCCGGAGCACTCGCCCGGCCCCTCAGAGGAGGGTGACGTCGAGCCCGGCCAGGCGTCCGGGGTCGGTGATGATGTCGATCACGGCGATCCGATCGTGTACGAACGTGAAGGCGAGGGCACGCTCCACGCGCCCGCCCACCGGCACCGCCAACCCGGTCGCCCCGTCGACGAGCGCCGGCACGGACACCCGGGCCAGTGCGGCGAAGCGGGCCGCCGCGGAGGCGACCGCCGTCGCGCCGGTGGTCACGCCGGCCTCGGTGCGGGCCACGACGTCCGGGTCGAGGACGTCCAGCAGCCCCGCCAGGTCACCCTGCCGGGCGGCGGCGAGGAAGGCGTCGACGACCGCCCGCCGCCGGGCGGGATCGGCGGGCCGCCCCTCGGGCGCCCCCGCGTCCCGCACCCGGCGCCGGGCCCGGCTGGCGAGCTGCCGGGCGGCGGCCGGGGACCTGCCGACGACGCCCGCGACCTCGTCGTACGGCACGGCGAACAGGTCGTGCAGGACGAAGGCCAGCCGTTCGGCGGGGGTGAGGGTGTCGAGGACGACGAGGAGGGCGACGCCCACGGAGTCGGCGAGCAGGACGTCCTGCACCGGGTCCGACGGCCCCGCCGAGAGCTCCGGCGTCCAGGCCTCCAGCGGCTCCTCCGCGCGGGAGCGGCGCGAGCGCAGCATGTCCAGGCAGACCCGTCCGACGACGGTCGTCAGCCAGCCCCCGAGGTTGTCGATCCCGTCGTCCCCGCTCCGGCTGAGCCGCACCCACGCCTCCTGCACGGCGTCGTCGGCCTCGGCGAGCGAACCGAGCATGCGGTGGGCGACGGCGCGCAGCTGCCCGCGGTGCTCCTCGAAGCGGTCGGCCAGGAATGCGTACTCGCTCATGTGTCGTCACAGCCTCTCGTCGCGATCCGTCGTCGACGACATGACGGATCGCGCGGCGGGAGTGTGACGAGGACGGACGAGGGACAGCGGGGGCGGATCAGCCCCAGTCGCGGCCGGTCCGCCCCCGCTTGGTCTCCGCGCGCTGCTTCTTCTCCCGCAGCCGGCGCTCGTTGATCCCGCGCGGGATCCGGGTCGGCCGGCGCGGCTTCGGCGGCGGCGCCGTGGCCTCCGCGAGCAGCGCCGCGAGGCGTACGGCGGCGGTCTCGCGGTTGCGCCACTGGGACCGGTGCTCGGAGGCACGGACGGCGACGACCCCGTCGACCAGCCGCCCGGCCAGCCGCTCCAGCGCCCGCGCCTTCCACACCTCGGGCAGCGCCTCGGTGCGGGCCAGGTCGAAGCGCAGCTCCACCTGCGAGTCACTGGTGTTGACGTGCTGGCCACCCGGCCCCGAGGACCGCGAGAAGCGCCAGATCAGCTCCGCCTCGGGCAGGGCGACGGAACCGCGGATGAGATAGGGACCGGACATGTCGTCCATGGTCCCGCCTCTGTCCGGTCCACGTCACCCCAATATCGCGGGTGCCACCGTCCGGCCGGGGGACACTTGGTAAAGAAAGTAAAGACACGGGGAACCTTCGGCCCCCTTCACTGCGTTCATAGGGATAGCTGTAGCTTCGTGCCGCACGAAGCCTCTACGCAACGAGGGAAAGGACTCCCAACCATGGCTGTAAGCCTGTCCAAGGGTGGCAACGTCTCGCTCACCAAGGAGGCTCCGGGCCTGACCGCCGTCACCGTGGGCCTCGGCTGGGACGTCCGCACCACCACCGGCACGGACTTCGACCTCGACGCCTCGGCGATCGCGGTCAACCCCCAGGGCAAGGTCTACTCGGACGGCCACTTCGTCTTCTTCAACAACAAGCAGACGCCGGACCAGACCATTGT
This sequence comes from Streptomyces sp. NPDC041784, assembly GCF_055591025.1. NCBI lineage: Bacteria > Bacillati > Actinomycetota > Actinomycetes > Kitasatosporales > Streptomycetaceae > Streptomyces > Streptomyces sp. NPDC041784. Next base: position 7,342 of record NZ_JBVJAB010000066.1, read on the forward strand.
CCACACCGGCGACAACCGCACCGGTGAGGGCGCGGGCGACGACGAGGCGATCAACGTCAACCTGGCCGGCCTCCCGGCCGACGTCGACAAGATCGTCTTCCCGGTCTCGATCTACGACGCGGAGAACCGCTCGCAGAACTTCGGCCAGGTCCGCAACGCCTACATCCGTATCGTCAACCAGGCCGGCGGTGCCGAGATCGCCCGCTACGACCTCTCGGAGGACGCGGCGACCGAGACCGCCATGGTCTTCGGTGAGCTGTACCGCAACGGCGCGGAGTGGAAGTTCCGCGCCGTCGGCCAGGGCTACGCCTCGGGCCTGGCGGGCATCGCCCAGGACTTCGGCGTCAACGTCTGATCCGACGCCCCGGCTCGCGCGGAGCCCCCGGTCACGCCCTCGGGCGAGCCGGGGGCTCCGCGCGTGTCCGGCGCCTCAGCCGATGCGAGCCCCCGCGCCGCCGACCCGGACGCGCGGGTCACCCGCGCGCAGCGTCACCGTCAGCTCGCCGGGCCGGCCCAGGTCCTCGCCCTGGTGCAGGGTGAGGACGGCGTCCTCGGGGACCAGGCCGAGTTCACGGACGTAGGCGCCGAACGCGGCGGCCGCGGCGCCGGTCGCCGGGTCCTCGACGACGCCGCCGACGGGGAACGGGTCACGGACATGGAAGACGGTGGCCGACTCCCGCCACACCAGCTGGACCGTGGTCAGGTCCAGGCGGTGCATCAGGGCTTCGAGGCGCGCGAAGTCGTACGCGAGATCCGCGAGGCGAGCGCGCGTCGCCCCCGCGAGAACGAGATGCCGGGCGCCGGCGAACGCGATACGGGGCGGGAAGGCCGGGTCGAGATCGGCGGCCGGCCAGTCGAGCGCGGCCAGCGCCTCCGCGAGGTCGGCGTCGGCGATCTCCTCGACGTGCGGTTCGACGCTGGTGAGCGTGGCCCGGACGGTGCCGCCCTCCTCGGCCACCTCCACCGGTACGGTGCCGGCGCGCGTCGCGAACACCAGCTCCCCGGGGCCGATCCGCTCGGCGAGCGCGACGGCGGTGGCGACGGTGGCGTGCCCGCAGAACGGCACCTCGGCCTTGGGGCTGAAGTAGCGGATGGTGTACGCCCGCCCCTCCGTGCCGCCGAGCCCCTCCCGGCCGCCGAGTCCCTCCGGGGGCGCGGTCAGGAACGCGGACTCCGAGTATCCGAGGTCGGCGGCGATGGCCAGCATCTCGCTGTCGTCCAGGCCGGTGGCGTCCAGCACGACACCGGCGGGGTTCCCGCCGTCGGGGGTGCTGGAGAAGGCGGTGTAGCGCAGGACCTCGGGCGTCGGCACAGTCGTCGTCATGCCCCTGGCAACTCGGCGCGGTACGGGGCTATTCCTGAACGCGGAAGGAGGCGGGCCCGGCGATCCGGGCCCCCCGTGGCGGTGCCCGGCGTTCTACCCTCCCTCGCATGCTCCTGACCCCGCTCCCCCTCACCCCCGACCACGACATCCCGCCGCCCCTCCTCACCGAACTCACCGCCCTGTACGCCTCCGACCACGAGTTCCAGGCGCTCAGCGGCGACTTCCCCGACCCGGACGACATCCGCCCGGAGCAGGTCGCGGCCGCGCTCGCGCAGGAGCTGGCCCATCCGGACGTCGAGGTCCTGCTCGCCCGCAGCCAGGGGCGGCTCGTCGGGGTCGTGATCACCCTCGCGCGCCATCCCGACCCGGCCGACCCCGACCCCTGGATCGGGCTGCTGCTCGTGGACGCCGCCGTCCAGGGACAGGGGCACGGACGGCGGATCGCCGAGCGGGTGGAGGAGCGGTTCCGGCAGGCCGGCCGCGGCGCCGTACGCCTCGCCGTCCTCGACGCCAACCCCAGGGGCCTGGCCTTCTGGACCGCCCTCGGCTACGAGGTCGTCGACCGGCGCCCCGACCTTCGGCTCGCCCGCCCCTGCGCCGTACTGCGCAAGCGCCTGCGCCCGCCCCACGGAGAAGACCGGCCGGACTGACCCGACCCCCGACCCCCGACCCCGCGTCGGTCTCCGGCCGCCGTCAGGGCAGCTCCGGCTGTCCCTCTCCGTGGAGCCAGTCGTCCCAGATCGCGTCGAAGTCCTCGTCCGGGGCCTGTCGTTCCACGTACGCCGTGAAGTCGTCCGTGTCCGCGGTGCCGTGGCGGTGGGCGGCGGTCCAGCCCTGCACGAGGTCGTAGAAGGCGTCGTCGCCGACCGTCTCGCGGATCAGGTGGATCACCATCGCGCCGCGCTGATAGACCGGGGCGTCGGAGATGTGCGCGGCGCTGGTGGGCTTCCCGGGCGGGAAGTCCCAGAGGTCCTCGTACGTCTCCTCGCCGTGGTCGTACAGCTCGGTGAAGGTCTCCTCCGCCGTGGCGCCGCCCTCGTCCTCCGTCCACAGCCACTCGGCATAGGTCGCGAGGCCCTCGTTGAGCCACATGTCCTGCCAGGTCCTCGGCGTGACGGAGTCGCCGAACCACTGGTGGGCGGTCTCGTGGACGAGGGTCACGGTGTCGGGGGCGCCGGGGTAGACCGGCCGGTTCTGGGTCTCCAGGGCGTAGCCGGCGTCCTCGGGGCGGTCGACGATCGCGCCGGTGGAGGAGAACGGGTACGGGCCGAAGTTGTCCTCGGCCCACTCCATCACCTCGGGGAGCCGGGCGAGCACCGCGCGGCTCGCCTCGGACTGCGTCGGGTCGACCGCGACGTACACCGGCAGACCGCCGGGCGTCGTGGACTCGGTGACCGTGTACCGGCCGATCGCCAGGGTGGCGGCGTGGCTCGCCATGGGCTCGGCGGTACGCCAGGCGAACGTGGTGCGCCCGCCGCTGGTCCGCTCGCTCCTCAGCTCGCCGTTGGAGACGGCCGTCAGGCCCTTCGGGACCGTCACGGCGACGTCGTACGACGCCTTGTCGGAGGGGTGGTGGCTGCCGGGGAACCAGGCCATGGAGCCGGTCGGTTCGCCGAGCGCCAGTGCCCCGTCCTCGGTGGGCAGCCAGCCCTCCTCGGAGCCGTCCGGGTCGGTGATCGTCCGTGGCCGGCCGGCGTAGCTCACCGTCACCTCGAAGGTCTCGCCCTGTGCCAGTCGGTCGGGCGGGCGGACGGTCAGTTCCTGGCCGTCGCGGTCGGTGCCGGCCTCGCGGCCCTCGACCATGACCTTCGTGACGTCCAGGCCCTTCAGATCGAGGTCGAAGGAGGCGAGGTCCTGCGTGGCGCGGGCCGTGATCACCGCCCTGCCGGTGAGGCGCTCGCCGTCGGGGTCGTAGGCGAGGGTCAGGCCGTAGTGGGAGACGTCGTAGCCGCCGTTGCCCGCCTTCGGGAAGTAGGGGTCGCCCACGCCGGACGATCCGTGGTGCGCGCCGTCTCCCGATCCGCCGTCGCAGCCGGTCAGAGCGAGGGCGGTGGTCAGCAGTAAGGCGGCCGGGACAAGGCGCACGGATCGGGACATGTCAGGGATCCTATGGGGAGGGCGGGCCCGGACGAGGAGGCGTGACACCATCCCTACGTGCTCGACATCGGCTATGCCCTCTCCAACCGCTTCCCGGACCCGCCGCAGACGGACTACCGCCGCGCGGACGTCCACACCCTGCGCCACGACCTGTTCTGCGGGGACGTCTACCTCGCCGACGCCAAGGCGGACCGGGAGTTGTCCACAGCCTGGGGATGGGTGCCGGTGCTCGACTTCGCGTGGGCGCTGTGCGACATCGTGGAGCGGATCGACCAGGACCCGGCGGGCTCCCGCGCCTCCCGCCCTCAGTACGCCGAACTGGACTTCACCGAGTCCACCGACCGCATGCTCTTCGAACGCCGCTTCGGCTGGGTGGACATCGAGGCCGACTGGATGCCGGCCGAGGAAGCCCCGCTCACCTTCTCCCACGCCGAACTGCGCCGCGAGTCCCGCGACTTCCTGCACGACCTCCTCGCCGACCTGGTCGATCTGCACGAGGACCTGGGCGAGAACCCGGCGATCTGGACGCTCCAGGCGAAGTTCCCGAGGATCGGGTGACCCTGCTCAGCCCCCCTCAGCCCCCTCCACCCTGATCCCCCTCAGCCCTCCGCCTTGATCCCCTCAGCCCTCCACCCTGATCCCCAGCTGCCCCGCCAGCACCGGCGCCAGGTCCAGCAGCTGCCCGGCGCTGATCACCGCTCCCGACAGCCGGTCCACACCCGCCGCGACGGTGAGTTCCGTGGCGCCGCGCAGGTCCACGTCCGTCAGGGTCGCCGCGGTGAGGTCGGCGGATCTCAGCGCGCAGTCCACGAACTCGACCCGCTCCAGCCGGGCCCCGCCGAAGTCCGGCTCGACCAGCACGCAGGACTCGAAGACGACGTCCCGCAGCCGCGCCTGACGCAGGTTCAGATAGTCGATCTTGCCGCCGCGGACCACCACCCGCTCCAGCACGGCGCCATGCAGCTGGGTGCCGCCCAGCCGGGCGTCCACCAGCTCGACGTCCCGCAGTGTCGACTCGGCGAGCTGGGTGCCGACGCCCCGGATGCCGGTGAGGACCGAGTCGAGCAGCCGGGCGTGGTGCAGCCGCGTCCCGTCCAGCGTGCAGCCGGTCAGCGCGCAGTCCATGAAGCGGGCGCCCGCGCCGTCCTGTCCGGCGAGGTCCGTCTCGCGGAAATCCAACCCGTCGTAGTCCCCGTCCGGCTCCAGCTCACCACCCTCGTACGGCTCCAGGGCCGGCAGCCGCACCTCCGGCCGCCGCGCGCCCTTCACGCCTGTCCCCTTGCCCGCCCCGCCTGCCCGTGTCCTCGCCATGCCCCCCATGCTGCACCCCGCCACTGACAATCCCCCGGACCACCCTTGACCTCAACCAAGGTCGAGGTTGAAGAGTGGGAGCCCTGAGACCGCACTCCTGGGGGAAGCCACATGCACGCCATCCGTCTGCACACCTACGGCCCCGCCGAGAACCTCACCTACGAGCGGGTCGAGGACCCGGCGCCCGGCCCCGGCCAGGTCCGCATCGCCGTCGAGGCCGCCGGTGTGCACCTGCTCGACACCGCCCTGCGCGAAGGCATGAAGGGCCCCGCGCCCGAGCCCACGCCCCTCCCCACGATCCCCGGCCGCGAGGTCGCCGGTGTGGTCGAGGCGCTCGGCGAGGGGACACCGGGCTCCTGGCTCGGCAAGCGGGTCGTCGCCCACCTCGGCTTCGCCCCCGGAGGCTACGCCGAACTGGCCGTCACCGACGCCGGCCGCCTGCACGAGATCCCGGCGAACCTGGACCCGGCCCAGGCCGTCGCCATGATAGGCACGGGCCGTACGGCCCTCGGCATCCTCCAGTTCGCCGAGCCCGGCCCGGACACCGTCGCCGTGGTCCCCGCGGCGGCCGGCGGCATCGGCACCCTCCTCGTGCAGTACGCCCGCAACGCCGGCGCCACCGTCGTCGGTCTCGCCGGCGGCCCCGCGAAGACGGCGCTGGTCGCGGCGAACGGCGCCGATCTCGCCGTCGACTACAAGGACCCCGCCTGGCCCGACAAGGTCCGCGCCTTCCTCGGCGGCCGGGCCGCCACCGTCGTCTTCGACGGCGTCGGCGGGGACGTCGCCCGCGAGGCGATCGGTCTCCTCGGCCCACGCGGCAGGCACATCGTCTTCGGCTGGTCGGCCGAAGGCCTCGACGCCGGAGAGGGCCTCTTCGTCGAGGGCGTCTCCGAGTCGGTGCTCGGGCCGGTGATGCTGGAGAAGGCGGGCGGTCTGCGGGCCTTGGAAGTGCGCGCCCTCACCGAGGCCGCCGAGGGCCGGCTCACCCCGGCCGTGCACCGCTTCCCGCTCGCCGAGGCCGCCGCCGCGCACCGCGCCCTGGAGAACCGGGGGACGACCGGAAAGGTGGTGCTGGAGCCATGAAGGTCGTGAACGGTGGTGGTGCCGGAGCCATGACCGGCGACAGGTCCGCGGCTGCGGACCGCATCACCCGTCCGGAGTGCGATACATCCTGATTCATGGTCTTCTGACCCAATGAGTGTCACCCGGACAGGTGAATCCGCCGCCCCACGGCAGGAAGCCGACCCCCGCCGCTGGTGGGGCCTGGTGGTCATCGCCCTCGCCCAGCTCATGGTCGTCCTGGACGCGACGATCGTGAACATCGCGCTGCCGTCCGCGCAACGCGCCCTGGGGATCTCCGACGGCAACCGCCAGTGGGTGATCACCGCCTACACGCTGTCCTTCGGCGGTCTGCTCCTGCTCGGCGGCCGTGTCGCCGACCTGGTGGGCCGCAAGCGCACGTTCGTCATCGGGCTGATCGGCTTCGCCGCCGCCTCCGCGTTCGGCGGCGCGGCCACCACCTCGGGCATGCTGTTCTGCGCCCGCGCCCTCCAGGGCGCCTTCGCCGCCCTGCTCGCCCCGTCCGCGCTCAGCCTGCTGACGACGACGTTCACCGACCCCAGGGAGCGCGGCAAGGCCTTCGGCATCTACGGCGCCCTGGCCGGCAGCGGCGCCGCGATCGGCTTCATCGTCGGCGGGCTGCTCACCGAGTACCTGAACTGGCGCTGGTGCCTCTACGTCAACGTGCCGATCGCGATCGCGGCCGTCCTCGGCGCGCTCACCCTGCTGCACGACAGCCCCGGCCACCCCGCCCGCCTCGACGTGCCCGGTGTGCTGCTGGGCTGCGGCGGCCTGGTCGCGATCGTCGCCGGGTTCAGCGAGGCCGAGCCGCGCGGCTGGACCGACCCGCTGGTGCTGGCCCTGTTCGCGGCCGGGATCGTCCTGCTCGCGGCCTTCGTGTGGTGGCAGCGCCGGGCCCCGGTCCCGCTGCTGCCCCTCCATGTCATCAAGGACCGCAACCGCGCGGGCTGCTTCCTGACCATGGGCCTGGCCGTCATCGGCATGTTCGGCGTGTTCCTGTTCATGACCTACTACCTGCAGGTCATCCTCGACTACTCCCCCGTGCAGACGGGCCTGGCCTTCCTGCCGCTGACCGCCGCGATCATCACCGGCTCCACCCAGATCTCCGCCCGGCTGATCAACCGCGTCCCGCCGCGCATGCTGATGGTCCCCGGCATGCTCCTGGCCTCCGGCGGCATGGTGATCCTCACGCAGCTCACGGTGGACTCCTCCTACGCGAGCGAGATCCTGCCCGCGCTGCTCCTGATGGGCCTCGGCATGGGCCTGACCTTCATGCCGGTGTTCTCCACGGCCACGGCCGGGGTCGCCCCGCAGGACGCCGGCGTCACCTCGGCCACCGTCAACACCTCGCAGCAGGTCGGCGGTTCCATCGGTACGGCACTGCTCAACACGATCGCCACCACCAGCGGCACCGCCTACATCGCGGCCCATCTCACCGACCCCGACGGGCGGGACCTGGTCGCCCGCGAGGGCATCGTCCACGGCTACACGGTCGCCCTGTGGTGGGCCGCCGGAATCATGCTGCTGGCCGGCCTGGTCGCGGGCCTGATGGTGACGACCCACCCCCCGAAGCACGAGGTCCCGGCACCGGCGGCCGTACCGGGGACGGAGTCGCTGGCCTGAGCCGGGGACGGACCCGAGGGCCCGGCCCTTCCCCTCCGCCCGGCTCCTCCCCGCGGCTCAGCGCATCGCCGCGATTCAGTGCCGCCTCGCGACTCAGTGCCGCCCCGCCACCCGGTCCGCGATCCGGGCCAGCCGGGAGGAGCCGGCGCTGTGGCGTTCGGTCTCCCGGCGGTCGGCGGCGCGGTAGGTGGCGTACATGCCCTGCACACCCAGCCAGCGCAACGGCTCCGGCTCCCACTTGCGCACCTTGTGGCCGACCCACGGCAGGCCGGTCAGCGCGGTGGGCCCGGCCGCGCCGGAGTCCAGCCGGACCAGGTCGCACAGGGTCCGTCCGGCGAGATTGGCGGTGGCGACGCCGGAACCGACGTAACCACCCGCCCAGCCCAGGCCGGTGGCCCGGTCCAGGGTGACCGTCGCGCACCAGTCGCGCGGCACGCCCAGCACCCCCGACCAGGCGTGCTCGACGCGCACCCCGGCCAGCGCCGGGAAGAACCCGACGAGGATCTCCCGCAGCGCCTCGACCGTCGCGGGCTGCGTCCGCCCGTCGTGGTCCGTGCGCGACCCGAAGCGGTACGGCACTCCGCGCCCGCCCAGCGCGATCCGCCCGTCGGCGGTGCGCTGGGCGTACATGTAGACGTGCGCCATGTCGCCGAGCGTCTCGCGCCCGTCCCAGCCGACCGCCGCCCACTGCTCGTCGGTGAGCGGTTCGGTGGCGATCATCGAGGAGTTCATCGGCAGCCAGGTCCGCTTCTCGCCCTTCAGCGCGGCCGTGAAGCCCTCGGTGCACCGCAGCACGTACGGCGCCCGCACGGTCCCGTACGGGGTGACGGCCCGCCGCGCGTGGATCTCGGTCACCGGGGTCGACTCGTGGATGTCCACGCCGAGCGCCTCGACGACGGCCGCCAGCCCCTTCACCAGCCGCACCGGATGCACCCGGGCGCCGTGCGGCGTCCAGGTCGACCCGACGGCTCCCGCGACCCGCACCCGCTCCGCCGTCTCCCGGGCGTCGTACAGCTCGCGGTCCTGCTCCCCGTAGGCCAGTTCGTGGGCGTGGAACTCCTTCAGCCGGGCCAGCTGCGCGGGGGTCCGGGCGACCTCCAGGACGCCGCCCCGGTGGATGCCGGCGTCGATGCCCTCGGCCTTCGCCACCCGCACGACCTCGTCGACGGTGTCGTTCATGGCCCGCTGGAGCCGTACGGCGGCCTCCCGGCCGTGCAGCGCGGCGTACCGGTCGCGGCCGGCGATGCCGTTGTACAGCCAGCCGCCGTTGCGCCCGGAGGCGCCGTAACCGCAGAACCGCTGCTCCAGGACGGTGACCCTGAGGTCCGGGGCCGCCTTCTTCAGGTAGTACGCGGTCCACAGCCCGGTGTACCCGCCGCCGACGATCACGACGTCGGCGGACGCGTCACCGGCGAGCGGTTCCCGGACCGCCGGGAGGCCGTCGTCCGCGTACCAGAAGGAGATCCCGCCGTTCACGACATCGCTTGCCGAGCTGCTCATGGGCGGACGTTAACCCGGCCCGACGGCCCTGTCTCCTTCGGATTCCGTACTCTTCCCCGCCCTGTGACCAGCGGACAACAGGCGAGTCCGACGAGCACGGAGACGAAGTGGCCGAGGTCCGTGAAGCTCGCCCCGGTGGTCAGCGGGCAGGTGTGGACGAGCAGCACGACCACGAGATACGGGTACCGCCACGGCGTACGGATCCGGTACACGAGCACGGCGACGACGCCCGACAGCGCGTAACTCACTCCGACGTCCACCGTGTTCACCGCCGGCGCCGGGGCGCCGCCGTCCGTGATCGCCCGCGCCGGCAAGCCCTCGCTGATCAGCGTCGCCAGCACATGCGCCGCCCCGCACACCACCAGCCAACGCAGGGTCCCCAGCCAGCGCTCCGCCCGGGCGTGGAAGACGGAGTACAGCACGGCGTACGGCAGCCAGTACCCGCCGTCGATCCACATCGCGCTCGCCACCAGCACCCGTACGGGGATGGCTCGACAGCCCGTCGATGTCGGTGGACCGCCGGCGCAGGAACTCCTGCTCGAACTCCGGGGACATGTGGTGCGGGGCCACCGTGGTGACGAACAGGATCCCCAGCCACACCAGGACCTGTCCGGCCGATCAAGTCGCAGGAAAGCGACGGTGCCTCGGTAGTGCCGGTGAGCGGGGTGTGGTGCGTGCAGCTGCAAGGCGGAGGAG
>NZ_JBVJAB010000067.1:0-16669 GCF_055591025.1 Streptomyces sp. NPDC041784
CCCGAACCCGAGGGTGGGACCGGACGCAGGCGCAGCACCACAGCCAGTGGCGCCCGCTGTGCAAGCCCGGGACTTTAGTCCCGGGTCGTTGACAAACGGTCGGTCACGGGGGCGGTGCCGTGCTCGCCCGTTCCACGAGCCGTGTCGACAACTCCGTCCGGGTTCCTTCCGGGTGCTCCCCGTCCATCATCCGCACCAGCAGCCGCAGCGCCGTCGCCGCCATCTCGGCCAGCGGCTGACGGACGGTGGTGAGGGCGGGGGTGGTCCAGCGGGACTCCGGCAGGTCGTCGAAGCCGACCACGCTGACGTCGTACGGAACGCTTAATCCCCGTTCCAGTACGGCCTGGTACACACCGAGGGCCATGCGGTCGGAGCAGACGAAGACGGCCGTCGGCGGCTCGGGCAGGTCGAGGAGTTCACGCATCCTGCGGTGAGCGGTCGACTCGTCGAAGCCACCGTTGCGGACGTACTCGGTACGGTGCGGGAGGCCGGCCGAGGCCAGAGCCGAACGGTAACCGGCCACCCGGGCGCTACTGCACAGCTTGCGGCGCGGTCCGGCGATCACCGCGACGCGTTCGTGGCCCAGCGCCAGCAGGTGCTCGGTCGCGGTCACCCCGCCCTGCCAGTTCGCCGCGCCGACCGACACGACTCCGGGCGGTGGCTCGACCACCGGGTCGATCATCACGAACGGGATGCGGTGCTGCTCCAGGAACGCGAACTGAGAGTCCGTCAACTCGGCCAGGTCGAACAGCACTCCGGCCGATCCGCGCACCGTCAGTTTGTCCAGCCAGCCGCGCTGTGGACCGCCGACCCGGGTGCGGGACAGGGCGGCCGAGACCACCACGTCCAGGCCCGCGTCGTGGGCCGCCTCCTCCACACCGTGCAGTACGGCGCCCGACCAGGAGCTCTCCAGCGAGTGCACCACGAGGTCGACCAGCCGGGGCGGCTTCGTCGCGTCGAAGCGGGGCCTGCGGACGTAACCGAGCCGGTCCAGGGCCTCCGTGACCCGGCGTCGGGTCTCGGGGGCGACGTCCTCACGGCCGTTGACCACCTTGGACGCGGTCGGCACGGACACCCCCGCCTCGCGGGCCACGACCGCCAGCGTCGGTCCGGCCGTCATGCTCGCACCCGCTGTGCGCACCATCGGGAACCACCTCTCCGGCCCGCCCGAGGGCCAGCGATAGCTCGACCGGCGCCCTTTCGAAGCCGCTTCCGGAACAGACGGAAACAGAAAGCGCTTGCTATCCTAGGTGGGCCTCAGCGTGACGTGAAGACACCGGGAGTCGCCGGATCTTGAGCGCGTGGGTCAGGTCCCGGGCGTGGATCGACGCTCTGGGCCCGGGGCCCGCGCCGGTGGCCGGCATCAGGCGATGCGGGCGAGGTCCGCGTGCCGTACCTCGTGGGCGAGAGGGAGACCCTGCGTGACGCGTTCGAGTTCGTCGGCGACGATGCCGCCCATGCGGTGGAGTTCGTTGCCGAGGGAGCCGGCGATGTGGGGGGTGAGGAAGACGTTGGGGAGGCGGTAGAGGGGGGAGTCGGCGGGGAGGGGCTCGGGTTCGGTGACGTCCAGGACGGCGTGGAGCCGGCCGGAGACGAGTTCGTCGGTGAGCGCGGTGTGGTCGACGAGGGCGCCGCGAGAGGTGTTGATCAGTACGCCGCCGTCGCGGATGAGCGCGAGGCGGGCGCGGTTCAGCATGTGGTGGGTCTCGGGGATGTCGGGTGCGTGCAGCGAGACGATGTCGCTGTGGCGCAGCAGGTCCTCCAGGGGGAGGAGCCGGGCGCCGAGTTCGGTGGCGTCGGCGGGGTCGAGGTAGGGGTCGTGGAGCAGGACCTCGAAGTCGTGGGGGCGCAGGAGACGCAGGAGCCGGCGGCCGACGCGGGAGGCGCCGATGACGCCGACGCTGCGGCCGTGGTTGCCGGTGGCGGCGGTCTGCTCGGGCGTGGGCGGGGTGTGGGTACGGCGGTAGCGGTCGCGGTGGGTGAGCGTGTCCTTGCCGGCGAGGAGGATCATGGCGAGGGTGTACTCGGCGACGGGGACGGCGTTGGCGGTGGCCGCGGTGGAGACGGTCACTCCGTGATTCCAGAGAGCCTCGCCGATCAGTGAGCGGACCGAGCCCGCGGCGTGCAGGACGGTGCGCAGCCGGGGCGCGGCGGCCATGGCGTTCGCGTCGAGGTGGGGGCAGCCCCAACCGGTGATCAGGACCGTGGTGTCGGCCAGTGCGGGTGCCGCGGCGGGGTCGGTGAAGTCCTGGACGACGAGCGCGGGGTCGATGTCGGCGGTGCGCCGGAGCCGGGCCATCAGCGGCGGAGGGAACAGCAGTGGCAGGTGCACCGGATCCATGGCGAACACAGCCCTGGGCAGCCGGGTGCTGGGTGGCCGGGCATGGGGCATGACGCTCCTGAGGGCGTGGGAAACGTTTTCTGAAAGCGCCTTCTACCGTAGGTGTGGCGTGGAAGGGTGGTCAATCGGTCGGAGGGGTCGACGTACCGCTACGAGGCGGCGGAGAAACACGGGGACCACGGGTCCACCGGCAGGGGCTACGACCAGCTCGGTTTCGGAACCCTGATGTACGCCGAATAGCCCTGTCACAGGCTCGTGTGCCGGAATACCGGGCGACGTTGTGGTGCTCTGGTCTTACCGGTGCGCGAGCACGGCGAAGGGCTGGTGAGCAGATGACGGCAGACCAGACGGACCCCGTGACCGAGACCCGGGCGGATCCTGTGGTCAGGACCCCCTACGGGGCGGTACGGGGGCGGTACGAGCACGGCATCGCGGTGTTCCGGGGCGTCCCCTACGGGGCGCCTCCGTTCGGGCCCCGCCGGTTCCGGCCACCCGCCCCGCCCGAGCCCTGGGACGGGGTCCGGGACGCGGGGGCCTTCGGGCCGACGCCGCCGAAACCGCCGTACTCCGAGGCTTTCACCCAGTACCTGTCCGATCCGGTCGTGCCGGGGGACGACTGTCTCAACCTCAATGTCTGGACACCCGAGCTCGGTTCCGACGCCCGGCTGCCCGTGGTGGTGTGGCTGCACGGCGGTGCCCTGACCAGAGGTTCCTCGGCTGTGCCGGTGTACGACGGACGCCATTTCGCACGCGACGGAATCGTTTTCGTATCGATCAACTACCGGCTGGGGGTCGAGGGGTACGGACTCTTCCCGGACGCCCCCGCCAATCCCGGCCTGCGCGACCAGCTTGCCGCGCTGGAGTGGGTCCACCGGTCCATCAGGGCCTTCGGTGGCGACCCCGACAGGGTCACCCTGGCGGGGCAGTCCGCCGGGGCGATCAGCATCGGCGCGCTCATCGCCGCCCCGCAGGCACAGGGCCTGTTCCGGCGGGCCGTCCTCCAGAGCGGGCCGCCGGAGGCCTTCGAACGGGACAAGGTGCGGCGCATGGTGCGGCGCATGGCCACCCGGCTGAAGATCCCCGCCACCGCCGAGGCCTTCGCCGCCGTCGACCGCGATCTGCTGCTGCGCACCCAGGCCGACGTCGGCAGGCTCAGCAGCCCGGTGCTGGGCGGGCCCGCCTTCGGCATCGTCGTCGACGGCGACCTCGTCCCGCGCGATCCGCTCGAAGCCCTGATCGACGGCGACGCCGCCCCCGACACCGACCTCCTGCTCGGCTGGACCCGGGACGAATACCGGCTCTGGCTCGTCCCCGGCGGCCTCGTGGAACGCGTCGACCGGCTCGGCCCCGTCGCCCTCGCCGGGGCCATGGCGCGCTGCCACTGCGGCCACGAGGTGCCGCGCGGCTACCGCGTCCTGCACCCCGAGGCCGGCACCGCCGAGATCGTCGGCCAGATGGTCACCGACCATCTGCTGCGCCGGCCCCTGCACCGACTGGCCGACGCCCGCCCCGGAACGTCGTACGTGTACGAGTTCGCCTGGCCCTCGCTCCGCCCCGGCCTCGGCGCCTGCCACGCGCTGGAACTCGGCTTCGTTTTCGACACCGGTCACACGACCGAGTCCGCGAAGCTCGCCGGCGAGGGCGCCCCGCAGGAACTGGCCGACGCGATGCACGGGGCGTGGGTGCGGTTCGCGCGGACGGGTGACCCGGGCTGGCAGGCCTGGGACGCGACGCACCCGGTGCGGATCTTCGGCGCCACGGAGACCACCGACGGCGCACCGCGCACGGCCGACGACGGTGCGCGGGACGAGCACGCCGACGCCGGCGCCCGGCCTGCCGTACGGGATCCGTATACGGCGTATGGCCCGCGCGACCCCCAGATGGCCCTGTGGTCGGCTGCCGCCGACACCGAACGGTCAGGGCCCGCCGCCGCGCTGCCGTCGGACCCCGTGCCCGGAGGCCGGGCGGTGCGCGGTGCGGAACTCAGGTCGGCCGTGCGCCGGCTGCGGCGGGCCGGGGGAGCCGGAGGAGTGCGGCAGTGAGCCGCGCGGCACCGTCCCCCGCGTGCCGGGGGCGCGCCCCAGAACGGCCCGGACGGCCAGGCGGCCGAGTTCCTCGTAAGGAACGCAGTCGACACCCGGAGTCGCGGGTGAAGTCGCTGTGCGGAGAGCGTTTGCGTCGAGGTTTCCCGGAGTCGGCTACGCCGCCCCGAGCGTCCGTGCGATCGAGGCGACCGCCTCCGGACCCACCCGGCAGCAGCCCCCGATCAGCCGGGCACCCGACTCCCGCCACCCCAGAACCTCGCTGGGGGAGAAGGTGGACCGGCCTCGCCAGGCCCGGGCCTCCGCGTCCCAGGCCTCGCCGCTGTTGGGGTAGACGACGACCGGCTTGCCCGTGACCCGTGCCGCGGTCGCGACGGCGGCGTCCACGTCCTCGGGTGCGCAGCAGTTCACGCCGACCGCGATCACCTCGTCCGCGTCGGCGGCCAGGGCGAACGCCTCCTCGAGAGGCTGACCGGCCCGCGTCCGGTCACCGGCGACCGAGTACGACAGCCAGACCGGCACCCCGAGTCCGCGCACGGCACGCAGCAGGGCCTCGGCCTCGTCGGTGTCGGGAACCGTTTCCAGAGCCATCACGTCGGGCGCGGCGGCGGCCAGCACCTCCAGGCGAGGCCGGTGGAAACGCTCCAGCTCCTCGACGCTCAGTCCGTACCGTCCCCGGTACTCCGAGCCGTCCGCCAGCATCGCCCCGTACGGCCCCACCGACGCGGCGACCCACAGTGGATGCGCGACTCCCTCGGCCCGGGCCTGCCGGGCCGCGTCCCGGGCCAGCTCCACGCTCAGCGCGAGCAGCCGCGAGGCCTCCTCGTGGTCGATGCCGCGCTGTGCGAAACCCTCGAAGGTGGCCTGGTAGCTGGAGGTGATCGCCACGTTCGCGCCCGCCTCGAAGTAGGCGAGGTGCGCCTCGGTGATCGCCTCGGGCCGCTCGGCGAGCAGCCGAGCCGACCACAGCTCGTCGCTCAGGTCGTGCCCGGCGGACTCGAGCTGGTTGGACATGCCGCCGTCGAGGACGACGGTTCCGGTGGCGAGCGCCGCCGCGAGGGAGGATTCCGCGAGGGGAGCAGGAGCTGGGGTGTCGCTGGTCATGTCATGACGCTAGTCGAAGCCGGGGACGGACGGCCGAGGGTGTCCAATTGGTGAACGCGGTGCCCGTGATGTGGGACGGGCCGTAGGGCTGGGATTGCCGGAGGCTCCCAGGGGCACGTAGGCGCGGCCCCGCACCCTGTCCTACGCTGCGTGGCGTCCTCCTCTCCGTCGAGGCGCGGCCCGGCGGCGCAGGCTCATCGGCATGCCGAGCCCCGCGAGCAGGCCTGCGGCGAGCACGTACGGCCACCACCCCATCCCGCTGCTCGCGCTGCCGCTCGCGCTCCGCGTGTCGGCCGCGACCGCCCCGGACCGGTCCGAGGCCCGAGGGGACGCCGAGGAACGCGCCGCGTCGGCGGTGAGCACCACGTCGTTGCCGTCGCCGCCCCGGTAACTGATCCGGTAAACGGTGTCGGCGACTCGTACCTCGGCGCCTTCGCGCACCCCGTCGAAGGTGCCGGAGACCGACGTGTCGCCCGTGTGGTCGAGAACGGTGATGGTCTTCTCCGGCTGCTTGCGCTCCGCCCCCGCCCCGAAGGCCGACAGATCCAGCCCGCCTCGCAGCCGCACCTTTCCGCCCACCTTCAACGGGGCGTCACGCAGCACGAGTTGACCCTTGTCGTCCTGGGTGTAGTCACCGGAGACCGTCAGGCCTCCGGTGACCACGCCTTCGTTCGTCACCGCTCCCCGCACCGTGCCCTTGCCGTCGAGCGTGCTCGTCACCCGGAGCGCCGAGCCGCCTGTGTCCAGCCGGGCGGTCGCCGCGGTGAGCCGGACCGCCCGGCTGTTGCTGAGGGTCGCCCCGTCGCGCAGCGCCAGGGTGCCCTTGTGGACCGTCGTCGTTCCGGTGTACGTCACCGCGGAGCCGGTGAGGGTCGTCGTGGCCGTGCCGGACTGGACGAACGAGCCCCCTCCGCCGATCCGGGACAGGGAAACCGGTGTCTTCGTGTTCCGCACGACCAGCGTCCCGTCGTTCACGATCCGCCGCCGCGCCGTCCCGGTGAGCAGTGAGCCGTCGCCGCCCGCGGCCCCCGACCCCAGCCGCAGCACCGCCCCCTTCTCCACGGTCGTCGAACCGTCGTAGTACTGCCCGGCCGCGAAGGTGACGTCGTTCCCCTCGGTGCCGGCGATGACGACGTCCCCGCCGCCGGGCGCGGCCAGCGTGTCGTGGTACGTGCCGCCGCCGATCGGAGCGCCCAGGGTCACCGGACCGTTGTAGTCGAAGGTGAGCCGCGACCGGCGTCCGCTGCGCTCGTGCAGGTTGATGTAGACGGTGTCCTTCGTCCCCGGCATGAAGATGGCGTGGGTGGTGCCGTCGCCCCACTGGACGTCGGCGCCCTCGATGTTGGTGCCACGCTTGTTCGACCGATGCGCGATCGGGCGCCAGTTGATGCCGGGGTCGCTGAGCGAGGGGTCGATGTCGCCGCCCCGGTCGCTGTAGCTGTACTGGCCCGTGAGCACGACCTTGCTGCCGGGCCGGGTGTGGACGTTGACGTCGCTGCCGTACTCCCGCTGATAGAAGTTCTGGCGCAGGGTGATCGTCTGGTCGAGCGGGGTGTCGATGATCCAGGAGCCCTGGTTGAGGATGGCGCGCGCGTGGGGCAGTGCCACCGGGTACTCGGGCCGGCCCACGGCCATCCCGGTGCCGTTGTCGATCACCCCGGAGAAGGGGTGGGTCCCGGCCAGGTCCAGCGTTCCCCACATGCTGCGGGGCTGTGTGACGAGCCCCGAACCGCTGATCGTGCCGAGGTTGAAGGTGCGGGTCAGCGACAGCCGCAGTGTGCCGTCGACGCGGACGTTCAGCTGGTTCAGCTCGTAGCCGGGTGTGTCGTACGGGAAATGCCCGATGAGACCGGTTGCTCCGCCCGTGCCGTACTGGAGGGTGGCCCCGCGCTCGACCGTGATCGCGGGTGGGTCGGGCCGGCTGACCGTCGTGTACGGGTGGTTGCCGCCCTGGGTGCGCACCACCTGCCGCTGCCGTGCCCTCGGCAGCGTGAAATCGCTGTCACGGGTGAGGGTCAGGGTCCCGCTGCCGCGCACGGTGAGGCTCCCCTGGCCTCGGAAGACACCGGTGTACGTGGTCGTACCGGACGGCACGGTGACGACCGTGTCGCCGGTGAGGGTCACGTCCCGGTTCGCGAGCACGTCGGCGGTGACGTCCCGGGCACCGGCGGCCACGGCCGGGGGAGCGGTGGCCAGGAGGGCCGCGACGGCCGCGAGGGCGCCGACGGTCGCTGCTGTGGTGTGGAGAGGGCTGTGCACGTATGGGAGACGCTCCGGGGCCGCGACCGATAACAGAAAATCGCCGCGCCGCCGGAAACCTCCAGGGTGGGCAGCAATCTTCCGGAAAAGGCTTTCTATCAAGTCCCGTCCGACCCGTTGACCTGTTCGTAACACACCCTTACCTTTTCGGCGTTCGTCATTCCACATGCCGTTCGCAATCTCGAACCCTGCTCTTCAGGCCCTCGGCCGGAATCCGGACGGCACCCCCGACTTCGGCGCGCCCGTCGCCGACACCGTGAAGGAGTGTGTGTGAGATGAGACGCGCGTACGCCACCCTGCTCGCCCTCTGTCTGGCGCTGTTCGGCGCCCTCGCCACCGCCGGACCCGCCCGGGCCGCGGCCCAGACGGTCCCGAGCGGCGTCCAGTTCGCCGACGCCTCGGGAAACGTCGTGCACGCGCACGGCGGCGGTGTCATCAAGGTCGGCAGCTACTACTACTGGTTCGGTGAGGACCGCAACGCGGACAACACCTTCCGCTCCGTGGACGCCTACCGTTCCACCGACCTCAAGACCTGGGAGTTCCGAAACCGCGTTCTGACCCAGTCCAGCGCCTCCGAGCTGAACACGGCCTACATCGAGCGGCCCAAGGTCATCTACAACGCGTCCACCGGCAAGTTCGTGATGTGGATGCACAAGGAGAACGGAACCGACTACAGCGAGGCCCGCGCGGCCGTCGCCGTCTCCGACACGGTCGACGGCACCTACACCTACCAGGGCAGCTTCCGTCCGCTCGGCCAGCACATGTCCCGCGACATCACGGCGTTCGTCGACACCGACGGAACCGGTTACATGGTCTCCGCCGCGAACGAGAACTACGACCTGCACATCTACCGGCTCACCGCCGACTACACGGCCATCGACAGCCTGGTCGCCAACCCCTGGCCGGGCGGCCACCGCGAGGCGCCCGCCCTCTTCAAGCGCAACGGCGTCTACTTCATGCTGACCTCGGGCGCGACCGGCTGGAACCCCAACCAGCAGCAGTACGCCACCGCGACCAGCCCGGCCGGCCCCTGGACGTCGATGACGAGCGTCGGCGACTCCACGGCCTACGGTTCCCAGACCGCGTACGTCCTTCCCGTGCAGGGGACGTCGGGCACGTCGTACCTCTACATGGGCGACCGCTGGGGCAACTCCTTCGGCGGGACCGTCAACGACTCGCGCTACGTCTGGCTGCCGCTGACCTTCCCGTCCTCGACCTCCCTGTCCATGTCCTGGACCCCGGAGGTCACGGTGGACACGGCCGCCGGGACGGTCACCGGTACCAGTGCCACCTACAACACGCTGATCGCCCGCCACTCCTCCAAGTGTGCCGACGTGACCAGCCAGTCGCTGTGGCAGGGCGCGCAGATCAAGCAGTACGACTGCAACGGCGGCAACAACCAGAAGTACTGGTTCAAGTCCGTAGGAAACGGTTACTACCAGCTGGTCGTCCGCAACAGCTCTCTGTGCGTGCAGGAGAACGCCGCAACGGTCACCCAGGAGAACTGCGACGCGACGGCCACCGCCCAGCAGTGGTCCCTCACCACCACCGGAAGCTATGTGAACGTGAAGTCCCGCGCGACCGGCGAATGCCTGGACGTGAACGGCGCGTCCACCGCCAACTCCGCCGCGATCATCACGTACACCTGCAACGGCGGAACCAACCAGCAGTGGACGCGTGGCACCTGACGTGAGGTCAGGCGAGCAGGTCGATCGCGTCGATCGACGTTCCCGCGCTGAGGAAGGACGTCGTCCCCGAACCGCTCACCACGTTGATCTTCAGCACGTTGTACTGGCTGGTGTCCGTGAGCCACGCGCTGGCCGGAACGCTGTAGGTGAACGTGTGGTTGTTCCCCCGGTACGACCCGTTGGTCAGCGACCGGGTGTTCGGCTGGGTGGGCGGCGAGGGGATCGCCGACGTCCAGGTGTCGTTCACGACGACCTGGGGGCGTCCGTTGGCGTAGGCCGTCGTCACGCCGATGCGCAGCGTGTGCGCGGCGGCGGCCTGGGCGGCGGTGAGCCTGAAGTACACGAGCAGACCGCTGTTGACGTCCTTCCAGAGGTAGCAGGGGAAGGCGGACGTCTCCGTGCCGCTGCCGATGACCACGTTGCCGGTCCAGGCGGCGGCCCGGACGTCGGACGGGTGCGCGTACGTCATCAGGTCGGCGTTCTTGAAGCCGCTCGGCGTGCCCGTCCAGTCGTTGATCCGCCAGATCGCGCTCGCGTTGGCGGGGTCGTTGGAGGAGGGGATCGCGATCGAGTTGAGGGTGGTCGTCGACCCGGCGGACACCGTCACCGAGCTGCTGTGGACGGCCAGTTCGCTCTTGTAGACGGTCAGGGTGTACGTCCCCGGCAGGATGCCGGTGAGGGAGAAGTAGCCGTCCGAGGAGCGCGCCGAACCCCAGTACTGCGCGGCCGAGTTGGCGAGGCCGACCGTGTACGGGTACGCCGTGTTCCGTCCCGTGATGCCGACGCCCGCCACCCGGCCCCGGCCGCCGGCGGCGACGTACCCGGAGATGCCGAGGGAGTCCGCCCACGACGTGGTCAGGGTGCCCGGGAACAGCGACGAGGAGGGCGCGCCGCCGTCCGTGAAGGCGATGACGTACGGGCCCTGGAGGCCGAAGCGCTGCTCCTCGGTCTGATTCTGGCCGTAGTAGAGGATCTCGTACAGGCCGCCGCCGTCCGCGCTCTGGTGACGCAGCAGGGAGCGGTAGAAGGGGCCGCCGGAGGCCTTCTCGTGGTTGCTGCGCACGATCCACAGGCCGACGCTGCCCGTCGTCCAGCCGATGTAGTTGTAGTCGATCACGCGCAGCTTCGAGTAGTGCTTGGAGCGGGTCTGGCCGTCGGACTTCGCGAAGACGTCCGAGGCCTCGATGGTCGTGGGCGCGTAGGTGTACGAGTCGGGCTCGTCGTTGGGGAACAGGCCCGCCCTGACGCGCACGAGGTAGCGGGTCGCCGAGACCGAGGTGTCTGCCTTGTTGGTCCACAGGTAGATGTTGTTCTCGCCGCTCCGGGCCGCGTAGTAGTGCTTGAGCGTGCCGTAGGTGACGGAGATCAGGATCGTCGAACCCGACTGGCGGATCGTCACCGTGGAGCTGCCGAGGCCGGACTCGATGTGCGAGTTCTTGCCGTCGTAGCCCTGGTACTGGACGCCCCGGTAGACCAGCGAGGTCAGGTCGCCGTTGGTCTTGCTGACCTTGAAGACCAGGTTGGCGCCGGTGTCGACGACGTAGTTCGAGCCGTCGTCGGTGTAGCCGAAGGCCGCGGCGGACGCGGTGGTGGCGAGCGGGCCGGAGAGGGCGGCCGAGCCGGCGGCGGCCGCGGTGCCGAGCACGAAGGTACGGCGTCGGACCTGGCGGCTGTCGGATCCGTACATGGGGGTGCCTCCTTCGGAGGTGCGGGGTGTGCGGGTGTGGGAGAGAGTGACAGTTGAATCGATTTCGCGAAAGGGCTTTCGCGTGCTGGAGGTTGGCAATCTTGTGAAGTCGGTGCAAGGTCTAGAAAGCGCTTGCCGGAGGCGGTACGGTCCAGCCCGCAGCACTGCCGACGTGACGGAGGAGCCGGAAGTGAGACGTTTCAACATCGCCGTTTCGGCGGCGCTGACCCTGACCGCCGTCCTCGCGGCCGTACCCGCCACCGCTCAGGCCCACGGCGGCCGCGCCCCCCTCGGCCTCGGCAACTGCTCCGCAACCGCCTGCCACTTCGACGTCCCGCCCGGCACCTACGACGTCAGGGTCCTCCTCGGCGGTGACACCGCGTCGAGCACCGGAATCAGCGGCGAGACCCGGCGGGCCCTGCTCCCCGAGACCGCCGTCCCGGCCGGCGAACGCGTCGCGCGCAGCTTCACCGTCGACGTCCGCACCCCCGAGGGCGAACCGACGGGCGCCGAGGTGACCGCGGGCCTGGACCTGGTGCTCGGCGGATCGGCACCCGCGCTCGCCGGCATCAGGGTCACCCCTGCCGGGCACGCCCGTCAGATCTTCCTCGTCGGTGACTCCACGGTCTGCGACCAGCCCGGTGACCCCTACGCGGGCTGGGGCCAAGAGCTGCCGCAGTACCTGCGCAAGGGCGTCTCGGTCGCCAACTACGCGGACTCCGGGGAGAGTACGGTCACCTACCTGGAGAACGCGCGGCTCTGGGCGACCGTCCAGCCGCTGATCCGGCCCGGCGACCTGGTCCTGATCCAGCTCGCGCACAACGACAAGACGACCGACGAGGTGACGTACCGGGCGAACCTGGAGACACTGGTGGCGGGCGTCCGGGAAAAGGGTGGGAAACCGGTGCTCGTCACCCCGATCGTGCGCCGCTGGTTCAACGCCGACGGCACGCTCAACAACGGAACGGCCCTGCTGGTCAACGGACTCGGTGTCGACCACCCGGCGGTGATCCGCTCGGTCGCCGCCACGCGGGACGTCCCGCTGATCGACCTCACCGCCAGGACCAAGGAACTCGTGGAGTCCCTGGGCGTGGAGGGATCCAAGGCGCTGTACCTGTACAACGAGAAACGCGACAACACGCACACCTCCGTGCACGGTGCCACGGTCTACGCGGGCCTGGTCCGCGACGAACTGGTCGCCCAGCACCTGGTGCCGAAGGGCGCCGTGCGGGTGGGATGAACTGTTCCTAGAGACTGAGCGGGAGTGAGTCCTGTTGCCAGAACTCATCCTCAGCCGGACGCCCCGAACGGTGTTGGGCGTTCTGGTCGACCGCGTTCGCTCCGCGTCCGGCGTGCACGGATCGTGTCCGTGGTCCGGGGATGCGGGGGCGGTTTCCCTCACGCCCTGGGGCCTCCGGTTCGGCCTGGACGGTCCGATGCCCCGCACGATCGCTCTGGTCGTGCGGGGGCGGTGCCGTCCGTCGCCGGATCGGGTGCCCCAGGGCGCGCCTGCCGATCGCCACGGCGGCTGCGTCGTGGCGAGTGGTCTTCCTGGTCTTGGTGGTGAGGGGCTTTTGCCAGTGCTGGGCGCCCCACTTGCTGGTGCAGGCCGGGTCGACGGCGACGACGGTGATGCCGAGTTCGGCCGCCATGGACACGAGCCGGGCCCGCAGCCTGGACACCGGCATGCCGGAGATCAGGTTGCGGAACCGCTTGCGGCGTCCGTGCTTCTCGCGGGTCTTCTCGGCCGTGAAGTCGAGGTTCTCGATCGCGATCGCGAGGCCGTGGCGTCTGGCCCAGTGCAGCAGGCGGATCAGGGCGTGGCGGACCTGGGCGTCGCGATGCCGGGCGGTGCCGGTCAGGTCGAAGAAGTATCGGTGGGGTTCGCCGGCGGGGTTGCCGTGTCGGTCGAGGCGCCAGGCGGCGAGGTGGTCGGCGTTGGTGTCGACGCCGACCATGCCGTTCGCGCGAGCTGCGGCCAGGGGGACGGTCTGGACCGGGGGGATCGTCCACGACGCGGTCAGGTACCAGCGTCCGCGTGCCGTGTCTTCGGGGATGCGGTAGGCAACGGCCCGGTTCGCGGCCACGCGGTCGGCCCACTGCTCGCCCCGGTGCGCGAAGCTCACCCGGGCGGCGAGGACGTACCGGTCGTGCGGGGCGTCGGCCAGGTGCGCCGGCGGGGCCGGGAGCTTGAGGGAGACCTCGCCGTCGGGGGTGACACGGACGGTCTCGTTGCCGTACCGCTTCCCGGACTCGCCGTCGGCCTGGAGGAACCGCCGCCCGGCCTGCCACCGCATGCGCCGCACATGCCGCAGCCGGGACGCTCACTCATGTGCGCCAGAGCACGCCTGTGCGCAGCCAATCGCCAGCAGTCCACAACCCCTGGGGGCGCCCCGACCGGAACCGGGACGCCCCCAGGTCCTGACCCCCTACGGGATTCGGGGCTCGCCGCTTCCGACCCTGCCGCGAAGGAAAGAACCGCCGATGCACCTGCCCCCGCCCGACCACGGCCTCAGCCCCCGCACCGGTTACACCCGAGCCCACTGGGAGGCGGCCGCCGACGCCCTGCTGGCCGCCGTGGAGCCGTACGCCACGAAGGACAACGCTCTCTACCACCTTCCCGGGGACCGCGAGAGCTGGTCGGGACGCCTCTCCGACGGGCTGGAGGGCTACGCCCGCACGCTTCTCCTCGCCGCCTTCCGCCGCGACGAGACAGCGCTGGAACGGTACGCCGACGGTCTGGCGGCCGGGGTCCGCGGAGTCTGGCCCCGCATCGAGGACCGCGGCCAGCCCCTCGTGGAGGCCGCGTCGATCGCCCTCGCGCTGCGGCTGACCCGCCCGCTCCTGTGGGACCGCCTCGACGACGCCGTACGCCAGCGCGCCGCGGACTGGCTCGGCGACGCGCTGACCGCGCAACCCTGGCCCTGCAACTGGGAGCTGTTTCCGGTCACGGTAGGCGGTTTCCTGGAGTCGGTCGGTCATGCACCGGAGGCCTCCCGCGCAGCGATCGACCGCGGGCTGGAGCGCATCGAGCAGTGGTACGTCGGCGACGGCTGGTACACCGACGGCCCGGGCCGTGCCTTCGACTACTACAACGGCTGGGCCATGCACCTGTACCCGGTCCTGCACGCCTGGCTGGCCGACGATCACGACCTGCTGGCGCTCTACGGGGACCGTCTGCAGGCCCATCTCGCCGACTACGCACGCCTGTTCGGCGGTGACGGCGCCCCCCTGCGCCAGGGCCGCTCCCTCACCTACCGCTTCGCCACCACCGCCCCCCTGTGGCTGGGCGCCCTCACCGGCAGCACCCCACTGGCCCCCGGCGAGACCCGCCGGCTGGCCTCGGGGGCGCTGAAGTACTTCCTCGAACGGGGCGCCGTCGACGAACACGGCCTGCTCACCCTCGGCTGGCACGGCCCCGACACCTCCGTCCTCCAGGGCTACTCGGGCCCCGCCTCCCCCTACTGGGCGAGCAAGGGATTCCTCGGCCTGCTCCTCCCACCGGACCACGAGGTGTGGACGGCCGCCGAGGAACCGGGCCCGGTGGAGCGGGAGGACGCGGTGACGCCGATCGCCGCTCCCAAC
Organism: Streptomyces sp. NPDC041784; assembly: GCF_055591025.1. Taxonomy (NCBI): domain Bacteria; kingdom Bacillati; phylum Actinomycetota; class Actinomycetes; order Kitasatosporales; family Streptomycetaceae; genus Streptomyces; species Streptomyces sp. NPDC041784. The sequence continues at coordinate 14,707 of NZ_JBVJAB010000067.1, forward strand.
TGGCTGCTTCAGTCCACGCGTTCGGACGGTCTCGTGCGCCTCCACAACCACGGCAGCGAGGACGTCCGCTACGACCCGTACTACACCCGGCTCGCGTACTCGACCCTGACGGCGCCCTCACCGTCGTACGACAACAGCGTGATCGTCGGGGGCGACCCGAGCCGTACGGGTATCGAACCGCTGGGGGTGGGCGACGGCTGGGTGGCATCGAGGCACACGGCGGGCGGGGGAGCACGGGTGACCAGCGTCGTGCTCGTGCGCGGAGCGGCGGAGGTGCGGATCCATCGTGTGACGGGGGCGGACTCCGGGACCCCCGTAAGGGTGACGGGGTGGGCGGCCGGGGAGGGCGCGCGGGCGGAACTCCTTCCCGTGCTCGGCCTGGACGACTCCCTCACGGGACACACCGTCGACGGCACCGGCGTCTTCGTCGCGCTCGCCCGGCTTACGGCGGAACCGGAACCGGTGTCGGAACCGCTTGCGGAGACGGTTTCCGTGCGGCTGGTGGCGCCGGACGCGTTGCATGTCCGCTGGCGCGGCGGGCCCGGCGTCCACATCGCTCTGGCGGACGACGCCGTACGGGTCAGGAGTCTCGCCGCCGGGACAGACGGCTGACCGCCGGCGAGCCCACGAAGGCGGGCCACCGGTCCCGTCGTCCGGTCGGCCCGGGGCGGTGGCACTCCGGACGCCGCGGCGTCCCCCTCGCCGGACACGGCACCGCCTCCCCGTCCGCAGGCACGCCCCGCAGGAGTGAGACGCACCGAAACCGGGCGGCGGTTGTGCGGGGCGGACGAGGAGGGCGGCATGCACGGCAACGAGCCCCGGGGGCGTAACGGCCCGGTGGAGGACTTTCACGAGGTCACCCGTGCGGCCGGGGAAGGTGCCCCCGCATTGACATGCTCCTCGCCTTGAAAGGCGAGGATTCTGGCCTTCTCTACCGGTTGCCGTGCCGCTACGCGGCACGGTTTCCGGTGGGGAATCCGTGGCTTCCTGTTTCTTCGCGCTGTGCCAGAACGGGTTCTGGTCTTACCGGCGCTCCGCAGGCTGTTACCGCCAGTCCGGCGGCCTGTTGGACGTTGAGTGCGGCGTTGTGGTCCCGGTCGTGGAGGGTGCCGCAGGTGGTGCAGGTCCATTCGCGGACGTTCAGGGGTTTGGGACCGTCCACGGTGCCGCAGGTGGAGCAGGTCTGGGAGGTCGGCTCGAACCGGCCGATCTTCACCAGAGTGCGTCCATAGCGCTGGGCTTTGTATTCCAGCATGTTCACGAATGCCGTCCAGCCCGCGTCGTGGACGGACTTGGCCAGCCTGGTACGCGCCAGTCCCGACACCGACAGACTCTCCACGGCGATTCCTTGGTTCTCGGAGATCAGCCGGGTGGAAAGCTGGTGGTGGAACTCTTTGCGGGCGTCGGTGACCTCGGCGTGGGCGCGGGCAACCTTCAGACGGGCCTTCTCGCGGTTCTTCGACCCCTTCTGTTTGCGGGACAGGCTCTTCTGGGCCTTCTTCAGCTTCTTCTCCGCCCGGCGCAGGAACCGAGGGGAGTCGATCTTCTCGCCGGTGGACAGCACCGCGAAATGCGTCAGGCCGAGGTCGATACCGACACTCTGGTCCGACTCGGGCATCCGGTTCGCGTCGGCGGCGGGGTCGGTGTCGATGACGAACGAGGCGAAAAATCTGCCCGCACTGTCCTTGATGACGGTGACGGAGGTGGGGGTGGCGGGCAGGGTGCGGGACCACTTCACCTTCACCGCCCCGATCTTCGGCAGGTTCAGCTGGCCGGTGTCGGTGATGTTCCAGCGGGCGTTGGCCGTGAACCGGATCGACTGCCGGGCATCCCTGCGGGACTTGAACCGGGGCGCACCCAGCTTCGGACCCTTGCGGGCGCCCTTGAGGGAAGCGAAGAAGTTGCGGTAAGCGGTCTCGGCGTCGCGCAGGGACTGCTGGAGCACCACCGCGGAGACCTCGCC
>NZ_JBVJAB010000068.1:0-15729 GCF_055591025.1 Streptomyces sp. NPDC041784
TTCTTCCTCTTCGGCCAGGGCGAGGTCGCCCCGGTCACCCGCGAGGTCCTGCGCGAGGCCGAACCCGACCGCAACCGCAGACCCCGCGTCCACACGGGCTGAGGATGCGCCGGTCCCCTCCCGATCGGCCGTCTTCGCCCCCCAACGGATCAACCCCGCGTCCGTCACCCCCCGCCCCCGGCCCTATCGTGACCGGCATGCAGTCCTACACAATCGGCCAGGCGGCACGGCTGCTCGGCGTGAGTCCCGACACCGCGCGCCGCTGGGCCGACGCCGGCCGGGTGGCGACCCACCGCGACGAATCCGGCCGGCGTCTCATCGACGGCAGGGACCTCGCCGCGTTCTCGGTCGAACTCGCCAGGTCGGACAGCACGGACGAGGACCCTTCGTACACCTCGGTCCGCAACGCGTTCCCCGGCATCGTCACCGCGATCAAGCTCGGCGACGTCGCCGCCCAGGTCGAGATCCAGGCCGGCCCGCACCGCTTGGTCTCCCTGCTGACCAGGGAGGCCGTCGAGGAGCTGGGCCTGGAGGTCGGCATGGAGGCCACCGCCCGCGTGAAGTCTACGAACGTGCACATCGACCGCGTCTGAACGCCCCCGGAGAGCCCCACGGCACCAGCGGACCACAGCCCAACGGCCCCACAGCCCCACGGCCTGCGCGACGCAAACCAGCACATACCGGGCATATACCCTCGGCGGTCCTACGGTTGATGCCCATGACCACCCTGAGCATCCGCAACCAGCTCCCCGGCACCGTCACCACCGTCACCCCCGGCGAGGTGATGGCCACCGTGGGGATCCGTCTCGCCGGCGGTCAGCCCCTGACCGCAGCCATCACCCTGGAGGCCGTGACCGACCTCGGCCTCGCCCCGGGCTCCGCCGTCCGGGCCCTGGTGAAATCGACCGAGGTCGCCCTCGCCACCGGCCCGGTCGAGAGCCTGTCGATCCGCAACCGGATCCCCGGCACGGTCACCGACATCGCCACCGGCGGCGCGATGGCCTCGGTCAAGGTGTCCGTCGACGGCGGCTCACTGACCGCCGTCATCACCCGGGAAGCCGTGGACGACCTGGCCCTCACGACCGGCTCCCGCGCCATCGCCCTGATCAAGTCGACCGAGGTGTCCCTGGCCACGGCGTAACGCCGAGGGCCCCTGGCACGAAACGCCGAGGGACCCAGCAGAAAGCCCCGAGGGCTCCCGCCCGCACCGGACGGGAGCCCTCGGTCACCGACTCAGTCCTCGTACGCGTCCAGCGGCGGGCACGAGCAGACCAGGTTCCGGTCACCGAACGCCTGGTCGATACGGCGCACCGGCGGCCAGTACTTGTCGGCGGCGGACACCCCGGCCGGGAACACGGCCTCCTCACGCGTGTAGGCGTGCGCCCACTCCCCGCCGAGCGCGGCCGCGGTGTGCGGGGCGTTGTGCAGCGGGTTGTCCTCGGCCGGCCACTCGCCCGACCCGACCTTCTCGATCTCCGCGCGAATGGCGATCATCGCCTCGCAGAAACGGTCCAGCTCGCCGAGGTCCTCCGACTCGGTCGGCTCGATCATCAGCGTGCCGGCCACCGGGAAGGACATGGTCGGCGCGTGGAACCCGTAGTCGATGAGCCGCTTGGCCACGTCGTCGACGCTCACCCCGGTCGCCTTGGTCAGCGGCCGCAGGTCGATGATGCACTCGTGCGCGACGAGCCCGCCCGGGCCGTTGTAGAGCACCGGGTAGTGCGGTTCGAGCCGCTTGGCGATGTAGTTGGCGCTGAGCACCGCCACCTGCGTGGCCCGCTTCAGCCCCTCCCCGCCCATCAGCCGCACATACGCCCACGAGATCGGCAGAATCCCCGCGGACCCCCAGGGCGCGGCCGAGATCGGCCCCACACCCGTCTCCGGCCCGGCCGCGGGCTGCATCGGGTGGTTCGGCAGATACGGCGCCAGGTGCGAGCGCACGGCCACCGGCCCGACGCCCGGACCGCCACCGCCGTGCGGGATGCAGAACGTCTTGTGCAGGTTCAGGTGGGAGACGTCACCGCCGAAGTGCCCCGGCTTGGCGAGCCCGACGAGCGCGTTGAGGTTGGCGCCATCGACGTACACCTGCCCACCCGCGTCGTGCACCTGCGCGCAGATGTCGGCGACGTGCTCCTCGAACACACCGTGCGTCGACGGGTACGTGATCATCAGCACCGCCAGCTCGTCCCGGTGCTGCTCGATCTTCGCCCGCAGGTCCTCGACGTCGATCTCGCCGTCCTCGGCGGTCTTCACGACGACGACCTTCATCCCGGCCATCACGGCGCTCGCGGCGTTGGTCCCGTGCGCGGAGGACGGGATCAGGCACACCGTCCGCTGCTCGTCCCCGTTGGCCCGGTGGTACCCGCGGACGGCCAGCAGCCCGGCCAGCTCGCCCTGCGACCCGGCGTTCGGCTGGAGCGACACCTTGTCGTACCCGGTGACCTCGGCGAGCCGCTCCTCCAGCTCCCGGATGAGCGTGAGGTAGCCCTCGGCCTGCTCGGCCGGCGCGAAGGGGTGCAACTGCCCGAACTCCGGCCAGGTGACCGGCTCCATCTCCGTCGTCGCGTTGAGCTTCATGGTGCAGGAGCCCAGCGGGATCATGCCCCGGTCGAGCGCGTAGTCCCGGTCGGCGAGCCGGCGCAGATAGCGCAGCATCGCCGTCTCGGAGCGGTGCTGGTGGAAGACCGGGTGGGTCAGGATCTCGTCGGAGCGCAGCAGCCCGGCGGGCAGCGTCTCCCCGGTGACCGCGTCGAGCGCCTCGATGTCACCCTCAACCCCGAAGGCCGCCCAGACGCCGGCCACCTGCGCCCGCGCGGTCGTCTCGTCACAGGCGATCGACACCGTGTCGGCGTCGACGAGGTGCAGGTTCACCCCGTTGTCCTGCGCCGTGGCCACGACCTCGGCGGCCTTCCCCGGCACCCGGACGGTCAGCGTGTCGAAGTACGCCTGGTGCACGACCTCCACCCCGCCGGCCGTCAGCCCGGCGGCCAGGATCGAGGCGTACCGGTGCGCCCGCCACGCGATCGACCTGAGCCCCTCGGGGCCGTGGTACACGGCGTACATGCCCGCCATCACGGCGAGCAGCACCTGCGCCGTGCAGATGTTGCTGGTCGCCTTCTCCCTGCGGATGTGCTGCTCTCGCGTCTGCAGCGCGAGCCGGTACGCCCGGTTCCCGTCGGCGTCCACGGACACGCCCACGAGCCGCCCGGGCAGGCTGCGCGCGAACTTCTCGTGCACGGCCATGTAGCCGGCGTGCGGCCCGCCGAAGCCCATCGGCACGCCGAACCGCTGCGTCGTCCCGATCGCGATGTCCGCCCCCAGCTCACCCGGGGACGTCAGCAGCGTCAGCGCGAGCAGATCGGCGGCGACCGTCACCAGCGCCCCCAGCTCGTGCGCCTGGTCGATGACCGCCTTGATGTCGCGTACGACGCCGGAGGCGCCCGGGTACTGGATCAGCACCCCGTTGATCTCACGCCCCGCGATGTCGGCCGGAATCCCGTCGGAGAGGTCGGCGACCACGACCTCCACCCCGGTCGGCTCGGCCCGGGTCTCGATCACGGCGATGGTCTGCGGCAGCACGTCCGCGTCGATGAGGAAGAGACCCTTCTTGTTCTTCCCCATCCGTCGGGACAGTGCCATCGCCTCGGCGGCGGCCGTGCCCTCGTCCAGCAGCGAGGCGCCGGAGGTGGGCAGCCCCGTGAGGTCGGCGACCATGGTCTGGAAGTTCAGCAGCGCTTCCAGCCGGCCCTGCGAGATCTCCGGCTGGTACGGGGTGTAGGCCGTGTACCAGGCCGGGTTCTCCATCACGTTCCGCAGGATCACCGGGGGCGTGAAGGTGCCGTAGTACCCGAGCCCGATCATGGAGTCGAGCACCTGGTTGCGGTCGGCCAGCGACCGCAGCTCGGCCAGCACCTCGGCCTCGGTGCGCGCGCCCGGCAGGTCCAGCGCATCGGCGTTCTTGATCACATCGGGGACCGCGGCGGCGGTCAGCTCGTCGAGCGAGCCGTACCCGACGTGCGCGAGCATCTTGGCCCGCGCTTCCTGGTCGGGCCCGATGTGGCGCTGTTCGAAGGGGATTCCCCGCTCGAGCTCGGAGAGCGGAATGCGGTAGGCGGTCATTGCGGAGGCCTCCTGGTCTGACACGACCTTCGAGGGGCACCACGGCGCGGGTACCCGGACGGCCTCCCCCTCTGTCATCTCAACCTGAGAGCTTCACCGGCCGCCCGCAAGGGGCAGCCGGCTTTCACCGTCGGTGAGAGCGGAGGCCGTCGACAGACACCCGCTCTGCTTTCCAGAGTGACCTCGTCCGTGCGGTACGTGGGCCTGAGAGATTCCGGGGAGGATTTGCTCCTTCGGCGCCTCCGGTGATGTCCGGAGGACTCTCCCGCACGGGGTCAGCAGCCGTTGCCAGACTACCAGCGAGGTCAACGCCACCTCCTTCGAGTGGCCGCGCGCCCCAATGTGCTCTTTTGTAGTGCTTACGGATGAGTTGCGACCAAGTGGAGGGCCCGTGCAGACCGACATCGATCCGCGCAACCTGATCGGCCGCAAGGCGTTCGACCGCAACGGCACCAAGATCGGCACCGTCGACGAGGTCTACCTCGACGACGCGACCGGCGTGCCCGAGTGGGCGGCCATACGCACCGGCCTGTTCTCCCGGGACGCCTTCGTCCCCCTGGAGCCCAGTGAGCTGATCGAGGGCACCCTCCACATCCCCTTCGACCGGGCCCTGATCAAGGACGCCCCCGACTTCGGCGTGGGCCGGCACCTCTCCCCCGACCAGGAACTCCAGCTCTACCACCACTACGGTCTCGACGTGGCCGCCCCTCCCCCACTCCCGGACCACCACTTCGGCCGCCTGGCCGGCACGGACGACAACTGAGACACAGGCGACCCGTGAGCCCCCTCAGGCGCACTCCCGTATCAGCGCGGCAAGCAACCCGGCCGGGTCGTACAGCGGGCGGGCGCCGCCGGTGACGACTTCGCGCGTGCCCGCGTCGACCGGGTCGGTGCGCGCCCAGTCCGTCGAGGTGACGCCCAGCTCGACCTCCAGGCCGGTGGCCGTGGCATGCCGCCACTCGGTGACGGGCCCCCACGCCTGAACCCGGATCACCTCCCCCAGACCCAGCTCACCCAGCCACGCACCGCCCTCCCCGTACCCGGACAGGTCCGTCGTCAGCGCGACGAGATCCACATCGGAGTCCGGACCCGCCGTCCCCCGCGCACAGGAACCGACCAGCAGCCGACGACATCACTCCGGTTCGCCGCCCAGCGGGTGACCCGATCGGCCACCCGGCGCATCTCGGCCTCCCGCTCCGAGGACAACCCGGCGGCGGGGTTCACGGACCGATCCCCCTGAAGTTCCATCCCGCTCTCCTCCAGCACGGCAACTCCCCGTCACTCCACAGCATCCGGTCTTCACTCTGCGTAACGGACCGCTCCCGTCAGGAGTTCCCAGCCGCCGCACCCGGATTTCCGGCCTCCGAGTCCCCCGCCGCGATCCCGACCGGCCCGCCGTCCTCCCCGGGTCTTCGCCGCACCAGCGGCAGCGGGTCCGCCGGCTCCAGATCCGGGTCGTCGACCCGGAACGTCCGCACCCGCCCCGGCTCCGAGTCCGGCGTCTCGAACCGCACCGTGACCCGGCCCAGCCCACTTCCCTGCACCCACCCGGGCCCGAACTCGGCATGCCGCACATCGTGCCCCGGACGCCACCGGTGCTCGGCCGGCACGACCTCCTCCGCGACCGGCTCGTCGGGAAGCTCCTCCTCGGCCGCCGCCCCCCGCTCCTCGGCCGCCCGCCCCTCGGCCGCCTGCGCGAACAGGTCCTCCTGGGTAAAGTCCGCCAGACCGCTGACCCCCACGCCCAGCAGCCGCACCCCGCCCGTCGTGTCCACGGAGTCCAGCAGCCTGGCCGCCGCCTCCCGCACCACCGCCGGATCGTCCGTCGGCCCGCGCAGGGTCTCGGACCGGGTGAGCGTGGAGAAGTCGTACCGCCGCACCTTCAGCACAATGGTCCGCCCCGACAGACCGGCCCCCCGCAGCCTGCGCACACACCGCTCCGCCAGCCGCTGCACCTCCAGCTCCACCCGCACCCGATCGTGGATGTCCACGTCGTACGTGTCCTCGACCGACACCGACTTGGCCTCCCGCTCGGCCACCACCGGCCGGTCGTCACGCGCCAGCGCCATGGCGTACAGCCCGTGCCCGTGCGCCTTCCCCACCAGCCGCACCAGCTCGTCCTCACCGGCCTCCGCGAGTTCGTCGACCGTGGTGATCCCTGCCCGCCTCAGATGGTCGCCGGTGGCCGGCCCCACTCCCGGCAGGGTGCGCACCGACATGGGCCCGAGGAGCGCCCGCTCGGTCCCCGGTTCGATGAGCACCAGGCCGTCGGGCTTGGCCTGCTCGGAGGCGATCTTCGCGAGCATCTTCGAGGCCGCGAGCCCCACCGACCCGGTGAGCCCCGTGACGTCCCGGATGTCCGTACGCAGCCGGACGCCGGCCAGCCGCGCCGACTCGCTGTCCCAGGCCGTCTCCCCGGCCTCCAGGTCGACGAACGCCTCGTCGAGGCTCAGCGGCTCCACCAGCGGCGACAGAGCCCGCAGCAGCGCCATCACCTGGTCGCTGATCGACCGGTAGAACGAGAAGCGGGGCACGAGGTAGGCGGCGTTCGGGGCCAGCCGCCGCGCCTGGCCCATGGGCATCGCCGAGTGCACCCCGAAGACCCGCGCCTCGTAGGAGGCCGTGGCGACCACCCCGCGCGGCCCGAGACCGCCCACGATCACGGCTTTCCCGCGCAGACTCGGCTTGGACACCTGCTCCGCCTGGGCGTAGAAGGCATCCATGTCGAGATGCAGGATCGTGGGCGCGTTTCTCACATGTCCGATGCTGCACCACGCCACTGACAATGACGCCGCTCAGCGGCGCCCACCGCCTCCGGAGCGGTTCAGACCGCCCGGTTGCGCCTGCGCGCCAGCTCGTCCGCCGGGTTGTGCCCGACGAGCGTCTCGCCGGTGTCGATCCGCTCTCCGTGCAGTTGCGACAGCGCGCTCTCGACATCCCGCCAGACCACGCCCACGGCGATGCCGAAGATGCCCTGCCCGCCCTGGAGCAGCGCGTGCACCTCGTCCGGCGAGCTGCACTCGTAGACCGTGGCACCGTCGCTCATGAGCGTCATGCGCTCCAGGTCGCGGAAGCCGCGCTCCCGCAGGTGCTGCACGGCGGCGCGGATGTTCTGGAGCGACACCCCGGTGTCCAGGAACCGCTTGACGATCTTCAGGACGACGACGTCCCGGAAGCTGTACAGACGCTGCGTGCCGGACCCGTGAGCGGGCCGCACGCTCGGCTCGACCAGGCCGGTACGGGCCCAGTAGTCGAGTTGCCGGTAGGTGATGCCGGCGGCCGCACAGGCCGTCGGACCGCGGTAGCCGATCTGCTCGGACGCCATGGACGTCGCCCCTCCGCCGCTCGGCACGGCCGCCGGTCGCTGCGGAGCGTGATCGGCCGCGCTGCCGTAAAGCGGGTACGGACCGCTCCCCCCGACACCGAGTCCGGGGGCACCCCCAGCCGTACCGTCGCCGCTGCTTCTCACGCCGACCTCCGTCCTTGAACTGCCTTCTCGACGGTAGGCAGTCACCAGGGGTGCGTCAACGATCGCCACACTCGGCACGCCGAGTGATAATCACCCTAGGAGTGGTTTCCCGCACCCCACCGCGGGGAAAGGCTAGCCGAATGCGCTGAGCAGAAGCCGTAGGACGCTCTCACTCGCCGCTGGCAATTGCCGAGAACGGGGCGGCCCTGCGGTGCGGGCCACCCCGTTCCTCGTACGTCCTGGCTACTGGTTGCTGGTGCCGAAGTCCTCGGGCGAGATCTGGTCGAGGAACTCGCGGAACTTCTCCACCTCGTCCTCCTGCTCGTCCGGGATCGCGATGCCCGCGTCGTCCAGCACGGTGTCGCTGCCGTAGATCGGCGTTCCGGTCCGCAGTGCCAGCGCTATGGCGTCGGACGGGCGCGCGCTCACCTCGACCCCGCTGGCGAAGACCAGCTCCGCGTAGAAGACGCCCTCCCGCAGGTCCGTGATGCGCACCTCGGTGAGCTCCTGGCCGACGGCTTCCAGCACGTCCTTGAACAGGTCGTGGGTCAGCGGTCGCGCGGGAGCCATGCCCTGCTGGGCGAAGGCGATCGCCGTCGCCTCCCCCGGTCCGATCCAGATGGGGAGGTAGCGGTCTCCTCCCACTTCACGCAGAAGCACGATCGGTTGGTTGGAGGGCATTTCGACCCGGACACCTACGACATCGAGCTCGTTCACACAGCAACCCTAGGCCGTGCCCGGGACGTTTGGGTAGTCGGGCCGGGAACGGGTGACCGATCCGCCCAGGGCGAACCCCCCGGGGTCAGGGCAGCCGCACCCGCAGCGCGGTCTGCACGAGCGCCGCGTGCAACCGGACCGTGAGCCCCGCCAGCTCCTTCGTACGGGCCTCCGCATGGGCCCTGGTCTGCGGGTTGCGATGACGTCTGAGCGGGGCGACCACCTGGTCCACCAGCCCGGCCTCACGGTCCGCCGCAGCCTTCATCACCCGCAGATGCCGGGGCTCGATCCCGAACCGACCCAGTTCGGCGACCAGAGCCGCCACGGTGGCCGCCTCGGCGTCGTAGACCCCGTCCTCCAGCGGCACCAGCAGCCCGTACGACTCCCACTCCACCAGCTCGGGCTCGTCGATCCCGGCGGCCGCCAGCAGCTCGGACCGCCCGATCCGGGCCACGGTGGGCCCCTCGGGCACGTCCGGGACGGCCTCCCCGTCCCGCTGCCGGCCCACGGTGGGCAGCGGCGCGGCCTCACCGCGCTCCATGGCGTCCAGATGCTCCCGGATCACCTTGAGCGGCAGATAGTGGTCCCGCTGCATCCTCAGGACGTGACCGAGACGCTCGACGTCCCCCGCGCTGAACTTGCGATACCCCGAGGGGGTTCGCTGCGGCTCGACGAGTCCCTCCGACTCCAGGAAGCGGATCTTGGAGATGGTGACTTCCGGAAACTCGTCGCGCAGCGCGTTCAGCACGGTGCCGATGCTCATCAGCCCACCGTCCGCGGCGGCGGTGCCGTACCCGGCACCGCCCCTCGGTGTTTGAAGCATGGACCTTCCCTGGGTTCCCCCCGGATGGAATCCGGGGGAGGGTCAGTAACCCTGCTGGCTCGCGTAGAAGACCAGCCGGTACTTGCCGATCTGCACCTCGTCACCGTTCGACAGAGGGACCTCGTCGATCCGCTCCCGGTTGACGTACGTGCCGTTCAGACTGCCGACGTCCGCCACCTTGAACGTGCCGTCCGGGTTGCGCCGGAACTCCACGTGGCGACGCGAGACCGTCACGTCGTCCAGGAAGATGTCGCTCTGCGGGTGACGCCCGGCCGTGGTCAGGTCGCCGTCCAGCAGGAAGCGACTGCCCGAGTTCGGACCCCGGCGCACGACCAGCAGCGCGGAGCCCAGCGGCAGCGCGTCGACCGCGGCCTGCGCCTCCGGGGAGAGCGCCGGCAGCTGGGTCTGGCCGGTGACCTCGGAGTCGTAGGCCTCGAGACCGGAGATCGAGATGGTCGAGGTCGTCTCCGACGCCCGCTCGGGCGTCAGACCGGGGCGCAGCGGCGCACCGCAGTTGGAGCAGAAGCGGCTGTTCTCCGGGTTGCGGTTACCGCACCTCGTACACACCAGGGCCGACATAGGAGAAAACCCTCCACCCGTACTTGAGGTTGACGGTTGGCCGAAACCTATGCCGCCGGACTGGGCAGGGTCAACAGACGCCGCGCCCTGACCTCCGGAAATATCGCCGCCCGGACCACCCACCTGGTCCCGGAACAGCGGCCGCTGGCCTTCCGCATCAGGCTGTGCGCGATGGCGAGCGGTCGCGTTGTCGCTGCCCTCTCGCGCGCTCTTGCCGAACAACTTCGCAAACAACTTCACGGGCGATTCCCCTTGACCGAAACAGACCCGCCCGTGGGGCAGGACGAACCCTGACTGATTACACCGGCCGACCCGGACATCTTCACAACGTCCGTATCCACCAGACAGTTTCCACCACGCACCACCCGATCGGTGCGCCGACCCCCCGCAACCTCATGCCCCTGCCGGACGGCCCCCATGCACCCCCGGTTCACTGTGAGGACGACCGAGCGTAGTCAGGCTGCTTCGCTGCCCGCAAGGCGTCCACGACGATCTTGGTCGATCGCTCGACGGTCACGGTGGCCTGCTCCTTCTCCAGGGTCTGCACCACGCCTCCAGGGATGTTCAGCGCCGGCTCGAGGTCCTGCGGGTTGCCGATGACCTTGAAACGAAACGGCGCGTTGATCTTGTTCCCGTCGACTCTCACGCTGTTGTCGGAATCCGTGAGGTACGTTCCGGCGACGACGCGCACGCCGTTCACCTGGATCGCCTCCGCGCCGGCCGCGCGCAGCTCCTGGATCGCGTCGAGCAGCATGTCCGCCTCGACCGTCCCCTTCGTGTCCTCGATGGTCATGGTGATACCGGGCCCCTCAGCGGCCACCGTGCCCGCCAGAACGCCGAGTTGTCTCTCCTTCTCGACCGTCTGCCTGCGGGCCTCCTCGGCCTGGTCGGAGCTGTTCTCCAGTTCCTCCCGCTGCTTCTCGAGCCCTTCCTTCTCGTCCTCAAGACGCTGACTACGGTCGTCGAGTTCATCGAGGATGCGCACGAGATCTTCCTGACGCGCACCGCGCAGGGCGTTTCCGCTGTCGCTGTTGGAGGCGACCTGGACGGCCAGACCGAAGCCGAGGCCGAACAGCAGCAGCGCCACGATGAGTTGCGCCCGCGTGACCCGCGGCGGCCACAGCCCCTTCGCCAGCCGCTGCCGGCCGGTCAGCACGGGCTCGGTCACCTCCTCGGACGCCCCCTGCGGCGACGGAATCGTCGGCACCTCGTCGGGGAGCTCCTTGCGCAGTCTGTTCTCGGGGGTCGCGTCCTGGTTGCTCATCGGCCTCACGCCCGGAACACGTGCCGGCGAATCGCCGCGGCATTGGAGAAGATCCGGATGCCGAGCACGACGACGACACCCGTGGACAGCTGCGACCCCACACCCAACTCGTCGCCGAGGAACACGATCAGCGCGGCCACGACCACGTTGGACAGGAACGACACCACGAAGACCTTGTCGTCGAAGATCCCGTCGAGCATGGCCCGCAACCCGCCGAACACGGCGTCCAGAGCCGCCACCACGGCGATCGGCAGATACGGCACTACGGCCGCCGGAATCTCGGGCTGGACCAACAGGCCCGCCACGACTCCCACGACGAGGCCCAATACGGCGATCACGATGCGTCCTTCTCAGTTCTCGGCTGTGCTGTACGTACGATCACACTCGGTGCGGCCGGCAACCGGACGTCCTCCCGCACGGAGATCGCGGTCCGGATGTCGTAGTTGTCCTGCAGGACGCTCAGATACACCCCGTCGGCGCTGTTCTGGAACCGGGTGCTGAGGTTTTTCCCGTCCCCCACCGCGAGCACCGTGTACGGCGGCACCAACGGCTTGTTGTCGACCAGTATCGCGTCGCCCGCGGCCCGGATCGCCGAGAGCGCCGTCAATCGCTGCCCGTTGATGGAGATCGCCTCGGCACCGGACTCCCACAGCCCGTTGACCACACGCTGCATGTCACGGTCCCGGACCCGCCCGGTGTCGGAGAACCCGGACGTCTCACGCGGGTTGCCGTCGCCGCCCGTGGTGGCTTCCTCGGCGTCGTCCACGACCAGCTTCACGCCGGGACCGTGCACCGCGACAGCACCCGACAGAATGCCCACCAGGTCCGTCCGCCCGCTGCCGCCGCTCTGCTCGAGCGCCTCCCGCTGCCGCGCGCTCACGTCGTCACGCAGCTCGTCGACGGTCCTCTCCAGCTCGTCGGCCGCCGCGGTCTCACGGTCGATGCGGTCGATCAGTTCCTCGCGCTCCTTGGCCACGACCGGAGCCGCGACCCGCGCCTGCGCCGCGCCCACGGTGACGACCAGGGCCGCGAGCACCAGCCCGGCCGCCAGGCCGAGCTTCGCCCGCGCCGTCTTCGGCAGGCCACCGGTGCCGTCCGCCCGCTTCCGGGCTGCGGCCTCGGCGTACCCCTCGTCGAGGCTGTGGTCCATGACGTTGGTGAGCAGCGACATGGACGCGTCCGGACGCGGCACGCGCGCGGGTGTGCTCCGAACGGGGGGCTGCTGCGGCATGCCGCACATCGTCGCACGTCGCGACCAGTACCTCCGAATGGCCCCACCGGCGTGCCGGACAGGCCCCCTTGGGGACGCTTGTCCGGCACGCGCGCGTGCGGCGTGAATCAGCGTCCGGCGCTGTCCACGACCGACGACCACTCGTCGAGCAGGGCCTGTGCGGAGGCGTCGTCGGGCCCCTCCGCCCACAGATGAGTGACGGCCTCGGCCGGATCGGGCAGCACCATCACCCAGCGTCCGTCCGTCTCCACCACGCGCACACCGTCCGTGGTGTCCACGAAGCGATCTCCGGCCGCCTCGACGACCCGCCGCATCACCAGGCCCTTGACGGCCCACGGGGTCGCCAGATCCCGCTTCAGGACGTGCGCCCGCGGGATCCGCGCGTCGATCTGGCTGAGCGTGAGCTGCGTCCGGGCCACGAGCCCGATGAGCCGTACGAACGCCGCCGTACCGTCGAAGACGCTGCTGAACTCCGGGACGATGAACCCGCCCTTGCCGTCCCCGCCGAAGATCGTCGACTCGTCCCGCCCGACCCGGGTCAGGTCGTCCGGCGAGGTCGTCGTCCACTCGACCTGCGTCCCGTGGTACGCCGCCACCTGCTCGGCGATCCGCGTCGTCGTCACCGGGAGCGCCACCCGCCCGCTGCGCCGCTCGGCGGCCACCAGGTCGAGCAGCACCAGCAGCGCCCGGTCGTCCTCGATGATCCGGCCCTTCTCGTCCACCAGCGAGAGCCGCTCACCCACGGGGTCGAACCGCACCCCGAACGCGGCCCGGGACGACGCCACGATCTCCCCGAGCCGCACCAGCCCGGAGCGCCGCTGGTCGCTCGTCTCCGTGGGCCTCGACTCGTTCAGACCGGGATTGATCGTCAGCGAGTCCACCCCGAGCTTCCCGAGCAGACTCGGCAGCACCAGCCCCGCACTGCCGTTCGAAGCATCCACCACGACCTTCATCCCGGACTCGGCGATCCCGGTCGTGTCGACATTCCGCAGCAGCGACCCCGTGTACGAGTCGAACACACTGGCGGGAAAATGCAGGTCCCCGATCTCTCCCGGGAACGCCCGCCGGTACTCTTGCCGCGCGAACACCCGGTCCAGCTTCCGCTGACTGCCCTGCGACAGATCGGCACCCTGCCCGTCGAAGAACATGATGTCCACGGAATCCGGCACCCCGGGCGACGTCCGGATCATGATCCCGCCGGCACTCCCCCGCGCGGTCTGCTGCCGCGCCACGGGCAGCGGCACGTTCTCCAGATCCCGAACGTCGATGGCGCTGGCCTGCAACGCGGAGATGACCGCCCGCTTCAGCGCCCGGGCGCCACGGGAGTGGTCGCGGGCCGTGGTGACCGTGGACCCCTTCTTGAGCGTCGTCGCGTAGGCGCCGGCGAGCCGCACGGCCAGCTCCGGCGTGATCTCGACGTTCAGGATGCCGGACACCCCACGGGCACCGAAGAGATGCGCCTGCCCCCGGGACTCCCAGATCACCGAGGTGTTGACGAACGCGCCGGCCTCGATCGTCTTGAACGGATAGACCCGCACATTGCCCTGCACGATCGATTCTTCGCCGATCAGGCACTCGTCACCGATGACGGCGCCGTCCTCGATCCGGGCCGCACGCATGATGTCCGTGTTCTTTCCGACGACGCAGCCGCGCAGATTGCTGTGCTGCCCGACATACACGTTGTCGTGCACCACGGCCCTGTGCAGAAAGGCCCCGGTCTTCACGACCACATTGGAACCGATGACCGTGTGTTCACGGATTTCGGCGCCGGCCTCCACCTTCGCGTAGTCCCCGATGAACAGGGGCCCGCGCAGAACGGCGTCGGGATGCACCTCGGCGCCTTCGGCCACCCACACGCCCGGGGAGATCTCGAAACCGTCGATCTCCACGTCGACCTTGCCTTCGAGCACGTCGGCCTGGGCCTTCACGTAGCTCTCGTGCGTGCCGACGTCCTCCCAGTAGCCCTCGGCGATGAAGCCGTAGATCGGCTTGCCCTCCTTCATGAGCTGGGGGAACACATCGCCGGACCAGTCGACGGGAACATCGGCCTCGACATAGTCGAAGACCTCGGGCTCCATCACATAGATGCCCGTGTTCACGGTGTCCGAGAAGACCTGGCCCCAGGTCGGCTTCTCCAGGAAGCGCTCGACCTTGCCCTCTTCGTCGACGATGGTGATGCCGAATTCCAGCGGATTGGGCACACGCGTCAGACAGACGGTGACCAGCGCACCCTTTTCCTTGTGGAAGTTGATCAGCTCGGTGAGGTCGAAGTCGGTCAGCGCATCGCCGGAGATGACGAGGAAGGCGTCGTCCTTCAACGCCTCCTCAGCGTTCTTCACACTTCCCGCGGTACCGAGTGGCTTCTCCTCATTGGCATAGCTGAGCTCCATTCCGAGCTCTTCACCGTCACCGAAGTAGTTCTTGACCAGTGACGCCAGGAACTGGACAGTTACGACGGTCTCGTTGAGCCCATGCCTTTTGAGCAGCCTCAGAACGTGCTCCATGATCGGCCGGTTGACCACCGGCAGGAGCGGCTTGGGCATGCTTGAGGTCATGGGACGAAGGCGTGTGCCTTCGCCTCCGGCCATCACGACGGCCTTCATGTCGGAAGCGTCCTCCTAGAGAGACGACGGTCTAGCCGACTTCACCCGTCCTGATTGTCCCGCACATTTCCGCCGCGGGCCATCGAGCCACTGCCACCGCCAATCGGCGAGCTCAGTCGGCCATGGCGTCCGCACGAACGATACGGCGGACCTGTACCACGTAGAGGACTCCTGCCCACCAATAGAGCGTTGTACCCCATCCTGCGAACGCCCATCCGAAAATAGCAGCGAGTGACGCCAGCCATCCACTTCCGTCACTGAGCAGAAGCAACGGGAAGGCGTACATCAGGTTGAAGGTGGCCGCCTTCCCCAGGAAGTTCACCTGGGGCGGCGGATAGCCGTGCCGCCTGAGGATGCCCACCATCACCAGCAGAACCAGTTCTCGCGCCAGAAGTACAGCCGTCAACCAGAGGGGCAGAATCTCCCGCCAGGTGAGACCTACCAGAGTCGAGAGAATGTAGAGCCGGTCCGCGGCCGGATCCAGGAGCCGGCCGAGGCTGCTGACCTGGTTCCAACGCCGCGCCAGCTTGCCGTCCAGGTAGTCGCTGATGCCGCTCAGGGCCAGCACCAGGAGGGCCCAGCCGTCGCTCTGCGGGCCTCCGAACTCGGGCCTCAGGATCAGCCACAGGAAAAGCGGCACGCCGACGAGACGCGCCATGCTGAGGATGTTCGGGATGGTGAGGACCCGATCCGTCTGAACGCGGGTCTCCTGGACCTCCACCCGGGGGCCTCCGTAGAAAATGAGCCAACGATGCCCCCTGACCTTACCTCAACGCAAAAAAGCTCTGGCTCTCGGGCTGTATGCCCAAGAGCCAGAGCTCTAAAAGGAGTTCGGCGGTGTCCTACTCTCCCACAGGGTCCCCCCTGCAGTACCATCGGCGCTGTAAGGCTTAGCTTCCGGGTTCGGAATGTAACCGGGCGTTT
>NZ_JBVJAB010000069.1:0-13764 GCF_055591025.1 Streptomyces sp. NPDC041784
CGCTCAAACGGGCCGAGCATCGCAGCCGGACACCACCCGCACCGGACACCGTCAGTATCACTCGACAAGACAGAACTTAAGTCACCAGCATTGGTACTAGGCCTTCAACGCCGCCCTGTCTCCCATGAGGACCACGGGATGGCCAGCCGGGTCGAGCGTGCGCAGCAGGTACTCCATCGCCGGCCGGGACATGCTGACGCAGGCCGACGTACCGCTGCCGTGGTCCAGATGGAGCCAGATCCCGCCACCCTTCTCCTCTCCCTCGGGCCGTGTCGGGTCGTCGGGCGGGTTGCCCGGGACTCGGTTGTAGTCGATGGCGATGACGTGGTCGAAGTCGTGCCAGTGCGACCGCTCCCACCAGCGCGGCACCGTGTAGTCGTCCGACTGGGTGTACGGCAGCCTGGTGCCTGGGTCGGCCAGGACGCCACCCGCGTCGCTCAACGTGAACACCCCGACGGGGCTGCGCTCGTCGCCGAGGTGATGGTCGGCGGTCCAGCCGTTCTTTCCGTTGTGTCCCGGCCAGCCGCGCACCCGCTCCCAGAGGCGGCCACGTTTGACGTAGAGCACGACGGTCGCGTTCGCGGAGTCCTTTCCGTCGCCGTACACGGCCACGACCTGGCGGGAATTCGCGGGGATCCGCCGCTGCCAGCGGTCGCCGACGTCCGGGATCCGGGCCGACGCGGCCGTGGTCCGCGCGGCAGCGCCGCCCCCGGCCCCCGGGCCGGCCGCCCTGTCCCCGCCGCACGCGGAGAGAGCCGAGAGAAGGAAAGCGCAGGCCGCCCATGCCGCCGCCGCACGCCGTACACCACCAGGTCGCATCCGCCCATGCTTGCACCACTTTCCTGGCTTTTAGGTGAGGCTCAGGCCATCCGGGCCACGTCGACCCGCTGCCGGATCCGGTCGCCGCGCCGGAAAACGGGTTGATTTTGACCACGCAGCGACGCGAACCTTTCACGGTTTGTTGCCGCGCCTCGCGGTTCCTTCGCACGATCACCCTCCCTCCCCTGACACGAGCCACTGGGACGTCATGCAGATCCAAGACCTTCCGTACCCCGACCCGGGTGTGCCGGACGTACGCTCGGGACCCCGCTTCCTGTGGTGGCTCGGCCGCAACCAGCTGGGCGGCCAGCTAAAGGCTCTGGCCTGGGGCCTGCTGCACTTCGTCGCCGTCTCCGCCCAGCCCTTCTGCGTCGGGTTCGCCATCGAGGCCGTCATCGACCGCTCCGGTACCCGGCTCGCCCTCACCGGCGGGCTGATGGTGCTGTGCGGCGCGGCCACCGCGATCGGCGACACCTTCCTGCACCGCGCCGCCGTGACCAACTGGATCACCGCCGCCGCCCGGGTGCAGCAACTGCTGGCCCGCAAGGCCTCGCAGCTGGGCTCCGCCCTGACCCGGCGGGTCGCGGCCGGCGAGGTCGTCGCCGTCTCCACCGGTGACGTCGAGAAGATCGGCTGGTTCGTGGAGGCCGTCTCCCGCTTCACCGCCGCGGCCCTCACCGTCCTGCTGGTCTGTATCGGTCTCGTCGTCTACCAGCCGGCGCTCGGCATCGTGGTCGCCGTGGGCCTGCCCGTCCTCGCGCTCGCGGTGCTGCCCCTGCTGCCTCCGGCGACACGCCGCGCCGACTTCCAGCGCGAGAAGGCCGGACGCGCCACCGAACTCGCCTCCGACACCGTGGCCGGCCTGCGGGTGCTGCGCGGCATCGGCGGCGAGGAACTCTTCCTCGACCGCTACCGCGGCGCCTCCCAGGAGGTCCGGCACGCCGCCGTACGCAGCGCCCGCATGTGGTCCCTGATCAGCGCCATCCAGGTGCTGATGCCCGGCCTGCTGCTGATCGCGGTCGTCTGGTACGGCGTCCATCTGGCCCGCGAGGGCCGGATCACCGTCGGCGAACTGGTCACCGTCTACAGCTCCGTCATGGTCCTCACCTACCCTCTGCGGCACTTCGAGGAGATCGCGATGGCGTACTCCTTCTCGCGCCCGTCGGCCCGGCGCGCCGCACGCGTGCTGTCGCTGGAGCGGGTCACGGACGCCGGCGGATCGCGCGCGGCGGACATCCCCGAGGGCGACCTGTACGACCCGGCCACCGGGCTGCTCGCCCCCGCCGGCCGGCTCACCGCCGTGGTGTGCGGCGACCCGGACGCGGCGGGGCGCCTGGCCGAACGGCTGGGCGGACACCCCGCGGAGGACGGCCCGTCGGTCCTGCTCGGCGGGGTACCGCTGGACGAGCTGCCGCTGGACTGCGCGCGTACGGCCGTCCTCGTCCAGGACAAGGACCCGGTGCTGCTCTCCGGTTCCCTGCGCGACCTGCTGGACGTGCCCGCCTCGGGCGGCGTGGAGGCGGGGGCGGCGCTGGCCGCCGCCCAGTGCGGGGATGTGCTGGAGGCACTCGTCCAGGGCTCGCTGGACGCCGACGACCCGATGGACGCCCTGATCACCGAGCGCGGCCGCTCGCTCTCCGGCGGCCAGCGGCAGCGGCTCGCCCTGGCCCGGTCGCTGCTCACGGACCCCGAGGTGCTCGTCCTGGACGAACCCACCTCCGCCGTCGACTCCCACACCGAGGCACGGATCGCCGAGGGGGTACGGGAGCTGCGGGCCGGGCGCACCACGCTGGTGTTCACCTCGTCCCCGCTGCTGCTGGATCACGCGGACCGGGTGGTCCTCTTGCACGAGGGCGAGGTCGCCGCGGTCGGTGTGCACCGCGAACTGCTGCGCGCCGAACCCCGGTACCGGGCCGTAGTCACCCGGGAGACGGACGAGGAGGCGACGCTCAGCGGGGCGCTGACCGTGCTCGACGAGAAGAAGCTGAACACGCTGGAAGAGATCGAGGAGACGGCATGATCGGCGTGGCACCGCCCGCCTACGACCCGGCGGCACCGACGACGGCGAACACGCTGCCCGTCGGCGCCCCTACGACCGTACGGGCCTACGTGGCCGAACTGCTGCGCCGGCACCGCCGCGCCTTCCTGGTCCTCCTTCTCGTCAACACGGTCGCCACCGTGGCCTCCATGGTGGGCCCTTGGCTCCTGGGCGACGTGGTGGAACGGCTCTCGGACGGGGCGCGCGAACTCCATCTGGGGCTCACCGCCACGCTGTTCGTGCTCGCCCTGGTCGTCCAGGCGGCCTTCGTGCGTCAGGTGCGGCTGCGCGGGGCGATGCTCGGCGAGCGGATGCTGGCCGACCTGCGCGAGGACTTCCTCGTCCGGTCGGTGCGGCTGCCGCCGGGCGTGCTGGAGCGGGCCGGGACCGGCGACCTGCTGTCCCGCATCACCACGGACATCGACCGGCTGGCCAACGCGATGCGCGAGGCCGTGCCGCAGCTGACCATCGGCGTGATGTGGGCGGGGCTGCTGCTCGGCGGGCTCGTCGTCATGGCACCGCCGCTGGCACCCGCCGTTCTGGTCGCCGTGCCCCTGCTGGTGGTGGGCTGCCGCTGGTACTTCAAGCGGGCGCCGTCCGGCTACCGCTCGGAGGCCGCCGGCTACGCCGCCGTGGCCGCCGCCCTCGCCGAGACCGTGGACGCCGGGCACACCGTCGAGGCCCAGCGCCTCGGGGACCGCCGCGTCGCCCTGTCCGAGCTGCGGATCCAGCAGTGGACCGCCTGGGAGCGCTACACCCTGTGGCTGCGGTCGATCCTCTTCCCGGTCATCAACCTCGTGCACGTCACGGTGCTGGGCTCGGTCCTGATGCTGGGCGGGGTGTTCGTCCTCCACGGCTGGATCGACGTGGGCCAGCTGACGACCGGCGCGCTCCTGGCGCAGATGCTCGTCGACCCGGTCAACCTCATCCTGCGCTGGTACGACGAGCTGCAGGTGGCACAGGTGTCGCTGGCCCGCCTGGTCGGCGTCCGCGACATCGAGCCGGACGACGGGGACCTCGGGCTGGCGCCGGACGGGCGGGACGTGCTCGCCGAGCAGGTGCACTTCGGCTACCGCGAGGGCGTCGACGTGCTGCGCAAGGTGTCCCTGGAGGTCGCCCCCGGCACCCGGCTGGCACTGGTGGGCCCTTCCGGCGCGGGCAAGTCCACCCTGGGCCGGCTCCTGGCCGGCATCTACGCGCCCCGGGACGGCCGGGTCACCCTCGGCGGCGCCGAGCTGTCCCGGATGACCGCCGAACGGGTCCGCTCCCATGTGGCGCTCGTCAACCAGGAGCACCACGTCTTCGTCGGCTCCCTCCGCGACAACCTCCGGCTGGCCCGGACCGGCGCCGAGGACGCCGAGCTGTGGGCGGCGCTCGGCGCGGTCGACGCGGACGGCTGGGCGCGCGCCCTGGACGACGGCCTGGACACCGAGGTCGGCTCGGGCGGGGCCGCGCTCACCCCGGCGCAGGCCCAGCAGATCGCTCTGGCCCGGCTGGTCCTGGCCGACCCGCACACGCTGGTCCTGGACGAGGCGACCTCGCTGCTCGACCCACGTGCCGCCCGGCATCTGGAGCGGTCGCTCGCCCGCGTCCTGGACGGCCGCACCGTCGTCGCCATCGCCCACCGCCTGCACACCGCCCACGACGCCGACGTCATCGCCGTCGTCGAGAACGGCCGCATCAGCGAGCTGGGCAGCCATACGGAACTGGTGGAGGCGGACGGGGCGTACGCGGCGCTCTGGCGATCCTGGCACGGGTGACGGGGGTGGCGGGAGTGACGAGGGTGGCGAGGGGCTGTCCGGCCCGCGGCGGAACCCAGGCGCCGGCTGGTGCGTCGGCCGATGCGTGCGCTGAGGGGTGGGGCGATGCTTCGGCCGATGCGTGCGCTGAGGCGTCGGCCGGAGCGTCGGCCCGGGTGCCGTGGCCGTGCGGGCTGCCGTGACGGTGCCGCCCTTGACCGTCCGGGCTGCCGTGACCGTCCGGGTTGCCGCAGGTCGCCGCCCCGGTGCGGCGGTCCCGGCGGCGCGGTTCGTCCCGGGCCTCGCGTCTGGCGTTGCGCGGTGCCGAAGCGGGATGGAACGCTGGATACCGGCACCCTCGCGGAGGCCTGCCGGGATCCGTCCGGCACACGCCGCGCCGCGCCGGTGCCCCGTACGGCGGTGTCCCACCGCCGACCACGGTGAGAACGGGCCCGTCACCCCCTGGAGGTACCCGTGAACAGCGCCGACGGATGGGGGGACGACGTCTACCAGCCCGACTCCTCCGACATCCAGGAGGACACGGGACTGCTCGACACGGAGGACACGCTCGTGGACGACGGGGTCGAGGACCCCCTCGACCGCGGCTGGTCCCCTCCGGAGCGGCCCTGGGCCGTGGAGCACACCGGGGTGACGGCCGCCGAGCGCCGGGAGGGCGAAACCCTGGACCAGCGGCTCGCGGATGAAGTGCCCGACCTCGCCGTGCCCGACGGGGACGGCCTCGGCGACTGCGACGGCACCGACGGGGAACTCCTCGACAACGAGGTCGGCACGGCCCGCTCCGGCCGTCTCGTGGCACCGGACGAGGGCGCCCACGAGGACGACGAGAGCGCGCTGGTCGCCACCGACGTCGGCATCGACGGCGCCGCGGCCTCCGCCGAGGAGGCCGCGATGCACATCGTCGACGAGGACACCCTTTCCGGCTGACCCGACCACCCCTGGTCCGTCGCCGCCGACGCACGAGGAGTTCCCATGCAGCAGGAGAAGCAGCCCGCCTACCACCCGGTCGTCTTCCGCGACCGCGCCGCCGGATACGCCTTCCTGACCCGGTCCACCGCCACCAGCGAGCAAACGATCGACTGGGACGACGGCGAGACCTACCCGGTCGTGGACGTGGAGATCTCCTCGGAGAGCCACCCCTTCTACACCGGCAAGGCACGCACGGTGGACACGGAGGGCCGTATCGCCGCCTTCGAGCGGCGCTACGGCGAGAGCGGCGGCGCCTGAGCGGGCACCCCTGCCCGAGCCGTCGCCCTCACCGCAGGCTTCGCCCCGGCCCGGGCCGTCGCCCGCGCCGAAGGCGTGCCTCAGATGACGTTGAGGGCGGCTGCGGCGCCCACTCCCCCGAGCACCATGAACACCGGCATCAGCACCTTCAGCTCGACCCAGCTGCCGGCCCGGAACCGCATCGCCTTGGGCGGGCCGATCGGGTACCAGCGCTTGCGCCCGATCGGGATGGGCCACAGGACCGGGCAGCCCGACACGGTCAGCGCGTCCCCGATGTCGTGCACCAGGGCACCCAGCAGGATCGGCAGTCCCAGCCACAGGTACTCCTGGCCGGGCTGGGTGAACAGCCAGTCCGAGCCGTTGCCCGGCTTGTCCAGGACGCCGGCCAGGATCCACGCGCTGGTCGCCGCGAGCAGCCACACCAGCACATCGCTGCTCGACCCCCGCGCCGCCCGCCACAGCAGGCCCTCGATCGCCAGGACCATGTGCACGAAGAGGAGGGCGAGGACCGCCCAGCGGCCACCGGCGATCGCCAGCGCCGAGGCGCCCGCGCCGATCATGACGGCCCACAGCCAGGTGTGCGTCAGCGTGCGGTGCCCGCCGGAGCGGCGCGGGTCGCCCTGCTTCCTGGTCGCCTTGTAGACGGCGTAGGAGAGCTTGTCCACGATCTCGCAGAGCCACCGCGAGACGGGTCCGAAGGCCCGGGAGATGGTCGCGGCCTTGTGATCGAGGTCGGGGGCGAGTGCGGCCCCGGCGCAGATCAGCGCGCCGCAGAGCAGGACCGGCCACGGCATCGTGTGCCCGGCCGCGGCGGCCGCCGCTCCGACACCGAGCCAGGCGGCGGCGCCCGACAGTGAGTGTGCTGGTCCCATCATGGCCGTTGCCCGCCCTATTCCTCGTGTGCCGCTGTCCAGTTGACCGGGTGCGATGACGCTCCGTCGGCGACACAGCGTAGCTGCCGTGATCTTCGGTCCGGCAGCCGATTCCCCCATCGGGCGTGCGGGCAGGCAAGATGGGTTCGTGACCCTCATCGATCAGTTGCCGCCTACCGCAGATCCCGACGCCCTGTACGAAGCCTTCGAGTCCTGGACGCAGGAGCGCGGTCTCACGCTCTACCCCCACCAGGAGGAGGCTCTGATCGAGGTGGTCTCCGGCGCGAACGTGATCGTGTCGACGCCCACCGGCTCCGGAAAGAGCATGATCGCGGCGGGTGCGCACTTCGCGGCCCTCGCCCGGGACGAGGTCACGTTCTACACGGCCCCGATCAAGGCGCTGGTGTCGGAGAAGTTCTTCGAGCTGTGCAAGATGTTCGGAACCGAGAACGTCGGCATGCTGACCGGCGACGCGTCCGTCAACGCCGACGCCCCGGTCATCTGCTGCACCGCCGAGGTGCTCGCCTCGATCGCGCTGCGCGACGGGAAGAACGCGGACGTCGGCCAGGTCGTCATGGACGAGTTCCACTTCTACGCCGAGGGCGACCGCGGCTGGGCCTGGCAGATCCCCATCCTGGAGCTGCCGCAGGCGCAGTTCGTCCTCATGTCGGCGACGCTCGGCGACGTGTCCTTCTTCGAGAAGGACCTCACCCGGCGCACCGGCCGCCCCACCTCGGTGGTCCGCTCGGCGACCCGGCCGGTACCGCTGTCGTACGAGTACCGGTACACCCCGCTGACCGAGACGCTCACCGATCTGCTGGTGACGAAGCAGGCTCCCGTCTACATCGTGCACTTCACGCAGGCGCAGGCGGTGGAGCGGGCGCAGGCGCTGATGAGCATCAACATGTGCTCGCGCGAGGAGAAGGAGCAGATCGCCGAGCTGATCGGCAACTTCCGCTTCACCACGAAGTTCGGCCGCAACCTGTCGCGTTACGTGCGGCACGGCATCGGTGTCCACCACGCCGGCATGCTGCCCAAGTACCGGCGTCTGGTGGAGAAGCTCGCGCAGGCCGGTCTGCTGAAGGTGATCTGCGGTACGGACACCCTCGGCGTCGGCGTCAACGTGCCCATCCGCACGGTGCTGTTCACGGCGCTGACGAAGTACGACGGCAACCGGGTGCGCACCCTGCGCGCGCGTGAGTTCCACCAGATCGCCGGCCGCGCCGGGCGGGCCGGCTACGACACGGCGGGCTTCGTGGTCGCCCAGGCGCCCGAGCACGTCATCGAGAACGAGAAGGCGCTCGCGAAGGCGGGCGACGACCCGAAGAAGCGCCGCAAGGTGGTCCGCAAGAAGGCGCCGGAGGGCTTCGTCGGCTGGACGGAGAACACGTTCGACAAGCTCATCGAGTCGGAGCCGGAGCCGCTGACGTCCCGTTTCCGGGTGACGCACACGATGCTGCTGTCGGTAATCGCCCGGCCCGGCAACGCCTTCGAGGCGATGCGCCATCTGCTGGAGGACAACCACGAGCCGCGCCGGCAGCAGCTGCGGCACATCCGGCGCGCCATCGCGATCTACCGTTCGCTGCTGGACGGCGGGATCGTGGAGAAGCTCGACGAGCCGGACGCCACCGGTCGTATCGTGCGTCTCACTGTGGATCTTCAGCAGGACTTCGCGCTGAACCAGCCGCTGTCCACCTTCGCGCTGGCCGCGTTCGAGCTGCTGGACCCGGAGTCGCCGTCGTACGCGCTGGACATGGTCTCCGTGGTGGAGTCCACGCTGGACGATCCGCGCCAGATCCTCGCCGCCCAGCAGAACAAGGCGCGCGGTGAGGCGGTCGCCGCGATGAAGGCGGACGGCGTCGAGTACGAGGAGCGGATGGAGCGGCTCCAGGACATCACGTACCCGAAGCCCCTGGAGGAGCTGCTCTTCCACGCGTACAACACGTACCGCAAGAGCCACCCGTGGGTCGGCGACCACCCGCTGTCGCCGAAGTCCGTCATCCGTGACATGTACGAGCGGGCGATGTCCTTCACGGAGCTGGTGTCCCACTACGAGCTGGCCCGTACCGAGGGAATCGTGCTGCGCTACCTGGCCAGCGCCTACAAGGCCCTCGACCACACCGTGCCGGACGACCTCAAGTCCGAGGACCTCCAGGATCTGATCGAGTGGCTGGGCGAGATGGTGCGCCAGGTCGACTCCAGCCTGCTGGACGAGTGGGAGCAGCTGGCCAACCCGGAGGAGATGACCGCCGAGCAGGCCCAGGAGAAGGCCGACGAGGTCAAGCCGGTCACCGCCAACGCGCGCGCCTTCCGGGTCCTGGTCCGCAACGCGATGTTCCGCCGCGTCGAACTGGCCGCGCTCGACCACGTCGATGAGCTGGGCGAGATGGACGGCGAGTCCGGCTGGGACGCGGACGCGTGGGGCGAGGCGATGGACAAGTACTGGGACGAGTACGACGACCTGGGCACCGGTCCGGACGCGCGCGGTCCCAAGCTGCTCGTCATCCAGGAGGAGCCGCAGAACAGCCTGTGGCGCGTCCGTCAGATCTTCGACGACCCGAACGACGACCACGACTGGGGCATCAGCGCGGAGATCGATCTCACGGCCTCCGACGCGGAGGGCCGGGCGGTCGTCCGCGTCACCGAGGTCGGACAGCTGTGAGAGCGACGCGAGGCAGAGGCACAGGAGAAGCACACCGATGACGAATCCGGCGGAGAGGCTCGTCGACCTGCTCGACCTGGAGCAGATCGAGGTCAACATCTTCCGTGGCCGCAGCCCGCAGGAGTCCCTCCAGCGGGTGTTCGGCGGGCAGGTGGCGGGCCAGGCGCTCGTCGCGGCCGGCCGGACCACCGACGGCGAGCGGCCGGTGCACTCGCTGCACGCGTACTTCCTGCGCCCGGGCCGGCCCGGGGTGCCGATCGTGTACCAGGTCGAACGGGTGCGGGACGGGCGGTCGTTCACGACGCGCCGGGTCACCGCGGTGCAGCAGGGCCGCACGATCTTCAATCTCACCGCCTCCTTTCACAAGCCTGAGGTAGGTCCCTTCGAGCACCAGCTGCCGCCGGCCCGTGAGGTTCCGGACCCGGAGTCCCTGCCGACGGTCGTGGAGGAGATCCGGGAACATCTGGGCGCGTTGCCCGAGCAGTTGGAGCGGATGGCGCGCCGTCAGCCCTTCGACATCCGGTACGCGGACCGGCTGCGCTGGAGCGCCGAGGAGGTCAAGGACGCCGAGCCGCGCAGCGCGGTCTGGATGCGCGCGGTCGGGCCGCTCGGCGACGATCCGCTCGTGCACACCTGCGCGCTCACGTATGCCAGTGACATGACCCTCCTGGACGCCGTCCGCCTGCCGGTGGAACCGTTGTGGGGTCGGCGGAACTTCGACATGGCGTCGCTGGACCACGCGATGTGGTTCCACCGTCCGTTCCGCGCGGACGAGTGGTTCCTGTACGACCAGGAGTCGCCGATCGCGACGGGCGGCCGCGGGCTGGCCCGTGGGCGCATCTACGACCTTCAGGGGCGTCTGCTGGTGTCGGTGGTGCAGGAGGGGTTGTTCCGGGCGCTGTGAGTCCGGTGGGTCACGCGCTTCTGCGGCGCAGCCAGCCGAGCAGGCCGCGTGCCGTCCGCTCGGGTTCCCGGTCCGGCCGGAGAGCCGGCGGGGGCGGGGTCGGCTCGTTCACCGTCGGTTGTGACGCGACTCGCTGGGCCGCGGCGGGTCGCGTCACCGCGGTGGGCCGTGGGGCGGGCTGGTGGGCGCGGGCCTCTTCCAGGGTGCGGGCCAGGTCGGACCTGAGCCAGCCGATCTCGTCGGGGTCGTCCGCCGTCGTGATCTTCTCCACGAGGTGGGCGGCCGGTGTGCCGGGGGCGCTGTGGGCCGCCGGTCCGGGCCGGAAGCGGTTCAGGTGGGAGCGTTCGTAGGGGTCCTTGACGATCTCCGCGATCTGGGCGGAGTCGAGGAACCCGGCCAGGGCTCCGGCGCGCTGCCAGGGGCCGTCGGCCTGGCGGAGCAGGAAGCCGAGGCGGCGTCCCCGCCAGTTGCGGGGGCGCAGGTCCAGGCCGGCGGCCAGCCGGGCCCGCATCGGCTCGGGGGTCCGGCCCTTGAGCAGCGGTGCGCTGCTCTCGTCGGCGGTGAACTGTCGTAGCTCCTCGGCCAGATAGAGCCAGACGACGGCCCGGTAGCGGTTCAGGTAGAACGTCACCGGCACCACCACTCCCTGCCGGGCCAGGCGGGTGAACCGGGTGGCGGGCACCTCCAGGATCGCGGCGGCGTCGCCGGTGCCGACGGTCAGGACGCTCGCGCGCAGTGCCTCGGGGAAGTCGGGCCGGGCGCGCAGCCGCTCGATCTCCGCGTGCGGTACCCGGCGGCCTCCTCCCCCTTCGTCGGGCACGGTCCTGATGCGCCCCAGGTGCACGGCGAGGTCGAACTCGCTGCGCTTCAGTCCCAGTTCACGCGCCGCTCGCGCGGGCGTGCGGGAATCGGAGTGCGGTTGCGTGACGGTGTTGTAGGACATGGTCGGCCTCCCCCGTGGCGTGACGTGGTGTGATCGGGCCCTCGCTGTCCGCGGTGGCCTCGGAAAAACCGTAGCCCGAATCGCGGATCTCGTGGCGAGCCTGTGGATAACTCCACGACGGAGGAAGAACGTGCAGGTCAGAGGTCTGTGAACGGGGGGCGTTCGGGCTGACGGGCGTCCACGGTCAGGTGCTCGCCGACCCGGCTGACGAGCAGGGTCATCTCGTAGGCGATCTGGCCCATGTCGGCTTCCGCGCCGCTGAGGACGCACAGGCAGCTTCCGGTGCCGGCCGCGGTGACGAACAGCAGCGCGTCGTCGAACTCGATCATCGTCTGGCGGACCTGGCCCGCGCCGAAGTGGCGACCCGATCCCTTGGCCAGGCTGTGCAGTCCGGACGAGACCGCGGCGAGGTGCTCGGCGTCCTCTCTGCGCAGTCCGCGGCTCTGGCCCGCCACGAGTCCGTCGTTGGACAGGACCAGTGCGTGGCGGACGTGGTCGACCCGCTCGGTCAGATCGTCCAGCAGCCAGCCCAGTCCCCGCTTCTGCCCCATGTCCCGTCTCCCCGCGTGAGGTTCCCCGTGTGACGCTTTCCGTGCGGCCTCCGCCTCGCCGGAGGCCCTGTCCGCCACCCTTCCCCAGGACCGGTGACGGGGGCAAGGAGTTCGGCGGTGTGGCGCGGCGGGCGGTCCGGGACCGGCGTCGGCGCGAGGGAGGGCGCGCGCCCCCGGGCAGGGGGGCGCGCCCGGGCAGGGGGCGCGCCCGGGTGTGCGTCAGCTGACGGAGTCGAGCAGCCGGGCGGTGTGCATCCGTCCGGCGTACTCGACGAGCCGGATGAGCACCTCCTTGCCCGAGTCGCGGTCACGGGCGTCGCACAGCACGACGGGGGTGCCTCCGTCGAGGTCGAGGGCGCGTGAGACGTCGTGGACGTCGTAGGCCCGGGCGCCCTGGAAGCAGTTGACGGCGACCACGAACGGGATGTGCCGGTGCTCGAAGTAGTCGACCGCGGGGAAGCAGTCCTCCAGGCGCCGGGTGTCGGCGAGGACCACCGCGCCCAGGGCGCCTTGCGAGAGTTCGTCCCACAGGAACCAGAAGCGGTCCTGGCCCGGGGTGCCGAAGAGGTAGAGGGAGAGGCCGGAACGGATGGTGATGCGGCCGAAGTCCATGGCGACGGTCGTGGTGACCTTCTGGTCGACGCCGTCGGTGTCGTCGACCAACTGGCCCGCCTCGCTCAGCAGTTCCTCGGTGCGCAGCGGTTTGATCTCGCTGACCGCGCCGACCAGGGTGGTCTTGCCCACGCCGAACCCGCCGGCGACCAGGATCTTCAACGCCAGAGGGGCCGTCTCGCCACCGGAGGAGTCGGAGTGCTCGGAGACCATGGATCACTTCTCTCAGGAGTGCCGGCAACGGTCGACGTCCGTACGGGGATGTGAAGTCAGCATCATGACAATCGCGTTCCTTTTCCGAGGTGTTCGACCGCTATCTGCACGATCTGACCGGCTGCTGCCTGTTCGGTGCCCGAAGGGGTGCGCGAGCCGGTGCGGGGCCGGTCCGTACGCGTCCGGGTTCGTCCGAAGGTGCATCTACAGGGCCCGCAGCCCTTCGATGACCTCGCGCAGAATGCGTTCGTCGGGCAGGTGCGCGGGCGGGACGGGGCGGCTGACGGTGACGCAGCCGAGTTCCAGCAGGTCCCCGAGGAGCACCCTGACCACGCCCACCGGAAGGTCCGCGCCCGCCGCGAGTTCGGCGACGGACTGGGTCTCCGCGCGGCACAGGCCGATCAGGGTCCGGTGTTCCGGTCCGAGCGCCATCCCGTCGGTGCCGGGTGCGCCCGGATCGAGGGTGACCAGGGCGATCAGGTCGAAGCGCACTCCGGTGGGGCCCGGTCGGGTGCGCCCGCCCGTCATGGCGTACGGGCGGACGAGAGGGCCGGCCTCGTTGTCGTACCACTGGCTGCCCGGGTCGAGCGGGGCGCCGGTCGGGTCCTCGGTCATCTGCACGGGTCGCTCTCTGGCCTCATCCGGCGGCGGGCGGGCGCGCGCCGAGGCGCGGTGCGGTGTAGAGGTGCTCGCCGACCCGTTTGACCAGGCGGGCCATCTCGTACGCGACCAGGCCGATGTCCGCGGTCACGGCGGTGAGGAGGGCCAGGCAGGAGCCGTCGCCCGCGGCGGCCACGAACAGGAAGGCGTCGTCCATCTCCACCATCGTCTGGCGCACACCGCCGGCGCCGAAGTGCCGGCCCGCGCCCTTGGCGAGGCTGTGGAAGCCGGAGGCCACGGCGGCGAGGTGTTCGGCGTCCTCCCGGCTGAGGTCGGTGGAGGCGCCGACGGCGAGGCCGTCGTTGGACAGGACGACGGCGTGCCGTACCTCACTGACGCGCGTCACCAAGTCGTCCAGCAGCCAGTCGAGTTCGCCGGACCGCTGGGCCGACCTCGTGCTCGGGTCCTGGATCATGCGGGGTCCTTAAGAATGTTGGCGGTCCGGGAGGACCGGGTGTGGCTGATGCGAGGTTGCCGCTGATGGCTCAAGGAGAATGGCCGCCCGG
>NZ_JBVJAB010000070.1:0-12900 GCF_055591025.1 Streptomyces sp. NPDC041784
TCCAGGGGATCATCCACGACTTCGTGATGCTCAACGCCCTGCGCCCGACGTACGCGGCCGAGGCGGCCATCACCCTGGCCGTCGGCACCCTGCGCACGGCGCTGGGCACCGCGTAGCCAGGGTGCCGGCCCCGACGGAGCCCCTACGGCGCGGTGAGGCGGTAGCGCAGCACGCCGCCCGTGGCGGGGAACGTCTCCGGCAGCCACGCCTCCCGGAACGGACGGCCGTCGAGGGTGAGGGCCGTCACCCGGGAGTTCGCGTCCGTCGCGTCCGGGGCGAGGACGGTGATCCGCACGCCGTTGCCCCGGCGGACGACGGCGGCCGGGAACAGCGGGCTGGCCAGGGCCAGTCGGGCGCTGCCCGGCTCCTGCGGGTACATGCCGAGGCCGGCCCACACGGCCCACGAGGACATCGCGCCCAGGTCGTCGTTGCCGACCAGACCGTCCGGGCCGTCCCCGAAGAGCGTCGTCAGGATCCGCCGCACGGTGTCCTGCGTACGGTCGGGGCGGCCCGCCCAGCCGTAGGCCCACGGGGTGTGGAAGGACGGCTCGTTGCCGAGGTAGGCGTACGGCTGGTCGGCGCCCGCGTTCAGCCGGGTGAAGAAGGTGTCCAGCCGGGCGGTGGCGGCCGCGTCGCCGCCCATCGCGGCGAACAGCCCGGGCAGGTCGTGCGGGACCATCCAGGTGTACTGCGCCGCGTTGCCCTCGACGTACTCCCCGCGCTGGGTCGGCTGGAACGGCGGCCAGGTCCCGTCGGCGTTGCGGGGCTGGAGGTGGCGGCCCTCGGGGTGGAGCAGGGTGCGCCAGTTGCCCGAGGCCCGTTCGAGGGCCGCCCGGGTCACGGGGTCGCCGAGCCGTCCGGCGAGCTCGGCGAGGGCTGCGTCGGCGACGGCGTACTCCAGCGTGGTGGCCGCGCTGCCCCACACGCCCTTCGTCCCCACCGGGATGTAGCCCAGCGTGTCGTACGGCACGTGTCCGGGCCGCTGTCGGTCGTCCTGCCGGCCGGCCACCGCCGCCCGCAGCAGCTCGGCCGCCTCGAAGTCGGTCCCGCCGAAGGCGTGCACGGCGGAGGCCATCGTGGGCAGCGGGTCGCCGACCATCACCCGGGTGCCGCCGTTCGCCAGCGTCCAGCGGTCGAAGTAGCCCGCCTGGCGGCCCTGTTCGAGGATCGACTGGGCCACGTCGGACGCCTCGCGCGGCGCCAGCAGCGTGAGCAGCTGCACCTGGGAGCGGTAGACGTCCCAGCCGGAGAAGTTCGCGTACTGCGCGTGCCCCGGCCGGGTGCGGTGGACCAGGCCGTCCATGCCCCGGTACCGGCCGTCGGTGTCGCTGAACACGCTCGGGTACAGCAGCGAGTGGTAGAGCGCCGTGTAGAACATTCGGCGCCGTGCCTCGGTGCCGCCGTGCACGGCGATCCGGCCGAGCCAGTCGTTCCAGTGGGCGCGCGTGCCCCGCGCGACCTCGTCGAAGGAGCGCCGCCCCTGCTCCACGAGGGCGTTGTGGCGGGCCGCCTCCGCGTCGACGAAGGAGACCCCGACCCGCACGGTCACCGTACGGGTGCCGGGCGCGAAGGAAACGTACGCCCCCGAGGCCTTCCCGTCCAGCGGCTCGCCGTGCGCGAAGGGCCGGTCGAAGACGGCGTGGAAGTACAGGCGGTAGCGGTTGGACGAACCGCAGAAGCCTCCGCTGTCCGTGTGCCCGGAGAGCGTCCGCTCGCCGATGTCGACCGTGCCGGTGGCCTTGTTGAAGGCCCGGCCCGCGTCGACGCTGAGCGCGGCCGGACCGCCGTCGTCCGCCGGGTAGGTCAGACGGGCGATGCCGGAGCGCTGGGTGGCGGCCAGCTCCGTACGGATGCCGTTGCCGAGGCCGACGCGGTAACTCCCCGGCGACGCCTGCTCGTCGGCGTGCGAGAAGGTGGCGTACCGGGCGGCCGGATCCGCCGCCGGACGGCCCGTGAGCGGCATGAACGGCACATTGCCGTAGTCGCCGCAGCCCGCGCCGGACAGATGGGTGAGGCTGAAGCCGTGGACACGGTGGTCCGCGTAGGCGTAGCCGCCGTACTGGCGCGTGACCGTGTCGGGGCTCCACTGGACGCCGCCCAGCGGCGCGGAGGCGCCCGGGAAGGTGTTCCCGGCGCCGCCGCCGTGCCCGAAGTCGGCACCGCCGGGCGCGGTGCCCACGAACGGGTCGACATAGCGGGCCGGGTCGTCGACCGGCGGCACGGACGGGACGGGCGGCACGGCGGGGACGGCGGCCCGGGCCGGCGGGGCCATCAGCAACACCGCCGCCAGCGCGGCTCCTAGGGGTGACAGGCGCACGGAGGTCTCCTTGCGTCGCGGGGAGCCGGCGGCACGGCGCACGGCGTGGGGGAGGGCCCTTCACGAGACCGGGAAGGGCTTGGCGGGAGGGGCCCGGAAGCGCCCACTCTCACCGCCCCCGCCCCGCGCGCCGAGCCGCCTTGCCGAGCGGCGCCCGGATGTCAGGCGCACGGACCAAGATCCTCGTCACCCGGACCCCGTCCCTGAACAGGCGGGATGTCCCATCCGTAACGCTGGGTGACACGCGGTCTGACGTAGAGTCGAGGCCGGGGGAGAACACCGGAGGGGGGAAGGCGTGCCGCTGGAGCCGGTGCGGTTCACGGTGCTGGGGGACGTACGGGTGTGCCGGGGGGAGACCGAGCTGGACCTCGGCGGGCCGCAGGAACGGGCCTTCCTCGCCCTGCTGCTGGTGAGGGCGGGCCAGCCGGTCGCCGTGAGCGAGATCGTCGACACACTGTGGGGCGCGGATCCGCCGCGCAGCGCCGTCAACGTCGTCCGGCGGCACGTGGGTTCGCTGCGCCGGCTGCTGGAGCCCGGCCTCGCCGCCCGCGCCGAGGGCCGCCTGCTGCTGCGGGACGCCGGCGGATACCGGCTGGTGGCCGACGGTGACTCCTGCGACCTGCTGCGGTTCCGCGCGCTGCACGAGGAGGCCCGCCGCCTCGCCCAGGAGCCCGCGCGGGCGGTCGAACTCCTCACCGAGGCCCTGGCGTTGTGGCACGGACCGGTCGCCGACGGCATCCCGGCACAGGCCCGTACGCACCCCGCCTTCGCCGC
The DNA here is from genome assembly GCF_055591025.1 of Streptomyces sp. NPDC041784. NCBI lineage: Bacteria > Bacillati > Actinomycetota > Actinomycetes > Kitasatosporales > Streptomycetaceae > Streptomyces > Streptomyces sp. NPDC041784. Next base: position 3,092 of record NZ_JBVJAB010000070.1, read on the forward strand.
GGCCGACCACGAGCGGCTGACCGCCGTACGGGACGCGGCCGACGCCGCGCTGCGCGCCGGACTGCCGGACGCGGTCCTGCCCCGGCTGCGCCGGGCCGCCGCCGACCACCCGCTGGACGAACCCGTCCACGCCCGCCTGGTCCGGGTCCTCGCGGCGGCCGGCCACCGCTCCGAGGCGCTGGCCGCCCACGACGCCGTACGGGACCGGCTGGCCGAGGAGCTGGGGATCGATCCCGGGGCCGCGCTGCGGGAGGCGCGGGAGGCCGTGCTGCGCGAGCACCCCGAACCGGCGGACGAGGCACGCCCCCTGGCGGCCATCCCCGCCCAACTGCCCTACGACATCCCGGCGTTCATCGGACGGCGCGTCGAACTCGACGAGGTGCTCACGCTGTCCGGCACCGAGTCGCCGCACTCCGGGACCGTGGTGATCAGCGCCATCGGCGGTATGGCGGGCGTCGGCAAGACCACCCTCGCCGTGCACTGGGCGCACCGGGTCGCCGGCCGGTTCCCCGACGGACAGCTCTACGTCAACCTGCGCGGCTTCGACCCGTCCGGCTCCGCCATGGAGCCGGGCGAGGCCGTCCGGGGCTTCCTGGACGCGCTCGGCGTGCCCCCGGAACGCGTCCCGCACGGCGTGGACGCGCAGGCCGCGCTCTACCGCAGCCTGCTCGCCGGACGACGGGTCCTCGTCGTGCTGGACAACGCCCGCGACGCCGAGCAGGTCGGGTCGCTGCTGCCCGGCTCGCCCGGCTGCCTCACCATCGTCACCAGCCGCGACGAACTGCCCGGCCTGGTCGCCGCGCACGGCGCGCACGCGATCGGCCTGCACCCCTTCGACGCGGACCAGGCCCGGGCGTTCCTCGCCCGCCGCCTCGGTGCCGAGCGGGTCGCGGCCGAGCCCCGCGCCGCCGACGAGATCGGCGAGCTGTGCGGCGGACTGCCCCTCGCCCTCGCCTGCGTCGCCGCCCGCGCCGCCGTCCACCCCGGCTTCCCGCTCCGGGCCGTCGCCGCCGAACTCCGCGAGGCCGACGGCAGCCTGGACGCGTTCGTGCGCTCCGACGCCTCCGTCGACGTCGGCACCGTCTTCTCCTGGTCGCTGCGCGCCGTCTCGCCCGCCGCCGCCCGGCTGTTCCGGCTGCTCGCCCTGCATCCCGGCCCCGACCTCACCCTGCCGGCCGCGGCCGCCCTGGCCGGTCTGACGGTCCGCGCGGCCCGGCCGCCGCTGGCCGAACTGACCGGGCTGCACCTGCTCACCGAGCACAGCCCCGGCCGCTACATCTGCCACGACCTCGTGCGCGCCCACGCCCGGGAACTCGTCCACGACCACCACCCCGAGGCCGAACGGCACACCGCCGTCCACCGGCTGCTCCACCACTACCTGCACACCGCCCACGCCGCCGACCGGCTCCTCGCCCCCAACGCCGACCCGCTGACCCCGCCGCCCGCGCCCGCGGACACCCACCCCGAGCCGCTCGCCGACGACGAGCGCGCCCTGGCCTGGCTCACCGCCGAACACGCGGTGCTGCTCGCCGTCGTCGACACCGCCGCCACGTCCGGACAGCCCGTGCAGGAACGTCTCGCCTGCCAGCTGGCCTGGTCCCTGGAACCGTTCTTCGACCGGCGCGGCCACTGGCACGACGGCCTCGCCGTCCAGCGCACCGCGCTCGACGCCGCCCTGCGGCTCGCCGACCCCGTCCTCGAGGCCCACGGGCTGCGCGGACTGGCCCGCGTCGAGGGCCGCCTCGGACTGCACTCCCGGGCCGTGCCCCGGCTGGTACGGGCCCTCGCGCTCTTCACGGAACTGGGCGACGACACCGGCCGCGCCAACACCCACCGCAGCCTCGGCTGGGAGAGCGAACAACTGGGCGACCTGCCCGGCGCCCTGCGCCACAACCAGCGCGCCCTCGCCCTGTTCCGCGCCCTCGGCGACCGCGCCGCCCAGGCCAGCGTCCTCAACTCCGTCGGCTGGTACCACGCCCTGCTCGGCGAGTACCGCCAGGCCCTCACCCACTGCTTCGAGGCGCTGGCCATGCTCCAGGAACTCGGCGACCGCTACGGCCAGGCCACCACCTGGGACAGCATCGCCTACGCCCACCACCACCTCGGCCGCCACCCCCAGGCCCTGCTCGGCTACCGCAACGCCCTCGCCCTGCTGCGCGACCTCGGCGTGCCCTACATCGAGGCCGACACCCTCGTCCGGGTCGGCGACACGCACCGGGCCATGGGCGACGACCCGGCCGCCCGTGCCGCCTGGGCGCAGGCCCTCACCCTCCTGCGGACCCTCGGCCACCCCGACGCCGAACGGGTCGCGGCCCGCCTCATCGGAGAGGAGGGCGAGGCGGGTGCCTGCTGACACCCCGCGCGACCGGACGCGGCCGCTCCCGGCCGCCCGGCCGACGGCGGACCCGACAAGATCCACATGACACCCTTTAGGCTGCCACCAGGGGGTTTGTCGCGGACCCCACCGGGTGGGGCGGGGGCGGATCAGGCGATGCGGTTCGAGGTGCTGGGACCCGTACGGGTGTGGCACGAGGAACGGGAACTCGACCTCGGCTTCCCCCAGCAACGCGCCCTGCTCGCCCTGCTCCTGGCCTGCGCCGGCCGCCCCGTGCCGACCGGGGAGATCCTCGACGCGCTGTGGGCCGAACGCCCGCCCGCCAGCGCCCTGAACGTCGTCCGCCGGTACGTCGGCAACCTGCGCCGCCTGCTCGAACCGGGCCTGCCGCCGCGCGCCCCGGGCCGGCGCCTGCTGCGCCGGGCCGGCGGCTACCTCCTCCAGGCGGAGACCGCGGAGGTCGACCTGCTCCGCTTCCGCGAACTGACCCGGCAGGCCCGACGGTCGGCGGCGACCGGCCGCCCCGAGGCGGCGACCCGGGACTTCACCGAGGCCCTGGCCCAGTGGCGCGGCCCGGTCGCGATGGGCATCCCCGCCTCGGCCCGCGCCCACGCCCACCTCACCGCCGTACAACGCGAACTGCTGGACACGGTCCGCACGGCGGCCGACGCGGCGCTGCTGTCCGGCCACGCCGACCGGATGCTGCCGTTCCTGCGCCGGGCCGTCGCCCAGGACCCGCTGGACGAGCCCCTGCACGCCAGGCTCGTCCTCCTTCTGGCCGCCTGCGGCCTCCAGGCCGAAGCTCTCACGGCGTACGACGACATCCGCCACCGGCTCGCCACCGACCTGGGCGTCGCCCCCGGTCCCGAACTGACCGCCGCGCACACCCGGGTGCTGCGGCAGGAAGTACGGCGGCCCGGGGCGCCCCAGGACGCCGGTGCGGGGGAGCCCGCCGGTCCCCGGACCGCCGACCGTCGCCCCGCCGCTCCCGCCGCCGTCCCCTTCCCGCGCCCGGCCCAACTCCCGCCCGACCTGCCCGTGTTCGCCGGCCGCCGGGCCGAGCTGGAACGGCTGACCGGACTCGCCGGCGCGGTGCCGGACGGCGGCGGCGAAGGACCGGGGGTGCTGCTGGTCGGGGGCATGGCGGGCGTCGGCAAGAGCGCCCTCGCCGTGCGCTGGGCCCACCGGGCCGCCGCAGGGTTCCCGGACGGCCAGCTGTACGTCGCCCTGCGCGGCGTCGACACCGCGGCGCGGGCGCCCCTGGACCCCGCGGAGGCCCTGCGCGGCATGCTCGCGGCGCTCGGGGTCCCCGCCGGCCGCATGCCCGAGGGCGTGGCCGCGCTCAGCGGGCTGTACCGGACCCTGCTGGCGGGCCGGCGCGTCCTCGTCGTCCTCGACGACGCCGCCGGTACCGAACAACTGCGCCCGCTGCTGCCCGCCGCACCGGGCTGTCTGGCGCTGGTGACCAGCCGGCACGCCCTGCCCGGTCTGATCGCCTCGGGCGCCCGGCCGTCACGCCTGGAACCGCCGTCCCCCCAGGACGCGCACGAGATGCTGGCCCGGCGGATCGGTGCCGAGCGGCTCGCCGCCGAGCCCCGGGCCGTCGCCGAGATCGTCGCCCGCTGCGGCCGGCTGCCCCTGGCCCTGGCGCTCGTCGCCGCCCGCGCCGCCGGCCGCAGGGACTTCCCGCTCGCCGCCGTCGCCGCCGAACTGCGCGACTCCCAGGGCACCTTGGACGCCCTGCCCGCCGTGCGCGAGGCCTTCCGGCGCTCCCACCGGCTCCTGGGGGAGGAGAGCGCCCGGCTGCTCCCGCTGCTGCCCCGGCATCCCGGACCCGATCTCACCCCGGCCGTCGTCGCGCTGCTCGCCGGGCTGCCGCTCCGGCGGGCCCGGCTGGAACTCGGCCGGCTCGCCGACGCACATCTCCTCACCGAGACCGCGCCCGGCCACTACGCCCTGCACGGCCTGGTGCGCGACTTCGCCTCGGAACTCGCGGAGCGCACGGCGTTCTGACGGCCCGTCCACAGGGTGCGCCGGGCGCTGTCACTCGCTCGTCACTCTTTTTGCACATCCGTCGGCCTACCGTCCGGGCAGGTGACCCGAACGATCCCCCGGAGGCTTCGGCGGAACATGCTCACTACCCGAACCAGCACCCCCCTCGACCCGCACGCCGTCCGGACCCCGCTCGGCGTCCAGATCGTGACCGGCGAGGACACCCCCGCCCGGCTGCCCGGGGAGGGCCGCCACCCGGCGCACCGGCTGCTCGTCCGGGACCCCGGCGACTACCTCTTCGTCGGCCTGCGGGGCGGCGCCCGGCCCACCCCGCCCTCCCACCCCGAGCCCACGGCCCTCCCCCTCGCCCCAGGTGACATCTGCTTCTACGACACCCGGCACACCCCCGCCCTCGACCTCCCCGGCCCCGAGCGGTTCCGGGCGACGGTCTTCCTCCTCCCGGCCGAACTGCTCGGGCTGGCCGAGCCCGACGTCCGGCGGATCGCACGGACCCCCGTCGCCCGTGCCTCCCGGCTCGGCACCCTGCTGTCCCCCCTGCTGTCCGACCTCGCCCGCACCTCGGCCGAGGCCCGGCCGCCCGTCGGCGAGATGCTCGCCTGGAACGCCGTGAACCTGCTGGCCACCCTCGCCACCGAGCAGCTGGGCGCGCGGACACCGGGCACGGGGGACGCGCGGCCGCCGGTGCTGGAACGGGTCCTGGAGTACGTCGAACTGCACCTCGCCGACCCCGCTCTCGCCCCGGAGGCCATCGCCCGCGCCCACCACATCTCGGTGCGTTATCTGCACAAGCTGTTCAAGGACGAGGGCACCACCGTCGGCCGGTGGATCCTGCGCCGCCGACTGGAGGAGTGCCGCCGCGACCTGATGCGCCACGGCCGGGGCAGCCGCACCATCGCCGCGGTGGCCGCCCGCTGGGGCTTCCTCAGCGCCACCCACTTCAGCCGGGTCTTCCGGGCCGCCTACGGGATGTCCCCACGCGAGTGGCGGGACAGCGCGGGACGCGCGACACGGGCCGGGTACACGGAGGGGGGGGGGGGGGGGGGGGGGCCCCCCCCCCCCCCCCCCCCCCCCCTCCGCCGGCCCCGCCTAACGGTTCAGGTCCGCGCCCAGGGCGCGTCGGCCGTCGACAGCCGGTGCGCGGTCAGGGAGGTGACCACGAGCAGCAGCAGGGCCAGTGCCAGCGGCAGGACCAGATGGCCGTGCAGCAGGAGCGCCGCGCCGACCAGGGCCCCGAGGAACATGGCCAGCACGGAGAGGATCCGCCGGCCGGGCCGCGGGGCCTCGCCGCCCGCCGGGGTGGAGTCGGCGGCCAGGCCGGTCAGGGTGAGCGTCAGCACGGTCGTCGTCAGGTCGGGCACGCCCAGCCGCCGCGCGACCGCGTTCTGGAGGCCCATGGCGAGCCCGAGCAGCACGATCAGCGTGTACCGGACGCCCGTACCGACCGCTCCGTCCGTCACCGCTCCGTCCGTCACCGCGGCGGCGGCCACCGCGCCGGCCATGAGCACGGTCTGCACGGCCGTCGCCGTCCGCAGCAGATACCCGCGGTGCGCGCCGAACCGGGTGCCGAGCCCGCCGCCCGTCACCGCCCCCACGAGGAAGGACGCCAGCGAGACGACGGAGGCGAGCGCGGACAGGGAGTCCGCACCGGCCAGCGCGAAGCCGAGGAAGACCACGTTGCCGGTCATGTTGGCGACGAAGACATGCCCCAGCGCCAGATAACTCACCGCGTCCACCAGTCCGGTGACCACGGTCAGCGCCAGCAGCAGCGGCGGCAGCGGACCGTGCCGCCGCTCCCCGCCCGGTACGAGCGTGCGCCAGGCGTCGGTCAGCAGATCACGCATGCCGTCCTCCACCGCCCGGCCACCATGTCGGGCGCGCCGGGCGCGCCTCAATCAGCGGCCCGCGCATACCGCGCACTCTCCTTCTGCGGCGTGTGCAGGACCAGGCGGGTGAGCAGGCCGCTGGCCGGGCCCGTCACGATCGCCGCCGCGACCAGCCAGTCCGGCCAGGGCGTCAGACCCAGCGCCGCGTCCAGGGACCAGTCGCCCGGTCCGGTCAGGGCCAGGGACGCGCACACCACGACGAGGACCAGCGGGTACTCGTAACCGTCGTGCTGCACCCACAGGCCCTGGGGCCGCTTCACCGTGCCGGCGACCGTCATCACGCCCATCGCCGCCATCGCGGCCAGCGGTGTGAGCAGTCCCGCGGCCAGGAAGAGGCCGGCGCCCAGCTGGCTGCCGCCCGCCGCGAGCGCGGTCAGCCGGCCGCCGCGGAAGCCGTCGCGGCGGAACTCCTCGGTCCCGCCCGCGAGGCCCTGGCCCCCGAGGAGGAAACTCACCTTCTGCACCCCGTGGCCGGCGATGAGCAGCCCCACCACCGCCCGGAGGACCAACAATCCGGTGTCCATTGCCTTCCCGCCCGTTCCTGTTCACTCTCTCTCTGCGCCGTACGGGGGTCAGCCCGCCGCGTGGGCGCCGATGACGGCCTGCGCGTAGACGATGCCGAGGCCGTACGCCCCGCCGTGCTCCTTCACCACACCGGTCGTCGCGGCGTACGTCTCCGTGCGCGCCCAGTCGCGCTGGAGCTCCAGGAGCACCTGCACCCAGGTGACCGGGACCGCCCCGCCCTGCACCATGCGCTGGACGGCGTGCTCGTGGGCCTGCGGGCTCACCCCGCCGGACGCGTCGGTGACCACGTACACCTCGTAGCCCTGGGCGAGCGCCGACAGCGTGGGCAGGACCACGCAGACCTCGGTCCACAGGCCCGCGATGACCAGCTTCCGGCGGCCGGTGGCCTTGACCGCCTCGACGAAGGCGAGGTCCTCCCATGCGTTCATCGTGGTGCGGTCGACGATCTTCTGCTCGGGGAAGACGTCCGCGAGCTGCGGCAGGATCGGACCGGAGAACGACTCGGCGGCCACCGTGCTCAGCACCACCGGCACGTCGAACGCCTTCGCGGCCTTCGCCAGGCCCACCGTGGCGTTGATGATCGCGGTCCGGTCACCGCTGCCGGTGCCGAAGAACATCTGCGGCTGGTGGTCCACGAAGAGCACCGCGCAGTTGTCGGGGGTGAGCAGGTCGGGGCTGGGGGCCGCGGTGACCTCGGTGATGTCGACCATGGACGTACCTCTCGGGTAGGGGGTGAACAAGGGGAACGGGTGGGTCAGAGGGAGAAGAACGGGTGGGTCAGAGGGAGAAGCAGGGGTCGAACGGCGTCGCCGTGACACCGGGTGTGACGTCGGGTGCGAGGCCGCGCCCGATCCGCCACCGCCACTGCTGCTCGGACTCGGCGACGGCCTCGCCGAGCCGTTCGGCCTGGTGGGCGCCGGACCGCTGGTAGCCGCCGTGGTGGGCGACCGGGCTCCAGGCCGGGGAGACCGGCGGGAGTTCCTCGTCGAGGCCCTCGTACTCGCCGGCCGCGTACACGATCCGGCCGCCCGTGACCGTCAGCAGCGACTCGATGTGCGGGATGTCCGCCGTGGGCACGGCGAAGTAGTCCTCGGAGAGGATCGCCAGGTCCGCGTAGCAGCCGGGCCGCAGGACGCCCTTGACGTCCTCCTCGCCGGTGAGCGCGGCACCGGCCCGGGTGAACAGGGTGAGCGCGGTCTGCCGGTCGACCCGGTTCGCGGGCGGGCGCAGCGCCAGCCCGCCGACCGTGCGGCCGCTGACCAGCCAGTGCAGGGCGACCCACGGGTTGTACGTCGACACCCGGGTGGCGTCCGTGCCGGCCGCGACGGTCAGGCCGCGCTTCAGCATCGCGGTGACCGGCGGGGCGTCGGCGGCGGCGCCGGGACCGTACCGGCGCAGGAACGCCTCGCCCTGGAAGGACAGCCGGTTCTGCACGGACAGGGCGCCGCCGAGCGCGGCGATCCGGTCCAGGCTCGCCGGGGAGACTGTCTCCGCGTGATCGAACAGCCAGCGGTTCCCGGCCGGGAACAGACCCTCGGCCGCCAGTTTCTCGAACACCGCGAGATCGCGGCGGATGGTCTCGTCGTAGGTGGCGTGCAGCCGGAATCCCCAGCCGTTCTCCATGAGGAGCCGGACCGCTTTCTCGAATTCCGCCTCGTAATCGGCGAGTTCCGGCCGCGGCTGGGTGAAGTTCTCGAAATCCGCGGCCGCCCAGATGAGGTTCTCGCCCGCACCGTTCAGCCGCAGCCAGGCGTCGCCGTCCTCGGGCCGGGCCATTTCGATCCACCGGGCGAGATCGTCGATCTCCTGACCGGGAGTCTGCGGGAAAAGGTGATAGGCGATCCGCAGCGACAACCGGCCGGATTTCGCCAGTTCCACGACGGTGGAGTAGTTGTCCGGGAAGTTCTGGAATCCGCCGGCCGCGTCGATCGCCGAGGTCAGCCCGAACCGGTTGAGTTCGCGCAGGAAGTGCCGGGTCGAGGTGGTGCGGTCCTCGCCCTCAAGGACCGGGGCCTTGGCCAGCGTCGAGTACAGGATCAGCGCGCTCGGCGCGGCCAGCAGCATGCCGGTCGGCTCGCCGTCCCGGCCGCGCACGATCTGGCCGCCCTTCGGGTCCGGCGTGGAGCGGTCGTATCCGGCGGCCCTGAGCGCGGCCCGGTTGAGCACGGCCGACTGGTAGAGGTGCAGGACGAACACCGGGGTGTCGGGCGCGGCCGCGTTCAGCTCGGCGACCGTGGGCAGCCGCCGCTCGGCGAACTGCTCGGCCGACCAGCCCCCGACCACCCGCACCCACTGGCCCTTCGGCGTCCGGGCGGCCTGCTCCCGCAGCATCGCCAGGCCCTGCCGCAGCGTCCGTACGCCGTCCCAGCGCAACTCCAGGACGTAGTTCAGGCCGCCCCGGATCACATGCAGATGGGCGTCGTTGAGGCCGGGCACGACCCGGCGGCCGAGCGCGTCGACGACCCGGGTGTCCGGACCGATGTGCGCGGCCATGTCCTGGTCGTCGCCGACGGCCGTGACGACCCCGTCGCGCACGGCCAGTGCCCCGGCCTGCGGGCGGCGCGGATCCTGTGTGTGGATCAGCGCGTTGCGGACGACGAGTTCCGCGGCATTCTCGGCGGCCCCGGGAACCAGTCCGCCGACCGGCATTACTGACACCGTGCGAGACACCTCCTGGAATCGTGGAATTTCCCTGGCCTCGACACAAGCCGAAGACGCGGCGCCCAGGTGTTCCGTCAGCGCACCGAATGAGTGCTCACAGCGCACGGCACACCGTGCGCTGTGAGGACAGTGCCGGTGCACGCGCGGGCAATGTCCGGCCGCCCGGCGGATTTAGCGTTCGGGAGCAAGGCAAACGCACCCCGATATCCGCAGGAGATGCCCATGTCCGACGTCGTCGAGCCGGCCGCGCCGGTCCTCGAAGCGGAGGCCGCGGCGTTCGCCGAGGCGACCGCCAATCCGCCCTACCTTTTCGATCTGCCTCCGGTGGAGGGCCGTAAGGCGGTCGACGAGGTGCAGTCCGGTGAGATCGGGAAGCCCGTGGTGGACGAGGA
>NZ_JBVJAB010000071.1:0-12167 GCF_055591025.1 Streptomyces sp. NPDC041784
CCCCCCCCCCCCCCCCCCCCCCCCCCCCCCCCCCCCCCCCCCCCCCCCCCCCCCCCCCCCCCCCCCCCCCCCCCCCCCCCCCCCCCCCCCCCGCCCTCGGTAGGAAACCCGAGCCTCTGATTCAGGCTCAGAAGTCCATGTCACCACCCGGCATGCCGCCGCCGGCGGGCGCGGCGGCCTTCTCCGGCTTGTCGGCGATGACGGCCTCGGTGGTGAGGAACAGCGCGGCGATGGAGGCGGCGTTCTGCAGCGCGGAACGGGTCACCTTCGCCGGGTCGATGATGCCCTCGGCGATCATGTCGACGTACTCGCCGGTCGCGGCGTTCAGGCCGTGGCCGACGGGCAGGTTGCGCACCTTCTCGACGATGACGCCACCCTCGAGACCACCGTTGACGGCGATCTGCTTGAGCGGGGCCTCCAGGGCGAGCTTCACGGCGTTGGCGCCGGTCGCCTCGTCACCCTCGAGCTCCAGCTTCTCGAACACCTGGGAGGCCTGGAGCAGGGCCACGCCACCACCGGCGACGATGCCCTCCTCGACGGCCGCCTTCGCGTTGCGAACGGCGTCCTCGATGCGGTGCTTGCGCTCCTTGAGCTCGACCTCGGTGGCGGCACCGGCCTTGATGACGGCCACGCCGCCCGCGAGCTTGGCCAGGCGCTCCTGGAGCTTCTCGCGGTCGTAGTCCGAGTCGCTGTTCTCGATCTCGGCACGGATCTGGTTCACGCGACCCGCGACCTGGTCCGAGGAACCGGAGCCGTCGACGATGGTGGTCTCGTCCTTGGTGATGACGACCTTGCGGGCCTTGCCCAGCAGGTCGAGGGTCGTGTTCTCGAGCTTGAGACCGACCTCCTCGGAGATGACCTCGCCGCCGGTGAGGATGGCGATGTCGTTCAGCATCGCCTTGCGGCGGTCGCCGAAGCCCGGGGCCTTGACCGCGACGGACTTGAAGGTGCCGCGGATCTTGTTGACGACCAGGGTCGACAGGGCCTCGCCCTCGACGTCCTCGGCGATGATCAGCAGCGGCTTGCCGCCCTGCATGACCTTCTCCAGGAGCGGGAGCAGGTCCTTGACGTTGGCGATCTTGGAGTTCGCGATCAGGATGTACGGGTCGTCGAGGACGGCCTCCATACGCTCCATGTCGGTGGCGAAGTACGCCGAGATGTAGCCCTTGTCGAAGCGCATACCCTCGGTGAGCTCCAGCTCCAGACCGAAGGTCTGGGACTCCTCGACGGTGATGACGCCTTCCTTGCCGACCTTGTCCATGGCCTCGGCGATCAGCTCGCCGATCTGGGTGTCGGCGGCGGAGATGGAGGCCGTGGAAGCGATCTGCTCCTTGGTCTCGACATCCTTCGCCTGCTCCAGCAGGGCACCGGAGACGGCCTCGACGGCCTTCTCGATACCGCGCTTCAGAGCCATCGGGTTGGCGCCGGCGGCGACGTTGCGCAGACCCTCGCGGACCAGCGCCTGGGCGAGAACGGTCGCGGTGGTCGTACCGTCACCGGCGACGTCGTCCGTCTTCTTGGCGACTTCCTTGACCAGCTCGGCGCCGATCTTCTCGTACGGGTCCTCGAGCTCGATCTCCTTGGCGATGGACACACCATCGTTGGTGATCGTGGGGGCGCCCCACTTCTTCTCGAGGACGACGTTGCGGCCCTTGGGGCCGAGCGTCACCTTCACGGCGTCCGCGAGCTGGTTCATGCCGCGCTCGAGGCCGCGCCGCGCCTCCTCGTCGAACGCGATGATCTTGGCCATGTGAAGTGGTCCCTCCAGGACTGGGGGTGATTCCTTCGGACCGCGCCCGCGCCCGCGACGGACGGCTCGCATGCCGTGTGGTTCCTTGCCCCACCTGGCCTGCGGGCCTCACCGACCCGGTCCTTCGTTGTCACTCTCACCTTCAGAGTGCTAACGCCAATGATTAGCACTCGCCCATGCCGAGTGCAAGCGGCTCGGGCCGATCCGCAGGTGAACAGCGGCGCGCCCGCCGGTCCCCGGGCATGCCGAAGGGCTCGCACCCCAGGAGGTGCGAGCCCTTCGAAGATGAAACAGAAGAACGTCGCTGTCAGTCGGCGCGTGCTTCAGCCGGTCGCCAGGCGGACCATGTCCGCCTGCGGCCCCTTCTGGCCCTGCGAGATCTCGAAATCGACCCGCTGACCCTCTTCCAGGGTGCGGTATCCGTCCATCTGGATCGCGCTGTAGTGGACGAAAACATCCGCACCACCGTCGACCGCGATGAAGCCGTACCCCTTCTCCGCGTTGAACCATTTGACGGTGCCCTGAGCCATGCCTAACTCCCCTATTACTGGCCCTTGCACAGATCCACACTTCGTGGATCCGGGTCAGACCTCACCCCCCAGCTGGTTGGGGGCGTGCGCCGGAACGCGTCGACCGCGGCCGAATGTATCTGTCCAACTGCCCTCTGCAACAGGTCACTTGGACGAGAATTCTGGACGCACACGATCCGGAATGTGGCGAGAATTCGCCAGAATTCAGGGCAAGTCGGGCCCCGCAAATGCCACAAAAGCCACGAAAGAGGCGCACACTTTGGCTGCTTCTTATCGGGCTCAAGGCAGAAATCAAAGACTCCGGATCAGGGTTTCGCGACCCGGTTCCCCAACTGTACCGCGCTCAATCACACTGAATTGCCCCCTCCGCTTCTCTCACGGAGGGGGCAATTCGATGAACACTCGGTAATCACTGTTACCGACGGTTACTACCGGTGGGTACTGAACGACGGTCAACCACAGGTCAGCCGCCGGCGACGGCCGGGATGATCGAGACGCCGGCACCGTCCGGGGTCGCCGTCTCCAGCCCCTGCTCGAACCGCACGTCGTCGTCGTTCACGTACACGTTGACGAACCGGCGCAGCTTGCCCTGGTCGTCCAGGACGCGCGCGGCGATCCCGGTGTGGTTCTTCTCCAGGTCGGAGATGACCTCCCCGAGGGTCGCACCCTCGGCGGGCACCTCGGCCTTGCCGCCGGTGTAGGTGCGCAGGATGGTGGGGATGCGGACAGTGACGCTCATGCGAGGCCAGCCTCTCGGAAAGAGTCCAGGGTGGGGCGGATGGTCGCGGTGAGGCCGGTGCCGGCCACCGCGTCCAGGGTCTTCAGGCCGTCGCCGGTGTTCAGGACGACCGTGGTCTTCGTCGGGTCCAGCAGACCGTTCTCGATCAACTTGCGCGTGACCCCGACGGTCACCCCACCGGCCGTCTCCGCGAAGATCCCCTCGGTCCGCGCCAGCAGCTTGATCGCGTCCACGACCTGCTCGTCGTTCACGTCCTCCACGGCACCGCCCGTACGCCGCGCGATGTCGAGCACGTACGGACCGTCCGCCGGGTTGCCGATCGCCAGCGACTTGGCGATCGTGTTCGGCTTCTGGGGCCGTACGACGTCGTGGCCGGCCTTGAAGGCCACCGACACCGGCGAGCACCCCTCCGCCTGCGCACCGAAGATCTTGTACGGCCGGTCCTCGACCAGCCCCAGCTTGATCAGCTCCTGGAGCCCCTTGTCGATCTTCGTGAGCTGGGAGCCGGACGCGATCGGGACGACCAGCTGGTCCGGGAGCCGCCAGCCGAGCTGCTCGCAGATCTCGTACGCCAGGGTCTTGGACCCCTCCGCGTAGTACGGCCGCAGGTTGACGTTGACGAAGCCCCAGCCCTCGCCGGCCGGGTCGCCGATCAGCTCGGAGCAGAAACGGTTCACGTCGTCGTAGTTGCCCTCGATGCCGACGAGTTCGCCACCGTAGATCGCGGCCATGACGACCTTGCCCTGCTCCAGGTCGTGCGGGATGAACACGCAGGAGCGGAAACCGGCGCGGGCCGCGGCGGCGCCGACGGCACCGGCGAGGTTGCCGGTGGAGGAGCAGGACAGGGTGGTGAAGCCGAAGGCGCGGGCGGCCTCGATGGCCTGCGCGACGACACGGTCCTTGAAGGAGTGCGTCGGGTTGCCGGAGTCGTCCTTGACGTACAGCCCGCCGGTGACGCCCAGCTCACGCGCGAGGTTGTCGGCCTTGACGAGCTTGGTCCAGCCGGGGTTGATGTTCGGCTTGTCCGCCACGTCGGCCGGGACGGGCAGCAGCGGCGCGTAGCGCCAGATGTTCGCGGGTCCCGCCTCGATGCGCTTGCGCAGCTCCTCCGTGTCGTAGGAGGAGAAGTCGTACGCGATCTCGAGCGGGCCGAAACACTCCTCGCACGCGAAGACCGGGCCGAGGGGCACGCGGTGACCGCATTCGCGGCAGCTCAGCGCGGCGGCGGGGCCGAGGTCTACGGTGGATTCGGTAGTGCTGTCCGTGGTGCTTGCAACAGTCTGCGCAGCCATGTGAGGCGAGGCCCTTTCTCCTCATCTTCCTCACGACGCATCTCGCCGTGAGACGGATTTGGCACCTTCCCGAGCCGGGAGCCTCGCCACATCAATGTGACAAGACCGGCTGGAGGGTTGCCGGGGCTTCATCGGGCCGTATCCCTCTGCCCCTCTGGATGAGCGGTATGTAGTTGTTGAACTCGGCGAACAGCGGACGACCTCGGACATGCGATGGTCATCCGCGTTGTTCAAGACTGTAACCGAAGGCCAGGACAGTTGAGATAGTCGTCCGAACCGCGAGATGGATCACACGGTCACCCGCCGTGCACCCGGTGTGATCACGACAGTGAGGAGCCGCAGACTGTGCTGGAAGAAGTCGAGCGCTGGCTGACCACCCGCTCCTGGTCCGTGGCCGATCGTCCGCTGCACCGGATCCTGGCCGCGAAACGCGCCACCCATCAGTCGGTGTCCGTCGTCCTGCCCGCGCTGAACGAGGAGGAGACGGTCGGCGACATCGTCGCGGTCATCCGTCACGACCTCATGCAGCAGGTCCCGCTGGTCGACGAGATCGTCGTCGTCGACTCGGGGTCGACCGACCGTACCGCCGAGGTCGCGGCCGCGGCGGGCGCGCGGGTCGTCCACCGGGACACCATCCTGCCGCGCCTCCCGGCCGTGCCCGGCAAGGGCGAGGTGCTGTGGCGCTCCCTGCTCGTCACCACCGGGGACATCGTCTGTTTCATCGACGCCGACCTGAAGGAGTTCTCCTCCGACTTCGTCTCGGGCATCGTGGGCCCCCTGCTCACCGACCCCCAGGTGGACCTGGTCAAGGGCATGTACGACCGTCCGCTGGGCGGCGCGGCCGGCCAGGGCGGCCGGGTGACCGAGCTGATGGCCCGGCCGCTGCTCAACATGCACTGGCCGCAGCTGGCCGGGTTCGTCCAGCCGCTGGGCGGCGAGTACGCGGCCCGGCGCACCCTGCTGGAGCAGCTGCCGTTCCCGGTCGGGTACGGGGTCGAGCTGGGCATGCTGGTGGACGCCCTGCATCTGGTGGGCCTCGACGCGCTGGCCCAGGTCGACGTGGGGGTGCGCAAGCACCGCCACCAGGACGGCCAGGCGCTCGGCCGGATGGCGGCGGCGATCTACCGCACCGCCCAGCTCCGGCTGGCCCGCGGCCATCTCGTCCGTCCCTCCCTCACCCAGTTCGAGCGGGGCTCGGACGGTTTCGAACCACGCACCTACTCGGTGGACACGGAGGAACGGCCGCCGATGGCGGAGATCGCGGAGTACCAGTCGCGCAAGGTCGCGTAACACGGGCGTGGCGCCGTATACGGCCCGCGATACGGCCGGATATGGACCGTCCACACAGCGCGACCGTACGTTTGAGCGTTTCCGCGCCGGGCTAGGTTGAGGCGTATGGCTACCACGCACGAAGCTGCCGCTCGGGGTGCTCAGGTGCTGGTCGCGTCCAACCGCGGCCCGGTCTCGTACTCGCTCCGCGAGGACGGCTCGCTGGACCCGAAACGCGGAGGCGGTGGGCTGGTCTCCGGCCTGTCGGCCATCGGCCCGGACGCGGGCGCCCTCTGGGTCTGCTCCGCGCTCTCCGACGGCGACCGCGAGGCGGTCCGGCGCGGGGTCGGCGAGGAGGGCGTGCGGATGCTGCCCATTCCGGCCGACGTCCACGCGGACGCCTACAACGGCATCGCGAACTCGGTGCTCTGGTTCATCCACCACCTGCTGTACCAGACCCCGCTGGAGCCGGTCTTCGACACGGAGTTCCGGCGCCAGTGGGCGTCGTACGAGACGTACAACCGGGCCTTCGCGCAGGCGCTGGCGGAGGAGGCGGCGCCGGGCGCGGCGGTCCTGGTGCAGGACTACCACCTGTGCCTGGTCCCCGGGATGCTCCGGGAGCTCCGCCCCGACCTGCGCATCGGCCACTTCTCGCACACGCCGTGGGCGCCGGCGGACTACTTCGCCCTGCTGCCGCGGGACATCCGCGAGCAGCTGGTCCTGGGCATGCTCGGGGCGGACCGGCTGGGGTTCCTGACCCACCGGTGGAGTGATGCCTTCTCGTCCTGCGTCCAGGCCCTGGACCTCGACGTGGCCGCGCGGATGGCTCTGTCGGGGGTGCCGGAGTCGTTCCAGTACGTGCCCGGCTGGAAGGGCCCCGGCCACCGGACCTGGCTCGGCGTCCACGGCCTCGGGGCCGACGCCGACTTCCTGCGCGAGCGCTCGCACCGGCCGGACGTCGAGGAGCGGATGGCCGCCCTGCGCGAGGAGATCGGAGAGGGACGGAAGACGATCGTCCGGGTCGACCGGACCGAGCTGTCCAAGAACATCGTGCGCGGCCTGCTGGCCTACCGGCAGCTGCTCGACGACCACGAGGAGTGGCGCGAGCGGGTGGTCCATGTGGCCTTCGCCTACCCCTCCCGCCAGGATCTGGCCGTCTACCGCGACTACACGGCCGAGGTGCAGCGCCTGGCCACGGAGATCAACAAGACCTACGGCACCCCCGGCTGGACCCCGGTCGTCCTGCACGTGAAGGACGACTTCGCCCGCTCGCTCGCCGCCTACCGCCTCGCGGACGTGGCCCTGGTCAACCCCGTCCGGGACGGTATGAACCTGGTCGCCAAGGAGATCCCGGTGGTCTCCGACGAGGGCTGCGCGCTGGTGCTGTCCCGGGAGGCGGGGGCGTACTGGGAGCTCCGCGAGGACGCCCTCGTCGTCAATCCGTACGACGTGCTGGAGACCGCCCGTGCCCTGCACGAGGGTCTCACCATGAAGCCGGAGGAGCGGGCCGAGCGCACCAAGAGGCTGGCGGCGGCCGCGACCGCGCTGCCTCCGGCCCGGTGGTTCCTGGATCAGCTGGAGGCGCTCCGGGAGATTCAGCCCAGCTGACCGGCCAGCTCCCGCAGCAGCCGTACGACGCCGGCGGGCCCGTCGACGACGAGGTCCGCGCGGTCGGCCAGTTCGGTGACCTCCGTGCTGCCGCTGCACACCAGCAGGCCGGGGACGCCGTCGGAGCGGAGTTTGTCCACGGCGGCGAAGGCGGGGAGGTCGCCGAGGTCGTCGCCGGCGTAGAGGACCGACCGGGCGCCGGTCTCGCGGACGTGCTCCAGCAGGGCCACGCCCTTGTCCATGCCCGGCGGGCGCAGTTCCAGGACCATCCGGCCGGGCTCGACGATCAGCCCGTGCCGGGTGGCGAGGTCGGTGAGGGGCGCGCGCAGGGCGTCGAAGGCGGCCTGGGGGTCGGTGGCCCGGCGGGTGTGGACGGCGACGGCCCGGCCGCCCTTCTCCTCCACCCAGACGCCCGGCTCGCCGCCGGCCGCGTCGAGGATCCCCGGCAGTTCGGCGCGGACGGCGGCGACGCCCGGATGCGGGGGCGGGGCGGTGAGGGTGCCGGTCCGGGCGTCCCAGCGCTCGGCGCCGTAATGGCCGAGGACGGCGAGATGCTCCAGCCCCCGCGCCCCCGCGAACCCGCCGTTGCGTACGGCGACCTCGGCGGGCCGGCCGGTGACGACGGCGACGGCGGCGACCTTGGGGGCGAGTGCGGTGAGCGCGGCGAGGGCGTCGGGGTGGGCCCGTGCGTCCTCGGGGTTCGCGACGATGGGGGCGAGGGTGCCGTCGAAGTCGAGCCCGACGAGGGTGCGGGAGGGCCTGGCGAGGATCGCGCCGAGCCCCTCACGCCCGGCGGGGGTGGTGGGGACGGGGGTGGGGGTGGGTACGGGTTCCTCGGAGTGCGTCTCATGGATGCCCATACGCCGACGATATCCGCGGGGCACGGCGACCGGGGGGCGAGGCCACGGGACCGAGCCACACCGAGACCCCGTCGGCGGCTCGGCGGCTCGGCGGCTCGGCGCCTAGCGATCAGCGTTCGGCGCGGCGGGTCTCGCGGACCCTGCGCAGTCTGTTCACCGTCACCGGGTCGTGGGCCAGGGCGCGGGGGTCGTCGAGGAGGGCGTTGAGGAGTTGGTAGTAGCGGAGCGGGGAGAGGTCGAGTTCCTCGCGGATCGCACGCTCCTTCGCGCCGGGGCCGGGGAAGCCGCGTCGCTCCAGGGCGAGGACGGCGCGCTCCCTGTCCTCCAGCTGTTCCTGCATGCCCTGAACGGTAACCCCGGCCACCGACAGCCGACTCACTCCCCGGCGGCGCTCTCCGCGGTCGCGGCCGTCGTCTGGAGGTCGCCCAGCACCGTGGCCGGACTGCCGGACGGGGTCACGGCCCGGCCGATCTCCTTCTTGATCGCCGCGCTGACCTGCGCCCAGGAGGTCCGTCCGACCGGGTAGAGCTGGGAGAGCGGGAGTTCCTCCAGGAACGGCTGGAGGTCGGCGTCCTCCTTGGCCGTGCTCATGACCTGGGAGGCGGAGTTGGTGACCGGCAGCAGGTCGTACTCGCGGGAGAAGTCGAGCACGTTCTCCTCGCTGTAGACGAAGTCGAGGAAGTCGCCGATCTGATCGGCGTGCCCGTTCTTGCGGAAGGCCAGCATCCAGTCGGCGACGCCCATGGAGACCTTGGCGGGGCCGTCCACGCCGGGCATCGGCACCATGCCGAACTTCACGCCCTTCTTCGCGGCCGCCTTCATCAGGGACGGGTGGCCGTTGAGCATGCCGACGTCACCGTTGGTGAAGGCGGCGAAGGCGTCGGCGCGGTTGAGCTCGGCGGGTGCGACCGGTCCGGTCAGCCCCTTGCCGACCAGCTCGTTCTTCAGCCAGCCGAACGTGTCGACGTTCTCGGTGGAGTCGAGGCTGTAGCTGCTGACGGTCTGGTTGTAGCCGCCCCCACCGCTGAGCAGCCACTGCATGGTCTCGGCCTGCGCCTCCTCGGAGCCGAGCGGCAGCGCGTACGGGTACTTCACGCCGTCCTTCTTCAGCGCCGCCGCGTCCTTGGCGAGGTCGTCCCAGGTGGTCGGCGGGGTGAGGCCGGCCTGTTCGAAGAGGGTCTTGTTGTAGAAGAGCAGCCGGGTGGAGGAGGCGAACGGCATGCCGTACTGCACGCCCCGCACCTTGCCCGCGTCGGCGAGCTGGCCCACGAAGTCGGCCTGGACGGGGATGGAGAGCAGCTCGCCGGCCTTGTAGAGCTGGTCGGCGGCCGCGTAGTCGGCGTAGGCGCCGATCTGCGCCATGTCGGGCGCGTCGCCGGCGTCGACCATCTCCTTGACCTTGGCGTCGACGTCGTTCCAGGAGTAGACGGTCACCTCGACGGTGACGTTCGGGTGATCCTTCTCGTACGCCGCGACGAGCTTGTCCCAGTACTTCTCGGAGCTGTTGGCGGCGCTGTCGCCGTAGTCGGCCGCGACCAGTCTGAGGGTGACGTCGTCGGAGCCTCCGGTGAGTCCGCAACCGGAGAGGACCGCGGCCATGCCCAGTGCGGACACCCCCGCGATCGTCCCGCCGATCTTCCCCGCGACCGTTCCCGACTTTCCTGCCCGCGC
Source organism: Streptomyces sp. NPDC041784 (assembly GCF_055591025.1). Classification (NCBI taxonomy): domain Bacteria; kingdom Bacillati; phylum Actinomycetota; class Actinomycetes; order Kitasatosporales; family Streptomycetaceae; genus Streptomyces; species Streptomyces sp. NPDC041784. Next base: position 9,720 of record NZ_JBVJAB010000071.1, read on the forward strand.
CTGCACTGGCCTCTTCTCCCGACTGCTCACTGCGTCCGATTGTCCAATGGATGGACAAGTGATTGTTCATACCAATGGACCGCTATCCGGATTAAGGTCTACACCACCCGTGTGGACTAGACCTCTTTCGGCCCTCTTGGAGCGGGACCGTACCCCCAACCCGCGCAAGTGGACTAGACCTCTTGCGGGTAATCGGTCCACACTGTTCCCGTGAGACATGTCATCGCCCTCGACGTGGGCGGCACCGGGATGAAGGCCGCGCTGGTCGGGACCGACGGCACCCTGCTGCACGAGGACCGCCGGGCCACCGGCCGCGAGCGCGGCCCCGACGCGGTGGTCGCCGCCATCCTCGACTTCGCCGCCGACCTGCGCGCCCACGGCATCGACCTGCTCGGCGAGCCCGCGGCCGCGGCCGGCGTCGCGGTGCCCGGGATCGTCGACGAGACCCGGGGCGTCGCCGCCTACGCGGCCAACCTGGGCTGGCACGACGTCCCCCTGCGCGCGCTGCTCGCCGAACGGCTCGGCAGCCCCGTCGCACTCGGCCACGACGTGCGCACCGGCGGGCTCGCCGAGGGCCGGGTGGGCGCGGGCCGGGGTGCCGACCGGTTCCTGTTCGTGGCGCTGGGCACCGGCATCGCGGGCGCCATCGGGGTCGACGGCCGGGTGGAGGCGGGCGCGCACGGCTTCGCGGGCGAGATCGGCCACATCGTCGTACGGCCCGGCGGGGCCCCGTGTCCGTGCGGGCAGCACGGCTGTCTGGAGCGGTTCGCCTCGGCGGCGGCGGTGAGCGAGGCATGGGCGGCGGCCTGCGGGGATCCGGAGGCGGACGCCGCGGACTGCGCGAAGGCCGTCGCGTCCGGCGACCCGAACGCCGTCCGGATCTGGCGGAACGCCGTGGACGCGCTCGCCGACGGCCTGGTCACCGCGCTCACCCTGCTGGACCCGCGCACGCTCGTCATCGGTGGCGGGCTCGCGGAGGCGGGGGAAACCTTGTTCACACCGCTGCGGGACGCCGTCCGGCGGCGGATCACCTTCCAGAAACTGCCGACGATCGTGCCGGCGGCACTGGGCGACACGGCGGGCTGCCGAGGTGCGGGGCTCCTGGCCTGGGATCTCCTCGAGACGACTGACGGTATGGAGGTAACACCCTGATGGCCACCCCTCTAGGGGCGCGGGGAACTGCGCGCGACGCCACCCACGACCCGCGGCCCGCGGGCAAGGCGCCCCTCGTCCTCTCCGGCGCCCATGTGGTCCTGCCCGGCGGAACGGTCCGCGACGGCCAAGTGATCGTCGAGGGCACCCGCATCACCGGCACGGCCTCCGAGAACGCCCAGGTCATCGACGTGAGCGGCCACTGGTTGGTCCCCGGCTTCATCGACCTGCACAACCACGGCGGAGGCGGAGCGTCCTTCTCCGGTACGGCGGAGGACATCCAGCAGGCCATCCGGACACACCGCCGGCACGGCACCACCACCCTCGTCGCCTCCACCGTCACCGACGACATGGACTTCCTGGTGCGCCAGGCCGGTCTGCTGAGCGAGTTCACCGAGCAGGGCGACCTCGCCGGGATCCACTTCGAGGGCCCGTTCATCTCGCCGTGCCGCAAGGGCGCGCACTCCGAGGAGCTGCTGCGCGACCCGGACCCGGCGGACGTGCGCAAGCTGATCGACGCGGCGCGTGGCCGGGCCCGGATGGTCACCCTGGCGACCGAGCTGCCGGGCGGTCTGGACTCCGTACGGCTGCTGGCCGACCACGGGGTGATCGCGGCGGTGGGCCACACGGACGCGAGCTACGAGCAGACGGTTCAGGCCATCGAGGCCGGGGCGACGGTCGCCACCCATCTCTTCAACGCGATGCCCGCCCTCGGCCACCGCTCCCCCGGTCCCATCGCCGCCCTCCTGGAGGACGAGCGGGTCACGGTGGAGCTCATCAACGACGGCACCCATCTCCACCCGGCCGCCCTGGAGCTGGCGTTCCGTCACGCGGGCGCGGGCCGGGTCGCGTTCATCACCGACGCGATGGACGCGGCCGGCATCGGCGACGGCCGCTACATGCTCGGCCCGCTGGAGGTCGAGGTCAGCGAGGGCGTGGCCCGGCTGGTCGAGGGCGGCTCGATCGCCGGCTCCACCCTCACCCAGGACCGCGCGTTCAAGCGGGCGGTGACCGTCGACCGCCTCCCGGTCGAGGACGTCGTCGCCGCCCTCTCCACCAATCCGGCCCGCCTGCTGGGCATCTCCGACCGGGTCGGCTCCCTCGGCCCCGGCAAGGACGCCGACCTGGTCCTCCTGGACGAGAACTTCGACCTCAAGGGCGTGATGCGCCAAGGAGATTGGGTGGTCGCTCCCGAACTGGCGTCAACGACCCGGGACTAAAGTCCCGGGCTTGCACAGCGGGCGCCACTGGCTGTGGTGCTGCGCTTGCGTCCGGTCCCACCCTCGGGTTCGGGGG
>NZ_JBVJAB010000072.1:0-3495 GCF_055591025.1 Streptomyces sp. NPDC041784
CGAGAGGACCCTCAGTAAGTCCCATCGTTGCAGGTCAAGAGCACTTTCCGTTTTCTGATCAGCCCTCGGACAGCCTGCTTCGTGAAAGCGCGAGGCTAGCCCATGGCATCGCTCGCCAGAGCTCGCAGTCGCCGCCAGCAGATGAGTGCACATCCGAGGGCGAGGAAGGCTTCGTGGATGTCGTCGCGGATCTCCCAGCGGATCCGGAGTCGGCGGAACCAGTGCACCAGTCCGACCGCTGTCCAGGTCAGCCACTCCCGGACGGTGTCCGGGTCGGTCGTCGACGGGCACAGCGCCCACGGCGCCGTCAGCCGACGCGCGGTGAACAGCTGCTCCAGCGCCGCCCGGCGCCGCCGGTATGGCCACGCCAGCATGTCGGTGCCCCAGCCGGAGCAGATCGAACGCGACGAAGTGAGCTGGCCACTCCTGTGCGAGCCGATCCGCTCCGCTACCACGCCGCCGTAGTCGCCCCTGGAGGCGCTCGAACGCCAGTCGTCCGGCTTCCCACACCACCAGCTCACCGTCCAGCGCCGTCGCTTCCCCCAGCGGCGCAGCCCCGGCCAGGACCTCTGGGAATGCTGGACCCAGTTCCGTGCCGCGCCTCGAGCGCAGACCACCCGGCCGCTGTCCACGAAGAGACTTGTGCGGAATCCTTCCCATTTCAGTTATGCGCTGTTGACCTGTCCGTCTGCGACTCACCGGCCGAGAAGGGTATGAGGTCGGCACGGTTGGCAAGGAGGAAGCGGTGAATTTCCATGCTTCAGGAGACGACACTTGGTTCAGCAGCTGTAGCCGATAGCCGAGGTTTCCAAGGCGAGGCTGCGCGGGGGCGGTGCTAGGTACAGGTCAGGGGGCGCTGTGCGATGGTCGAAGGTGCGTTCGATGCTGATCGCCGGTGGTCTAGGCGCGGCGTCAGGGGCTGGGGCGGCGTTGGCGAATTTCGTGTCGCCGCCGGTGGCCGCAGGGCTTGGCGGAGGTGCGAGTCTGCTCGGGTTGTACGGAGCGGCGCGGTGGGAGCGACGGCAGGAACTGGCGCATGCGGACACGGCATGGGGGAATGCGGTGCTCGCCGGTCCGGCATCGGTGGCAGGGTCCCGCTCTGCTGCTCAGGCAGGCAGTGTCTTTCACAGCCTGAATCCGGACGAGCGAGTCGTTCCCTTCTCCCCGCTGCGTCGGCCTCAGCTGCTGAGCCTGATGGAGTGGTGTCGTGGGCCCAGTGAGAAGCGGTTGTGGCAGGTAACGGGCGGCGCAGGTAGCGGTAAGACCCGGCTGCTCATCGAGGCGGTGGAGCAGCTAGCCGGGGAGGACTGCGAGTGCGGTTGGGTGAGGCATGGCCAGGCCCTCGCTGCCGCCGAGGCTGCAGTGGCGCGCCCCGGCCGTGTGGTGCTGGTCGTTGATGACGTGGATGCCTCACCACGTCAGCAAGATGACCTTGCCGGCATGTTGGTTATTCTGGCGCGGGTCTCCGCAGGACGGGTCAAAGTCGTCTTGTGCGGAAGAGAGTTCGCCTCCTGGTGGTCAAGGATCCGCGCAGCCATGGATCCCGCCGACCACGCAGCCCTCACCCCGGCCGGCCGGACTGCCCTTACCTCCTCCCTGGCCGACGCTGGGGATCAGAACGGGCAATTCCAGGGCGCGGTTAGGCACTACGCCCGCCACTTCGAGCGCCCCGTCCCCATCGCCTCACTCAGCAGCACTACCATCGCGATCTCGATCGCCGAACTCCACGCTGCAGCCGCCATCACCGCCTACAACGGCCTGACGGGACCGGTCGACCTCACCACCGCACTGCGCCAGCTGTTTACCACAGAAGAAGCATGGTGGCTCACCAACGCTGCAGAGCAGCAACCAGCCATCACCCTGGCCTTGCCGGTCCTGCAACGCGCGATCACCGCCGCCACACTCGTCGGGGCCGACAACATGGACCAAGCGGTCCGACGCCTGGCTCACCTGCCCGGTCTGACAAACAGCAGCACCGAACACCTCACTGAGCTCGCCCTATGGCTCCACCAGCTCTACGCCCAGCGCAGAGGCCAATGGCTCGATCCACACCTCCCGGCCTATCTGGCCGATCGCTACGCCGCACTGTGCGTGACCGCTCACCCTGGCCTGCCCGCCGCCCTCGCCACTGCCGCCCTCACCGCCTGATAGGAAGATCTCTGCCATGGCCACAGCATCTCTTCCCAGCGCCGATGCCCCCGCACAACTGATCAAGCGCCTCATCCGTGCCACCCACCACACACCAGAGGCGGCCGCCGGGCTGATCGCCGTCATCAACGCCGACCCCAAAACCTACCTTCCGCTCGCCCTCACCACCGCTCACTACGGGGCCGGCCCAGTTGACACGGCCTTAGCTGCAGCGATCGCGAACACGGATCTCACGTATGAGGAGTCAGCCACGCTGGAGGAGATGATCCCGCGGACGATCGGCATCCTCCCGCACGCTGTGCTGGCCTTTGCCAGGCAACGGAACCGAAAGGCTGTCGGCGACACCGAGCTCGCCAGAACCCTCCGGAGTCTCGGGCTCCGGTTGGGTGAGGTGGGGCAGCGTCGCGAGGCGCTCGCAGCCGCCGAGGAAGCTGTGGCCCTGTACCGGCAACTGGTGGCGGCCGACCCCGAAGCCCACACCCTCGACCTCACCAGAGCACTCCAGAGTTTCGGGTACCAGTTGGGTGAGGTGGGGCAGCGTCGCGAGGCGCTCGCAGCCGCCGAGGAAGCTGTGGCCCTGCACCGGCAGCTGGTGGCGGCCGACCCCGACGCACACACCCCCGACCTCGCCGTGACGCTCTGGATTCTCGGGTTCCGGTTGGGTGAGGTGGGGCAGCGTCGCGAGGCGCTCGCGGCCGCCGAGGAAGCTGTGGCCCTGCACCGGCAGCTGGTGGCGGCCGACCCCGACGCACACACCCCCAACCTCGCCAGAGCACTCCGGAGTCTCGGCTACCAGTTGGGCAGGGTGGGGCAGCGTCGCGAGGCGCTCGCAGCCGCCGAGGAGGCTGTGGCTCTGTCCCGGCAGCTGGTGGCGGCCGACCCCGAAGCCCACACCCCCAACCTCGCCTTGACGCTCCAGGCTCTCGGGGTCCATTTGACTGATGTGGGGCAGCGTCGCGAGGCGCTCGCAGCCACCGGGCAGGCAGCCATCCTGTTGCGCCACCTGGCGGAGGCTGACCCCAATTCGCACACCGTTGCCCTCGCTTTGACTCTCACGACCCTCGGGACCTGCTTGGGTGAGGTGGGGCAGCGTCGCGAGGCGCTCGCGGCCGCCGAGGAAGCTGTGGCCCTGTACCGGCAACTGGTGGCGGCCGACCCCGAAGCCCACACCCCCGACCTTGCCGGAACACTCCAGACTCTTGGCGTCCGCTTGGGTGAGGTGGGGCACCATCGCGAGGCGCGCGCAGTCGCCGAGGAAGCTGTGGCCCTGTACCGGCAACTGGTGGCGGCCGACCCCGAAGCCCACACCCCCGACCTTGCCGGAACACTCCAGACTCTTGGCGTCCG
>NZ_JBVJAB010000072.1:3588-4642 GCF_055591025.1 Streptomyces sp. NPDC041784
GCGTCCGCTTGGGTGAGGTGGGGCACCATCGCGAGGCGCGCGCAGTCGCCGAGGAAGCTGTGGCCCTGTACCGGCAGCTGGTGGCGGCCGACCCCGACGCCCACACCCCCGGCCTCGCCATGGCACTCCAGAGTTTCGGGTACCGGTTGGGTGCAGTTGGGCAGCGACACGAGGCGCTCGTAGCTATGGACGAGGCGGTAGCCCTCCTTACGCGCCTCTCCTTCGACCTGCCTAAGGCCTACATCGACGAGCTGAGCGCGGCCCGCCGCCAGCGGCACAGACTGTCGGCATCATTCGATACGTAGCACTGCGTTGCTGCCCAGCCTGCGGACAACGGGCTCCTGCAAACCCTGTCCATGGTTTCGGTCCGGCCGCCCACCCCGGCCGCAGGTCAAGGCTGTTCGCGGTCGTGGTGAGCATCGGCTCCGACAGGGTCCAGGTGGGCGGCGGCGGACGGCGGGGATCAGGACTTCTTGCGGCGGCGCCCGGCCCGGGCAAGCGCATCGACCAGCTCCTCGCGGCTCATCTTGGAACGGCCTCATTGACGTGGCGGGCTGCGACGATGCCACCGTCTTCGCCTTCCAGGCCGCGATCGCCCTCATCTGGGGGACCGCAATCGCCGAGCGCACCACCCGGGATGCCGGCCAGCCAGTCCGGTGTGCGGCTGCGCATGCGTCCGTACCCCGCTCGGCGTCGTGGCAGGCCGGGCCGGGCTGTTCAGAAAAGGCGAAGGACGCCGACAACCTTGCCGAGGATCCGCGCCTCGTCGCCGGGGATCGGGTCGTACGACGCATTGCGCGGGATGAGCCACACCCGCCCGTCCTGTCGGCGCGGTGGCTTTGTTCACGTTCAGCAGCAGCGTTTGTCACCCGGTTTGGGCAGCAGTTGCTGATCACTGGGCCGGGGAATGTTCACGAGAAATGAAGTCGGTGCATGAGGACGGCCCGGGGGGCCCCGGGGGGGGGGGGGGGGGACGGGTGGTTTTTGTCCCTCCGGTGCAGGGGCGGGGTGCGCCCTCCCTGTGTCAAACCATTTCCCCTCTCTTCCCCACCCC
>NZ_JBVJAB010000072.1:4652-6123 GCF_055591025.1 Streptomyces sp. NPDC041784
CGCGTCAAGCAGCGGTGTTTGTCACCTGGTTGGGGCAGCGTTTGCTGACCATTGGGCGGGGGAATGTCCACGAGAAAGGAAGTCGGTGAATGAGGACGCCCCCCCCCCCTCCGGGCGGCGGGCCGTCGACTGCCTGTTTCTAGCCCCGCTGGTACAGGTCAGGTGTCACCTATCCGTGCAGCAGTCCCTTCCCGTTCGCGCATACGTCACCGTGACGGAACCGCGAACGGCAGTCTGGGGCTTCGTGCAGCTGCGGCGAACAAGAAGAGCGGCCACCGTCATCGGGTAGCCGTGCTGAATGGTCTCAGGCCAGCGCTTCCATGCCCATGTGACCCATGACGACGATGGAGCTGAGCTCTCCGCTTTCTGTACGACCGAGCCAGGCTACGGAAAGTCCTTCGGTGGCTGAGAAGGTAACGAGGTCTGCGCCCCGGGCTTCATCACGGACCATCTCGAACTCGCCACCGCCCACGCTCTCGGTGTCACGAGACACGAGGGTGCCCGGTGCTGCTGTCCTGCACTGCTCCCAGAACTTGCGGAATGGCGCTGTCAGCGCGGGCCAGGCTGTCGCGTCGGCGAAGCTACCCGTGGAGGTATCCGTGTTGAATCCGACCTCGTCGCCCCGACGAAGGCGTTCGATGTCGTCGCCCGCCGCGAGGCCCATCTCCCAGATCACCACCGTGCCCTCCCGCACGCACAGGCGTGTCGCGGCCACCTCACGGCCGGAGTAGTACTCCCCCATGAACTCATACGGTGCCTCCGTCCATGCCGCATCCACCCTGTATGCACCAGGAGGGATCCGAACCGTGAGCTCCCGCGGCTCACCGTCTTCGTCCTCCAGCCAAGGGGTGTCCACCACGAGCCTGCCGCTTGGCACGCGGATCGACGTCACCCGAGCCACCTCTACCACCTCAACGAACGTCAGTGGATCATCAGGCCGCACCCCCAGCCGGGTGCCCGGCGTGAACACCGCATCGAGATAGGCGCTCACCTCCGGCGCCGCCACCAGTCGACCATCCCCCACGTATGCCACCCTGTGTCCTCACCACGACCCAACCAGAAGTCACGACGATAGGCCCACTCTCGGACATCGCGTCCCGGCCACAGTCGGACCGGCATGTAGGACACCCGGCTCCAGTCCAGAAACAGGCAGCAGCGGTCAGCCAGCCTTGACTGACTCCTCGGCTCGAGCTCGGGTGCTGGCGAGGCGGTAGGAGTCGGTTCCGGTCTCGATGATCGTTCCATTGAAGGTGAGGCGGTCGACGATGGCCGCGCAGAGGCGGGGGTCGGTGAACGTCTTGGTCCAGCCGAACGACTCGTTGGAGGCGATGGCGACGCTGTTCTTTTCCTCGCGTTCGGTCAGGACCTGGAAGAGCAGTTCGGCGCCGCGGCGGTCGAGTTCCATGTGTTGGGTCGGGGACGGGACGCCGTGCACCGTTTCCGGTGTCGGTTTTCCCGTCCCCGCCCGCCG
>NZ_JBVJAB010000073.1:0-5597 GCF_055591025.1 Streptomyces sp. NPDC041784
CGCGGTCAAGCCACCCCCATCGGGATACCGCATCCTCCAGGGATACACCCACCCGCGAGATCACTGTCACCCTAAGCCGAAAATCTCAGTAGCGGGCTGGGCCTGGGACGTCCGCTGGCCAGACGAAACCAGGCTCAACCGCCGGATCAGCGGAGACCGCTACCGGCGCCTGACCCCCCTTGTCATGGATGGAGAATGCAGTGGAACACGCACGCACCGACTCCCCGATCGCTGCCCAGGTCGACGAGACCTTCGCCGCCGTGCAGGTGGCGGAATCGGGCGCACGACGCGCACTCCAGAAACTGGCGGCCGGCATGTGCGGGGCGGTCCGGTGGCCCGGCCTGTTGAGCCGGCATCTTGATGAGATCGCCGCTCGGGTCACGCAACCGTCCTTCGAGACCTACGACGAGGAGCGGCTCGTCCCTCCCATCCTCAAGTTCGGCCCTGCGGTCCACGATTACTACGTGAACGGCAAGCTGCACGAGGAATACTGGAAGAAGGCCGAGACGGCACGCGCCGCCTGGCGTCACCACTTCGGTGAGCTCGATCCGATGAAGACGGTCGTGGACTCGCTGGCCGATGAACTGGGCATACCGGTGCGGCCTGCGACGATCGACGGAAAGCCGCTCTATGTGGGAATCCTGCGGGAGTTCCCCCACGGATCGAAGATCCACTACGACGAGATCGCACGGGAGTTCCCCGGCCACTTGGATGAGGAACCTATCGTTCAGCTCGCCTTCAACTGCCACGTCACCGTCGCCGATGAGGGTGGAGAACTGACGGTGTGGAAGCACCGGTGGGTGCCGGGCGACGATTCACGCAAGGACGGTTACGGCTGGCTGCCGGACGTCGTCGCCCACGCTCCCTCCGTCACGGTGCGGGCGGAGGCCGGAGAAGGGGTGTTCTTCGACTGCCGTAACCTCCACCAAGTGGCCCAACCCCGCGGATCACGCCGCATCACCCTGTCCGCCTTTGTGGGGTTCACCCTGGATGGGAATCTGATTCTGTGGTCCTGACCCTTGGTGCTGGTACCCCTCCCTGGCCCCCGCCCTCGTTATTACATGCATCACGCCGCAGCCCTTTTCTTTGCGTGGCCCGGCGGAGCCGAGAGACAGAACGTAAGGGCACAGCGCACCGCTCAACTCATGATGGCGTGCTGATGTGCGCGAACGGCTGCAACGTTACGTACGCGGCCGGACTACTCGGCGATCTGGGCCGCCAGCGGCTGCGAGACGAGGCAGGTTGGCACCAAGTTGAGCGCGACTACTTTCTCGTCGTCACGCCGGTGCTGTGGTGCGGCATCCGCCTTTAAGGCATGCGGATCACACGCACGATCCTTGTGACCGTTCTCACCGACGCATACGCGGTCGTCGCCTGAGCCGCGCCCACCACTTTGAACCGACCGATCCGGAGTTGTCATGACGCTTACTCACGCGACCGCGCCCAGCCGCGAGCGCACCGCTCGACCCCGCCGCTACCTGATGTGCCGGCCCGAACACTTCGAAGTCACTTACGCCATCAACGCCTGGATGGACCCGGCCAAGCCGGTGGACACGCAGCGGGCTGTGATGCAGTGGGAGCGCCTTTACGGCCTCTACTTGTCCCTCGGGCACGCGGTGCATCTCATCGACCCCGTACCCGGCCTGCCCGACATGGTGTATGCGGCTAACGGCGCGACCGTGGTGGATGGCAAGGTGCTCGGCGCCCGCTTCCGCAAAGCGGAGCGGGCATCCGAGGGTCCAGCTTATCTCGATTGGTTCCGCGCCCACGGATTCACCGATGTGAACGAGCCGGAATTCATCAACGAGGGTGAGGGTGATTTCCTCGTCACCGAGACCTTCGTCCTGGCCGGATGGGGATTTCGCAGCACGCCCGAAGGACACTTGGAGGCCCAGGAGTTCTTCGGCATGCCTGTCATCAGCCTGCGACTCACCGATCCCCGCTACTACCACCTCGATACGGCGCTTTCCGTGCTGGACGGGAACGAAATCATGTACTACCCGGCGGCATTCTCAGCTGGTAGCCGCGCGGTCCTGGAAAAGGTCTTCCCAGACGCGGTTCGGGTTGATGAGCAGGACGCCGAGGTCTTCGGTCTGAACGCGGTCAGCGACGGACACCACGTCATTCTCCCGGAGGCTGCACAGATGCTGGCCGAACAGCTGCGCCGACGTGGGTTCGAACCGATTGGAATCGACCTGTCCGAGCTCCTCAAGGGCGGTGGCAGCGTTAAGTGCTGCACACTTGAGATACGAGCTTGACCCGCCGTGCCGCGGATGGCAGCTACAGCAGTGCACGAAGCGCCGCTGACCTCGTCAGATACAACCTTTGCGGGCTGCCAGCGTCGCCACCCCACGTGTCGATCCCGGGTGTGCCCCCTTGGAAGTGAGTAGACCATGACCGTACCCGAGTACCGTGCGGTACACGGCATGTGGATCCGGCAGTACCACCGGCCCATGGGCGGTGGCGCGACGCTGGTCTGCCTTCCGCATGTCGGCGGCTCCGCGACGGCTTACTTCGGCCTCTCGGCAGCGTTGTCTGCGACGGCCGAGGTACTCGTCGTGCAGTATCCGGGCCGCCAGGACCGGATCACCGAGCCGCCCGTAGACGACATTAGGAAACTGGCGAGCCGTATCGCCGACGCCCTCGACCCCTGGCTGGACCGAGAGACGGTGCTCTTCGGGCACAGTATGGGCGCGGTCGTGGCCTATGAGGTGGCCCTGGAGCTCCAGGCGCGCACAGAGGGAGGAGCGGCCGGCCTCATCGCCTCCGGAAAGGCAGCGCCGTCCATACGACAGGACGGGGGTATGCACCGGCGGAACGATGCCGGTCTCACCGCCGGACTGGCCGAGTTATCCGGCACGGCCTCCGCCATCTTAGCCAACCAGGAACTGCTGGACACCGTCCTGCCCGCCCTGCGCGCCGATTTCAGGGCTGTTGAGACCTACGAGGGCACCCCCGGCTTGCGGGTCAGCTGCCCGATCAGCGCCTACAGCGGCACGTCGGATCCACACGTGAGTCGCGACGATCTGCTGAAGTGGCGCGATCATACGACGACTGCGTTCAGCGCTCGCTGGTTTCCCGGCGCTCACTTCTACCTTCAGTCGCAGCAGTCCGCAGTGGCGGCGGCCGTGGCCCAGGACGTTGCCGCCTTCACCACGCAGAACAGGTCCGCGATCCGCCGATGCCGTCCGTGAGCGGGACCGCGTACCGAGTCGCGGAGCTGCAACAGATCCGTGCGTGGGCACTGGTCGGTCCGAGTGCCAGTACCTCTGGTCAACAACCCTGTGGCCAGGGCGGTGGGAAAACTGGCGGTGCAGCGCGGGAAACGATCTCTGGCGCCTCCTGCCAGCTGCACGAGGCCGCTGACCTGATCACCGACAACGCCGGGCAGCGCCTGATCTGGGCTGCCAACTCCCTTCACCCACAAGGAGATCCCGTATGACGACGTCCGCGCGTACGTTCGGCCGCACTCCCGAGCGCCCGAAGACCGGTTGCCCGTTCACCGACCGCTTCTCCGGCATGGAGACACCGATGATCACCGACATGGCTGGCGCCATGTTCCACCTGGAGCACCTGGTGGAGGTCGTGGGTACTCCGGAGCAGGAACTTGCCGCCTACCCCGTGCCCATCACCCCCGAGCGGCTCCGCGACTACGTTCTCGGCAACGCCGCCCGTATCCGCCGCGCGCTGGACCGGCTCACCGCCCCGTACGAGACGGCCGCGGACATCAGCACGACGACGGCGGACGACACCGCCGCCTGAGCAGCACCCGGCACCCCCGGGCCCCGGCCACACTGCGGCCGGGGCCCGCTTCCGCTGAAAGGACCTGATGCAACCGCCGATCCTGCCCGCCGGCACCCTGTGCGCCCTGGTCGGCCGCCCGGCTGCGGCAATACAACCTTCGCCGCCCGGTACCCCGCCAGCTGGCGCATCTGCCTCGATCTCTACCGGCTGGCCGCGACCGACTCCGAGGCCGACCAGACCAGAGAAACTCGACAGGGCCAGGCGCGTCCTGGCTGCCTCAGATTTCGATACGACGGTGCCACCAGTGCAGATGCTCTGGGGCGAAAGGGTCGTTTACCGTCCGGTTGAGGACGCGTGCGTCGACAGGAGCCAGCGCGGCTTGCAGCTCTCTTCGAGCCCGGGCACGCAGGTTCCATGCCGTAACTTCGAGCAGTGTGCGGATATGCCCGGTTGGGACGTCTACATATCCGTAGTGCCACTCTTCAGCATCACGGGGTCGGCCGGCCCGCAGGGTCCAGCGTCGGAACGCGAGCGCGACGTCACCTCTGGACAGGCCGCGCTCGCGTTCGAACTGGAAAATCTGTCGGTTTGCCGATGCAGATAGCCCTGGTATGACGGTCCGTCTGGCGTGGCTTGCGTCCCGAAGCGGCAGCTGAGACCTGATCTCGCCCGGTGTTCGGCGAGGCATGTCGACTTCCTGAAGGTGCGCTGGCAGGTCCCCGAACGCTAACCCGGCGGCCAGCGATCCTCAAGGTCTCGCCTGAGGCAGACGAGGTAGCCGCCGACTTCTATTACGGCGAGATGGAGATGCGCCGCCACGACCGCGTCAGCACCCCGCGCGGCGAGCGGGGCCTGTTGTGGGGGTACTGGCTGCTGTCCGGCTACGGCCTGCGTGCCTCCCGCGCCCTGGGCTGGCTGGTGGCTGCGGTGGCGGCCACAGTACTGCTCATCATGGGCCTTGGCCTGCCTGACTCCCCACCGAAGCAGACCGCGACCGGCACCGTCCCGGCCGGCGGCGGACAGGTGACGCTGGCTGTCGACAAGCAGGACCCTCAGCTGACACTGCCCGTCGACGACCGGTTCACCGAGGAACGCTTCGACAAGGCACTCCAAGTGGTACTGAATTCTGTGGTGTTCCGTGCCAGCGGCCAGGACCTCACTACCTGGGGCATCTACACGGAGATGGTCAGCCGCTTCACTGAGCCCGTCCTGCTCGCGCTGGCCGTCCTTGCCATGCGCAGCCGCATCAAACGCTGACACCCTCCGCCCACCACTACAACCTGAACCACGTATCAACGTTGCTTGTCCCTCTGCCCCGCAACCCCTAGTAGGACTTCGTTAGGTCTGTCTCGCGGTCCTGTTTGGGGGCAGGTTGGTGGTGTGGATGCACATGAAGTGGAGCGTGCTCGGGCGAAGTTGGCGTTATTCGTGGCTGACGTCTTCGCGTCGGTGCCGCGCAAGGATCAGCGGGCGAAGGGTGACTGCTATCTGCGGGGGCTGATGCTGGACGGGCGGCGGAAGTCGATCCAGCCGATGGCGGAGCGGCTGCCGGACGGCAACGAGCAGAACCTGCAGCAGTTCGTGAACCAGTCGACGTGGGATCCGGTGCCGGTGCGGCGGCGGATCGCGGATCGGATGGTGCCGCAGGTCAAGCCGGATGCGTGGGCGGTCGATGATGTGTCGTTCCCCAAGGACGGGAAGATGTCGGTGGCGGTCGCCCGCCAGTACTGCGGAGCGCTGGGCAAGCAGGCCAACTGCCAGGTCGCGGTGAGCGTGCACGCGGTCTCCGACACTGCCTCCTGTCCGCTGCAGTGGCGGTTGTTCGTGCCCGAGGAGTGGGCGCATGATGCGCC
>NZ_JBVJAB010000074.1:0-2034 GCF_055591025.1 Streptomyces sp. NPDC041784
GTTCGGCGGTGTCCTACTCTCCCACAGGGTCCCCCCTGCAGTACCATCGGCGCTGTAAGGCTTAGCTTCCGGGTTCGGAATGTAACCGGGCGTTTCCCTCACGCTATGACCACCGAAACACTATGAAACTGTCCAGCCGCACCACGCCGTGACCAGGCATGGGGCTGTTCGTGGTTTCAGAACCAACACAGTGGACGCGAGCAACTGAGGACAAGCCCTCGGCCTATTAGTACCGGTCACCTCCACACGTTACCGTGCTTCCAGATCCGGCCTATCAACCCAGTCGTCTACTGGGAGCCTTACCCCATCAAGTGGGTGGGAATACTCATCTCGAAGCAGGCTTCCCGCTTAGATGCTTTCAGCGGTTATCCCTCCCGAACGTAGCCAACCAGCCATGCCCTTGGCAGAACAACTGGCACACCAGAGGTTCGTCCGTCCCGGTCCTCTCGTACTAGGGACAGCCCTTCTCAATATTCCTGCGCGCGCAGCGGATAGGGACCGAACTGTCTCACGACGTTCTAAACCCAGCTCGCGTACCGCTTTAATGGGCGAACAGCCCAACCCTTGGGACCGACTCCAGCCCCAGGATGCGACGAGCCGACATCGAGGTGCCAAACCATCCCGTCGATATGGACTCTTGGGGAAGATCAGCCTGTTATCCCCGGGGTACCTTTTATCCGTTGAGCGACGGCGCTTCCACAAGCCACCGCCGGATCACTAGTCCCGACTTTCGTCCCTGCTCGACCCGTCGGTCTCACAGTCAAGCTCCCTTGTGCACTTACACTCAACACCTGATTGCCAACCAGGCTGAGGGAACCTTTGGGCGCCTCCGTTACTCTTTAGGAGGCAACCGCCCCAGTTAAACTACCCATCAGACACTGTCCCTGATCCGGATCACGGACCCAGGTTAGACATCCAGCACGACCAGAGTGGTATTTCAACGACGACTCCACAACCACTGGCGTGGCCGCTTCAAAGTCTCCCACCTATCCTACACAAGCCGAACCGAACACCAATATCAAACTGTAGTAAAGGTCCCGGGGTCTTTCCGTCCTGCTGCGCGAAACGAGCATCTTTACTCGTAGTGCAATTTCACCGGGCCTATGGTTGAGACAGTCGAGAAGTCGTTACGCCATTCGTGCAGGTCGGAACTTACCCGACAAGGAATTTCGCTACCTTAGGATGGTTATAGTTACCACCGCCGTTTACTGGCGCTTAAGTTCTCAGCTTCGCCCACCCGAAAGTGAGCTAACCGGTCCCCTTAACGTTCCAGCACCGGGCAGGCGTCAGTCCGTATACATCGCCTTACGGCTTCGCACGGACCTGTGTTTTTAGTAAACAGTCGCTTCTCGCTGGTCTCTGCGGCCACCCCCAGCTCGAGCAGCAAGTGCTCTCACCAGACGTGGCCCCCCTTCTCCCGAAGTTACGGGGGCATTTTGCCGAGTTCCTTAACCATAGTTCACCCGAACGCCTCGGTATTCTCTACCTGACCACCTGAGTCGGTTTAGGGTACGGGCCGCCATGAAACTCGCTAGAGGCTTTTCTCGACAGCATAGGATCATCCACTTCACCACAATCGGCTCGGCATCAGGTCTCAGCCTTGATGTGCGACGGATTTGCCTATCGCACGGCCTACACCCTTACCCCGGGACAACCACCGCCCGGGCTGGACTACCTTCCTGCGTCACCCCATCACTCACCTACTACAAGTCTGGTCCGTCGGCTCCACCACTTTCCATTCCCCGAAGGGTCCGGAACGGCTTCACGGACTTAGCATCGCCTGGTTCGATGTTTGACGCTTCACAGCGGGTACCGGAATATCAACCGGTTATCCATCGACTACGCCTGTCGGCCTCGCCTTAGGTCCCGACTTACCCTGGGCAGATCAGCTTGACCCAGGAACCCTTAGTCAATCGGCGCAAACGTTTCTCACGTTTGTATCGCTACTCATGCCTGCATTCTCACTCGTGAACCGTCCACCACTGCCTTCCGGCGCGGCTTCACCCGGCACACGACGCTCCCCTACCCATCCAC
>NZ_JBVJAB010000074.1:2126-5293 GCF_055591025.1 Streptomyces sp. NPDC041784
GTATGAATGACACGACTTCGGCGGTACGCTTGAGCCCCGCTACATTGTCGGCGCGGAATCACTAGACCAGTGAGCTATTACGCACTCTTTCAAGGGTGGCTGCTTCTAAGCCAACCTCCTGGTTGTCTGTGCGACTCCACATCCTTTCCCACTTAGCGTACGCTTAGGGGCCTTAGTCGATGCTCTGGGCTGTTTCCCTCTCGACCATGGAGCTTATCCCCCACAGTCTCACTGCCGCGCTCTCACTTACCGGCATTCGGAGTTTGGCTAAGGTCAGTAACCCGGTAGGGCCCATCGCCTATCCAGTGCTCTACCTCCGGCAAGAAACACACGACGCTGCACCTAAATGCATTTCGGGGAGAACCAGCTATCACGGAGTTTGATTGGCCTTTCACCCCTAACCACAGGTCATCCCCCAGGTTTTCAACCCTGGTGGGTTCGGTCCTCCACGAAGTCTTACCTCCGCTTCAACCTGCCCATGGCTAGATCACTCCGCTTCGGGTCTTGAGCGTGCTACTGAAACGCCCTGTTCGGACTCGCTTTCGCTACGGCTACCCCACCCGGGTTAACCTCGCAACACACCGCAAACTCGCAGGCTCATTCTTCAAAAGGCACGCAGTCACGAGACGAAGAGCAAGCTCTCCGTCCGACGCTCCCACGGCTTGTAGGCACACGGTTTCAGGTACTATTTCACTCCGCTCCCGCGGTACTTTTCACCATTCCCTCACGGTACTATCCGCTATCGGTCACCAGGGAATATTTAGGCTTAGCGGGTGGTCCCGCCAGATTCACACGGGATTTCTCGGGCCCCGTGCTACTTGGGTGTCTCTCAAACGAGCCGCTGACGTTTCGACTACGGGGGTCTTACCCTCTACGCCGGACCTTTCGCATGTCCTTCGTCTACATCAACGGTTTCTGACTCGTCCTGTCGCCGGCAGACGACAGAAGAGAGATCCCACAACCCCGCACACGCAACCCCTGCCGGGTCTCACACGTATACGGTTTGGCCTCATCCGGTTTCGCTCGCCACTACTCCCGGAATCACGGTTGTTTTCTCTTCCTGAGGGTACTGAGATGTTTCACTTCCCCTCGTTCCCTCCACACTGCCTATGTGTTCAGCAGCGGGTGACAGCCCATGACGACTGCCGGGTTTCCCCATTCGGAAACCCCCGGATCAAAGCCTGGTTGACGACTCCCCGGGGACTATCGTGGCCTCCCACGTCCTTCATCGGTTCCTGGTGCCAAGGCATCCACCGTGCGCCCTTAAAAACTTGGCCACAGATGCTCGCGTCCACTGTGCAGTTCTCAAACAACGACCAGCCACCCATCACCCCCGAGCAAAAACCCGGAGTTCACTGGGGCCGGCATCTCGAGGGGGTTCATTCCCTCAGACACCCAACAGCGTGCCCGACCCGATCCCGTCCGGAGATCATGCGTTCCACACTCTTACGAGCAGTACTTGCAGCCTCCGGCCCGTGAACCGGACCGAATAATCAACGTTCCACCCATGAGCAACCAGCACCGGACATTCGCCGATGTACTGGCCCCTGGACAACCTCGCGGCTGCCTAGAAGTGCTCCTTAGAAAGGAGGTGATCCAGCCGCACCTTCCGGTACGGCTACCTTGTTACGACTTCGTCCCAATCGCCAGTCCCACCTTCGACAGCTCCCTCCCACAAGGGGTTGGGCCACCGGCTTCGGGTGTTACCGACTTTCGTGACGTGACGGGCGGTGTGTACAAGGCCCGGGAACGTATTCACCGCAGCAATGCTGATCTGCGATTACTAGCAACTCCGACTTCATGGGGTCGAGTTGCAGACCCCAATCCGAACTGAGACCGGCTTTTTGAGATTCGCTCCACCTCACGGTATCGCTGCTCTTTGTACCGGCCATTGTAGCACGTGTGCAGCCCAAGACATAAGGGGCATGATGACTTGACGTCGTCCCCACCTTCCTCCGAGTTGACCCCGGCGGTCTTCTGTGAGTCCCCATCATCCCGAAGGACATGCTGGCAACACAGAACAAGGGTTGCGCTCGTTGCGGGACTTAACCCAACATCTCACGACACGAGCTGACGACAGCCATGCACCACCTGTACACCGACCACAAGGGGGGCACTATCTCTAATGCTTTCCGGTGTATGTCAAGCCTTGGTAAGGTTCTTCGCGTTGCGTCGAATTAAGCCACATGCTCCGCTGCTTGTGCGGGCCCCCGTCAATTCCTTTGAGTTTTAGCCTTGCGGCCGTACTCCCCAGGCGGGGAACTTAATGCGTTAGCTGCGGCACCGACGACGTGGAATGTCGCCAACACCTAGTTCCCACCGTTTACGGCGTGGACTACCAGGGTATCTAATCCTGTTCGCTCCCCACGCTTTCGCTCCTCAGCGTCAGTAATGGCCCAGAGATCCGCCTTCGCCACCGGTGTTCCTCCTGATATCTGCGCATTTCACCGCTACACCAGGAATTCCGATCTCCCCTACCACACTCTAGCTAGCCCGTATCGAATGCAGACCCGGGGTTAAGCCCCGGGCTTTCACACCCGACGTGACAAGCCGCCTACGAGCTCTTTACGCCCAATAATTCCGGACAACGCTTGCGCCCTACGTATTACCGCGGCTGCTGGCACGTAGTTAGCCGGCGCTTCTTCTGCAGGTACCGTCACTCTCGCTTCTTCCCTGCTGAAAGAGGTTTACAACCCGAAGGCCGTCATCCCTCACGCGGCGTCGCTGCATCAGGCTTTCGCCCATTGTGCAATATTCCCCACTGCTGCCTCCCGTAGGAGTCTGGGCCGTGTCTCAGTCCCAGTGTGGCCGGTCGCCCTCTCAGGCCGGCTACCCGTCGTCGCCTTGGTGAGCCATTACCTCACCAACAAGCTGATAGGCCGCGGGCTCATCCTTCACCGCCGGAGCTTTCAACCCCCACAGATGCCTGTAGGAGTGGTATCCGGTATTAGACCCCGTTTCCAGGGCTTGTCCCAGAGTGAAGGGCAGATTGCCCACGTGTTACTCACCCGTTCGCCACTAATCCACCCCGAAGGGCTTCATCGTTCGACTTGCATGTGTTAAGCACGCCGCCAGCGTTCGTCCTGAGCCAGGATCAAACTCTCCGTGAATGTTTTCCCGTAATCGGGACGACACCACGAGAGCGGAACCAGGAGGAGGAATAGTCC
>NZ_JBVJAB010000075.1:0-4176 GCF_055591025.1 Streptomyces sp. NPDC041784
ACGTCGACTCGCAGTCGGTCAAGAGCGCTTCAGGTAAGCAAGGCAACTCGGGGCTTGGCTGGGGGCGCAGCTCGTGGCCGCACCGTCAGCCCCGCCGGACCGCCCCGAGCTGGGCCCGGTGCAGGTCTGGGGCGGTGAATCGCTGCGCCACCGTGCGCAGGACGCGGGCCATCGCCTGGGCGGGTGGGGTGGCGGGGCGTGCCGCGGCGCGGGCGAGGAGGATGCGGCGGGTGGGAGCCGGGACGTCGGAGGCGAACGGCAGGAGGCGTACGTCGCTGCGTCGGCTGGTGAGGGCCAGGCGGGGTGCGAGCGCGATGCCGAGACCGGCGGCGACCATGGCCTGCGCCTCCTGGTAGTCGTGCGATGAGTAGGCGATGCGCGGCTCGAATCCCGCCTGGCGACAGCTACGGCGCAGGACGTCGGCGACGGGATGGTTGTCGGCGCGGATGATCCACTCCTGGTCGGCGAGGTCGCCGAGGCGCACGGAGGGATGTGTACGCAGAGGCGAGTCGGCAGGGACGACCAGCACGGTGGGGTCGTCCAGCAGGTGAGTGAGGGCGAGCGCCGGATCGTCGAGTCGGTTCCATTCGTAGTCCCAGAGCAGCCCCTGCTCCACCTCGCCGGTGTGCAGCATCTCCCTGAGCTTCGCGAGGACTCCGGCGCGTACCTCGATGCGGATGCCTGCGTGGCGGCGTCGGAAACGCGTGAGCGCCAGCGGCAGCAGGGACGCGCTCGCGGTGGGGAAGGAACCGAGCCGCAAGGTGCCCTGGTCGAGGGCGGTGAAGGAGTCCAGGTCGGCCTGGGCGGCACGGAGTTCCCGGCGGATGGCCTGACCGCGTTCGGCCAGCGCGGCACCCGCCAGGGTGGGACGGATACCGCGTGGCAGCCGCTCGATGAGGGGCTGCCCCGCCTCCTGCTCCAGCAGGGACATCTGCTGGGAGGCGGCGGAGGTGGTCATGCCGAGGGCTTCCGCCGCGGCGGTGAGTGAGCCGCGTTCGGTGGCCTCGGTGAGCAGCAGCAGACGGCGCACGTTGAGCATGCCGTCGACTTTAGCTGAGCTAAACCCAGGTGAAGCGAACTGCGATTGTTCCGAAGTCATGCCTCTGCGAAGGTCTCCGCAATCGCCGAGCGGTTCACCGGCCCGCAATGAGCCCGTAACCGCTTCTCTGCCCTTCTCCCTCCCCTCCGTTGCCCCAGAAAGAGCCTCAGACGTGCACATTCCCGCGACCCTGGTGCGTGGCGGCACAAGCAAGTGCTGGCTGTTCAACCAGGTCGAAGTCCCGACCGACCGTGGCGCCCTCGAAAGGCTGCTGGTCGCCGCGTACGGCGCCACCGATCCCGTGGAGCTGGACGGGGTGGGCGGGGCAACCCCCACCACCTCGAAAGCGGCCGTGGTCAGCGCCTCACCCCAGCCTGGCGTCGACGTCGACTACCTGTTCGCCCAAGTCGGCATCGGGACGGGCTCGGTGGAGTGGACGAGCAACTGCGGCAACTGCGCCACCGGCGTCGCCCTGTACGCGGTGACCAAAGGAATGGTTCCGGTCACCGGCGACCGGACGCGCGTGGTGATGCGCAACACCAATACCGGCGCGGTCCTCGAAGGGATCGTCGACACCCACGGAGGCGTGGTGCAGCACTTCGGCCGCCAGACGGTACCCGGCACCCGTGCCGGCGGGGTCGCGGTCGGCCTCACCTTTCGCGACCCCGCCGGTACCACTGCCTTACTGCTCCCCACCGGCCAGGCCGCCGAGGACCTGCGGGTCGGCGACGCCGAGCCGGTACGCGTGAGCATGGTGACCGCGGGAGCGCCGGTCGTCCTTGTCGATGCCGCCAGCGCCGGGCGTACCGGTGCCGAGTCGCTGGAGCGGATGACCGCGGACGTTCCCTGGCTGCGCACCGTCCGTCATACCGCCGCACCCCTGATGGGGCTGCTCCGGCCGGGCGAGAAACCGGGCGACGCGGTGCCCAAGGTGGGCCTGGTCGGCCCGCCGGTGCCGTACACGACCACCCTCGGTGAACCGGTCGCTGCCGAGGACTACGACGTGTCGGTGCGCATGCTCAGC
This sequence comes from Streptomyces sp. NPDC041784, assembly GCF_055591025.1. Classification (NCBI taxonomy): domain Bacteria; kingdom Bacillati; phylum Actinomycetota; class Actinomycetes; order Kitasatosporales; family Streptomycetaceae; genus Streptomyces; species Streptomyces sp. NPDC041784. Next base: position 2,064 of record NZ_JBVJAB010000075.1, read on the forward strand.
ATGAACGCCCCGCACCCCGCGATCGGCCTGACCTCTGCCGTCGCCGTCGCGGCGGCCGGGCTGCTGGAGGAGTCCGTGGTCTCCCGGACCACGGGCGGCCCGACCGACGAGTGGCTGCGCCTCGGCACGCCCGCCGGCGTCGTCGCGGTCCGCTGCACCGATGTGAGGGACGGCCTTCCGCACCGGGTCACCGTGCAGCGCGCGGCCCGTCTGCTCGCCGACGCCCGAATCTACGTACCGGAAGCAGGCCGCCCGCAAGCCGCCTGAGCCGCGACGAACATCACCTCGGTCAGGCCGGCTCCCAGCCGTCCGCACCGGGATACCCTCGCGCCCTCGGGGCGCGCCACCCCGTCCCCACCGCACCAAGGACAAAGATGTCTGCTGAAGTGATCTCCATAGGCGCCCTGCTGGTGATGTTCGTGGTCGGCACCGTGCTGCCGATCAACCTCGGCATCCTCGCCTTCGTCGCCACCTTCGTGGTCGGCACCGCCTCGCTCGGCCTCACCGAGGACGAGATCTTCGAGGGGTTCCCTGCGAAGCTCTTCGTCACCATCGTCGGAGTCACCTACCTGTTCTCCGTCGCCCGCCGTAACGGCACCATCGACTGGCTCGTCGCAGCCGGGGTGCGGCTGGTACGCGGCAAGGTCGAGCTCATCCCCTGGGTGCTGTTCCTGGTGGCCGCCCTGCTGACGGCGTTCGGTACGTTCACCCCGGCCGCGGTCGCGATCCTCGCGCCGATCGGCATGAACTTCGCCTACCGCTACAAGCTCAACCCGCTGGTCGTCGGCATGATGGTGATCAGCGGCGGGCACGCGGGCGCGTTCTCCCCGCTGGCCGTCTCCGGTGCGCTGGTGCTCGGCCTCGTCGACAAGACCGATTTGCAGGTCTCCGCGGTGGCGCTGTTCAGCGCCAGCTTCGTGATCAACCTGGTGCTCTCGATCCTCACCTACGCCCTGCTCGCCAAGCGTCCCGCCCCGCTGGTCGAGGGCGCCGCGGAGGCAGCCGACGACGAGGACGTCGCCGTCTCCGGCAGGCCCGATTGGCGGCAGTGGCTCACCCTCGCCTCTCTGGTGGCCCTCGTCGTCGGCGCGCTCGGCTTCCACTTGGAGATCGGCTTCCTTGCGCTGGGTGCCGGCGCCCTGCTGGCCCTGGTGGACATGAAGCGGCAGGAGAAGGCCGTGGACGGTGTCAGCTGGTCCACCCTGCTTCTGGTCGCGGGCATGATGACGTACATCGCGATGCTGGAGAAGGCCGGCATCATCGAGAAGATCTCCGAACATGCCGCGGGCCTGGGCGCCCCGCTCGTCGTCGCCCTGCTGCTGTGCTTCACCGTGGCCATCACCTCCGCCTTCGCCTCCTCCACCGCGATCCTCACAGCGATCATCCCCATCGCCGTACCGCTGCTGCTCTCCAGCCACCTCAGCGGCGCCGGACTGATCGCCGCGCTCGCCGTCTCCACGACGATCGTCGACACCTCTCCCTTCTCGACCAACGGAGCACTCGTCCTCAGCAACGCCCGTGGGGTGGACACCCGCCGCTTCTACCGCCAGGTCATCGGCTACACCGGCGGAATCGTCGCCCTCGGCCCCGTCGTCGCCTGGGGCGCCCTGGTCCTGCCCTGGTCATAGCGCAAAAGACCGACGACGGACAGCGGAGGGCGCCGAGCTGGACCACGCACGGCGCCCTCCTTGCTGATTCTGTGTGCAGGACCAGGGGGATACAGACGCAGTCGGCGACGGGCAGCGTGTACCGAAGCGACGCTTTCGACACAATGCGGGTAAGGCCCTCACCCGGAGGTCAAGCGACCGCCGCTTCCGCATCGGGACTATCGCACCCGACCCCGCCCGCCGTCGCGGGCCGTCCCCGCGCCTCTGCGGCCTGTCGCATGCTGGGCCACTGAGGTTTTCGGTTTGGGTGACGTCATGGTGGTGTCGTGATCAGTCCGGTCTCGGCGATGAGCCCGTCGAGCAGCTCCGGCCAGTACTGCACCCGTTTGAGGCGGGTGCGGACCAGCCCGGCGAGGTCATCGATGCTGCACGGGGCGAGGTTGCCCAGGTTCTTCTTCAGGTGCGCCCACACGCCCTCGGCCGGGTTGAGGTCGGGGGTATAGGTC
>NZ_JBVJAB010000076.1:0-3624 GCF_055591025.1 Streptomyces sp. NPDC041784
CCTCGCGCCGCAACGCGGTGATCAGCTTCCCGAACTGACGCGGGCTCAGCCCGGTAAACGGGGCTATCCAGGACGGCTGCGACGCCGTGATCACAAAGATCATCTCACCCGTGACCAGCAGTTACGGGACAACCCTTAGGCGGGTGTGACGGTCGCATTGTTTTCGTCGACGACCTTGATCACCTTGCAGTCCACGGCGCCAGCTGGCACGTCGGCAGCGCTGGCGGAGGGGTTGGACACGACGGCATTGTTTGTGTCGTTCGTGCCTGTTTCGAGCGGGCGAACGGAATGGATCGCTGTGGTGCCGGTTCCCAAGCGAAGGCCATCGATGTCGAATTGCACGTCGAGGTAGTAGTTGTGCTCGTTGTTGGGGTCTTGGTTTACTACGGATACCGTGGCGTAGAGGGTTGGTGATCCTGACTTATCCAATCTGCATCCGTCAATGGACCAGAATGCCTGGCTAGCGGAAGCAGGTTGACTTGCCAGCAACAGTGTGGGGACTGCAAGTGCAACGATGGCGATGTGCTTTCGGATTGAGCGTTTCATGCTTGCCTCACTTTTCCTTGTGGAAGGTGCTTGTGGTCGGCCGAGCTCCGTCACCTAAACCCATTCGGGATGATGGGTTGTCGGCTGGTGGCTGTGGGCTGTCTTCGGCGTGAGCCCAGAGCATCCTGCTTCCCCCAAATGTGAGCCCGTGTCAGGTAGTTGCTCGTGGAAGACGGATCAGCAGAGGTAGTGTTTCGCTGTGTCTCCGGTGCAAGGCGGTGACTTCGTCACCGTTCTGGTGACCGTCGGCGTAGCGCTGTTGTCCCGGCCGCTTTCATCATTGACGTTGGCGCAGCCCTCAAAAAACCGCCATGACCAGTACAATGCCCGCGGCAATCGTCCCTCAGATATTCATGGCGTTTCCGCACGGTCGAGTGCGGGTGCTTGCTCGCTCTTTCCATCCTGCGCGCAGTTCCGCCGAGGCGCATCTCGAACGCATGGTTCATTTCATGCGCAATCGTTGCGGAGTCCCGAACGCGGATGGAAGCGCGGTTGGGCAGCCGCTGACAAAGTGCGTTGCACAAAGCCATGATCTGGGTATTTTCCTTGTATATGTGGGGTGTTGAGCGCGGATGTGTTGTGGGTGGAGACGTTCACGGGGCTGGGATGAAGCAGTTCGAGCGGTTGCTGAAGGTGGTGCGAGAGCGGGGTGGTGACGGGCCGCGGATCGGGCGGCCGTGGTGGCTGTCTCCTACCGGAGAACCTGCCGGGTCATCCAGCGGCTTGGGGCCGTCCTCGCGCTCGAGCCGGCCGCCTGTCCTGTCGATGCTGCGGACCGGCTGTGGATCGTGGACGGCACCTTGATTCCGGTCCGCGACCGCAAGGTCGGCGCCTCGGGCCGCATCTACCGCTTCTCCGCGAACGTGCAGGTCATCAGGGGTGCCGACATCCGATTGGTCGTGGACACCGCCCGCCCGGCCCGGGCAACAGGGCCGATGCCCATGTGTAGCGCGATTCCGGCCTGCCGCGGCAGTGCCAGGGCGCCACCGTGCTCGGTGACGGCGCCTACACTGTTCCTCCTGCCAAGGGCCGACCCGGGCGACGGCGTACCCGGTGCGAGTGACGGCGTGGAAGCCGGTGCCGAGTTCACTCTCGCTGACATCGACCTTGACGCTCTGGTCAGGCAGTTCCTCACACGCCAGCGGGAGCACCGCTGACCCCGCCCCCCACGCGAGCGGATGCGCCACCCTCGCAAAGAACCGGGGCCCAGCCAGAGCCGACGGCCGACCCGCGCCACCACGGGGACGGATGATGCCCCAGCTCAAGGCCGCAGCCCCAGGTCGCGGGCCCGTCCCACCCTTCGACTAGGCCTTGACCGCCGGGCTTTGCGGAGCAGGCACTGACGTCTCCTCCGCCGCCTTCTGTTCCACTGCCCTCTGTCGACGCTCCGAAAATTTTTCGTACTGCACAGTCAGCACATAGATGTGCTCCAGCAGCGCCTCGGTGAAAGCCAGGACATCCTCAGCGTCCTGGCGTTTTACCGCGTCGCCGTGGGCACCGTCGTTTCCGACGAATCGCAGGGCGGTAGCCCAGTCCAGAAGTCGGCCCTCGATCTTGTTGTTCTCCTGCAGCCACTCGACGCATCTGCCTGATGGAAACAGCGGTACGCTCCTGGAACGCGCGCTGGACCCGGTACGGCGCGTCTACGGCCGGCGCACCGTTGGGCCAGACGTTCTCCAGGCTCTCCCACTCGTCTGGCCCGTACAGGAAGTCGCTGGCCAGCACCATGGCTGTCTGACACAGCGTGCAGGCGACCAGGAGCACCTGACAGGGGGCGTCTCGGCCGATGTCGTCGTCCGGCGGCTCCACCACCTCGCCGCGGACGGCGGCAAGTACCTTCTTACGGCACACCGGGCAGTCTGCGATGAGCAGGGTTTCGGCTGAAGGATCTGCCTGCGTCACAGCCGGGAGGCTATCCCCGGGCAGTGCGGCCGTGCGCTCGAACAGCTGATTCACCCCCGGATCCGGGCGGGGGAGTGCCTGCAGCCGCCCGGCCCCGCCGACTGCACCTGCGCGCCGGGCAAGGCAGAGCCCTGGTCCGGCGGCCCCCGCACAGAACCATCGACCCCCTCCGGGGCATGGTCACCAAGGGGCGGCGGGAGTGCCCTCGGCCGTCAGCCCGTTCGCCAGCAGCGCCTGCCACTGCCGGTCGGGATCGTCGTTCGTGCGCCGTGCGGCCAGCTCTTCCAGCGTCTGCCGGTCACCCGCGTCAGCAGCCTGGCGTGCCAAGCGCTCGGCCTCCACGAACTCGCCCGCCTTTTCCAGGCGCTCGGCGAGCATGCCCGGCGCCCACGCCAAAGCCTCGTCGTAGGCGCGCCGCAGCAAAGGCATGGCCTGCTCCGTGGCACGCTCCTGGGCCAGGCGACGCAGGGTCCAGGACCGCTGGCTGCCAGGTGCCTTCCAGGCAAGCCGCTCGGCCTCCTCCTGCCGCCCGGCCCGCTCGCGGCTTCGAACCAGTTCCCACAACGGCGTGGTGTAGCCGCGGGCAGCGGCATGCAGCGCCCACTGGTCGGCCTCACCGGCACGCCCGGCCTGCTCGGCCTGCTCCATCAGCACCCCCACCGCCGGGCCCACGCGCGCGTTCGCCGCACGCTCCAGCAGCACACGGCGGACAACGTCCGCCACCTGCTCGTCGTGCACAGCGCGGTGAGCCTGCACCCACAGAGCCCATGGCCTGCCCTGCGCCACCTCGCTGTCCAGGAGCGCTTGTGCCTCCTGATCCTGCCCGCGCTCACGCAGCCGCCGCAGCAACCGCTCCAGCGCCCAGGAATTCCCGGCCTGAGCAACCTCCCCGAGTACGTCTTCGCCCGCAGCTGAGCCCTGCGTGGTATCCAACAAAGCCACCAGCTGGCGCAGCGCCCACGTCTCCCCGGGCGGCATGGGCAGCACAGCCGGATTGAGGGAATCAAGCAGGGAGCGGGGGCCCGCTTCGAAGTCGATGAGATCCACGCCCTCCTCCCGCTGCCGACGCTGGCGCTCGAAAACACTGAGCGTTTTCAGAGTGGCCACCGGTTGGGTGACGGGGCGGCCTCCCGCAACGCACGAGGCTCCTGTGCCGTTGAGAGAGGTGTTCGACGT
>NZ_JBVJAB010000077.1:0-3357 GCF_055591025.1 Streptomyces sp. NPDC041784
ACCGGCACCTGCACCACCTGCCACCGCCCCCTGCCCAGAACATCCACCACCAGCCAGAACCCAAGAGCCAGAGCGACCTAACGGAGTCCTACTAGTCGGTCGCGTTGGGCGGGGTCGGGCCAGAGCATCGGGCAACGGACGCCCCGTTGACTGAACGAACCAGGTTGATTGTGCAGTTCAGGGCACAGGTGAGGTTGTAGCCCACTACGGTCTGCGGTCGTGATGAACGATCGCGTGCCCGAGAGGGATCTGTCGAGGTTGGCCGTTCCTCGGTGGGGTCGGCTGGTGGAGACCGGCGACCGGTACGAGCCCTACCGGCTCGTCGACGCCGGCGGCACGGCCGTAGCGCCGGTCGCGGTGTTCTTCCAGGAGCTGCTCGCAGGCGGGAAGGCGGCGGCAACCGTACGCTCCTACGGCATGGACCTGCTGCGGTGGTGGCGACCTGTTAACTGCACCATGTCTTGATCGTGAACCAAGCGGATCGCTTGGTCTCTCCGGGAGCGTGGTGTGGTGGAAGACGTAAGACGTGCCTTGATGGAGGGAAAGCGCTCGGTTCCAGATGTTGGCTCGGTGGTCACGGGGTCCTCGCCCCACCTTCCGTTCGTCGTGGTGGACGGTGACAGCAGGGAGGTTGAGCCAGTCAGCGTCTACCTGCGGGACTTGATGCTGGGGGACGTCAGCCCGCTGACGTGCCGTAGCTACGGGTATGACCTGTTGCGGTGGCACCGACTGCTGTGGATCTTGCAGACGCCGTGGGAGAAGGCCACGGAGGGTGAGGTCGCGCTGCTCGTGGGCTGGCTGAGAGAGGCCCGCAACCCACAGCGGCTCCGTAAGCGGACCGACTCACCGCCGCCGGGGTCGGTGAACGTGAAGACCGGTAAACCGTCGCTTCGGGAGGGCTACGCGCCCAGAACGATCAACCATAACCTGACCGTGATCAGTGGCTTCTACGCCTTTCACGCCCGCTTCGGGGTCGGCCCGGTGACCAATCCGGTTCCGGCGTCGAGAGAGCGCAGGCAAGCACTCGCGCACCGCTCCCCGCTGGAGCCGGCACCGACCTTCCGCCGCGGCCGGCTGCGGCAGAAGGTGCCTGTCCAGGCTCCGCGGGCGATCCCGGATCACCAGTGGGATGAGCTATTCGCCGCGATGGGCTGCGACCGCGACCGTGCCCTGCTGGAGTTCTATGTCTCTTCAGGGGCCAGGGCGAGCGAGCTGCTGGCGGTCGGTCTCGGAGATGTCGACTGGCCGGGGCAGCTCATCTATGTGATCAGCAAAGGCACACGTATCCGCCAAGCCGTGCCGGCCTCCCCGAACGCCTTCCGCTATCTCGGCAGCTACCTCGCCACCGACGGGCTGCCGACGCCAGACCAGCCAATATGGCGCACGCGCCGTGGTGAGTCGCGACCTTTGACCTACTGGGCGATGCGACGCATCCTTCAGCGGGCCAACGACAAGCTCGGCACGAACTGGACCCTTCACGACGCCAGGCACACGGCCGCGACTCGGATGGCCGGGGACGACCGGCTCACCCTCGCCGAGGTACAGACGATCTTGCGCCATGCGCATCTCGACACGACCGGCCGCTACCTGACCGCGCGGGTAGAGGACATGCACGACAAGCTGCAAGAGCACTACACGCGGCCCCGTCCGCAGCGCACCTACGCCACCGGCTACAACCCCGACGACATCAAGGTGGTGTTCGGTGGCTGAGCCCGGCTCCGCGATCCGCCAGAGCAAGAAGGGCGGCAGCCGCTTCGTCAGCCTGAACGCCGCCCCAGCATCATCCCCGGCCTTTCCTCCGCGACCTCAAGGTGATCTCTCTTGCGCCTCCATAGAGGAAATAGCAGCGGCGATACGCACGACATGGCCGACGAACTCAGCGGACAATCGTTGGCGCCGAAGCCGCGGCGCCCGGGACCTCCTCCAGCATCTGGAAGGTTTCCCCGGCGAGAGCTGGCAGCAGCGGTGGGAGGCCAGCGGCTTCAACGAGCGCGGGCGCCCTGTCGCCGATCTGCAATCGACACGCAAGGGGAGGAGCCAGATCGGGGTGGGCGCGGCCTGCCTGTTCTGTCTACGGGTCATCCAGCCGTCCCTTGAAGCTTTTCGCTCGAACACGTTCTTGTACTACGGCCAGCGCTTCCTGACCGCCCAGAACGACCCGCTGCTCGACAAATTCTGGGCCGAAGTCCAGGACAAAGCGGTGAACCCCGTCCACCACGGGGTCGCACTGTTCGACGTCACGGTGGCTCTCACCACCCAAGGCATCGCGCTGGGAGACCTGACACCGTCGTCGTTCCTGCACTACGCGTGGGAGTGTCGCCACCAGGGGCTGATGCTCGGCCAGCGCGGCGCCGGAAGCCGGTTCCCTGGACACCTCGCCTGGCAGGTGCTCCATGAGATTGGCCACTTCCCCTCTCACGGGCCCGCGACGCTGAAAGCTGCGCTGCTGACAGGACGGTTGACGGTCGAGGAGATGGTCGACCGCTACAAGATCCGGCACACCGGCATCCGGCAGCTGCTCATCGCTTACCTGGACCGGCGCAAGCCTGAGCTGGACTACTCGACGCTGGACAATCTCTCCCGGCACCTCGCCAGCCATTTCTGGTCCACGATCGAAGATCTCGCCCCTGACCCAGCCAGACCTGCGGCTGGACAGCGAGCTCTACCTACAATGGCGCGATCGAGCGGCGGTGCGCTCCGACGGCAAGGGCGCACGCGACTTCGATCCCATCCTGAGAGCCGTCCGAGCGTTCTACGCCGATCTACAAGCCTGGGCCGCCGCAGAACCCGAGCAGTGGGCGGTCTGGGTCGCCCCTTGTCGCATCTCCGACACGGACGTCCGGGGCTACGGAATCCGCAAACGGCGAGTCAAGGAGCGTATGGATGATCGCACCCGGCGGCGACAACCCCTGCTGAGCACCCTCGTGGAGCACACGGAGAACCGGTACAGCCACCTCCACGAGCTCTTGCAACAAGCTGCTGACACCGTCGGCGGAGCAACCATCGCCCTCGACGGCCGTATATACCAGAGGCTGTGGAGCCGGGCCGATGAACGACGCGTGCGGTTCGGATGAAACGCGAACGTCCGTGTCCGTGACCAAAATTGCGGTAAGTCGATCAATGTTACGGCAGCTGAGGACGCCGCTTTCTGGGAGTGGGCGATCGTCGAAGTTCTCCGTCACTCGGGTGTCCGTATCGAAGAGGCACTCGAACTCACCCATCTCAGCATCCGGCAGTACCAGCGGCCGGGCGGGGAAGTCATTGAGCGTTTTCAGCGTTGGCGCTCCAGGGTGAGGACGGCAGCGGCGATGACCGTCATGCGGTTGGGGCTGCAGCGGGCTCTGCGGAAGACGCGCC
>NZ_JBVJAB010000078.1:0-3240 GCF_055591025.1 Streptomyces sp. NPDC041784
GACCTGCAGACACTCCTCGCCCTCTGGACCGGCGCCTGCCCCACCTGCCACCGCGACATACCCACACTCATACGAACCTGACCAAGCCCTACTAGCACGGCGCGCGTATTTGTCATCGAGGCTGCTGCCGGGTCCCGGGATCTGATAGCCCGCCGGATCGAAGCTGCGACCATCGGCCGGGCCCTTGTGGTGCCTGACCTGCGCAGCGACCGGAGGATCCTTGTAGTGCATCCGACCCTCCGCGATGACGGAGCGTCCGCCGAGGAACTGGCTCGGCTCGTGCACAGCTTTGGTCCGGAAACGTCTATGGGCGGAAGCGGTGTCTACTCGATGACGCTTCTTTCGGATGCGCTACGGGAAGCGGTGTCGGCCCAGCAGTACGCCGCCTCGCAGCCTGACTCCGTGGCGTTGTCGGTGCGCAACTCCGACGTGGTGGACCTCTTGCCACAGCCAGCGGCCCAAAGCTGGGCGCAGCGCCTCTTGGCTCCGCTCATGAAGGATGCGGCGACCTGGGAGTCGATGAAGAGGGAACTTCCGACCGCCCTGGCCTATCCGCACACGGTTGCCGCCCGCCGGCTCGGACTTCATCGGAACACAGTGATGCGCAGGGTATCCAGGGCGGCGGAGCTGTTGGGGGCGGACTTGAGTGCTGTCGGGTGCCGAGTGGCTGTTGCTCTGGCGCTGGAACTGGCCACGCAGAGGGAACCCGACGCTGACCGGCAGACCGATGGGGACGAGCCGGTGGCGCTCAGCGGCCTTCTGACTGCCCCTCAAGTGCACGCTTGGGCCGAGACGATGCTCAGGCATGTGCAGGATGACCGGCGAGACCTGCTTGGCACAGCCACGAGCTGGCTGGTCTGCGAATGCCATGTTGAGCAGACGGCGCGCGTATCCGGTCTCTCCGAGGCAACGGTGCGTTCCCATCTGCGGGCCCTGGAGCAGTACATGGAAATTGACCTTGCTTCTTTGGCTGGGATTCGCGATCTCCTCTTCGCTCTGCATGTCATGACGGGCAAGCCGGACGTTCCCGCCGGGTCCACGCGGAAGGAAATGCGCACGGCCGCTTGAAGTGCCGCACATTTCCGCGTGCAGGTATGTTTGAGGGTCACGGGACAAGGGGCTGCGGTCGCCGGTATGCCGAGTAGCTGGTCTTTCCGAAATCGGTCGTGGGGAATTGCGCCTTCGGGCGGGGCTGTCGCCGGAACTGCTCCATGACGCAGGAGGCTGCCGTTCGCGGCTGTGCAGATCCGTGGCCTCGGGGACCAGGATTGGGCATTTCTGCACCGTGGTTTCGAAGAGTGGTGCAGGGGTGGCAGTCTGCGGCAATCATTTGGTGCACATGTCAAATGGCGCCGCGTACGGCATATGCATACCGTTGCCCCTGCAAGCTGATCAGATCGAGTAACGACGCAGGGCCTTCCAGGAGCGCTCTGCCGTCTTACGCCTCAAGAGTCGGCGGGGTGAGGGGCATGACCGGACGCCAGATGAACGACCAGACGCCTCACGGGACGCGTTGTTGACGTGGATGCTTCGCGAGGTCTTGACGACCTGGATGCAGGAGGATCCGGTGGCATCGACGATGCTGCGGGCCCCGTATCTGACGGTCGAGGCGGTGTGAGCGGTGTATGGCTGGGGTGGGACGACGGCTCCGCGTTCTTCTGCCCGCTCCCCGCCGCTGGCGAGCCGAAAGGGGAATCGGCGCCGATAGAAGGCCCCGCCAGGGACTCCGACGCGATCACACTGGACGAAGCGAGCCGGCTGATGCCGCTCCTTCCGCGTGAACTCATCGCCGAGGTTCTCGGACTGGCCTCCCGTCGAGGCGGAAGCAGTACCGCGTGAGCAGGACCGGCAGAAACCGGCTCTGCGACGGCTACGCCTTGCCGCTCTCCAGTCGTGCGAGCTGCTCGATCATGGACAATACGGCAGCCCGGCTCGACGGCAGCAGCTCGTGCGCTTGGCGCGTGATCTCGCGCACGGCGTCGTCCTGAAGGGCGTGAAGCGCATCGATGTGTGTCAGGGCATCGGTGGCGGTGCTGAGCTGCTCGTCGCTGAGGCCTGCTGCTGAGCGAAGCAGGATCATGAGACTGGGGAGCGCATTGAGCAGGTCGGGCTGGTGGGTGAGGGCGATGAGCGTTGTTCGCTGCTCGGAGGTGAGCGCGTTGGCGCGGACGAGTACCTCTCTGACATCGGGATCGTCCAGGGTGTCGAGTGTCTGTAGGCGCCCGAGCAGCGCGCCAATCGCTCCGCGGTCGGCGTCACCGCTCATGTTCTGCAACCGGATGTTCTTGATGCCCAGCCGGCGCAGTTCCATGAGGAGATCCAGCTGTGCCTTCTCGTCGTCCTCGAAGGCCGGCTCGTCGTCGATGAAGTAGGAAGGGCGGCGGCCGAAGAACTGCGAGAAAGCCCTCAGGTGCCGCACGGCGACGTTCGTGGGCTTGTCGGTGGCCAGCTCCCACAGGTACTGGCCGGAGACCTTGACGCCGGTCTGCTCGGTGATCTGCTTCGCGAGTGTGTTCCAGCCTAGCGGCTTCCCGCCCTCCTCGGCCAGGCCGTCGCGGAGCCGGGACAACTTCTCGCCGAGCGTGACTGGCACCTGGCTGCTGCTGTCACCGCCGGTTCCGGGCATCCTCGACCGCTCCTCTCCTGTGCGACTTGGTCACGATGTGCGTGATACGCGAACTCTATCCTTATCCACGCACGTGGATGCCGTTTCGCGGAGATGCTGCGTCAAGGCCTCGCGGGCTTGGTGGGTCAGGGGTGGCGAGGGCGGCTCCCGGCGGGCCGCCGCATCCCCGAGCGCTGGACGGGGTCGGAGCAGGCCTGTCGGTGCCTGCCCAAATCTAGTGCATATCAAGCCGATTGAAGTGCATTCGATGTGATCGCTGGGGGTGGCAGGTGCTGCTGGCGTCGGGGGTGCACTCTCGCCAGTAATCTCGTCTACATACGTTGACGAGATGGGTCGACATGGCGGCCGATGGCGGCTATCGTCAGCCTTGTCGTAAACAGGTGTTGATGCATTCGGGGTTTTGTGTGCCCCACCAGCGCAAATGCCGAGAGCAGCCCAGCCGAGTAGTGCCGACCGTTGCCCTGCACAGGCCAGTCGAGGGTCCCGTCCCCCCGGTCCTCGACTCCCCCGAGGGGGGGCACCGCCGCGCGCGGGGGGGGCCCCCCCCCAAGTTGGGGGAACGGGTAAACCCCAAAAGCCCCTGTCTTCCCGTGCACCCCCCCCCCCCCTTTTCC
>NZ_JBVJAB010000079.1:0-3051 GCF_055591025.1 Streptomyces sp. NPDC041784
CGTCTTCCGCAGAGCCCGCTGCAGCCCCAACCGCATGACGGTCATCGCCGCTGCCGTCCTCACCCTGGAGCGCCAACGCTGAAAACGCTCACTGATCGCGTCCCGGTACAGCCGGGCCGCGTCAGCGGGCCCGCCCGTCGGCCTCGGCCTGCTCAGCAAGGCTCTTCAACGGAGCGGCCTCGCCCGCGGCGAAGGCATCCCGGGCAACCTCCTCCACCTCGGCCGTCCCCGTCGCCAGGGCGGCCAGTTCGCCCATCGCGTGACGGTCACCCGCCGCCCGCAACGCCGCTCGCGCACCGTCCAGGTCCCCGCGCTCGCGCAGGTCGTCGGCGTAGGCGTGCAGGATCTCCGGATCACTGCACCGGGCGACCTCGGCATACCAGCGCTCCGCCTCCTCAGCCTCCCCGTCCAGCATCAGCGCACGGGCCAGGTGGAGCTGGGCGGTGGGACTGCCACGGCCGGCGGCCTCCCGTACCAGCTGTTCGGCCTCCTGCTCCTGCATCTGTTCCAGCAGCTCCTCCAGCAGCTCCTCCAGGACCTCGCCGTCCCCGGTGAGCGCAGCCTGCTCCTGCACACGACGTGCTTCCTCTGCCCGCTGACGCTCCTGCCACAGCCAGACCAGCTCCTGCCCCGCCTTCAGATCCCCCAGATCCAGCGCCCTCTGATACAGGCTGGCGGCCTCGGTGTCACGCCAGCGTGCCTCCGCCGCCTGCCCCACCGCCCGCACGACGTGAGACTCGGGCAGATGCTCGCGCGCCGCAGCCCAAAACGAGGCCGGGGGAGCGGAAAACCGCCGCTCCATGCGGCCGATGTGGTCCATGTCATCGGACAGCCGCCACCCGCCCCCGCCGCCCGTTCCCGTGCACGCCCGCACTCGGCTCAGCAGCCCGCGCACGCCCTTGCTCGGCTCCTGGGTGTAGGCGAGAGCATCCTCAAGCCATTCCTCACCCAGCGCGTCGTAGTCGTCGTCACCGAGATAGCCCTCGGCGGCCCCGCCTGAAGAAAATCCCGCCCCACCAGCACCGCTCCGCCTAGCCTGCTGGCGTCCATGGCCGCGCCGATGACCGCCCGGGCCGCGGGCGGTGCCGCCTGGTAACGCGCCAGCAGAGCCGGAGCCCCCGCCATGTACTGGGCGATCCGCCCGTCCGCGGTATGGGCCAGCGCGTCGGCCAGCCGCGGATCGTGGCCGCCCACCGTCCGCGCATCCTCCAGCGCCCGCGCCTCGAACGCGGCCGGCACATACACACCCTGCCCTCGAGCAACGCCCGCAGACCGGCCGCCACCTGCTCGGCCAATGCGCCGGCCTGCTCGCCGACATACCACTGCAGCTCGTTGAGCCAGATCGCCGTGCGCGGAGCGATCCCCTCCCGCAACGCGTTCGCCAGCGCCTGAGCCGGTGACGGATCGAGCGGATGCCACAGCCGCCACCCGGCCGGCAGCTCGCCCACCGCCTCCCAGCACGCCCTCGTCCTGCCCGAAGACGAGTCACCGACCAGCACCACCATCCGGCTCGTGCCACCGGCTGCCTGCGCCACCACCGAACGCAGAACTCCGTCGTGGGCACGCCGCACGTACAGCGGCAGCACCCCCGGCACCGCCGCCGTCACATCGATGGGCCGGTGCACCTCCCACTCATCGAACGCTTCCTCGTCCCGCAACGCGGCCACGAACCGGCCGCGGACAGGCACCCGCAGCCCGGGCCCGCCCGGCACCGGACGGGAAGGTCGGCCGCCGCGCCGCTGCCGACGTTCCTCAACCGCTCCCTCCCACAGCCTCACCCACCCAGCAGGGCCCCCGGACGGCCCGCCTGGCGGGCCTGCTGGGCGAGGTAGGCGACCAGGAACTGCACCACCTGCTGCTCGAAGGGCACGGACCGGCCCGCCAGCCAGTCACTCAGCGAGGACGTGCTCAGCTTCACACGCGACAGATGCCGCTCGCCCTGGCGCACCAGCGCCGTCAACGTAGGCGAACCCGCGCCCTCATACAGGCCTTTCAGCATGGCCGCGAAAGCCCGCACCGCCGTGCCCTGCTCCACCCGCATCCCTTTCCACCCTGTCCGCCCACCCCTGCGCCGGAAAACCCACGAGACTGGCCCTGACCAGCCTAGAGGCCCCCCATGCGACATCCAGGACATCGCCGGAAACCCACCGGACGCAGCCCAATAAGGCCACCGAAGCCCGCCACACCGGCACCCAAGGAGGCCACCTCGATGTCCCACCACCTGCTCACCCTGCTCAACAGCCCCTTCGCCACTACCCTGTTGGCCACCCACTCCATCACCATTGCCGCACTCGCCTTGACCGCCGTGAGCGCCCGCACCGAGAGCCGACGGCAGGCGGCTCTGCGCGTGCTGGCCGTGCTGCTCGGCCACCTGCCGGGCCCCCGCGCCTGAGCCAAGCTCTGTCCCTGCCCCTTCAGGGCAGGGACAGAGTCCACAAGGCAGCCCACCGCCAGCTCGCCGCACGACCGGCGGCTACGACAACCGCAACCGCCGCGCACCGCTACCAGACCGGAGACTGGCCCCGACAGCCGACGAGGAACCCACCAGGCCGCAACACAGGCGGACAACACCCAAGGCCCCTACGGCGCCGGATGATCGTCCCGCCCGCACAGCGACGAGCTGACGAGCACCCACCGGTTGTCGTACCGACGGAAACTGACACTCACCCAAGTCCGGCGGCAGCCGGAACACCATGCTCTCAAGCTCCCCGTCAGGGGAGCGCAGGCAACCCAAATATCTGTGCAACCACCCGGTTATGACATCACCGGCGCCGCCAGGCGCCTGGCAACAAACACACTCTTTCCCTCCCCGTCAGGGGAGGGGCCGTCACCTTTGCCCAAGTCCTGCCGCCAGGCAGGACGGCATTTCCCCTGCTGAGCGGGCCGCCAGGCCCGCCAACCCCCACAGAAACCAACCAAGTTGGCCCGCCAGGGCCAACCCAGCACCTGACACACGGTCGTGCCGTCAGGCACGACTGCAGCACCTAACGGGCCGTCAGGCCCGTAGTTGGCCGCCAGGCCAACTTAAGAGCCTTCAGGCTCTCCGCCCCC
>NZ_JBVJAB010000080.1:0-2849 GCF_055591025.1 Streptomyces sp. NPDC041784
CTCACCGGTGAAACCACAGTCTCCTGGCGCGACCCGACACCACCGGACCAAAACCGCATCACGGGATGAAACAACGGGAGAAAACGACCTCTGAGCGTCTTCGGTGTGCCGAGTCCGGCGATTACGCCGACGAATCTGCTGTTCAATGTGGTGGCCGGGCCGGGCGCCCTGTGGCGGTACCGCCGCGACGGCGCTCTCCGCGGCGGCCTGGCCCGGCGCCTGGTCGTCGGCACCCTGCCCGGCGTCGTCCTCGGAGCCGCGATCCGCGTCTTCGCTCTCCCGGGTCCCGGCGTCTTCCGGCTCCTGATCGCCATCCTGCTGCTGCCGCTCGGCTTGTGGCTGTGCGTCCGTACCCTCGCCCCGGCCCGCCACCGGCCGGACGCCGCGACAGAACCGTCCTCGGCCGCGCTCACTGCCCTGGCTCTCGGGGTGGGTGTGATCGGCGGCATCTACGGCATCGGCGGCGGCTCCCTCCTCGGGCCGGTCCTCGCCGCCCGCGGCCTGCCTATGACCCGGGTGGCGCCGGCCGCCCTCGCGGCGACGTTCGCCACCTCCGTCGTCGGTGCCACCGCGTATGCGGTCCTGTCCCTGCTCAGCTCCGGGGACGTCGCTCCCGACTGGTGGCTGGGGCTGGCCTGCGGCGTGGGCGGCCTGGTCGGCGGCTACCTCGGAGCCCGGCTTCAGCGCCGCCTGCCCGAGACCGTGCTGCGGCTCCTGCTCGGCATTCTCGCCACCAGCGTCGGCGGGATGTACGCACTCCAGGCCCTGACGTGAGCCCGTCCGGCCTCGAGCTCGCCGCCTGTCGCATCCAGCGGATCACCCTGGAGAACCAGAAGCTGAGGGAACAACTCGAAGCCGCGACGGGCGTCATACGCCTGACGTCCATCCTCTCCAGGCGGTCAGTGCCCAGCTGAGGAAGTGGTCAATGGTCAACTGCACACCCTGGCCACAACCTGGACCAGGTTCGCTACCGGCACGTTTCCCCTTGTCGGCCACCGTCCCGGCCGCCGATCAGGTCTCGGACATGGGGGTGTCTGATATAGGAGCCCGCCCACCTGTGGCGGGGCACCCGGTGCGGTGCGGCGAGCCGATGGCGCGCGCACCGCGATGGGTGGCGCGGCGCATGGTGCGCGCGGCGCGGTACACCGCCCGGCGGTGGTGCGCACCCGATGCGCACAGTGAGCCTCCGCCAACTTGAAGACGCAGGTCAAAGGGCTGGTGTGACCCGCTCTTGCGTCGCTCACGCTGGTCGAGGGCGGCAGTCCGCAGAGTAGATCGTCTGGCGGAGCGGTCGGTTCGCCAGTTCCTGCTCATTGCGGCCGGGCCGCCTTCTACGATCCGGTGCACGGATCCCGAGCTGCTGGAACGGATCACCGCGCGGCGCGCGGAACTGGACGAACTCGAGGAACAGCTGGCCAAGCAGCTGGCGGAAATACGGGCGGAGCGGGACGAACTCGCCGTCGCCGAACGTGTCCTTGAGCAGGGTGAGCGAGCAGATCGCCGACGAGCGCGTCTCGGCCGCGCCGACGCCCGGGCAGGTGGGTGGACGGGCTGTGATGCTGATCCCGCACCGCGCTCCGGACGTGGAGGAGACCAGGCTTCCGCCGGACTACCAGCGCATCCTCGCCGTCGTGCGGCAGGCGGCCGGGCCGGTCATGGCCCGGCAGGTCGGCGAGAGGCTGGGGGTGGACGTCAGCGTACGGGCCAAGCTGGAGCCGTTGCGCGGGAAGCTGGTCAGGCTGGTCGACCGCGGCTGGCTGCGCAAACTACCCGACGGGCGGTTCGCCACCCGCCTGTGAACTGCCTTACCGCCAACTGGGGCAGTGCGGCGCGGGCGTAACCACGGTGCCCCCGGCGGCGGTTGGATTTGTGTGACGAAAACCAAAGAACGCACCGAGGACACCTGCCCGCTTGTCTACCAGTGCCGTCTTCCGCTGTCCACGCGCACCGTCAACCACCTCGCCGATCTGCTGCGCCGCCATCTGAAGGCAATACGGTCCAGGTGGCGGATCCTGCCGCCCGGGAAGATCGCAGTGATCGTCCTGGCTGTCCTGCGTCACGACCAGCGCCTGGCCGACATGGCCGGCGGAAACAACGTGTCCGAGTCCACCGTCCGCCGCTGGCGCGATGAGCTGATCACCCTGCTCGCCGCCCAGGCGCCGCGCCTGGACCGCGCCCTGAAGAAGATCGCCAAGCAGGGCGGGGAGGTGGTCCTGATCGACGGCACCCTCATCCCCACCCAGCGCCGCACCGGCAAAGCCGACCGGCGGAACTACTCCGGCAAACACCACCATCATGGCCTGCATTTTCTCGCCCTGACCGACGAGAGAGGCCGCCTGATCTGGATATCTGCCGCCCGCCCCGGCCGCACCCACGACAACACCGCCGCACGCCACGACCACATTTTGGCCCACTTACGCGCCGCCGGCCTCGGTGCGCTGGCGGACCTCGGCTTCCGCGGCTTGGACAACGACGTACTCGACCCCGTGATCGTCACCGGCTTCCACGCCAGCCGCACCCACAAGCTCACCCCCGGCCAGAAGACCGCCAACCGAGTCCTCGCCGTCGGACGCGCACCGGTCGAACACGGCTTCGCCCACCTCACAAGAACTGGCGGATCCTCACCAAGCTCCGTACCGATCCAGCTCGCGCCACGCGCCTCCTGCGTGCCCTGCTCGTCCTGACAAATATCGAAGTCAACCGCTGAGACAACGTCCAGCTCCGTCCTGTACCCAGCCTGCATGTAGTGGGAAGTGGGTCTGTCAAACGAGCGGTGTAACCGGGGTTGACGGTTACTGACGGGCTGCGGAGAGGCGGCCGTCGAAGGTGATGTCGAAGGCATTCAGCGC
>NZ_JBVJAB010000081.1:0-2735 GCF_055591025.1 Streptomyces sp. NPDC041784
CAACTTCGCCCGAGCACGGTTCACTTCATGTGCGTCCACACCACCAACATGCCCCCAAACAGGACCGCGAGACAGACCTAACTGAGTCCTACTAGTGGAGATCCGCGACAACCTTCACGCCCGCATCGCGGAGGCCGAGCGCGAAGGCTGGCTCGGCGAGGTCGAAGGACTCCGCGTCAGCCTTGCTGGCGCCGAGGACAAGCTCGCCCAAATTGACCGCAGGCCCCGCAACGGCGCTGCCGTTGACCTTGGCCTGCCTACCCTCCGAGATCAACAGGGAGAAGCGCCATGACCTCCCAACCGACGATAGTTCGTCGAACGGGTCAGCCCTCTGACCTATACCGCACCAAGGAATCCCGGATCGGCCGGGCCCATCTGCTGGGCGAAGTCAGCGGCAACTCCGAGGACTTCACGCATCGGCACGGCACGGCGACTGGTGGCCGCAAGGTCCGCTTGAGCCTCCTGCGACCACAGGAACGGAATCACCGAGATGCCCTGCGAGAAGGACAACGAGGCCGCCTCCTCACGCCAGCCTGGCCAGCGCAGCCCTTCATAGAACTTCTCCAGCCGTCCGGACAGCATCCAGGAGATCCATACCGAGTGACCCATCTCCATCGCTTCCCACTCCAACGTGTCGGGGGCGAAGTAGGTCATCTGTCCTGGGGCACCGGGCCGGCCCGCCGCTTCCGGGTCGTGGCCGTTCAGCGCGAACACTCCGCCCAACGCGTCGTGGCCGACGACCAGGCCCTGCGCCGGATGCCAGGCAGGATCGAAATTGGCGGGGAACGCATTGACCCGGGCAAGGCTTGGCAGACTGCCGTCGTCTTCGCCCGACCCGCCGCCGAACACACGAACCCATCCGTCATCGAGGACCAGGCCGCCGCTGTTCAACGCCACGGCGCCGAGCACTGATCGCGCCGTGACTTGCATCTGCAGCAGGCACCGACGGCTCTCGCCACGGTCAACGGGCAGCACCTTTACCGGAACAGTGCTGGCCGCGACCAGCTCCTGCAACTCGGGCCAGGCCGGGTCGTCCACGTTGATCAGCTCATCAGTTCCACGCACCCGATGATGATCCCAGTGCTGCCCGACGTCTCCGACACCAGGTCCGAGGGACAGATTCCTACGGAGGGCGACGCAGACTCCCGAAGTTCAGAGAATCGGTATCGAGAGTTTCTACTGTCGGCCTGGCATCGAGGGCGCTCACGAGAAGGGCGGAGTGGAGGGCCAGATCGGCTACTTTCGCCGCAACCACTTCACCCCGGTGCCCGAGGTCGACTCGCTGGCCGAGCTGAACGAGCTCGTCGATCAGTGGGATCTGCAGGACGGACGGCGCCGGATCGGTTCGCGGCCGCGGACCATCGACGAGTACTTCGAGGCCGAGCGGCCGCTGCTGATGCCGTTGCCGGAAGAGTCCTTCGAGACGGGTCGGCTCTTCACTCCGAGGGCCGACCGCTACAGCCAGATCGCGGTCCGCACGAACCGCTACTCGGTACCGGTCCGGCTGATCGGGAAGCGGGTCCGGATCGTGCTCCATGCCTCTCACCTGGTGGTTTACGACCAGAACGTGGAAGTGGCCCGGCACGAGCGTCTGATCGCGAAGGGCGGCTGCCGCCTGGATCTAGACCACTACCTCGAGGCCCTGATCCGCAAGCCGGGTGCTTTCCCCGGCGCCACCGCGCTCGAACAGGCTCGCTCCGCCGGCAAGTTCACCCCGGTCCATGACGCCTGGTGGGCTGCAGCGGTCAAGGCCCACGGAGACACAGCCGGCACCAGGGCCTTGATCGAGGTGCTGCTGCTGGCCCGCCACGTCTCGCACGAGCACCTGGTCGCCGGTCTCGCGACTGCTTTGCGGGCTGGGGCCCTGACCGCGGACGCGGTCGCGCTTGAGGCCCGCAAGGTCGCCCAGGCCGAGGACGAGCCTGCCGGGCACGCTGCGCGGGCCGGCGCAGCGGGTGAGGCAACGGTGACGTTTCTGCACGAGTGGCGACTCGCGCATCTTCCCCCGGACACCAGGCCGCTGCCCTCGGTGACCCACTACGACCAACTGCTCCGACGCCGTCGCGCCAGCGGCGGTGAACACCGCGAGGGAGAAGCACAGTGACCCTGCCCCGCCAGCGAGGACTGACCGAGCAGGCCGCCACCACGGCCATCGACACCGCCTGCCGCCTCCTGCGGCTTCCGTCGATCAGGAACGAGTTCTCCGACATCGCCGATCGGGCGATGAAAGACCAGATGACCTACCGCGGCTTCCTCGCCGAACTCCTGATGGCCGAGTGCGACGACCGAGCCCGGCGCCGTTCAGAGCGGCGGATCAAGGCAGCGGGCTTCCCCCGGGACAAGTCCCTGCGGACCTTCGACTTCGACGCGAACCCGAACATCGACGCGGCGGCCATCCACACTCTCGCCAGCTGCGAGTGGATCAAGAAGAGCCAGCCGCTCTGCCTGATCGGCGACTCCGGGACCGGCAAGTCCCACATGCTGATCGCGCTCGGCACCGAAGCCGCGATGGCCGGCTACCGGGTCAAGTACGTGCTGGCGACGAAGCTGGTCAACGAACTCGTCGAAGCCGCCGACGAGAAGCAGCTGACCAAGACCATCGCCCGCTACGGCCGCGTCGACCTCCTCTGCATCGACGAACTCGGCTGTGCGCCACGAGGCGCTGATGGATCTCGCGGGATGAGAGGCCCGCCGCTGGTCCTCGCAGGGACCGGTTGAAGCTGGAGGCAGGCTGA
>NZ_JBVJAB010000082.1:0-2728 GCF_055591025.1 Streptomyces sp. NPDC041784
CATGCCGCCTGATGCGATGTCAGCGCCCCGCGCCCCACTGACCTCCTCGCCGACCAGCAGGGAGCCAGCATGACCTTCAGGGCCGTACACGCCGAGCGGGGAACCGTCTTCACACACCTGCCCGACCTCGGGTGCGGACGAAACCGGGACGCTGTATGCAAGACCCGGCCGGCAGCGCCGCTCACCCGCGACGAGTGCGCTCATGCGGCGATGCCGATCCCTGCGGCCTCGAGGCACGGTTCACTCCCGCGGACGCGGGGGTGTTCCGGCTGCTGCGGACCAGCGGGAGGGGCACCGCGAGTGGTCCCCGCCGCCACAGGAACTTCCGGGGGCGACCCGCACCACTGGACGCTCCGCATGGTGGTCCCTGCCACGCGGGAGTGCTCCGGCGGCGGACGCCCCCAGGCCGCCGTCTCGGACGGCTGGAGCCACCCGCTGAGCCGGCGCAGTCCGCCCTATGATGCCCCACCGCCTCGCCCGTGGGAGCCCCCGCTTCAGCCGCTGGCAGGGACAACTCCTGTGCGATCACACGTGACTGCGCAAGCGGGCTTCGCCTTCCTCGGACACGGCGAAGACCTCCTGGGGGCCTGCACGCCGTGAACGAGGGGACGGAGGGCCGGCCCGGCGTGCCTTCTCGGGCGTTCTAGCAGCGGGTCTTGGCTGACTGCTGGGCCTCGTGGTGCAGGCGTTCAATTGCGTCGGCGAGGGCCGGCCGGTCGGTCAGGTCGATGTTGCGGGGGTTGGTGGCATAGCTGATCAGGCCGAGGAGGCGGTGCACCAGGTCGGCTTCCTGCTGGCGGCGCTGGAAGGCCGGGGTGTCCAGGCCGCCCGTGTCGGCGGGCAGCGGGATACTGCGCAGCCGTTCGTCGTCCGCGAGGCACTCGCGCAGTGCTCTCGGCCACACGAGCTGGGGCGGTCCTGGGCCGTCGCTTTTGTGCTGGGAGCGGTCCAGGGCGGTGAGGATGCGGGCTTCGTGGGAGGCGTCGACGCGTTGCTGGAGGTCTTCCACACCGGCCAGTCGGGCGGCGATGCTGCGGATGCGTGCCGCGTGGTCGAGGGCCCACTGGCGTTCGGCGCGGCGGCTGCGCAGCTCGCGGGCGTACTCGACGCGTTCGTTCTGGGTGCGGGGGGCGGTGCCGTCGGGGCGGGTGTGGACGCGCTGGAGCTGCAGGTGCCGGCGTTCGGCGGCCTGGCGGCCGCTGAGTTCCTGCCATTCGCGATACGCGCCCAGGTGATCTTCTTGGTGCGGGCGAGCGTGGTGAGTTTCAGCTCGTCGTGGTCAAGTTTTTCCCGCAGCATGCGGATGGCCAGCAGTGCGGCCAGGACTTCGGCCTCGGTGGCGTCGGGCTGCAGCAGGCCTTCGGCCCGCTTGCAGATGCGGTCGTAGGCGCGGGCGATGTCCATCAGACGGCCCGGCGAGTCCGCGTCGAAGCGCGGGAGCCGGCCGGCACCGGTGACCCGTTCGGTCAACCGGGCCCAGGCACGGGCACGGTTGTGCCGCCTCGCGGCGCTCGAGGCCGCGTCGGGATCGGTCGTCGTCCTCATGACGACTCCTGCTGTCGTCCGTCGGACGACACTTTGCACCGATGGGGCACCGAGGCTCCGCCGCCGCCCTGGCCGTGCGGGTCACGCACGGCACCGTGAGCGACGGTGGACGGCTCCGGCAGCCGAGCACACGCAGTCCTGCGGCGCCAGGCAGCCCGCACGGCAGCCGCCGCGCACATCGTGAGCGCGCCCAGCAGCCACCCTAAGTACTGGGCACCGACATCATGAAGAAGAGAGAGGCATCCTGCTTTCAGCACACGTCAGCGGCGTGCGCTGCACTCCTTGTCACTGGTGGTCGGGCAACATCACACCCGCCCGGCCGGATAACCCGCGCACCCATCGCACGAGGACAAGCCTGCGCCCGGCCCCCGCAGGCGGTGCTGAGCGTGCTGCCCGGCCGAGCAGCACCCGCAGTCTGCCGCTCGGGCCACCCCTGCATATGCACAAGCGCCGCCCCTCACCAAAGCGCCATGTCCCGCCACCCCGCCAAACTGCCACCCAAGCCACAAAAGGACAGCCGGGACCACACCCCCCATGTCGTCACGCCGATGCACCACCCCAGCAACTGAAACGCACACAGCCTCCACGGCCACTCGGCAGAGCGTGGCGGGCTGCATCACAGGGCCGCGCTGTGGGCGCACAACTGTCTCGGGCAGCGGCACGCACGGCATCGCCACCACCGCCCGCCTGATGCTCCTTGGCATCGGCATGAGCTACTTGACCGGCAGCACGCGGGCGCTGCCGCCTCCGAACTTGTGCTTGCGGCCCCTCCCCCGGGGGCTTCACTCCTTGGGGACGCGGCAGAGCCGGGCGCTGCGGAGGCTACCGGCTGACGTCCTCGCCGCCCGCCCCGGCCGTGGGAAGTCGGTGAAGCTGTCCGCCGAGGAGTTCATCAAGGGCTCCGACAACAAGGCCGGCGGCATCCCCGCCGGCGCGGGGAGCGGTCCGTACAGCGACGGGAACTTCTCCACGAGCCAGGGCCCGTCCCGTCCCCGCGGGTGCGGGGACGACTGGGACGGGCCTGACCGGTGAAGCACCCCACATGACCCACATCACCTACTACCTTCCCTAGTGGCGCATTTCGGACACCATGCCCATGCCATAACCCGCCCTGACCTGCGCATTGAGAGCCAGCTCACACGGACGGCCCGCGCCCCGAATACGACCACAACTAGCAAAAGGG
>NZ_JBVJAB010000083.1:0-2698 GCF_055591025.1 Streptomyces sp. NPDC041784
GACAAGCTGATCGTCGACGTCGAGACCAAGCAGGCGATGCGTCCGCGTGACGCCATGGCCTCCGCCGGTAAGACCCTGGTCGAGCTGTTCGGTCTGGCCCGCGAGCTGAACGTCGACGCCGAGGGCATCGACATGGGCCCGTCTCCGGTGGACGCCGCCCTCGCCGCCGATCTGGTAATGCCGATCGAGGAGCTCGACCTCACCGTCCGTTCGTACAACTGCCTCAAGCGCGAGGGCGTCCACTCCGTGGGTGAGCTCGTCGCCCGCTCCGAGGCCGACCTCCTCGACATCCGCAACTTCGGTGCGAAGTCCATCGACGAGGTCAAGGAAAAGCTCGCCGGCATGGGCCTCGGCCTCAAGGACAGCCCGCCCGAATTCAACCCGACCGCCGCTGCGGACACCTTCGGCAACGACGACGTGGACACGGGCTTCGTGGAGACCGAGCAGTACTGAACGCTGCGCTGCGCCGGTCACAGCGACACTTCGCGCACGGGGACAGGAGACCTTCCATGCTGCCCGCCGGGCGGCCTCGACCGCGCCCGCGCCCGCCCGCGCTAACGGGCTGACCTGCGATTGAGCACCAGACAACTCGCGAGGCCGTCTCTCTGTCCCCACACTCACCGACCAAGATCAATCGCAGGTCGGCCCATTAGGGTCGGGGGCATGACGACACCTCTTGCCGGCAGTGCCTTCGACTCGCTCCGCCTCGACGCCGTGCCCGACCAGGAGGCGCTGCGCCGGGCCTACGAACTCCCCAAAGACGCGGCCATGCGCAAGCAGATGACCGAACTCACCGAACAGACCCGGCGGTTGATCGGCTGCTCATCGCTGGTCCTGGTCGCCAGCGCGGACGCGGAGGGCAACTGTGACGTCTCCCCGCGCGGCGGCCCCGCCGGGTTCGTCGCCGTCCTGGACGCCCGGACGGTGGCGATACCGGACGCGACCGGCAACAAGCGTCTGGACACCCTGCAGAACGTCATCGCCACCGGACGGGCCGGGCTGCTGTTCGTCATCCCGGGGCGCACCACGACGCTCAGGGTGAACGGCCGGGCCTGCGTCTCCACCCGCCCGGAGCTGCTGTCGCAGCTGACCGCCGTGGGCAAGCCTCCGGCCAGTGCGCTGGTGCTGGGGATCGAGGAGGTCTACCCGCACTGCCCCAAGTCGCTGCTGCGCAGCGGGGCCTGGAAGCCGGAGCAGTGGCTGCCGGCGGACGCCCAGCCGTCCTCGGCCGAGGTGACGCTGGCCCAGCTGCGGATGCCGGAGCTGACCATCGCCGACATCGAGCAGGCGGAGGCGGACTCACTGAGGTACCGGTACGAGTAGCGGGCCGATGGGTCCGGCGCGCGAGGCAGGCACCCCGTGCCCGCACCGGGCATCACCACCCCATCCGTCAGCCTTCCCGGTCGTGCCGGTCACTGCGGGGCGGCCTTCGCAGAAGGCGGTGGCTGAGCGGGGTGCTGGCACATCGGGCACAGCTGGTGACGTCCGTCGAGTGTGACGACGGTGCCCCATCCCAGACATCTCTCACAGTCGTGGGCCAGGGCAAGATCCGGGTGGGGAGGCGGGGTGCGAGTGCCATCAGCCATGCGCCGGCCAACTTCCTCATGGAGAGCAACAGACCCCATCCAAATTGCCAGGCTTTGCCCGATATAACCGTTACCACCATCACAAACGGCCTCTGCAGAGCTCGACGGCTGGACACGAGCCGAGTGGACCAGGGATCAGGAACAGGCACGCCTGCGGGAGGCTTCCGCGGGTGTGCGATGCCTGCCCGCCAAGATCGGCCTGACGGAGGCGCTCGAAGCCGTCGTGGCCGCGGGCAGGGACCCCTTCGCGCAGAGCCGCGGGCGGGTCGATGAAGCCGTCGGCACGCTGCTGGCGGCAACCGCGGCGGCGGGGGCCACGCGTCCCGAGGTCGAACCGGACGATGTGGTGGTGTCCCTCAGCGGTATCGCCATGGTCGCGCCTGTGATCGAGGACCGCGATCAGGTGAGCCGGGTGCTCGACCTCCTTTACGAGGGAATCCGCACCCGGCCCTGAGCGGCGGCATGGATGAAGATCGGTGAAGTCCACTGATCCTCGCGGTCCGTGCGCCCTGACCCATTCGAGTCGCGGTGGCGCCCGATCATCGGCGAGGCGCTGCGTGTGCGCGAGGACACCGGAACGAGTGCACCGGGCAGCTTCGCTGGGTCAGCGAAGCTGCCGGAGGCACTATTCGGGATGAGCGGCCGCCATGTCGCGCATCGCGGTGCCGATGCTGATCCCGAACAGCCGCATCAGACGGAGGGGATCTGCCCAGCAGCGGGCCTCGTCGAGCATGCGGACCTCGCGTAGTTGCCACAGGGGGAACTCCAGGGAGGGGCATGCTCCCTGGAGGGATTTGAGGGCGACGCTCGGGTGGTGGCGCGGTCTGCTAGAGATCTCTGACGGTGCGGGTTACGTCGGGGCGTGACGGCTGTCGTGGGCTGCGCCATGCCGGGAGGATGAGGTATCCCGACGGCGGTGGATTGACAGCCGAGGAACTCGGTGTTTTACCAGCCCTTCAAGGGCTCGGGGGCCCGGCGGGCTCGGTGGTCTGCCGGCTGGTGGACCCTGCGGACGTGCGGATACGCCGGAGCGGGGGGGGGGGGGGGGGGGGGGGGGGGGGGGGGGGGGGGGGGGGGGGGGGGGGGGGGGGGGGGGGGGGGGGGGGGGGGGA
>NZ_JBVJAB010000084.1:0-2582 GCF_055591025.1 Streptomyces sp. NPDC041784
GCGCAGAGCCCGCTCCTCCACCCGCCGCATCAGCCGCACCGTCCAAGCCATCCACACACTACTGACCTGCGACTATTCAGGATGAAAGAGGTTCACTGCCAATGAAAGCTGTACCCTCGAAATCCACGTCTCCACCGGAGAACTGAGCGTTGGCGAAGGACATCATTCCACCAGCGAGCCTCGTGTGCCTAAAGGACACCTCGCTACCGGTGAAGAAGACACCAATCACTCTTCCAAGTGGATCCGGGCGGCCGCCGAAGTCAATCATGCTGCCGGTGAAGACGGCACCCGAGAAGGATACTCTGCCATTGCGGAACCACGCCCTGGTGAAGTCCACCATGCCGCTGGCGAACTCGGCGTCTCTGAAGGAGACCTTGTTGTCGGTGAAGGACGCTTCGCTGAAAGACACCCTGCCGCCCGTGAACTTCGTCTTGTCGAGATCTGCGCCGATGCCGAACGTAAGCTTTTCGAAGGTCACCGTGCCACCGGCGAACTCAGCACCGAAGAAACTCACCGTACCGCTGGCGAACTGCGCGACGTAGGAGCTCTGATCGCCGTAGATGCTGTCGGGCGACGCGAGTTCGCTGAAAGCCAACTCGCCACCGCTGATCCGCGCGTAGTCGAAGGACAGTGCGCTGCCTGTGAACACCGCGTTGGCGAAAGCCACCGTGGCGCCGGTGAACGCTGCGTGGCGGAAAGACACATTGCTGCGGACGAACCTGGTGCCCCTGAAAGATACATCGCCACTGGCGAATTTCGCGTGGTCGAAGGACACAGTGCTATCAGTGAACTCCGCGCCGCTGAAACTGCCGCCGTCAAAGGCCACGCCCCTGAGGTCGAAGTCGCAGCCGTGCCACTTCCGCGGGGCGTGTTGCTGGAGATGGGTCCGAATGGCCGCGATGACGGTGTGGCGAACCTCCTGCTCGGCCCGCCAGGTCAGTTCCTGATCGGCAGATATATCCGCTTCGGGCTGGGGGGCGTACGCCATGCGGAGATAGGCACATAGCACGTTGATGCAGGTCTGCCGCTGCTCTTCCCAATCGTCAGCCAGCCCCGCTATGGCGTGGACCCCAGCCAGCCGCACGGCAGCTTTCTCATTCCCGAGCTGCCCACTAGCTGTGGCAAACCGTTCGTTGAACAGGCGAAGCGTCTCGTGCTCCAGTACCTTCTGCGCCCTCACCCGTTCCTGCTCAAGCGTGAGTTCCACGGTCTGCTGTTGCTGCTCAAGCACATTCTTCGTGGTCTCACGCTGATTGTCGAGCGTCATCCGCGTGATTTCGCGCTGTTGTTTCACTGTGTAACGAGCGCTCACGAAACCGACTAACCCGGCAATGAACGCACCCAGCACAGTTCCGAGGGGAACGGCCCAAGGGCTGCCGCTCATCGTGTCACCCTCCGTCTCCAGCCGGAATCGTCACTCCCATCTCAATAATCACCTTCGCACACTTCCTCACCCGGAGCCTGATGCTGTAGACCGACCCAGTGAAGCGCCATCGTCCGGCACGGCGGAGATCGGATAGTCGGTTTCAGAGAGAGCGAAGTACCGGCTCAGCCCAGACCGGCAGCAGGAACTCCAGCCCGATGCCTCGAGCGCAGAGCGAGTACGGCCGCTTCGCCGAGACCGCCGGGCGGCTCATGATGACCCTCCGGGCCGGATGCCCGGTAGGCCGAGATTGACCGGCGCGATGCGAGCCAGCCGCTGGCTCTCTTCGCGTTTCTGACGGAGGAAGGTGAGGGTGAGGTCGATGCCCTCGATCTCACCCAGCCAGCCCTCCTGCTCGGCACGGGCCCGGCGAGCCAGGAGATCGGTCTCGATCTCGTCGAGGCGAGGCCGCATCTTGGGGTTGATGTTGAGCATGGGACATCGCAAACAAGCATGTTCATGCTGGCAAGGAGTGCCGTAAGGCCGAGCGCACCCGCCCAGCTCAACCTTTCGGTGGTCGAAGTGCTCTTCAAACCCAAGGCACTCGGTGTCAGTGACCGGACGGTACTCATCTGCGGGGCGGGCCTGACGGCGCCGGTCAAGAAAGCCCTGATAGTGGCGGACGACGTCTTCGTTGAACACAGCGACGTAGCCACGAGTAGTTTGCAGATTCAAGTGGCCGAGCAGGGCAGCGCCGATGTGGATCGGGAGCCCGTGGTTCACCAGGTCGGTTGCGAGGAGTCGCCGAAAGTCATGTGGGGTGAAGTCGGCGGCGTGGAAGGCGGGATGGTGTTCTGCGAGTTCGCCGCAACGGCGTTTGAGCATGTTGACGACGGTGGTGTCGGAGATGACCTCGTGTTTCGTGCCGATCCGCCGTTGGAACAGGAACGGCATGGGCGCGCTGCTGCGGCGCTCGTGAGGGTCGTAGCGCGGCAACAGTGGGATCGTACGGCCGTCCCGCGTATGGCGCCGGATGACGGCCGCGATGACGCCGAACAATTCTGCGGACATGGGAATGACGCGTTCCCGGTCGCTTTTGGAAGGTGCGACCACGAGTAGGGCAATGAGCGTTTTCAGAGTGGCCACCGGTTGGGTGACGGGGCGGCCTCCCGCAACGCACGAGGCTCCTGTGCCGTTGAGAGAGGTGTTCGACGTCTCG
>NZ_JBVJAB010000085.1:0-2280 GCF_055591025.1 Streptomyces sp. NPDC041784
AGTTCGGCGCCGCGGCGGTCGAGTTCCATGTGTTGGGTCGGGGACGGGACGCCGTGCACCGTTTCCGGTGTCGGTTTTCCCGTCCCCGCCCGCCGAACCGGACGTGCCCGTTGGCCGAGCATCCGGCTCTCCACGTGATCCGATGTGTCAGGCGAGGTATTCGCTGACCTGGCCGACGAAGGCCACATCGTCGTGGTTCGTCCGGCGGAAGCGTGCTCCGTCGGGATCGACCTCGTCGATGTTGTAAGGCGTGCTGATCTGCGCTCCACGGAACGTGTATCGCTGGACCCGCATCTTCGCCGGGTTGTAGAGGACGATCCCGCCCTCGGTGATGCGGTCCGCCCCGTAGTAGCGGCGCCGCAGCTGTTTCCAGGTCAGGCGGGGGTGCTTGTAGCGAATCCAGAGAAGCAGCCTCCACCACGCGTACCAGCCGAGGTAGGAGAACGTTCTCTTCGATGCGCCGTAGCGGAAATAGGCAGCCCAGCCTCGAAGGACCGGATTGACCGACCGCAGCACCTCCTCCAACGAGAGCGACGTCGTACTTCGCCCCGTCAGTTTCTTGACCTTGTGCATCACCGACGCCAAGGCGGGCTTGGACGGGATGGTGAGCACGACGCGACGGCCGTCGCACCAGGGCCTTCGCTGGATGTGGAAGCCCAGGAAGACGAAGCCGTCGTCGATGTGGGTGATGTGGGTCTTCTCGACCGAGAGGGTCATCTTCAGCTTGCGGGCCAGCAGTTCACCGATCTCCGCCTTGAGCGTCTCGGCCTCGGACTTGGTGCCGTGCACGAGCACGACGAAGTCGTCGGCGTATCGCACCAGACGGTAGTTCGGCAGCCCCTTCCGGCGCCGGGCTTGCCGTTGCCAGCCAGGGCTCATCTCGGTGTTCCAGATCCGCGAGAAGTACCGATCCAGGACGGAGAGATAAATGTTGGCCAGCAGCGGGGAGGCGACTCCTCCTTGCGGAGTGCCCGTGAGGGTCTCCGCGAATCCACCGTGCAGCTCGACGACTCCGGCCCGCAGAAACGCGCTGACCAGCCGCAGGACCTTGCGGTCCTTGATGCGCTCGGCCACCAGATCCATCAGGACGTGATGGTCGACGTTGTCGAAGCAAGCCTTGATGTCGCCCTCGATGACCCAGTCGTAGGTCGACGGCTTGCGGGTGAAGCGGTGGATCTCGGCGATGGCATCCTGAGCCCGACGCCCAGGCCGATACCCGTAGCTGGACGGGTAGAAATCGGCCTCGAAAATCGGCTCCAGGACCAGCTTGAGGGCCATCTGCGCGACGCGGTCCCGCAGAGTCGGGATCCCCAAATAACGGACCTTGCCGTTCTTCTTGGGAATCACCGCCTGCTTGACCGGAAGCGCGGTGAAGGACCCGTCCTTGAGCGAGGAGCGAAGCTCCTCCAGGAACGGAATCACTCCATGGCGTTCCTCGATGTGGTAGTGGGTGACCGCGTCCACGCCTGCTGTCCTGGCACCCCGGTTGCCGGACACCCGTTCCCAGGCCACCACCAAAGTGGCCCGGTCACAGACCAAGTTGAATACATCGTCGAACCGGCGATCCGGCTCGTTCCTTGCCCATCGGTGCAGCTTGATCTGATGATCGAGTACCCGCCGTTCGGCCGCCATACTGCCTGGCCAAAGCGGCGGCGCGTCGTTGTTCAACAACGTCCCTCCCCGACAGCAGTCCTGCTGCCATCACGCTGTCGCCCTTCCCCATGCAGACGGCTTTCCCGTCCTCGGAGTACTACGGCGACTCCGCCACGATCTGGCGTCATCAGCGGGCGTCGCGCCTGCCCGCCGCCCGGCCGGGTGCCGGACGGGAAGGGCGATGCCAGATCGCTTCCCACGTTCACTGAGGATCTCTGTGACGGCTTCGGTGCCCAGCTATACCCCGGCAGCATCGCCACGGACCGCACATCGCAGTCTTGGTCCGGGCCTCCCGAAACCCATGGGATAAAGGCGGCGGGAGAGGAGAGGCCATCGGATAGAGCACTCTCCAGCACTGCAAAGCGGCCCATCCACCAGGTTCGGCAGGCCGCTGACGACTCACGGGACGTCAACCACTGGTTCAGTTTCCTTGCACCCATTCCGTCTTCGCTTGCGGGCACGAACCGTCTGGTGGTGTCGGTCCGCCCCTACGTTGTCGAGGCTGCTTCCGGCCTCACCCCCAACCCGGGGCTCAGCCTGCCTCCAGCTTCAACCGGTCCCTGCGAGGACCAGCGGCGGGCCTCTCATCCCGCGAGATCCATCAGCGCCTCGTGGCGCACAGCCGAG
>NZ_JBVJAB010000086.1:0-2115 GCF_055591025.1 Streptomyces sp. NPDC041784
ACTTCGGCCATCTCCTCAGGTGTCACACCAGCTCAACGACACCCACGAGCAAACAGACACGCCACTCACGAGTGAAGATGACCAAGCCCTACTAGTCGCGGACCGCCACGGGCTCCACCTCCGCCTCCGGCACCGAGGACTTGGCGACCACGACCGAGCCCTGCCCGCGCCGGGTCCGCAGGCCGGTGAGAGTGACGAGGAGTCCGGCCGCGGCGACGGCCGTCACCACCGCCAGGCCCGGACGGTAGCTGTCGAGAACGGCCTGCGGGGTGGGGTCGGCCGGGGCGCCCGCGGTCACCACCGCCGTCACCACGGCGAGGAAGATCGCCCCGCCCACCTGTACGGAGGTGTTGAGCAGCCCCGAGACCATGCCCTGCTCGTGGTCCGCCACCCCGTTGGTGGCCTGGATGTTGAGCGAGGGGAAGACCAGCGCGCAGGCCGCGCCGATCAGCAGCATGCTGGGCAGGATCACGGCCGCGTACACCGGGTCGAGGTCCACGCGCAGGAACAGCGCGTACCCGGCGACCATCAGGGCGAAGCCCACCGCGATCAGCCGGGGCGTGCCGAACCGGTCCACGACCGAGCCCACCTTGGTCGAGGAGACGGCCACCAGCGCGCCGGCCGGGAGGAACGCCAGGGCCGTGTGCAGTGCCGACCAGCCCAGCAGCGACTGCATGTAGAGCGTGGCGAGGAACTGGAAGCCGACGTACGAGCCGAAGAAGGCCATCGCGCCGAGCTGGGCGCGGACCTGGCTGCCCGAGCGCAGCACGCCGAGCCGGATCAGCGGTCCGGGCGAACGCCGTTCGACGAGGACGAAGACGGTCAGCAGGGCGGCGACGGCGAGGAACGACAGCAGCGTACGGGCGGAGGTCCAGCCGGCTTCCGGGGCCTCGACGACGGAGAAGACCAGCAGCAGCATCGACGCGGTGCCGAGGACGGCGCCGGGGACGTCGTACCCGTTGTGGTCGCGTTCACGGTCGCTGCGCGGCAGCAGCTTCAGGCCCGCCACCAGGGCGATGAGCGCGATCGGCGCGGGGAGCAGCATGGTCAGGCGCCAACTGGCCTCCGTGAGCAGGCCGGAGAGGACCAGGCCCATGGAGAAGCCGGTGGCGGCGCAGGTGGTGTAGATGGAGAGGGCGCGGTTGCGCAGCGGGCCCTCCGGGAACGTCGTGGTGATGATCGACAGGCCGGCCGGGGCGGTGAAGGCCGCGCTCAGGCCCTTGATGAAGCGGCTGGCGATCAGCAGCGGACCGGAGTCGACGAGCCCGCCGAGCAGCGAGGCCAGCGCGAAGACTCCGAGGGCGACCAGGAAGACCTGGCGGCGGCCCAGCAGGTCGGCGGCCCGGCCGCCGAGGAGCAGCAGGCCGCCGTAACCCAGGATGTAGCCGCTGACGATCCATTGCAGGGTCGAGGTGGACAGGCCGAGGTCGGAGCCGATGGACGGCAGGGCGACGCCGACCATCGACACGTCCAGCGCGTCCAGGAACATTGCGGCGCACAGCACCAGCAGGGTGCCCCAGAGCCGGGAGGTCCAGCGCACCGTCGACGAGGACGGCACGGGGGAGGGGAGCGGAGAGGTCATGAGCCAGAGATTACATGCGCATGCATCGAATGCAAGCGCATTTAATTCCGCTGCAATAAATTCGATTCTCTGCTACGGTGCGGGCCATGGCGGCGAAGACGGCCGGGGCCGGGCAGCCCGATGGGGCCGATCAGGCACTCGTGGAGCAGTGGCGGGACATGCTGGCGCTGCACGCGCGCACCCACTGCGAACTCGACCGGGCGCTGCACCAACACGGCCTGTGCGCAAGTGACTTCGAGGTGCTCGACGTGCTCGCCGAGAGTGCCGCGCCGGACGGTTCGTGCAGCTATCGCGTCCAGGAGATCGCCGAGCGGGTCCACCTCAGTCAGAGCGCGCTGTCCCGGCTGGTCGCCCGGCTGGAGAAGGACGGCCTCGTCGAGCGCGGCATGTGCCCCGAGGATCGCAGGGGCGTCCGGGTGGCGCTCACCGGGAAGGGGCGCGGGGGGGGGGGGGGGGGGGGGGGGGGGGGGGGGGGGGGGGGGGGGGGGGGGGGGGGGGGGGGGGGGGGGGGGGGGGGGGGGGGGGGGGGGGGG
>NZ_JBVJAB010000087.1:0-1824 GCF_055591025.1 Streptomyces sp. NPDC041784
CCTCGCGCTTTCACGAAGCAGGCTGTCCGAGGGCTGATCAGAAAACGGAAAGTGCTCTTGACCTGCAACGATGGGACTTACTGAGGGTCCTCTCGACTGCGAGGAAAAGAGCACTTTCCAGGTGACAGAGCCTACCGGGTTGTACCCGCGCGTCCGTGTCCAGGGAGACGGCCGCCAGATGGCCTCGCAGGCCGGTTCGGTCCTGCTATGGAGTCGGCGGACCGTCGAGAAGAATCGCGGCTGGAGGCGGTGGTGCCTGCTCAGCCGTCGGTTTGTTCGCCGACGAGGAATCCTTCGGCCCAGTGGGTTTGACCCACGGTGTACTCGTGCACGTGGAAGCCGTTGGGATGGTCCCTGAATCCGGGTAGGGTGCGCGCCTGCTCGATGCGTTGTTCCGCCCGTTGCTGGCTTGAGTACAGGCCGAGGAACGTGAAGCTGTCCTCGCTGTCGTCCCAGAAGAGCGGTTCGCCGTCTTCCATGAAGTCGACGGTGGTGGGAGCACCCGGCTCGTCCGCGAAGTGATGCCTGTGCACCAGGAGGTAGAGCGTCCGGTTCATGAGTCTCGCCTAAGCCCTTCGGGGTACACCGTGACGAACCCCTCGTTCCACAAATCCTCGTCCACCGTCACGGGTGCGATCTCGAAACAATCAGGTTCGTCCCGGAACCCTGGAAGCTTCCTGGAGATCTCCCGCTGCCTCTCCGCGACTGCCTGGTCCGGGTAGATGCCGATGATCCTCCACTCCTCCTCGTCCAGGTGGATGGTGCCGTCCGCATCGAGATGGATGACCCGTTCGTCCTGCTCCACCGCGAGATGGCGCGCGTGCCACAGCACGTAGAGATCGCCGTCAGGTTCGTGTTCGTCTGTCATCGCGGGAATTCTCCCTTGCTGGTGTGACGCTCGGGGGCGGCAGAGTTCGCGCCCCATATTGTGTCCGGTGGGTGATCAGAAACGCGAAGAGTGCCCCTGACCTGCAACGATGGGACTTGTCTAGGGTCCAGGTCGTCACAGGAAAGAAGCACTCTCCAGGTGAAGAAGCGTATCGGGCCCTACCCGCGTGTCCGTACCGAGGGCGGTGGTCGCGGGGTGGTCTCCCAGGCCGGTGGTGTGCTGCTGGTCGAGACGATCCGCAAGACCGGCCTGGACCAGGCGATATCGGCGGCGCTGGCACCGTGGCGGAAGCCGAGGGCGGTGCACGATCCGGGGAAGATCCTGCTGGATGTAGCGCTCGCGGTCGCGCTGGGCGGTGACTGCCTGGCCGATGTCGGGATGCTGCGGGCCGAGCCGGCCGTGTTCGGGCCGGTGGCCTCCGATCCGACGGTCTCCCGACTGATCGACACTCTGGGCGCGGCCGGTCCGAAGGCCCTGACGGCGATCAGGACCGGGCGGGCACAAGTACGGGAACACGTCTGGAAGTTGGCCGGAGCCGCGGCGCCGGATGCCGACGGGCAGGTGACCGTGGACCTCGACGGGGTGCTGGTGATCGCGCACTCCGACAAGCAGGATGCTGCCCCGACCTGGAAGCGGGCCTACGGCCATCACCCGCTGATCGCCTTCGTCGACCACGGCCCGGGCGGCACCGGGGAACCCGTCGCGGCCCTGCTCAGACCCGGCAACGCGGGCTCGAACACCGCCTCCGACCACATCACCACCACCCGCCTGGCCCTGGCCCAGCTGCCGAAGGAGTATCGGCGCGGGCGGCAGACCCTGATCCGCACCGACTCCGCGGGCGGCACCCACGACTTCGTCGCCTGGCTCGCGAAGCGAGGACGCTGGCTGTCCTACTCGGTCGGCATGGTGATCACCGACGCGATCCACCAACACGT
>NZ_JBVJAB010000088.1:0-1542 GCF_055591025.1 Streptomyces sp. NPDC041784
ACACCCGAGGCCGTTCATCTGGACGAAGACCGCCGACGAGATCCTCGACAAAGTAGCCGCCTACTGCCGACGAATCTCCGACTCAGGTCACTAGGTGTGCGGGCTCGACTCTGACGACAGCCTGACAGTCGCGTGTCGGTCAGCATCAGTGGCTGCTGGGGCACGGACGGGTGGGCGGAGACGAGAAGTGATGTCAGCTCCCAGATTCACCACCACTGGTTGACATCCAACCTAGTCGGCCCAGGTCAACAGGCTGCACGCGACTAACCTTGCGGTCAACGGAGGGCCCACTCAGTCGCGGGGCGCCCATGCAGCTAGAATCGAACATGTGACCGAACCCGGCCCGTCGAATCTTGAACTGCTGCACTTCGCGCGTCGCGTGGTCGTGCAGCAGGCGACCGCTGCGCTGGCGCAGATCGACGGGTGGATCGCGCTGGAGCAGCGGCGGGCGGAGGAGCGCAGGCGGGGCGAGGAGCGGCGGCCGCCGCCTCCGGAGTGGCTCATTCAGTACGGCTTGAACCGGAACAATTTGGACGCCGTTCATACCGGGGACTGCTGGGCGGCTGCCAAGAGCGGGCGGTGTCGTCCGGCGACGCGGGCGCAGGCTCTCGATGCGCTGCGTCATCAGGTGAAGCCGTGCCCTCATTGCCGCCCGGACAGTCCTCTCGGGTTTCTGGACTAGTCGGCGAGCTCGCCAGGCTCGTACTTGACGACCTCGCTGGTCTTCTGGTCCCAGGCCCAGACGCGAGACTCCCGCCATAGCGGCGGGTAGTCCTCCAGCTCCACAGCGAACGGGGTCATAGGTCCGGGGAGGTGTTCTCCGGTGGAGCCGTCCACCCAGGAGCCCGTGGGTATCTTCGTCGGCCGCCACTCGACGTCGCCTATGAGGATGGCCACCACGCCGCCGACGATGACTGCGTCGTCATCGCTGTCGCGGACGGGGATGCGCCATTCTCGCTCGTGCATCCATGTCGAGCCGGATTCCGTGCGGACGGCCCAGTGGCCGAGTCCGGCGTCGACGAATCGCTGGTGCTCATCGGGCGGTACGTACGCGACGGCCCCCCCGCCGGCCCTGTGGATGCTGTCCCTGCTGCCGACGATGCCCCATGGGCGGAAGCCCTTCCAGTGGACGAGGAAGGACAGGTGCTCGGGGGTGCACTCGGAGAAGCACAGGCAGGGGGTGCCTTGTGCGCCCTGGCCGGCCGGGGCGGCCCCGAACGGGGCGAACGCCCGAAGCTTGGCGCTTCCGAGGATCGAGTCGAGGCGTTCCTCGGGCGTCATGGTCTGGATCTCCTCGGGCACCCAGTTCGGCCGTCCGCCATTCCTGCCGGTGAAGTGGTGGAGGACCTCACTCTGTGCGGGGCCAGCCAGCCCCAGTACTCCAGTCATCCTGCTCCTCGTGTGGGTTGCGGACGCCTAGATCTACAGGACGTCTCCGGCACCCGAACAGTGAGCGTTTTCAGCGTTGGCGCTCCAGGGTGAGGACGGCAGCGGCGATGACCGTCATGCGGTTGGGGCTGCAGCGGGCTCTGCGGAAGACGC
>NZ_JBVJAB010000089.1:0-1509 GCF_055591025.1 Streptomyces sp. NPDC041784
TCGCGTATTCCGCGTACATGTAGTCGCGTTCTTCGTCCGTGACCATTTCGAGGGTGAGTTCGTCGTGGTTGCGGAGGAAGATGCCCCATTGGCACGTGGCGGGGATGGCGGGGGTCTTGGCGAGGATTTCCGACACCGGGTGGCGGGACTCGCGGCGGACGGCCATGAAGATGCGGGGCATGACGGGGAAGTGGAAGGCCATGTGGCATTCGTCGCCGCCGCAGGCGTAGTCGCCGAAGTAGTCGACCACGTCCTCGGGCCACTGGTTGGCCTCCGCCAGGATCACCGTGTCCGGGTACATCGCGTCGATCTCGCGGCGCACGCGCCTGAGGAACTCGTGCGTTGCCGGAAGGTTTTCGCAGTTGGTGCCCTCGGCCGCGTAGAGATAGGGCACCGCGTCGAGGCGGAATCCGTCGATGCCCAGGTCCAGCCAGAACCGCAGAGCGGCCAGGATCTCCTCCTGCACGGCCGGGTTCTCGTAGTTGAGGTCGGGCTGGTGGGCGAAGAAGCGGTGGAAGAAGTACTGCTGGCGGACCGGATCGAAGGTCCAGTTGGAGACCTCGGTGTCGACGAAGATGATCCGGGCGTCGCCGTACTGTTTGTCGTCGTCGGCCCACATGTAGTAGTCGCCGTAGGGCCCGTCGGGGTCCTTGCGTGACTCCTGGAACCACGGGTGCTGGTCGCTGGTGTGGTTCATCACGAAGTCGATGATCACGCGCATCCCGCGCTGGTGGGCGTGGTCGACGAACTCCACGAAGTCGGCCAGGTCGCCGAATTCGGGGAGCACGGAGGTGTAGTCGGAGACGTCGTATCCGCCGTCCCGCAAGGGCGACTTGAAGAAGGGCGGCAGCCAGAGGCAGTCGACGCCCAGCCACTGGAGATAGTCGAGCTTCGCGGTGAGACCCTTCAGGTCGCCCACGCCGTCGCCGTTGCTGTCCTGGAAGGAACGGACGAGGACTTCGTAGAACACGGCGCGCTTGAACCACTCGGGGTCGCGGTCCCCTGCGGGCGTGTCCTCGAAGGTGTCCGGAACAGGTGAGTTGACGGTCATGGCGGTCTGGAGTCTCCGATCTGCGGTGCGGGTCACCGGACGTGGAACACGTGGGCCGGTGCCGGGCCGGGCTCCAGGCGCACGTAGTTGCTGCTGCCCCACGTGTACGTCTCACCGGTCAGTTCGTCGTGCACGGTCAGGAACGCGCCGTGGTCCAGGCCGAGTTGCGGCATGTCCAACGAGACCGTCGTCTCCTGGGTGTGGTGGGGGTCGAGGTTGACCACGACGATCACCGTGTCGGCCCCGTCGCGCTTGCTGTACGCGAGGACGGAGTCGTTGTCGGTGCGATGGAAGCGGAGGTTCCGGAGCCGGTGCAGCGCGGGGTGACCGCGGCGGATCTCGTTCAGCTTCGTGATGAGGGGTGCGAGGGTGCGGCCCTCGCGTTCGGCCGCGGCCCAGTCGCGGGCTTTGAGCTGGTACTTCTCCGAGTCGAGGTACTCCTCGCCGCCGGGCCGCAG
>NZ_JBVJAB010000090.1:0-1447 GCF_055591025.1 Streptomyces sp. NPDC041784
CGCTGAATGCCTTCGACATCACCTTCGACGGCCGCCTCTCCGCAGCCCGTCAGTAACCGTCAACCCCGGTTACACCGCTCGTTTGACAGACCCCCGATCGGTCGCCCGAGCTGGAGGTGTCAGCCTCGACTTTCTCTACAGCCACCCCGACCTGCGACGCCGCATCGAGACCCTGCGCAGTCAGCAGAACCCCAAGACAAACACTCTTGCCGACGCCGCAACGAACAGCGACGGCACCGTGATCCAGACCCTGACACAGGCCCTCCGACACGAACGCAACACCCGCCGAGAGCAAGTCCGCGATCTGGAGCAGAGGCTCGCCGCCGCCCATGGAGAGATCCTCCGCTTGCAGCGCGACCTCCATGCCAAGGGCACTGGCACGTGACCAATTGCAGTCAGCCCGATCGAGACGCTGGCTACGAGTCCGAACGCAGCCCCAGCATGCTGTGCTGGACCACACCGGCGGAAGCGTCGGCGACTCCCGAGGCCTGACGCACCACCTCCACCAGCTGTTGACGAAGTTCCACCGCCGGCTCTCCGAGCACGACACCGCTGAGCACCAGCTCCAGCATCAGACAGTCATAGTCGGCCGAGTTCCCATGAAGGCCCCCGCGGCCCGCTTCCACGACGGCTGAGGCGATCCGCCAACCACCACCCTCGACAGGTGCGAACGTCGCTTCGAAGACGCCAAAGCCGGTCCAACTGCGGTGCAGATAGACGACCCTGTCCTCAGCGAAGACGTTCCACTTCTCATCCATGTCCCGGGCCCGATATCCCCTCCGGATCCGGTCCCAGTCGGCGTCCGTCCAGACACGACTGGGGAGCTGCGACATCGGTCCGGGCGTGTTGATCGACAGAGCGCGTCGGAACGACTCTCGGGTGAGCGGGGCATCGGCAGTCATGACGCGATCCTACGGATGGACCACTCCGCCAGGACAGCGACTTACCTCCAAGATCAGATCGCCCGGCAGGGCGAGCGAATCCAGCCACCTTCCGGACGCGTCATCAATGCTCTGATCAGCTACTTTGCGAGATCGAATTACTCTTACCCCAGATAAGTTCAGAAGTTCGACTTCGACGCCAACCCGAACATCGACGCAGCCTTGATCCACACCCTCGCCAAGTGCGAATGGATCAAGAAGAGCCTGCCGCTCTGCCTCATCGGAGACTCCGGCACCGGCAAGTCCCACCTTCTGATCGCCCTCGGGACCGAGGCCGCGATGGCCGGATACCGGGTCAAGTGCGTGCTGGCGACCAAGCTGGTCAACGAGCTCGTCGAGGCCGCCGACGAGAAGCAGCTGACCAAGACCATCGCCCGCTACGGCCGCGTCGACCTCCTCTGCATCGACGAGCTCGGCTGTGCGCCACGAGGCGCTGATGGATCTCGCGGGATGAGAGGCCCGCCGCTGGTCCTCGCAGGGACCGGTTGAAGCTGGAGGCAGGCTGA
>NZ_JBVJAB010000091.1:0-1439 GCF_055591025.1 Streptomyces sp. NPDC041784
GAAGGAGAATCTCAATGACCGTGTCAAGCCGCCTGCGTGACGGGTGGGGCGGAGGTGAAGAGCCTTTTGTCACGCAGCATTGCCCACAGAACGTCGACCCGGCGGCGGGCGAGCGAGAGCAGAGCCTGCATGTGCAGCAGACCCTCGGATCGCTTCTTGAGGTAGTAGTCCCGGGAGGGGCCGGGCCGCATCATGGAGGTCTGCGCCGACATGTAGAAGATGTGTCGAAGGCGGCGGTTGTAGCGTTTGGGCCGGTGGTAGTTGCCGGTGCGGCGGCCGGAGTCCCGGGCGACCGGAGCCAGGCCGGCATGGGAGGCGAGGCGGCCGGCGTCCTTGTAGCCGCCCAGGTCGCCGACGATGGCGACGAACTCGGCGCCCAGGATCGGTCCCATGCCGGGCATGGATTCGATGATTTCGGCGCGGTCGTCGGTGCGGAAGGTCTCGCGGATCTCCCGGTCGTTGTCCTTGATCCGCTCATCGAGGGCCAGGAGCTGGTGGGCGAGGTCGCAGACCAGTTTGGCGGCCCGCTTCTCGCCGGGCAGGGCGGTCTGCTGGGACTGGGCGGCCTCCACAGCCTTGGCCGCGACGTCCGAGGCCCCGCGGACCTTGCGCCGCTCCAGCCAGGTGGTCAGGCGCTTGACGCCGATCCGCCGCAGGGCGGCCGGGGTCTGGTACTCGGTCAGCATGACGACGGGGCCCTTGGCCGCGGAGTAGTCGAAGGTTCGTTCCAAGGCGGGACAGATCCCGACCAGCATGTCGCGGAGCCGGTTGATCAGCCGGACACGGTCGGCGATCAGGTCGGCGCGGTGGTTCGTCAGCAGTTGAAGGGTGGAGACCAGCTCCGGGGGTGTTTCCAGCGGCGCGAAGTCCCGGCGCATGCGTGCCTGGTCGGCGATGACCTTCGCGTCTTTGGCGTCGGTCTTGGCCTCTCCGCGGTAGGCGCCGGACATGCGGTTCACGGTGCGTCCGGGTACGTAGACGACCCGCTGGCCGTTGGCGACGAGCAGGGCCAACAGCAGGGTGGACGCCCGGCCGCTGATGTCCACTGCCCACCGCACCTCGTCGGCCCTCTCGCGAGCGGTCTCGATGAGCGTGAGGATCTGGGCTTCGTCGTTGATCACCTTCGTCGAGAACAGGGTCTCGCCGTCGGCATCCACGGCCACCGCCCAGTGATGCCCTTTGCCGGCATCGACGCCGACCCATATCCGCTTGTGAGACGTGCTCAAGCCTGTCGTTCCGTTCCCTTCGGACCAGCATTTCCGTGGTCCGAAGAACACTCCGCCGACAGGTCCTTAAGCAGCGATGACCGCAGTTCTCAATCAGTGGTCGGAGCGTCCCGGAGGACCGGGCGGCCATTCTCCTTGAGCCATCAGCGGCAACCTCGCATCAGCCACACCCGGTCCTCCCGGACCGCCAACATTCTTAAGGACCCCGCATGA
>NZ_JBVJAB010000092.1:0-1416 GCF_055591025.1 Streptomyces sp. NPDC041784
GCTGTGTCTCGTTGTCTTGTGTGTGGCGAGGGTGGGGCAGGTCAGGGCGCCTGCGGGTGAGCGGCTGTCGGACCGGATCGCGATCGGGGTGCTGACGCAGGCGTTTCCGCCTCATCTGGTTGATGAGGTGATCGCCGAGACCGGTCGGGGCGAGCAGCGCAGTCGCCTGCTGCCGGCACGCGTGGTGGTGTACTTCATCCTCGCGATGTGCCTGTTCTTCGGGCAGGGATACGAAGAGGTGGCCCGGCTGCTGGGCGAGGGGCTGGGCGAGGGACGGCGGTCGTGGCGGGTGCCGACGACCGCCGCGATCGGCCGGGCGCGTCGGCGTCTGGGCCCGGAGCCCCTGAAGAGGCTGTTCGCCCGGGTCTGCCGGCCGGTGGCCGTGCCCGAGACGGTCGGTGCCTGGTACCGGCACTGGCGTCTGGTCGTGGTGGACGGCACGATGCTGGACCTGGCGGACACGGCGCCCAACGAGGAGTTCTTCGGCCGTCATGCCTCAGGGCGCGGGGCAGCTGCGTTCCCGCAGGCACGGCTGGTCGCCCTGGCGGAATGCGGCACCCACGCGGTGTTCGGCGCTGCCATCGGCCCGCAGTCGGCGAGCGAGCAGAGCCTGTCCCGGCAGCTGTTCACCCAGCTCGGGGAAGGGATGCTCCTGCTGGCCGACCGGGGCTTTTACGGCTTCGAGCTGTGGCAGGCCGCCCGGGACAGCGGCGCCGACCTGCTGTGGCGAGTGCGCAAGAGCGCGGCCCTGCCTGTCACCCAGGCCCTCGCCGACGGCTCTTACCTCAGCACGGTCCATGCCGAACCCGACCGCAAGAGCCGCCGCAACCCGGTGGTGGTTCGCGTGATCGAGTACACCCTTGCCCGCACCGGCGACGCCACCGTCTACCGCTTGCTGACCACTCTGCTCGATCCAGAGCAGGCACCGGCGCGGGAACTGGCCGCGCTCTACGCCCAGCGGTGGGAGATCGAGACCACGCTGGACGAGATCAAGACCCACCAGCGCGGCCCGAAACTGATCCTGCGCTCGAAATATCCGTGGGGTGTGGAGCAGGAGATCTACGGTTTCCTCCTGGTGCACCACGCCATCCGGCAGCTGATGCACCAGACCGCCCTGCGTGAGGGCCTGGACCCTGACCGTCTGTCCTTCACGCGGTCCCTGCGGATCGTGCGCCGCCAGGTCCCGGCCCAGGCGGCGTTTTCCCCCCGGCCGACTCGCCCGGGCACTGGCCCGCACCCTGGCTGAGATCGCCGAACGCCTGCTGCCCGCACGCCGCCACCGGACCTGCCCCCGAGTAATCAAACGCAAGATGTCCAACTGGCCGCTCAAACGGGCCGAGCATCGCAGCCGGACACCACCCGCACCGGACACCGTCAGTATCACTCGACAAGACAGAACTTAAGTCACCAGCATTG
>NZ_JBVJAB010000093.1:0-1378 GCF_055591025.1 Streptomyces sp. NPDC041784
GG
This sequence comes from Streptomyces sp. NPDC041784, assembly GCF_055591025.1. NCBI lineage: Bacteria > Bacillati > Actinomycetota > Actinomycetes > Kitasatosporales > Streptomycetaceae > Streptomyces > Streptomyces sp. NPDC041784. Next base: position 3 of record NZ_JBVJAB010000093.1, read on the forward strand.
GTCTGTCAAACGAGCGGTGTAACCGGGGTTGACGGTTACTGACGGGCTGCGGAGAGGCGGCCGTCGAAGGTGATGTCGAAGGCATTCAGCGCGGTCTTCCAGCGCATGGTCCAACGGGCCTGGCCCTTGCCCGTGGGGTCGAGCGACATGATCGCCATGTAGACGCACTTCAACGCGGCCTGCTCGTTCGGGAAGTGCCCGCGGGCCTTGACCGCCCGGCGGATACGGGCGTTGACCGACTCGATCGCGTTCGTCGTGCAGACGATGCGACGGATCTCGGTGTCGAACCGCAGGAACGGGGTGAACTCCTCCCAGGCGTTCTCCCACAGCTTCACGATCGCCGGGTATTTCCTGCCCCAGGCGTCGGCGAACTCGGCGAACCTGTCCAGGGCGGCCTCCTCGGTCGGCGCCGTATAGACGGGCTTCAAAAGCTTGGCGATCTTGTCCCAGTCCTGCCGGGCGGCATAGCGGAAGGAGTTCCGCAGCAGGTGCACCACGCAGGTCTGCACGATCGTCCGCGGCCAGACCGTCTCCACCGCCTCGGGCAGGCCCTTGAGCCCGTCGCAGACCAGCATCAGCACATCGCTCACGCCGCGGTTCTTGATCTCGGTGAGGATGTGCAGCCAGTGCTTGGCGCCCTCACCGCCGTCACCGGCCCACAGCCCCAAAATCTCCCGTCGGCCCTCGGTGGTCACGGCCAGAGCCACGTAGACGGGACGGTTGGCCACCGCACCGTCACGGATCTTCACGTGGATGGCATCGATGAAGACCACCGGATAGACGGCGTCGAGCGGCCGGCTCTGCCATTCGGCCATGCCCTCCAGCACCTTGTCGGTGATGGTGGAGATGGTCTGCCGGGAGACCTCGGCGCCATAGACCTCGGCCAGGTGCGCCTGCACCTCGCCGGTGGTCAGGCCCTTCGCGGCCAGAGAGATGACCATCTCGTCGACGCCGCTCAGGCGCTTCTGCCGCTTCTTGACGATCTTTGGTTCGAAGGAGCCGTCGCGGTCACGGGGCACGGTTATCTCCACCGGTCCGACATCGGTCAGGACGGTCTTGGAGCGTTTGCCGTTGCGGGAGTTGCCGCCGTTCTTGCCGACCGGGTCGTGCTTGTCATAGCCGAGGTGGTCGGTGATCTCCCCCTCCAGGGCGGACTCCAGCAGCCGCTTGGTCAGCTGCTGGAGCAGCCCGCCCTCACCGGTCAGCTGCAGACCCTCGGCCTGGGCTCGGCCCACCAGCTCGTCGATCAACTGGTCGTCCACAGCCTTTGCCTGCACAGCCTCCACGGGCTCGACAGCCTCAGATCCGAACACGTTCTCACTGGTCATCGATGCATCTTCCATGATCGGGAGTTACACCGAACGTCTTACAGTCCC
>NZ_JBVJAB010000094.1:0-1313 GCF_055591025.1 Streptomyces sp. NPDC041784
CTAGTAGGGCTTGGTCATCTTCACTCGTGAGTGGCGTGTCTGTTTGCTCGTGGGTGTCGTTGAGCTGGTGTGACACCTGAGGAGATGGCCGAAGTCCGGGAGGACTTGGAGGCGTTCGCGGCGGGGTTGTTCGACGGGTTCTTCCGTGCGGATCAGCGGCGCTGGGGGCTGGCGTATGTGCGCGGGCTGCTGCTGGACGGCAGACGTAAGTCGGTGGAGCCGATGGCAGCTCGCCTGGGCGAGGACGGCAACCGGCAGGCGCTGGCACACTTCATCACTTCCAGCCCGTGGGATCCGGCGCATGTACGGGCCCGGCTGGCCTGGCGGATGCACGAGGCGATCGGCCCGGAGGCGCTGGTCATCGACGACACCGGTTTCCTCAAGGACGGGGACGCCTCGGCGTGTGTGTCGCGGCAGTACACCGGGACCGCAGGCAAGGTCACCAACTGCCAGGTGGGCGTCTCGCTGCACCTGGCCCGCGATCATGCCTCGGCCGCGGTGAACTGGCGGCTGTTCCTGCCGGCTTCGTGGGATCCCGCTTCCGTGGACGCGGATGCGGACAAGGTCGCCCGTCGCACCCGCTGCTCGATTCCTGCCCGGGTGGGGCATGTGGAGAAGTGGCAGTTGGCCCTGGACATGATCGACGAGACACGGTCGTGGGGCATCGATGTCCCCCTGGTGGTCGCGGACGCCGGATACGGCGATGCCGCCGCCTTCCGCCTCGGCCTGGAGGAACGAGATCTGCCCTATGCGGTCGGTGTCTCCGGCCGGCACACCGCGCACCCGGCCGGCGCCCGGCCCGTCCAGCCGGTTCATGCGGGCACCGGACGGCCACCGAAAGTGCAGTATCCCGAGCCTGCGCAGACGATGAAGGACTTGGTCGTCGCGGCGGGGAAGACGGCCGCACGGCCGGTGTCCTGGCGGGAAGGATCCCGCCCGGGCAAGGGCCGCAGCGGCTTCAAGCGCATGTACTCGCGCTTCGTCGCCCTCAGGGTCCGCCCGGCCGGACGCGGCATCCGCAAGGCTGCCGATGATCCGGAACTGCCCGAGCGGTGGCTGCTGGCCGAGTGGCCGGCCGGCGAGAGCGAGCCGGTGCAGTTCTGGCTGTCGAACCTGCCCTCCGGGATGCCCCTGGCGACTTTGGTGCGGCTGGCCAAACTCCGCTGGCGCATCGAACACGACTACCGAGAGATGAAACAGGCCTTGGGACTGGCCCACTTCGAGGGCCGCACCTGGGGCGGCTGGCACCACCACGTCACCCTCGTCTCCGCCGCCCACGCCTTCTGCACCCTGCAACGACTGACGCGAGACCC
>NZ_JBVJAB010000095.1:0-1130 GCF_055591025.1 Streptomyces sp. NPDC041784
CTAGTGACCTGAGTCGGAGATTCGTCGTTGGTTCGGTATGAGTCGTCCGGGTCCGAAGATTCCGCCGTTGTCGGTGACCGATGCCCAGCGGGCCGTGCTGGAGGGCTGGGTGCGTCGCCGCACGACGGCTCAGGCGCTGGCCCAGCGGTCGCGGATCGTGCTGGAGTGCGCCGACGGGCACTCGATCATGGAAGTGTCACGCCGGCTGCGGATCACTCCGGACACGGTCCGCACCTGGCGGAGGCGCTTCCTCGAACGGGGCCTGGACGGCTTGTCCGACGAGCCGCGGCCCGGCGTCCCCCGGAAGATCACCGACGCGGACGTCGAGCGGGTCATCGTCAAGACGCTGGAGGAGAAGCCGAAGAACGCGACCCACTGGTCGACCAGGTCGATGGCGGCGGCCACGGGCATGTCGCAGTCCGCGGTCTCGCGGATCTGGCGGGCGTTCGCCCTCGCGCCGCACCGGTCGCAGACGTTCAAGCTGTCCACGGACCCGCTGTTCATCGACAAGGTCCGCGACGTGGTGGGCCTGTATCTCGACCCGCCGGAGAAGGCCTTGGTGCTCTGCGTGGACGAGAAGTCCCAGATTCAGGCCCTCGACCGGTCCCAGCCCGTGCTGCCGATGGTTCCCGGCGTTCCCGAACGCCGCAGTCACGACTACGTCCGCGCCGGCACCACCACCCTGTTCGCCGCACTGGAAGTCGCCACCGGCAAGGTGATCGGCTCCCTGCACCGGCGCCACCGGGCCGTCGAGTTCAAGAAGTTCCTGACCAAGCTCGACAAGGAAGTCCCCGCCGACCTCGACGTCCACCTCATCCTCGACAACTACGTCACCCACAAGACGCCCGCCGTCAAGCAGTGGCTGCTGGCCCACCCGCGCTTCCATCTCCACTTCACGCCGACGAGTTCGTCCTGGCTGAACCTGGTGGAGCGGTGGTTCGCCGAGCTCACGCAGAAGAAGCTCAAGCGAGGCGTCCACCGCTCCGTCCAGGCCCTTGAACGGGACATCCGCAGCTGGCTCGCCGACTGGAACGAACACCCGAGGCCGTTCATCTGGACGAAGACCGCCGACGAGATCCTCGACAAAGTAGCCGCCTACTGCCGACGAATCTCCGACTCAGGTCACTAGG
>NZ_JBVJAB010000096.1:0-1125 GCF_055591025.1 Streptomyces sp. NPDC041784
AGAGGTCGTTTTCATCTTGAATGCTGTGCTTTGAGTTGGTTCATTCTGTCTCTCGGAGTGTTGCTGGTGGGTCTGTGGAGGCGGCTCTGCTTGGTGAGGCTGGCGGTGTGACGGATGGGGCGGAGGTCTGCTCGCGCCTGTCTCATTCCAGGACGCCCGGTTCTGTTCCGTGCTTCGACGCGGCAGGATGCGCGCCTGGGCGCACGCCCCCGGGCGGCGGTATGCCCAGATCATGGCTGACCGTCGTGCGTATCCGAGTGATCTATCCGATGCCCGCTGGGAATTGATCGAGCCGGTCCTGGCGGCGTGGCGCTTCGAACGTCGTGGCCGAGCCCTGGACTTCGGCAGGCCACCGGAGCATGACCTGCGCGAGATCATGAACGCGATCCTTTACGTGGACCGCACGGGCGTGCAGTGGCGCTACCTCCCGCACGACTTCCCACACTGGAACACGGTCTACGGGTACTTCGCCAAGTGGCAGCAGGAAGGCGTGTTCGCGCAGCTCAACGGCCTGCTCAGGCGGCTCTTGCGGCAGAAGGAGGGCCGGGAGGCCGAGCCGTCCGCCTGCGTGCTCGATGCGCAGAGCGTCAAGACTTCCACCAGCGTGCCCGCCTCGAGCCAGGGCACGGACGCGGGCAAGAAGATCGTCGGCCGCAAGCGGAGCATCGTCACCGACACCCTTGGCCTCCTGCTCGCAGTGCTGGTCACAGCCGCGAGCGTGCAGGACTCCGCCGCCGGCACCCACCTGGTCGACCAGATCGCGACCGCCCACCCCACCATCCGCAAAGCCTGGGTCGACGGCGGCTACCGCCGGCACCTCGTCGAGCACGCAGCCACCCTCGGCATCGACATGGAAATCGTCCAGCGCACCCCCGGGACCAGGGGATTCACCCCGCTGCCCAAGCGCTGGACCGTGGAACGGACCTACGGATGGCTGATGTTCCACCGCCGTCTCGCACGCGACTACGAAACCCTCCCAGCCCGCTCGGAAGCCATGATCCACCTCGCCATGACCGACCTGATGGCCCGCCGCCTCACCGGTGAAACCACAGTCTCCTGGCGCGACCCGACACCACCGGACCAAAACCGCATCACGGGATGAAACAACGGGAGAAAACGACCTCT